>DAOUPT010000041.1 GCA_030626025.1 Anderseniella sp. | reverse complement strand
GGGTTCAAAATGGAACTTGACCAAAACGGATACTCGAAGCAGCCATTCGCTACGTTGCACACAAATGGCTATTGTTGGCACATTGTCCACGGTGTGAACGGTAGTTTCTTTTTGTTTCTCACCATTTTTTCAAAATGACGTAGTGAGAAAATCCTGCTCCTGCTTTTGCGCTGGCCTTCATGTCCATAAGGCTAAAATATTGCCCGCATGGCATACAGTTGTTTACTTTTTCACCGGCTGCGACTGCGTCGGCTTTTGTTTTCCAGTGAATAATGTCGGCATATTCCGTAGCGCTTTTCTTTACCAGCTCCCGGCTCAAAAACCCATTTTGCCGGGACAGAAATTTGGAATTGACCGCATTGGCGGCTTTTACCAGTTGTTGATCGTTGACCCCGGCAGCTGTGATGAATGGCGCCCATTCAACGGCTATAGCTTCTTGGCCATGTGAGGGAGTGCCTGACAATAAGCCGATAAGAGCTGAACAAATCAGCAATTTGTAGTTTTTTCGCATAAAATTCTCCTTGGGTTGATCTGTAAACAACGAAATCGTCCAATCGATATTGGTTGTTCATTGATTTCGCGCTTGTTTACTCGACTGCCCTGACAGTTCATGTCAGTATTAAACACGTGCGTTTCCATGCGAATGATTTGTCCCGATATGGTGACGTTACAGTCGATGGGTGCTCTTATTCGGGTGAAGAATGAACCTGAAATGCTCTAGCTAGAATATGTTAGTATCAACATGATGATTTAACCGGAATTTTTGCCGCATTTGTGATTTGTAATATCCACAATAATATGTCAGTATTGTTTACCTAATTAAATTCCTTCGAATCTTTAAGGACAATTTGCTGATGCTTGCCGATGTTGAGCTTGACGACAAATATGATCTTTCCAAAACGACGATATTTTTATCGGGCACGCAGGCTATTGTTCGCCTTACCCTGATGCAGAAGGCGCGGGATTTGGCGGCGGGGTTGAATACGGCCGGGTATGTTACCGGTTATCGTGGTTCGCCGGTCGGGGCGCTGGATCAGCAATTTGTCCGGGCGCAGAAATTTATCGATGCCAGTGATGTCAGGTTTGAGCCGGGATTGAATGAAGATATTGCGGCAACCGCCTTGTGGGGCTCGCAGCAGGTGGCGATGCGTGGCGAAGGCAAATTTGAGGGTGTATTTGGCGTCTGGTATGGCAAGGGACCGGGGGTTGACCGGACCGGAGATGTTTTTCGTCATGCCAACTCTGCCGGCTCGGCTGAATATGGTGGGGTTTTGGCGTTGACCGGAGATGATCATGCGGCTGAAAGCTCGACGGTGCCGCATCAGTCAGAATTTGCCCTGATGGATGCGATGATGCCGGTTTTGCACCCGGCAGGCGTGCAGGAAATTCTCGATTACGGGCTTTTGGGCATTGCCATGTCGCGCTTTAGCGGCTGTTGGGTTGGCCTGAAAGCTGTTCATGACAATATTGAATCTACCGCCATCATCGACGGGTCACTTGACCGGATAGAGATCAAATACCCGAAAGATTTCACCATGCCGCCGGGTGGCTTGAATATTCGCGCTTCTGATGACCGGTTTGAGCAGGAAGAGCGTTTGCATACCTACAAACGTTTTGCTGCTTCTGCCTTTGCCCGGGCCAATAATCTTGACAACATTGTCATGAGTGGTGGGGGCAAGGCCAGGATCGGCGTGGTTTCAACCGGCAAGTCTTATCTTGATGTCTGTCAGGCGCTGGAAGATCTGGGCATTGATGAAGCGGTGGCTGAAAAGCTTGGCATGCGGTTTTTGAAAATCGGCATGGTATGGCCGCTTGATCCACAGATCGTGGCCGAATTTGCCAAGGGCCTTGATCTGATTATTGTGGTTGAGGAAAAGCGCTCGCTGATTGAAACGCAAATTCGCGAACAATTGTATGAGTTAAAAACCCGGCCGGTGGTGATTGGCAAAAGGGACGAAAAATCTGAACATTTGTTCCCGGCATTTCGCACCCTTGAGCCTAATGCGATTGCCATTGTGTTGGCCGAACGGTTGCTGAAAAAACGCAAAAACAAGGACGTTGCGGCAAAGCTGGAGATGATCAGACAGGCGCAGATGGCGGTTTCCAACACTGGTGATCTGGCCGAGCGGGTGCCGTATTTCTGCTCAGGCTGTCCGCATAATACATCGACTAAAGTGCCTGAGGGCGGACGGGCTTACGCCGGGATTGGCTGTCACTGGATGGCGCAGATGGTGCCGGGCAGGCGGACCGAAGGGGCGACACATATGGGCGGGGAAGGGGCCAACTGGATTGGCGAAGCACCATTCTCGACCCGCAATCACATTTTTCAGAACATTGGTGACGGGACTTATAATCACTCGGGCATTCTGGCGATCAGGGCGACTGTCGCCTCGGGTGTCAATATCACCTATAAAATTCTCTACAATGATGCTGTGGCCATGACCGGCGGTCAGCCCCATGAGGGCAATCTGTCAGTACCGCAAATTGCCAATCAAGTGCGGGCTGAAGGGGTTGAGCGGATTGTCGTTGTGTCTGATGAGCCGGATAAATATCCTTCCAACGCCGGATTTCCGATTGGTGTTTCCTTTCACCACCGCGATGATCTTGATGAGGTTCAGCGTGAACTGATGGAGGTTTCCGGCACCAGTGTGCTGATTTATGACCAGACATGTGCGGCCGAGAAACGGCGGCGGCGCAAGCGCGGTACCTATCCTGATCCGGCTAAATGGGTGTTTATCAATGAGCAGGTTTGCGAGGGCTGTGGTGATTGTGGGGTGCAGTCGAACTGCGTGGCGATTGCCCCGGTTGAAACGGCCTTTGGCCGTAAGCGCCAGATAGACCAGAATATGTGCAACAAGGATTATTCCTGTGTGAATGGTTTTTGTCCAAGCTTTGTGACTGTCCATGGCGGGGAGCTTCGCAAACCCGAAAAATTGGAAGCTATCGGTGACGGGCAATTGTTTGAAGTTCTGCCGGAACCGGTTCTTCCCGATATTTCCGGGCGGGCCTGGAGTATGATTATCACCGGTATCGGTGGCACCGGGGTTGTGACCATTGGTCAGTTGCTTGGCATGGCGGCAAGGCTTGAGGGCAAGGGCACCGGGATTATTGATATGGCCGGGCTGGCGCAAAAAAATGGCGCGGTTGTTACTCATATGAAAATTGCCGCTGCACCGGAAGATATTTCGACCATACGGATTGCAGCGGGCGGGGCCGATTTGTTGCTGGGCTGTGATCTGGTGACATCAGCATCTGAACGCAATCTTTCGCGGCTGGGGCAAGGGCGCAGTCACGCGGTTATTAACTCGCACGAAGTGATGCCAGCGCAATTTACCAATGATGCCAATTTCATGTTGCCGGGCGAAAACATGATGATGCAATTGCAGGCGCGGGTGGCAAAGGACAATGTGCATTTTGCCGATGCAACGCGGATTGCCAAACGGTTATTGGGCAACTCCATCGCGGCCAACCTTTTCACTCTTGGTTTTGCCTGGCAACAGGGCTTGGTGCCGGTGGGGGCTGAGGCGATTGAAAAGGCGATTGAAATTAACGGTGTTGCGGTCAAGATGAACCAGCAGGCGTTTTTGTGGGGGCGTCGTGCAGCCCATGATATGAAGGCGGTTGAGGTCGTTGTCGGTGGCAAGAGTAACTCGGTGCCTGTGGTTGAAAGCCTTGATGAGATGGTCAACAAGCGGGCGGCATTTTTGGCTGACTATCAGGACGAGGCTTATGCGGAAACGTATCGCAAATTCGTTAATGGTGTGCGGACGGTGGAAGCCGAGCGGGCCAACAAAGACAAAATACTGAGTGAGGCGGTGGCGCGATATCTGTTCAAGCTGATGGCTTATAAAGACGAGTATGAAGTGGCACGTTTGTTCACAAACGGTTCGTTTGAGAAGAATTTGGCCAAAAAATTTACTGGTGATTTCGCCCTGAAATTTTACATGGCTCCGCCAATCTTTACCAAGAGAGATCCGGTCACCGGACAAGCCCGCAAGCAGGTTTACGGGCCGTGGATGATAAAAATGTTTGGCTTGTTGGCGAAGATGAAAGGATTGCGCGGGACGGCGTTTGATGTATTTGGCAGAACGGTCGAGAGGCGGGCGGAACGGGCAGCGATTGAAAACTATCGCGTGTTGATCAATTCACTGCTGACAGATTTGACCCCGCATAATGTTATACTGGCCAGCGAGATTGCTTCGATACCGGAATATATTCGCGGGTTCGGTCATGTGAAAGAACGCCATATTGCGGAGGCAAAGGTAAAGGAAGCAGAATTGCTCAAGGCCTATAAGGCCGGGCGGACCAGAGCGCCAATGCCAATGGCAGCTGAATAGGAAACAGCATGGTAACGCAGGCTGAAAAGGTAAAGGCGTTTCGGGCGTTGCATGAGGCTGAAGGGATATTTGTTATTCCTAACCCGTGGGATGTCGGTAGTGCCAAAATGCTTGAGGGGCTGGGCTTTAAAGCGCTGGCCACCACCAGTGCCGGGCATGCGTTCTCGATGGGTGTGCCGGAAGGTTTTACAACCAATCAGGATGTGCTGGAGCATTGTTTCTTGTTGTCCGAGGCAACTGATATTCCGGTGTCTGCTGACCTTGAAATGGGTTTTGGTGACAGTCCGAAAGAGGCAGCCGAGACTGTCAGGCTGGTAGCGCCAACGGGTTTGGCTGGCTGCTCGATTGAAGATCACACCGGGCGGTTGACCGACCCGATTTATGATTTTGAGCTGGCGGTGGAGCGTATCGCAGCCGCAGCAGAGGCAGCGCGTGGGTTGAGCCATGATTTTGTTCTGACAGCGCGGGCTGAAAACTACCTGCATGACCGACCGTTCCTTGATGATACCATTAAACGTCTGGTGGCTTTTGAAGAGGCTGGAGCCGATGTGCTTTACGCACCGGGCCTGCCTGATCTTGAGGCAATCAGGGAGGTTTGTAATGCGGTCAGCAAACCGGTTAATGTTGTAATGGGTTTGCCGGGCAAAACCTTCAGTGTGTCAGAACTGGCCGAGGTTGGCGTCAAGCGCATCAGTGTCGGCTCGGCCTTTGCCCGTATGGCCTTCGGGGCGATGTTTGAGGCAGTGCGGGAAATTCAGCAGCACGGCACATTCGGATTTGCTGATCGGGCCGCGGGATTTGCCGAGATTGAGCAGTTGTTAAAGTGAAGTGAGACTGGTTCAGCAGCTATTTTGCCATCTGTTTTGCCATTGGGTTGAGGGTTTCCAACTGCCGGGTAAACTCGACCACAGAAGGGCGGTTGTGCCACCAGCGGGCGATCGGACCTGCTACCAACCATGCAACAATGGTGACCAGCCAGCCAAGATAGGCGTCAACGGCATAGCGCCAGGCCAGATAAATTGAGCCAATGTAAATCAGGAAACAATGCAGCGCCAGCGGGATCGCCATTTTCTTTGACAGATGCCAGCCGCCGATAACAAATAGCAATGCTGTGGCGTTGTGCATGCTGGGCATGGTGGAAATCCCGACGTTAATCCCGTGTCCCTTGAATTGTTCCCACATTTCGTTCTGTAAATCTATGGCCCATACGGGAACGATTTCATTGACCTGATTGAGATAAGTTATCAGCCCGGCATAAGGATCGGGTGTCAGGCCGAGCTTTGAATAAAACGCAGGTCCGGCCGATGAGAACCAGGTTGCAAGGACGCTGCCGCCTATTGCCCAGATTAAAAAGAAGGCCAGAAAAAACCGGGTTCGGAGGACGGTGTTTGAGGTGGTAAAGGCGAAAGGTACCAACACTATCCACATGGTAAAAAACCAGAAATTGTAATTAAGGTTTAGGACAAACACCAGATATGGGCTTTGCGAGAAAAGCGGGTGAAGCCATTCCCATGGTGCCTTGCCGAAGTGCATCCAAACATCAAGATTATGGAAGGGTTCATTCCAGGCATATGGAACGATCAGAGGTACACTGTTTTTTATTTCCACAAACGGGTACATAAACACGATCAAAGTGGTCAAAAACGGCAGTCCCAGTGTTCGGCGTTGGGGTTCTGACATAATATGCCAGCATTGTTTGGCAATCGCCACGATGGCTGATTTTGGCTTTTGATAACGTGCCACATGATAAAATGACAATAAGAACAGGCCGCCTAAAAAAGCGCCAAGAGTGGCGGTTATCAACCCGCCAATCAATATCAGTGTTTTTAACAGGCTTTGATCTGGTTGGCTTGGATAGAAAGTCAAATAGATCGTCAGAACTATCAGCGTAATGCCAACCGACAAACCCTGAATGGCAAAGGATTTTACCAGTAACCGCGAGTTGGCGAGCTTGCCTGGACCGGTAAGCGGGCGGGCAATTGTTTGCGGTTGACCGGCAATTTCGTGCATTGGGTTTGTGTCTTGTTGCTGATTGCCGGCCATTATGGGCAGGCCGGGCTGATTATTGGTTAAAACCACCGACGATCTCTTTAATCGTATTTCGGATGTTTTTATCGTGGTGTTTGGTGAAATTCGCTTTAGGATTGATTCTGAAAGGTTGTTAAAATGACTCAAAAATCTATCGACTATTATCTGACGATGAATTCCCCCTGGAGTTATATGGGAGCGGGGCGGCTTGGGGATATGGCGGCAAGAGCTGGATGTCAGGTCAATGTTTATCCGACCAAATTTATGGACGTTTTTGGCCAAACCGGTGGCCTGCCGCTTGGCAAACGCTCACCGGAACGCAAGGCTTACAGGCTGGTAGAGTTGAAGCGTTGGACCGATTTTCTTGAAATGCCCATTATAGCTGAGCCGAAATACTTTCCTGCCGACGATACATCGGCCGCTCACGCAATAATTTCGGCGCAGGAAAAAGGCCTTGGAGCTTTGACCCTGTCGCAAGAATTGGGGCGGGCACAGTGGGAGCTTCAACAAGACTTTTCCCATATGGGCACCATTGCGGCGGCGTGTTCGCGGGCAGGAATTGAGGTGTCGGCGTTGGGTGAGCTTGATGATTATGCCGAGCAGTTTGAGGCCAACACCAAAGAGGCCATCGCGCGCGGCGTGTTCGGTTACCCGAGTTATCTGGTTGATGGCGAGAGGTTCTGGGGGCAGGACCGGTTGGATTTTTTGGCGCGCAAATTAACTGCCTCCAACTAAAGTGATACATATTTTTGAATTTGGCGCTTGATTTTGTAACACAAGATTGCCACAGTCTGGAAAACGGTAAATACCCGTTAAGAGGTAAGGTCGAAAGTTGTGTATTTGAGCTTTTCTGGGAGGAAGCTGTTTGAGTAGCGTTGCAGGATCGAGCGAAGATACCTTTCCAAAATTGTTGTTACGGAATGCAAAGAAGTTTGCAGACCGTCCGGCTATGCGCGAGAAGGATCTTGGCATCTGGCAAACCTGGACATGGGCTGATGTGCTGGATGAAGTGCGTTGTCTGTCTATCGGATTGTCCGGGTTAGGGATCAAAAAGGGCGATAAGGTAGCGATTGTTGGCGATAATCGGCCACGACTGTACTGGACCATGTGTGCGCTACAGGCATTGGGTGCGATTCCGCTGCCGGTTTATCAGGATTCTGTTGCCAAAGAGATGGGCTTTGTTCTCAAGCACGCCGGGGTTAGTGCTGCGGTGGTGGAAAACCAGGAACAAGTCGATAAGATGCTGGAGATTGGCGAGAGCTTTAAGGGCATCAAGACTATTATTTATGATGATTCTCGAGGGCTCTCAAAATATAAGGTGAAGGGGCTTCATTCTTTTGAGTCGGTGCAGGATACCGGGCGTGACGCTTTGAAGAAGTCAGGTGCTGAAGCAGACTGGCTGGCTGGTATCGAAAAGGGCAGCGGTTCTGATACGGCAATTTTCCTTTATACGTCGGGAACAACAGGTGAGCCCAAAGGTGTTGTGATGACCATGGAGAGCATGATCTGGGTCGCCCAAGCGGCAAATGGATTTGACAATCTTACAGAAAAAGAAACCGTTGTTGCCTATCTGCCTATGGCGTGGGTGGGTGACCATGTGTTTTCTTATGCCCAGTCCTATGAGGCCGGGTATTGCGTTTGTTGTCCTGAAAGCCCCGAAACGGTGGTGGCGGACCGGCGTGAAATGGGCACCACCTATCTGTTTGCCCCGCCGCGGGTTTATGAAAATATTATCACCCAAACCATGGTCAGCATGGAAGATGCCAGTGATCTCAAAAAGAAGATGTTTCACTACTTTCTTGATGTTGCCAAAGAAACCGGTGAGAAAATCCTTGATGGCGAGAGCGTTTCCCTCAAGGACCAGCTGCTATATAAACTTGGCGAGTTCATGGTTTATGGGCCACTGAAAAACCGTTATGGATTTTCAAATGTGCGGGTTGGTTATACGGCGGGTGAAGCCATCGGGCCGGAGATTTTCAAATTTTATCGCTCGCTGGGGATTAACCTCAAACAGCTTTATGGCCAGACCGAAGCCGGGGTTTATATCACCAACCAGCCGGATGCGGAAATTTATGCTGATACGGTGGGCAAACCGCTTGATGGTATTGAGGTTAAAATCGCCGACAGCGGTGAGGTGATGTTTCGTTCACCGGGCGTGTTCAAGGAATATTACAAAAATGCCAAGGCGACCAAAGAAACCAAAACCAAGGATGGCTGGGTGCATTCGGGCGATGCTGGGTTGTTTGATGATCGCGGCCATTTGAAAATTATCGACCGGGCCAAAGATGTTGGCAAATTGAACGATGGAACCATGTTCCCGCCCAAATATATTGAG
Organism: Anderseniella sp.; assembly: GCA_030626025.1. GTDB lineage: Bacteria > Pseudomonadota > Alphaproteobacteria > Rhizobiales > Aestuariivirgaceae > JALWJW01. Next base: position 20,749 of record DAOUPT010000041.1, on the reverse strand, counting down.
AACAAGCTGAAGTTTTTTCCCAACATCAAGGAAGTGGTGGCGTTTGGTGACAAGCGCGATTTTGTCACCTGTTTTATCAATATTGATCTGGTGGCGGTTGGCTCATGGGCTGAGCGAAACAATGTCTCTTATGCCTCTTATCAGGAACTGGCGGCTAACCCTGATGTTTATAAAATGATCGAAGAAAATGTTGATGCGGTCAATCTTGAACTGGCTGGTGAAGAGTTGGTTGCCGGAGCGCAAATCAAACGCTTTTTGATTTTACATAAAGAACTTGATCCTGATGATGGTGAAATCACCCGCACGGCCAAGGTGCGGCGCTCGACCATTAATGAACGCTATGATGTTTTGATTAAAGCGCTGTTTGATGAAGAGATCAGCAACCAGCATATTAAAACCGAAATGACCTTTGAGGATGGCCGCAAGGGTATCGTTGAAGGGGACGTTGAAATTCGTAGTATGAAACTTCATACGCCTTCGAGCCATGTTCAGGGGCATATGCGGGAGGCGGCTGAGTGAGTAACGAGATAATGCCGGGTGATGTTTTGCTCGAACTTGATGATGTCTCCCTGTCTTTTGGCGGGGTAAAGGCGATCAGGAACGTTGGTTTTGATATCAAAAAAGGTGAGGTTAGGGCGATTATCGGGCCGAACGGGGCCGGTAAAACCTCGATGCTCAATGTCATCAACGGGTTTTGCCACCCGCAAGAGGGCACTATTACCTACAAAGGTGTGAAACGTCACGATATGAAGCCCTATGTGGCTGCAACCCAGGGCATTGCCCGGACATTTCAGAATGTGGCGCTGTTTCGCGGTATGTCGACACTTGATAACATCATGGCCGGTCGCACCCTGAAAATGCACAAGAATTTTTTCTGGCAGTTGTTTTATTATGGTCCGGCCCGGGCTGAAGAAATGGAGCATCGCGAAAAGGTTGAGCAGGTAATCGACTTTCTGGAAATTGCTCATTTGCGCCGGACGCCGGTGGGGCAGTTACCTTACGGACTGCAAAAACGGGTTGAACTGGCGCGGGCGCTGGCGATGGAACCGGAACTGCTTTTGCTTGATGAGCCGATGGCGGGGATGAATCTGGAAGAAAAAGAAGACATGTCGCGGTTTATTCTGGAGGTGAACGGTGAGTTCGGCACAACGATTGCGTTGATTGAACATGACATGGGTGTGGTGATGGATTTGTCAGACCGGGTTGTGGTGCTCAATTACGGTGCCAAACTGGCCGATGGCACACCGGCTGAAGTGTCTTCAAATCAGGATGTTATTGATGCCTATCTCGGCGTGGCGCATTAGGAGGGGATGATGGATATTCTTCATAGTATTTTTGCAGCGCCTTTTATCGATATGTATTCGGCACCGGACTTTTTGCTGCAAGTGTTGTGGGAGGGGTTTGTTTCAGGAACGCTGTATGCGCTGTTGGCGCTGGGTTTTGTGCTGATCTTTAAAGCTTCCGGGGTGTTTAATTTTGCCCAGGGGATCATGGTGGTGTTTGCCGCCCTGACGCTTGTCGGGCTTCATTCTCTTGGCATGCCAGCCTATGTGGCGTTGGCTTTGACCATTGGTGTTATGGGCTTGCTGGCCCTTGGTGTTGAACGCTTTATTATGCGCAAGCTGGTCAATCAACCCGATATTATTCTGTTCATGGCGACCATCGGCCTGACCTATTTTCTGATTGGGTTGGGCGAGTTTGTGTTCGGTGGCGAACCGCAAAAAATGATTGCGTCCGAGCTTGGTTTGCCGTCCGGGTCGATTGACTTTACCGTCGGGCGTGGCGTTGTCATTCTGGAATATGCTGATATTGCCGCCGCGGTGGTTGCGGCATTGCTAGTGTTTTCGCTGGGATTTTTCTTTTCCAAAACCCGTATCGGGCGAGCCTTGCGAGCGGTGGCCGATGATCATCAGGCGGCACTTTCTGTTGGTATTTCCCTGAATCAGATTTGGGCGATTGTGTGGTTTGCCTCAGGTATCGTAGCGCTAGCGACCGGTATTATGTGGGGGGCGAAATCTGATGTGTCCTTTGCCTTGCAGATTATTGCACTCAAAGCCTTGCCGGTGCTGGTGCTTGGCGGCTTTACCTCAATACCCGGCGCCATTGTTGGCGGGCTGATTATCGGATTTGGCGAGAAAATTTTTGAAATTTACTGGGGTGGACTGATGGGCGGCGGGGTTGAATCCTGGTTTGCCTATGTTATTGCCCTGATCTTTTTGTTGTTCCGTCCGCAAGGATTGTTCGGCGAGAAGATTATTGACCGGATATAGGTGGATGATATGACCCATCAAAGTCGAATAGGATGTCTTGTTATTGATTGCAAAACCAGTGAGCTGTCATCAATGGCTGAGTTCTGGTCGAAGGCGCTGGGTTATGAAGCCCAGCCTGACGCGGCATTTCCGGACTATATATTATTGAAAACACCTGCCGGTGAGCCGAAAATGTTGTTACAGGCTGTTGAACATGATTCACGCATTCATCTGGACATCGAAACCGATGACAAGGATGCTGAACGTGACCGACTGGTGGCTCTTGGAGCTAAAGAAATAGGGCCGTGCAAAAACTGGACAGTAATGGAAGCCCCTAGCGGGCACCGGTTTTGTATTGTCGGACCACAGCGTCCTGACTTTAATGAAAATGCAACCAAGTGGGAAAGTGCCTAGATGTTTTATCGCGAAACAGGACAGTTCAAGACGACCTATGAAGCTGACTCGGCTATTTTTCCGATTTTGCAGGATCGTATCGGCATTGCACTGATGTTGGCTGTGGCGTTTGTTGTCATTCCATTGACCGGCAGTGACTTCTTTCTCAACACCATGATGATCCCGTTTCTGATTTTTGCGCTGGCGGCAATCGGTTTGAATATTTTGACCGGATATACAGGACAAATCTCTCTGGGTTCTGGTGCCTTTATGGGCGTGGGTGCCTATTCCTGTTATAAAATGGCGTCGCTTTTTCCTGATATGAATCTCATCGTCCTGGTGTTGTTTTCCGGTTTCTTTTCAGCCGCTGCGGGGATGATTTTCGGCTTGCCTTCCTTGCGTATCAAGGGTTTTTACCTGGTGGTGACAACGCTGGCGGCGCAGTTCTTTTTGACTTGGGCGTTCATTCGCGTTGCCTGGCTGTATAATTATAACGATTCAGGGGCGATCGATACTTTGCCACGCAAGGCCTTCGGCTTGTGGATTTCAGGGGCCGAGGCATCGCCTGTAACGCGTTACTTTGTTGTTTTATGCATCGTTATTGCCATGACATGGTTTGCCTCAAACCTGGTGCGCGGGCGGATCGGACGGTCGTGGATGATGATTCGGGATATGGATATTGCCGCTGAACTAATGGGTGTGCGTCCGCTATATGCCAAGATCTCGGCCTTTGCGGTTTCATCGTTTTATTGCGGGGTTGCCGGCTCGATGATGGTGTTTTTCTGGCTCGGTTCGGCCGAAGTTGAAAGCTTTGATGAAAACCAGTCATTCCTGATTTTGTTTATGGTTATTCTTGGTGGACTGGGATCGATCATGGGTTCCTATATGGGTGCGGCCTTTATTGTGGTGTTGCCGGTTGCCTTGCGAGCAGCACCTGAATTTTTCGGTATTACGGTCAACCCGACCAACATGGAGCACTATACGATAATGATCATCGGTGCTTTGATTATCTTTTTCCTCATTGTCGAACCGCACGGTCTTGCAAGGCTGTGGCAGATCGCCAAAGAGAAACTGCGGACCTGGCCATTCCCCTATGCCTGATGTCCTTAAAATACCCTTGTTGCTTGCATTGTGAGCGCAAAATGGGGAATAATTGATGAAGCGCCTGTTTTCAGGATAGCTTTTTATACTAACCCCGGCCAAAAGGCTGGATTCAGGGAGGACTACAAATGAAGAAACTTCTCGCAATAGGTACTGCTGCTGCCTGTCTTGGTGCGGTGCTCGCAACAAGTGCGCCAGCTGTGGCTGAAGATACCTTTTACATTCCATCATTGAGCTACCGTACTGGCCCGTTTGCCGGTGGTGGTATCCCTAATGCTAATGGATTTGCTGACTATTTTAACATGCTCAATGAGCGCGATGGCGGCATTGGTGGTGTTAAGGTTGTGGTTGAAGAGTGTGAAACCGGTTACAACTCCAAAAAAGGTGTTGAGTGCTACGAAGCTACAAAAGGCAAAGGCGCACTGGTTTACAATCCGCTTTCAACTGGCATTACCTTGCAATTGGTGCCTAAAGCACCAGTAGATAAAATCCCTGTTTTCTCCAGTGGTTATGGTTTGTCCGCCACCGCTGTTGGTGAAAAGTTCCCATGGGGTTTTAATTATCCTTCAACATATTGGAGCCAATTGACTTCGATATTGAAATACATCGATTCAAAAGGTGGATTGAAAGGTAAAAAAATTGGCTACCTGTATCTCGATGTGGGTTACGGCAAGGAACCAATTCCATTGCTTGATGTGTTGTCCAAGAAATTGGGTTTTTCGGTTACGAAATATCCGGTTGGCGTGAAAGAAATGCAGGCTCAGTCTTCACACTGGTTGAAAGTGCGTAAAGACCGGCCGGACTGGATCATTAACTGGGGTTGGGGTGCAATGAACTCTACTGCAGTTAAAGAAGCTGCAAAAATTCGCTTCCCACTGGATCGCTTTATCGGCAATTGGTGGTCAGGTACCCATGCTGACCTGCGCACTGTTGGTGCGACCGGTAAGGGTTATATGGCTGCTAACTTTTCTGGTATCGGTGCCAGCTATCCAGCTCTTCAGGATGTTTTGAAGTATGTGGTGAATAAAGGAAAATCACAGGTCAAATCTAAAGATTTGGTTGGCGATGTGATCTACAATCGCGGCGTGTTTCAAGCGGTGATTATTGCCGAGGCCATTCGTTCTGCACAAAAAACGACAGGTAAAAAAGTGATCAACGCTGAAGATTTGCGTGGTGGCTTTGAAACATTTGATCTGTCGGAAGCCCGGTTGAAAGAAATTGGACTTGAAGGGTTTACTCAACCGATCAAAGCTTCTTGTAAAGATCACGAAGGTGGTGGCGGCATTTACATGCAGCAATGGGATGGTAAAGATTGGAAACGTGTTTCCGATATGATTTCCCCGATGACTGACATTGTGCGTCCAATGCTTGAAAAAGCAGCAGCGAAATACATTGCTGACAAGCCAGGTTGGAAAACCCAGACTTGTAAGTAAAACAAACAACGTTTCGCGCGGGTCAAGAATGGTTCGCGCGAAACTACTTATTATTCGTCATTCCCGCGAAGGCGGGAATCCAGAGCAGCAAGCGGGTTGGTCAAATGTGGCCCTGGATTCCCGCCTTCGCGGGAATGACGTTTTTTGTATTTGGACAACAGGACAAAATCATGGCCGAAGTAGCGCTGAAAACCGATACAGCCGAGAATATTCTCGAAATCAATAATATCGAGGTTATTTATGACCATGTTATTCTGGTGCTCAAAGGCGTATCGCTGAATGTGCCACGACTTGGCATTACTGCATTGCTGGGGGCTAACGGGGCCGGTAAATCTACGACGCTGAAAGCTATTTCCAATCTTTTGAAAGCCGAGCGCGGTGAAGTGACCAAGGGCTCGATCGAATTTAATGGCGAGCGGGTTGATACCATGTTTCCCAATGATCTGGTACGGCGCGGCTGTATTCAGGTGATGGAAGGGCGCCATTGTTTTGAGCATTTAAGCATCGAAGAAAACCTGATGACCGGCGCCTTTACCCGCAAAGATGGACGTGGCGCGATTTCGGCTGACCTTGAAATGGTTTATGATTATTTTCCACGGCTGCGTGAACGGCGGAATTCTCTGGCGGGCTATACCTCGGGTGGCGAACAACAAATGTGTGCTATTGGGCGGGCCATGATGTCCAAACCGTCCATGATGTTGCTTGATGAACCCTCAATGGGTCTGGCGCCGCAACTGGTGGAAGAGATTTTTGAAATCATCAGAATTCTCAATGAAAAAGAAGGGGTGTCGATGCTGCTGGCCGAGCAGAATACCAGCATTGCGCTCAAATATGCCAAATATGGCTATATTCTGGAAAATGGTCGGGTGGTGATGGATGGCGAGGCCAAAGACCTGATGGAAAATGAGGACGTTAAAGAGTTTTATCTCGGCGTTGCCTCCAATGATGAAGACCGCCGGTCGTTTAAAAATGTGAAGGCCTATAAGCGGCGTAAACGCTGGCTGGCTTGATAAAGTTTATATCGCTCACGCAAGATGCGCTTTGCGCAACGCTCCGCGGGGGCGGCGCATAAGCGCCGGGGCGCAGTCGCACCCAGTTCTCGCTGTCGCTCGTCCTTCTTTTTCCTTGATATTGGGCTTTAATCCCAACCCTTTAATTCGTTTTTTGTAATCGCTGCCAGCATGTCAATTGAGATATCGCTGTCGTTCAGGCAGGGGGCTACAGTGAAGTTTTTGCCACCTGCTGTGGTGAATTCTTCAGCCAGACCGATTGAGAGTTCTTCCAGTGTCTCCACGCAATCGGATATGAAAGCCGGGGAGATCAGCATCAGGTTTTTGGTGCCATTTGCAGCAAGGTCGGCAATTGTGGCATCGGTATAGGGTTTTACCCATTCCTTGCGACCGACGCGAGACTGGAAGGTCGTTATCATTTGGTCTTCGGTTTTGCCCATTTTCTCGCGCAGCAGTCGGGTGGTTTCAAGACAGTGATCGTAATAGGGGTCGCCCTTTTCGATGTAGTCTTTGGGCAATCCGTGATAACTGACAATGATTTTTTCCGGTTGCCAGTCAAGGGTGGCCAGGTGTTGCTGTGTTCGTTCCGCTAGGGCATCGATGTATCGTTGGTCATTGTAGAACGGCGGGACAAATCGCAGTGTCGGCTGCCAGCGTATTTGGGCCATCGCCTCAGCCACCTTGTCAAAGACGCTGGCAGTGGTGGTTGCCGAATATTGCGGATAGAGCGGGAAAATCAAGACCTGATCGCAACCGGCATCTTTCAGGGCTTTAAGGCGCTCGGCGATCGGTGGTTGGCCATAACGCATGGCCCAATCAACAATGATTGTGTTGCCCGATAGATGTTCGGCCAGTTTTGTTGCTTGCCCGCGAGTGAATGTTTTGAGTGGTGACTCATTCAACTCACGATTCCATATTTGCTGATAAGCATGGCCGGATTTTTTGGGGCGAAAGGTCAAGATGGTGCCATTCAGCACCAGCCACCAAACGGCCCTGTTTGCCTCGATAACGCGCGGGTCTGATAAAAACTCCTTCAAATATCGGCGCATCGGCCAATAGGAGGTTGCCTCTGGGGTGCCGAGGTTGATGAGGAGGATGCCGGTTTTGTTATTCATTTCTGGAAACAATCGTTTGGTTATCTTGTGGTTTGCATACTCCAAACAGAGCAGGATGTTAAGCGGCAAGGTTGCATCAAATACGGTAAACAAAATATGAACGCAAAATTAATGCAGCGTTCGGGTTTGGTTCAAGTTGCATTTGGTAAGTTGGGTTCAAATGATCAAGGAGGAAGCTTATTCCGGTGATCGCTCAACATTGAAAGGAATATCCAATGACCAAAATCACTCAAATCTCAACCGCTGCCGTATTGGCTATTTTTGCAAGCACAGCTTTTGTTTCGACAGCTGATGCTGGTTCGAAAAAGGAATGGTGTAAAGAAACATCAAGCAAAATGTACCGGACGGCTTGTGAATTACAAAAACGTAAACGTGATTACCGGCGGCCAACCCACCCGACAGTTCGCGTTTTAGTTAACTTCCGGGGGCGGAGCGATGTTGAGCTAGCTGCTCGTTCTCTTAATGGCGGTGACTCAAATGGCGGCAATGGCGGCAATGGCGGCAAGCGATAAGCCACGAACATGACTGATGAAAATGCCGGGAGATTTCTTCCGGCATTTTTCTTTGGTAGCGGAAAATGGCAGCCATGTTATCATGGTTGCACAAGATAGAGCAGGGGAGAAAGCTTATGTTGCGACAGGTTGTTTTTTTAAAGATTCTAGCAGTCTTGCTGTTGTCTATAAGCAGTATTGCCAATGCTGCTGAAACAGTTACGCGAAAACTGACATTGGTTTTGGTCTGCGATATCTACAACATGTCGGCAAACCGCGACAACAGGGGCGGGCTGGCCCGGATTGCAGCGGTACTTAAAGCCGAAAAAGCCAAAGGCAATCCGGTTATTGTTGCTCACGCCGGTGATGCGATTTCGCCATCGTTGATGTCGGGGCTCGACAAGGGCGAGCATATGATTGATCTTTTGAACCTGATGCCGCTGGATATTTTTACACCCGGAAATCACGAGTTTGATTTTGGCCCTGATAATTTCAGAAAGCGTATGAGCGAAGCAAAGTTTCCGATTTTTGCAGCCAATCTGAAGGGTCAAAACGGTGAGGTTCTGTCGGGTGTCAAGAGTCATAAATTGCTGGAATACAATGGTTTTAAAGTCGGGCTTATTGGATTAACCGCAGATGATTCAGCGACGAAATCCTCGCCGGGAAATTTACAGTTTTCCTCAAGTGCGCGAACAACGGCGCGGCTGGCGGCAAAATTGCGCAAGCAGGGAGCGGACCTTATTGTTGTTGTGGCTCATGCAAACCGGCGTATTGACCGCGAGTTGATTGCCGAGAAAACAGCAGATGTCTTGTTGTCGGGTGATGATCATGATCTGCAACTTTCCTATGATGGCAAAAGGGTTTTTGTCGAAGCGATGGAAGACGGGCTCTATGTGGTGGCGGTGGATCTGGAAATTAAAATCAAAACATCGAAAGACCGCCGCAAGTTTTCCTGGTGGCCGAATTTTCGGTTGCTCGATACGGCAGATTTTAAGCCCGACGAGATTGTTGCTAAAAAAGTCGCGCAATATCAGGCGGTTCTGTCAAAGGAACTGGATGTAGCGTTGGGCAAAACGGCCACCGAAATGGATAGTCATAATGCGGCTGTACGTGGCGGCGAATCTGCCATTGGCAATATGATGAGTGATGCCATTCGTCTGGCTACCGGCGCTGATGTTGCGTTGTTGAACGGTGGCGGCTTTCGCGGCAAGAAAGTCTACGAGCCGGGATCGGATATTTCACGGCGCGATGTGCTCAAGGAGTTGCCGTTTGGCAACAAGACCTTTGTTCTTGAGGTTAGCGGTAAGCAAATAAGACAGGCACTTGAGGCCGGCTTTTCCAATGCTGAAATTTTGACCGGGCGGTTTCCGTCTGTTTCGGGCATGACAGTTCGGGCTGATGTGTCAAGGCCAGTGGGTAAGCGGGTGGTCCTTGTCAAGATTGGTGCAGACAAGCTTGATGATACAAAAACCTACAAGCTCGCCACCAACGACTTTCTTGCCCGGGGCGGGGATGGTTATACGGTTCTGAAATCGGCAAAAATCATTGTAGGAGCAACAGATGGAAAACTGATCGCCAACCACGTTATGGCCTATATCGCCAAGAGAAAAACCATATCGGCGCGCATTGAAGGCCGGGTTATTGTTGCCCGCAGTAAAGCTGCCGAGTGAGCATTTTCATGCTTGGTAATCGCGTTCATCGCTGATGACAACGCCATCATTTGGCAAACTGTCAGGTGGGCAAAGCTCGACAATTCCCCTGACCTTGCAGAACGTCTGCAATGTTTGGCCGACCCGTTCTGAAAACTCTGGCGATTGAGAAGTGGCTTCGGCTTTCAAGGTTATTTTGTCATTTTGGCCATCGCGCTCAACCACCAGACGCAGGCGAGCCAATTCCGGATGCCTTTTGGAAATTTCGGCAATTTGTGAGGGGTGAACAAACATTCCCTTGATCTTTGCTGTTTGGTCGGCCCTTCCCATCCAGCCTTTCAGGCGGGCATTGGTTCGACCGCAAGGTGATGTGCCGGGCATAATGGCTGAAAGGTCACCGGTTGCCAGCCGGATCATTGGATAAGCACCGGTGGGGTTCGTCACGACGACTTCACCGACCTCACCATCGGGTAGGGACTCACCGGTTCCCGGCCGGACAATTTCAACGATAATCCCTTCATTTATGATCATGCCGTCCTGAGCATCGCTTTCATAAGCGATAGTCCCGACATCGGCGGTTGCATAACATTGCAGGACGCTAACGCCACGATCAGCATATTCCTGACGCAGTGACGGAAACAGCGCACCGCCTGAAACCAGCGCTTTGGTGATGGAAGAGGCGTCGCGGCCGAGTTCTTGGGCCTTGTCCAGCAAGATTTTAAGGTAGTCGGGTGTGCCGGTGTAACCGACAGGGCGTAGCTGTTCAATGGCATCAAGTTGTAACTCGGTGTTGCCGGTGCCAGCTGGAATGACGGCACAACCCATAGCACGGGCGGCGTTGTCGAGGATAAATCCACCGGGAGTGAGGTGGTAGGAAAAACAATTGTGGATCAAGTCATTGCTTCGGAACCCGGCAGCAAACAACGCGCGGGCGCCGCGCCACGGGTCTGGCTGATTGCCCATCGGTTCAAAAATCGGGCCGGGTGACATGAAAATCCGACCAAAGTTTTCGTTGCTGCCTACGGCAAAACCAGCCAGCGGTGGTTTGTCTGTTTGCAACTGGTTCAACGAAGACTTGCGCATTACCGGTAATTCGGCCAAACTTTGGCGATCGGTAATGAGGTCGGGGTCGAGGCCGGTTAGAAAGCCTGCCCAACCGGGAGCCTGGGCAATGATGTCTGTTAGTTGCTTTGGCAGATTTTCAAACAGGTCTTTTTCGCGTTCGCTTTGCGACCGTGTTTCCATGCCGTCATAGATTTCGCTCATGATGTTTTAACTATCTCCCTAAGCAGTTCCTGGTCGTTAACCTTGCAAACAACGGTTGGTATTATATTACATCGCCAACTGTAACCAATTGTGATTGAATGACATGATAGCAGACGGGTTGAATTTAACATTAAAAAAAGCAGCAGAACCGGCAGTTGTTTTTTCCGGTTTTGCCTTCACCGCGTTGATCGTAACTGGCGTTGCCACGGTTGCTGGATTTGGTGTTTTTATTGGAGTATTGGCCGTTTTGGGGCAAGCGGGATTATTGATCTGGGCAATGCGTGCCTATCACAAAGCAGCCAGAGGGGTTCGACGAATCAAGCGACTTGAAGGTCAAAAGAAGCAACTGAATAACCAGCTGCTGATCGTGAAGGAGGCCTGTGAAGCGCGTAGCAAGTTTATTGAGACCGTCGGCTTTGAACTGCTGGAATCAAGCCGGGATGTGTATGAGGCAGCAGAGTTCCTGAACACGGAAGGGGCGGTTTGTGGAGGCTCTGGGGCACACTTTGATGTTGAGAAGAGCCTTTTAAGCAATGCCGGGCATCTGTTTGAATTTTCTCAGGATATTGTCGAGTTTTCTCAATTGCAAAGGGATGCAAGTTCATTAATCGAGCAGGAAATTGATCCGCTAGAACTGGTACGATTTTGCATGTCACATGTTGAGAAAAAGTATGGTGAAAGAAAGCATTGCCAGGATGTAAAAATTGAACTGCTTGAAACGCCCGCTGGTCGTTTTCTGTTGACTGGTGATCTGGCAAAACTCAAACAATTGTTGAATAAATTAATTGGCTGTTCTCTCGGGACTTTGCGGCAAGGGCAGGTGAATCGGCTGGTGAAAATTTACCAGAGCGAAGAAAATGGGCTGATTTTTTCGGTGAAGTTGACCGGTTACCATCTTAGTGAAGCGCGTTTTCAGCAATTGTGCTGGCCGCTTGACAGGGTCGAAATGGCAAAGCAGCCGCTTAACCTGGAGTTGGCAATTGCCAGATGTCTGGCCAGATTACACGGTGGTGATGTTGTTATTGAGGAACAATCAGCATCTGGTACCGTGCTGGTGTTTTGTTTGCCGGCTGAACGGGTTTTGCAAATTCGATCAGATGCCAGCCGGGTCGGTTGTAAACAACAATTATTGAACAGAGCTGCTGAAGTCGTCTAAGCGACCTGATTGCTTGTCCGGCCATGTTCCATCGATAAAGAGTGAGTGGGCGGGGCTGCCCGGCTTCACCTGTCTTACGAGTGTTTCCAAAACCCGGTTACCAGAAATATTGCCCTTCCGGGTCGAGGGTTGATTTTCCGAGCCGAATGTTGGAAGTGCGACCAGGACATTTGTTGATTGATCACTGCCGGCAAGAGGCATGTTTTCCGGCTGGATGATGAGGGGTTGATCATCAGATGCCGCTGACCCAAATATCGGGCCGGTATATGCTGCAACTTCACTGCTGGCAATGTTGCTTGCATCAGGAACCGGAAATTCTTTTGCCGGGACTTCTCCGTCGGCAATTGCAATGTCACGGTCAATTTGTTTCAAAACAATACTGGCCAGTTTGTTGTTACCTGATTTTATAAAACGTATGCCATTGCGGGATCGCAGGCGGGTGATATAGCCTTCCACGCCGGCACCCGATTGTGAATAGGCACCGCCTGATGTTGTGAAAAATTGCCGGATTTCAACAAACCGTATCCCGGCTTTTGCAGCCTGGGTTTTGTGAATGGCAGCAATTATTTTCAGGCGCTTGTCAAGTTTAGGGCGGCTGACCGGTGGAACTTCGACCCAGTATACAGCGGTTTTATTTGCTGTCAGTTGTGACATCATGGTGGCGACCGATGCGGTATAGACTTCACGCCATGGCTCGGAGTTGAAAACCAGATACTCCCCGTCGCGCCGGATATCTTGTGCGTCATTGGTGCCAATGAAGACCAGAGCAATATCTATTTGGCGATTTTCGAGAGTTCTTGGCAATCGCTCGGCCCAATTGTAAAACCGGGGTTTGGACAGCCCGGAACCTTCGCGATAGCGACCGTTTAGCTTCAGGCGCGGGTGTCCTTTGGAAATCCGGGCGGCACCGGCCCATAAACCACCGGCCAGTGCATCGCCAAAGACGAATACTGAATACTGGTCTTTGCCCTTTCCAAGGTAGCCGACTTGACTTTGCTGCGCTGTGGAAATGCCGCTGATTGAAACAATTATCAAGGCTGAGAGGCAGATCAGTTTGCTTATGGTGGAAATAGCGTATTTCAACGATTTGCCCTCAGGTGCTTCAACAGGCTTGAACTTGCATAGCCATCTGGTGGCAGTCCGGCTTTTCTTTGGTAGGCTCTGATGGCAGACAAAGTGTTGCGACCGATGCGGCCATTGGTGCCGCCGGTGTCAAACCCCTTGCCAGTCAGGGTTTGCTGTAATTCGCGGCGTTCATCGGATGACAGCGGTTTGTCACTGACCGGCCAGCTGGCTTTGAATGGTTTGCCGCCGCGAATCCGGTCAGCCAGATGGCCCACTGCCAAGGCATAACTTTGTGAGGAGTTGTAAGCCAATATTGCCTTGAAGTTTTCAGTCACCAGAAATGCCGGTCCTTTGGCACCGGCAGGCAAGATCAAGCGGGCTATCTCATCGGCAACACCGAACCGTTCACCATTTGCCGGAACAACACCAAGTTTTTTCCATTTTAGTGTGGTACGTTTTCCTGACGGTCCGAGATTGCGATAGTCGAAACCTTTGGGGAGTTTAACCTCCCAACCCCAGGGGCGAGTGGGCCGCCAGCCTGATTTGTTGAGATAATTGGCGGTTGAGGCAAGGGCATCAGAGACTGAATTCCAGATATCGCGCTTGCCATCGCCGGTCCAGTCTACGGCATGGGCATTGTAAGTCGTCGGGATGAACTGGGTGTGGCCCATCGCGCCAGCCCATGAGCCGGTAAACTGGTTGATTTTAACATCACCCTTTTGCAGGATTTGTAGTGCGGCCAATAATTGCTGTTGGCCAAAGGCGGCGCGGCGGCCCTGATAGCCGATGGTTGCCAAAGAACGGACGATGCTCATGTTACCAGTGTAACCGCCGTAATTGGTTTCCATTCCCCAAATTGCGAGAAAGACGTGGCGGTCGACACCATAGCGTTTTTCAATGGCAGCAATCGCAGCGCCATGACGGGCTTTCATTTGCCGGCCTTTGGTGATGCGTTTGCTGTTGACCCGGGTGTTGAGATATTTCCAGATTGTGGTGTTGAATTCGGGTTGATTGGTCGCCAGTTTTTCAACCTTCGGATCCGGTTTCAAACCGCGCATGGCCTGATCATAAGTCCGGGCCGATACGCCTTTTTTCAGGGCTTTGGGGCGCATGTCGTCGATAAATTGCCTAAAGGCCGCTGAACCGCTTAACCGTGATAATGTATCATCGTCAAGCGCGGTGTCGGCTTGTAACGAATTTGGCAACAGTGTTGCAGCAAAGATGAATAGTGCCGGAGTTGTCAGATGCTTTAAATCCATCTACCACATTTCCCGCAACGGGCGTGTTTTTGCAAGTAAAAATTGCAATAAATCTGCGACTGGGATATTGCTTTGGCATATTTCATCCCTTGAAGAGAGAGCATGTTGATGAACAGGAAAATAAGAAAAGCAGTGTTTCCGGTCGCTGGACTTGGCACCAGGTTTTTGCCTGCTACCAAAGCTGTTCCCAAAGAGATGCTGACCATTGTTGATCGTCCGGTTATTCAGCTTGCAGTGGATGAGGCAAAAGAAGCGGGTATTGAACATTTCATCTTTGTTACCGGTCGCAATAAAGGGGTGATTGAAGACCATTTTGACAAGCAATATGAACTTGAAGAAACCCTGCGGGCGCGGGGTAAGAATGAGGCTCTGGACAAACTGAATGAAGATTTGCCCGGTGCCGGTCAAACCAGTTTTACCCGTCAACAGGAGCCTTTGGGGCTCGGTCATGCGGTGTGGTGTGCCCGTGAACTAGTCGGTGATGAGCCGTTTGCGCTGGTTTTGCCTGATATGCTGATGCATGCTAAAAAGGGTTGCCTGTCGCAAATGCTTGGGGCTTATGAAAAGTATGGCGGCAATATCGTGGCGGTTGAAGAAGTCCCTCATGAGGATGTGTCAAAATATGGCGTGGTCGGTTGTACGGATCAAGTGGGCGACACGTTCAGAATTACCGAAATGGTTGAAAAACCTGCTATTGAAGATGCACCATCCAATCAGATTATTTCCGGGCGGTATATTTTGCAGCCGGAGGTTTTTGCCAAGATTGAGAATCAAAACCCTGGTGCTGGTGGAGAGATCCAAATTACTGATGCAATGATCGCCCTTATGGAAGAACAACCTTTTCATGGTTATCAGTTTTCCGGCAAGACCTATGATTGCGGTTCGAAAATCGGCTTCCTTGCTGCCAATGTGGCTTATGGTCTGGAGCGTGATGATTTAAGCGGTGATTTCAAAGCCGTTCTGAAAGAAATCCTGGCTGATTCTGATCTTTTATAGGCGGAAGCGAACACCGGTTGAGATGCGGTTTTCAGTATAGCTGCTGCCAGCAGTACCGGATTGGAAATGGGTGAACTGGTAATTGGCGATCCATTCCAGCTCGCGGCGAATTGCGTAGGCAAATCCGGCTTGGACAGTGTAGTACTTATCGTCATTGCCGGTGCCGATAAAGTCATTGTAAACAAAACCAAAATCAAGCGTACCGGTAAGATTTTCACGGAATCGGTGGGTGATGTCGAAGGCCAGACCGAAGTTTCGGATGCCCGAAATACCGGCCGTTGTGCTTTCATCGATGCTGCTGGTTGAAGCAAAAGTCAGCGTGGTTAGTTCGGTTGGCCGCCAGTTGATTGATGCGTTGAGGCCCAAGGCATTTATGTTGTTGAGGCTGCTGTCTTTAAAATCACGGTGCTCGAAGACTAAAGCGACTTCGCCATCCCAGATCGGTGACAGATTGAAACCAACACCGGCACTTGCGGTTAGCCCCTGTGAGTCACGGGCAAGCCCATTACGGTCGAGTGTTTTTTTGTGGATGCGGGGCGTATAGCCCACTTCGGTAAAGGGGATGATAGCCGGGGAAATTTCGTAACCGAGTCTGAGACGGGCTGATGGTTCGATGTATTCACGGTCGTCATTATTTTCCCTGCCGCCGCCGGTCAGTTTCACGTCATCAAAAAACAACCAGTCGATGCCACCGGTTAGCGTGGCAACGACGCGGGTGAAGCGGTGGGTCAGGGCTGATGTGAATGACAGTTCGTGATCGTTGCGATTGCCGATGGCGGTGCCGGGCACTTCGCTGGACGCCGATGATGTTTCGGACAATTGGTAGGTTGTCGTATTGACCAAATTCGTATCGTGGCGAATGTCTAGTTGCAAGGCGCTGCTTGCTGTGAACGTATTTGAGTTTATCTCTTTGGCTTTGGCGTAGAAAACATGTTGGCTTGATGCATTGAAGTTCAGGGAATGGCGCACCCAGTCACTTTGCAAACGCAATGACGGGGCAAGGCGCAGGCCGACGTCTTTTAGTTTGCCGCCGGGGTCGGTACGCACGTTGTCTGTAAAGTTGCTAGTAATTTCGAGAACCGGAAACAGTCGGAAGCTACCTGCCTGGATGCCAATTGGTTGAAACGGATCCGCCTCAGGTTGAGGGGGTGGCGGCGGGGGCGGCAGTGGTAATGATTGCGGCTGGTTGGATTGTAATCTGATCGGTTGCGGGGCGTTGTTTTGCTGCACCGGTGCGCGGGTTGCTACGGTTTGAGGGTTATTCTGATTGGCATTGTCGACATCAAGGGCAGGGCGCAACAGTCCTGTCTGCTGGTCATTTTGAACTTGCTGAGCCCAGGTATCCGTTGCCGATGACAAAAGCATGATGATGCCTGTCAGCGCAAATTTGCCTGTTTGTAACGCGTTACTCATTGCCCCACCCTAGGCAATTTATGGTTAACAGCTGGTGTATGTTGCCGGGTTTGGCCTTAATTTCGAACTAATTGCGTCATAAGGGTTTGTGCGTAACAATTACGGGGGTATAACATCGTCATGTCAAATTCAACACACGTTGCAGAAGCAAATATAATTTCTCCGTTGGCTTCGGCCCGCCGTACCTTACTCAAGGAACAACAGGGGCTTGAGCAAATCAATGTGGCGCTGGACGGGCCGTTTGGCGTGGCGTTTGAAAATGCGGTTGATTTGATCAAACAAGCAACCGGGCGGGTGATTTTGTCTGGCGTTGGCAAGTCCGGTCATATCGGCCGCAAGATTGCTGCAACCATGGCCTCGACCGGCACGCCGGCGCAATTTGTTCATGCCACCGAAGCAAGCCATGGCGACCTTGGCATGGTGACACAACAGGATTTGATCATTGTTTTGTCGCACTCAGGCGAGACATCTGAACTTAAAGACCTGCTGATGTATTCGCGGCGTTTTAAAGTCAAACTGATTGCGATAACGTCGAATGCTGAAAGCACTCTGGCAAAAACGGCTGATGTGGCGCTGTGTATGCCCAAAGCACCTGAGGCTTGCCCGCGTGGTCTGGCACCGACCACTTCAACGACAATGCAATTGGCTGTTGGTGATGCGCTGGCCATTGCGCTGCTGGAGGCCAAGGGCTTTTCGGCCCATGATTTCCACCAGTTTCACCCCGGTGGCAAGCTTGGCGCGGCCCTGTCGCATGCAGGCGATGTTATGCACAAGGGCGATGCCCTGCCGATCGCCCGGCATGATATGGTGATGTCTGATGCGCTGATCGTCATATCCGAAAAATCATTTGGTTGCGTAGGCGTGGTCGATGACAATGGCGGCCTTATTGGCGTGGTTACCGATGGCGATTTGCGCCGTCATATGGGGGCGGGTTTGATTGACAAGAAAGTCAGTGAAGTCATGTCATCGGATCCCAAAACCGTTGGGCCGCAAACGTTGGCTTCGGTGGCGCTGGAAGTTCTCAACTCAAGTAAAATTACCAGTTTGTTTGTGGTTGAAGACCGCAAGCCGGTCGGGATTTTGCATATCCACGACCTTTTGCGTATCGGGGTGAAGTAGGACGAGTTACTTCGCGTCTACTTCAATCATCAGTTCCATACCATCTACCGCAGTTATTGTGACCCATGAGTCGACCGGGCAATCATCACCGCGGATACGCCACAGGGTATCGTCGATGGTCAGCGTACCGCGACCACCTTTAACCGGCTCGCTCAGCTTGTAGCGTCTACCGACAAAATTTTGATTGCGCGCGTTGAGGTTGGGTTGGTCTGTTTCCTGATTTATGCGCTTCATGACAATCGGGCGACCGACCACAAGGAAGACAATTGACAAGGCGGTAAAGACCGCTATTTCAACCTGCCAGCTCATCGGGATGACCAGATCAAGCAGGCCGGTGGCAATGGCGGCGATGCCGAGCCAGATGAAAAACACCCCCGGTGCGCTCAGTTCCAACAGAAACAGGGCAACGGCAATGATAAACCAGGCCCAGGGACCAAAATAACCAAGAATATAATCCACTAAGCGTCTCCTTTATGAACGGGTCTATGCGCGGGTTCTTGGCACTGTTTTGATGGCTGATTTTTTGCCTGTGCCACCATCATTGCCAAATGTTTCTTTAGCGATTTCAGCAATACCGGCGACCGAGCCCATGATGGCGGTTGCATCAAGGGGCAGCATCAGCAGTTTTTGATTGTCTGAGGTGGCGATGCCTTCAAGCGCGCCGATATATTTGTTGGCAACGAAATAGTTGATGGCCTGAATATCACCTTCGGCGATGGCTTTGGAAACCATCTCGGTTGCTCTGGCTTCAGCCTGGGCTAATCGCTCGCGCGCTTCGGCATCTTTAAAGGCAGCTTCCTTGCGCCCTTCAGCTTCAAGCACAATGGCTTGCTTGTCACCGTCAGCGGCCAGAATTGCAGCCTGACGCTCACCTTCGGCAACCAGAATTGTTGCCCGCTTGTCACGTTCGGCCTTCATCTGGTTGGCCATTGAGTCGACCAGATCCTGTGGTGGCTTGATATCTTTGATCTCGATGCGGGTCATTTTCACACCCCAGGGTGCGGTGGCTTCATCAACAACAGCCAGAAGCTTGTGGTTGATTTCGTCACGCTGGGCAAGCAGGGCATCAAGGTCCATCGAGCCCATAACCGTTCTGATATTGGTCATGGTCAGGTTTTCAATGGCGCGCAGTAAATCATTGACTTCATATGAAGCTTTGGCGGCATCCATGATCTGGAAATAGGTAATGCCGTCAACCATAACCATGGCGTTATCGCGGGTGATAACCTCCTGGCTATCAACTTCCATCACCTGTTCCATCATGTTCTGCTTGGCGCCGATGCGATCAATAAACGGCAGGATCAAGCCAAGACCGGGGCCTAGGGTTCGAGTGTATTTGCCAAAGCGCTCAATAGTAAAATTGTGACCTTGCGGGACGATTTTGACGCCCAAAAAGATGGTAACAACGGCCAGAACAAGCAAAATGATAACAAAGACACTGGCGCCTTCTAAAAAGACCATGAGAATTTCCTCCTGAATTTATACACGCGCCCTCCTCATGCGGCTGCAAGGGGACAAGCGCGTTGTGCGTCTATAATATCTGATTCGTAGGCTTGGGATATGGGGTTTATGAGGAAAATTTCAAGGTTGTCGGATTCGAGCGCTATCTCGGTAAATCTGAAACACCCATTAAAAACTCATCAATTGCGCGGGCGGCCTGGCGGCCTTCGCGGATGGCCCATACGACCAGAGATTGGCCGCGGCGCATGTCGCCGGCGGTGAAGATTTTTTCGTGGTTGGTCCAGTAGTCATCGGTGGAGGCGATGACGTTGCCGCGCTCATCGGTTTCGAGCTTCCAGGTTTCGACCATACCCTCATGGACGGGGTGGACGAAGCCCATGGCCAGCAGAACCAGATCGGCTTTTAGTTTAAATTGCGTACCTTCAACCGGTTTGAAATCAGGGCCGACTTGCGTGCAGTTTACAACGGTCAGGCGGTCGCTGACGCCCTCAAAGCTGGTGGTGCCGGTTGCGAATTTGCGCTCGGCGCCTTCCTCTTGTGAAGATGATGTGCGCATTTTGTTGGGCCAGTCGGGCCATGTTAGTTCCTTGTTTTCTTTTTCCGGCGGGCGGGGCATGATTTCAAGCTGGGTGACTGACAGGGCGCCGTGGCGTAGGGAGGTGCCGATGCAGTCCGAACCGGTGTCACCGCCACCAATAACAACGACGTGCTTTCCGGCGGCGGAAATTTGTGGTTCTTTGGAAATATCTTCATGGCCCAGACGACGGTTTTGCTGGCCGAGAAATTCCATGGCGAAGTGAACACCGTCAAGATCGCGACCCTCAATGGGCAGGTTGCGTGGTTGTTCCGAGCCACCAGTCAGGAGAATAGCGTCAAACTCCTGCTCGAGCCATTCCACGGCAACGTTGTCGCCGACTTTTGAATTGTAGCGGAAGGTGACGCCTTCATCGGCTATTTGTTTGACACGGCGGTCGATGATCGATTTGTCGAGTTTGAAATTTGGGATGCCATAACGCAGCAGGCCACCGGCTTTGTCGTCTTTTTCATAGACGTGAACATCATGGCCAACGCGGGCCAGCTGTTGGGCTGCGGCAAGACCGGCCGGTCCGGCACCAACGATGGCGACGCGTTTGCCGGTTTTTTCTTCGGCAATGACGGGCACGATTTCGCCTTCGCGAAAACCACGGTCGATGATGGCGCATTCGATGGTTTTGATGGTGACCGGCTCATCGGTAATGTTGAGGGTGCAAGCTGCTTCGCACGGGGCCGGGCAAATGCGACCGGTAAATTCCGGGAAGTTGTTGGTGGAATGCAGGTTACGCAGCGCCTGTGACCACTGGTCGTGATAGACCAGATCATTCCAGTCGGGGATCTGATTGTTGACCGGGCAGCCTGTATGACAATAGGGAATGCCGCAATCCATGCAGCGTGCTGCTTGGCGCTCGACATCGCGGGCTTCCAGCGGAATGATGAATTCGTCAAAATTGCGCACACGGTCCGCAGCCGGTTTATACGACTGCTCATGGCGCTCGATCTCCATAAAGCCTGTAATTTTACCCATGCTACCGGCCCT
>DAOUPT010000107.1 GCA_030626025.1 Anderseniella sp. | reverse complement strand
ACCTTTCTGATTTATGTGTGTCACATGATGATTTGGCGTGTCGCGCTCTAAAGTGGCGTGACACGCCTTTTATTTATTTAGCACAAGCGGTTATGCAGTAGCGTGTCAGTGTGTCAGTTGTGTCGGGGTCAAATCGTTAATCTGTGACATATGTGAATTGCCAGTAATGGCGAATGCTATGAGGCGTTTCGCTGCTACTATTATTTTACTGACACAACTGACACACTGACGCACAGGTTTGAAAACAAAGCATTTTCGGCGTGTCAGGCTTTTTCTTGGTGACACGGGCTGACACGCATTGGACATCGCGACGTATTCGGGCCTGCTGATTTCTCCCAGAATTCTCCGCCTTCTTGTTGTGAGCAGGTCGCAAACACCACAGAAATTACTGCCCTACTGAATTGTAATCATTAGTTGTGGTCATATAGAACAAGCGGTTAGTTGGTTTTTGCAACGTATCTTGCAACATAGGCGAATAAGTGAGCAGAAAGGTTACTATTATTGGGCAAATTTTAGCAATCTATTTCAAATGCCTAATGTCCGTATCTTAACCGAAGTATAGGCTTCAAGTCATGGTAGTCACAATAACAAATCAAACATCAATGAGATGCAGTTTATACTGTGAATCGTCCAACACGACCTGCTTTATAATCACAGAAGGGGGCAAAATTCGTCCCAGTAAATTGCGTGTTTCTGTTGTTGCGTTAGCCCCGAGAATGACACTGACAGGCTCAAGGTTTTCAAATGCGAAGTATCCCGGAGGGGCTAATGCAGTTGACTGAACTCGCCACTCTTTTTCGTATTTCCAGTCGATTGATTTTTCGAGAATGAGAGCGCTCATGCATCGCTCAGCTTTATCTTTCACTGCCTTATCTTGAACTTCTTGCGATTTGACCAATGCAATCAAATCAAATGTGTCGAGTTTTGTACGATCAGAGGTGTAGGAAACAGGTTGTGGAGTATTATTTACAGTCTCATGAGTGGGTTCATGAACCTTGTATTCTATGCAAATACCACGATGAGATACTGTATAATGACTCCACATCAAGATGGAATCCCATCTTTCTGATAGGCAGGCGATTTTTGTCCGGTTACGAAACCCAGTGGCCTGTAGGTTCATCGCCTTGATTAAAGTTCGAGCAGCCAGCGGGCCAGGCCGTAGCTTTTTTTCTGCCTTTTTCCTCTCATGCTTATCTGGATAGTGTTTCTCAAGAGCAGTTTGGTCTGCAATACTCTTTCCTTTGTTAGCAGCCTTTAGGTAGAGGTTGATGTCTTTCAGTGTGGAATCGTGGATGACTGGGCGACAATCGTACGGATCATTTTGCCCATCAATAGGTGTGCAAAACAACATCCTATTGCCGAAAGTTTTTTGAATTTCATCTTCAAAGTACGGCGATTGAACAGATCGAAAACGATAAAGATGGCTTGGCAGATTTATCCCCAAAAGTTTTTCTCCTCGATTTTTGTCATTATGTTGTGTGCCTCTCTCAATACGTCACCTGACACCAAAATCATAGCCACCTAAACTTTCCCCAAAACGAGCGGAAAGGTAACTAAATTGCGGGCAGAAAGTGCTGAATTAAATCACTACTCCCGCATCACCTTGTCTGCCATATGACCGCAGTAGCTGCACAGGCTGGGATTTTCGTAGTTGTACTCGTTGAGATCAATACTTGTGCCACAGCGGATACACACCCCAGCAATACTTTCTCCGCATGCGAAGCATACACTTGTTTCTCCGTCGTCAACATAGGCTGTTACGGCACACTCTGGGCAATCGCCGATAGGTGAATTTTGGCCCTCTTTAGCCATGATGTAAGCGTCCGATTCGTAACTGGTCTGAACAACCATTTCCATCATCTTTTCATGATCAATTTCGTGACCACACTGGAAACATTTTCCGTCGATTTGCTCGTGGTCGGCATTGCCGCTATCGGATTGTCCCACAAGTGAAGACTGACAAGCTGGACATGACATCTTGTCGAGGTCTTTAACATGTGCTGGCCATTCTACGTCTTCCCAACTTTCCAAACAACTTGCACGAACTTTCTCAAAAGTTGCGCGTTCAGCGATAATGGTGTCCCAGACGTCGGCTAAAGATTCCTGAGGGTCTTCTCCCAATATCTTGAAGAAATCGACGATCATGGGGAACGAGGATGCAATTGCCTCCCCCAACGCACTGGCCGGTTCTTTCAAATGGTAATGTTCGAGATTATTTCTGAACTGTTGAAGTTGTACAATATTCACTTTAGGCCAAGGAAGATCGAAGTCTTTGAAACGCTTTTGTAGCTGCGCAAGATCAACAGTGGCATAGCCCCAAACAACATGTTCGACACCACCGTCTCCGTCAGGGACGGGTTTGAATTTTGCACCAATGATTTCCATCGCATCTGCTTCAGGCGCAGCACAAACCAAACATTCCTTCGCAAGCAACAATAGGCCTGCATAGTAATTTCGCGCGGCGCTTAGCATCCGCTCATCTGTGCCAGTTTCAAAGTCCTCTATGCCGAGGGTGATTGATGTAACAGCGTTCTCGAAAATCTCGGACATATTTATACCAAATCAATTAAATCAGGTTGAATCTGTACTCCACCTTGAACTCAGAGCACAGCCCTAAAGAGAAATGATGCGCGTTTTGCATCGAACCAGTGATGAAAACGTGCGCCAAGGGCGGTTCGTTTGACTTTAATGCCTCTTGTGTTCGCATCATCGCAAAAGGAGCAGTCATGCCCAAGCCATCGAACGCATCCGCGCCTGGTATCAGCACCTGAAAGACCCGCCTGACCCAGGCAAAAGACCTTATTCTCCGGTCGGACATCTGAAAACTTCCGAATACATTCGAATTGAGCGCGTGGTACGCGCCATTCCAGTCCAATCAAGAAAGGGCGGTGTGGCATCACGCACCGCTCTTTTTGGACGTAAAGGAATAACAAAATGCCCAACGATACAACGGCTGCCCTGCAAGCCCTTATAACGCAGGTTGAAACCCTCACCACCACCGTCACTGATCAGCAAAAGCGGATGGACGGTATCTATGCACATAATGCCCGCCTACTCGATAAGGTCATGGATACAAAGCGTGAGAAACAGACGCCCGCACCACCATCAGACCAACTCAACAGGCTGTTAGCAAAGTTGGATAAAGACGAACAGGCAGAAACTTTCAAAAGCGCTGGCCTGCAACAAAACCCCGATGGTTCCTATTCGCTTGCTGGAAGCCAACCGCCGGGGGTCTATCTGACGCGTGAAGACGCTCGCGATCCCCGCAAATATGCAGACGCCAAAGCCCAAGCGGAAGCCAAAGGTGTGCCGCTGCGAATGACTCACGATGGTGAAGACCCAACCCGCCGTAATATTGGTCAACACGTCACACCAATACAATCCAAGATCATCACCTTTGATGATGAACATGAGCGCATCCGTTGGGTGCGGGCCGATATGAATACGGGGGCGGGTATCGTTGGGCGCAGTATGCAGGCGGAGCGCGATGGTTACCGTGTCAAATCCTTCACTACACTGGACGATCTGCCGGATCACGCCCGAACAAAATTCGAATTGATGGAGAGGGCCGCAAATGCTGACTCCGACACCTGAAGATCGAGCCTGCCTGCAATTCGCACTCCATGTGCACCTCGGATACGGTCCCGAGGACGAAATCTATGTACAGCGGGATTGTCAGCGGATTTTGGTATCCGGCCAGATCGAAGATATTAATCCGTCAGGCAACCCAATGGATGCGCTGACGGTCACCCTAGCTCAAACGATGAAGCTGCACTTGGGCGGCGTTCAGTTTGGCGAGCTGCGCCGCGATCTCATCGCGGCTGGCATGGGGGTAGAGGTGGCAAATCGCGTTCATGATCATCTGGTCGATGTCTCCGTTGAAGAATGGGATCGGCTGCGTGAGCGGATCACTTGGTATGGCAATGATAACGGCGATCCGATCCCCGTATCAACCACAGCATTAGGTAAATCCTGATTATGCGCGGTGGGAACAAGAATTCAGGACGCCGTTCGATCATCGATATGCGCCCAGACAAGAACGAAATAATCAAGGACATCGTACTTGGGCGGCGTACGCTGACTGAAATCGCAAAACGCTTGGGTGTCGATTATACGACAGTTGCCCGGTATCGGGATGAAAAGATCACCGAGGAAATGCGGCGTTCCATTCTGGCCGAAACGCGGATCGAAACCATCAAGGCTGATACAGATGTGGTCAACCAAGATCGCATGGATGTCGCCATGACCTACGAGTCATTGGCGAAGCGGGTCGAACGCCTGATCACCAAGGCAGAAGAAACGGAAGACGATTATTTTGCTCTTTCAGCCATGGAAGGGTTGCGCAAAGTGTTGCGTGACATAGCCACCATACAAGGCAAATTAGCGACAAACCTGACCGTCAATATATCACTCGCGGAATCCAAAGAATGGGTGACGATGAGGCAAATACTCCAAGAAGTCTGTGACGAAGTACCAAACGCCCGTGAACCATTATTACGACGAATGCGCCACCATGTTTTGAGCGTTACAAAAGAGGATACAATCATATGACCCATCGCGAATTTGAAGGTTGGGACGAATACAACCGCCGCTTAACGGCGGCGACCTCTACCGGAAACCCCTATTGGGCACAACTGCCTCAATCGGAACGCGTCATGCTTGACGAAGGCGGGAAGTTATTCTTCACGGGGAAACTCTGTATGCGTGAGCATATCTCTCCGCGTGACGCAAACCGCTGCTGCACGCAGTGCAATGTTATAAACATGCGGGCATTCTATGACCGGAGAGCCAATGTCGTTTGATGGCTTACATGACTTTTGCTCATTGGTCGAAAGGGATTTGGACGTCGGTGTCGAAATGCTGCACTTCGTGCAAACGGAAGTGCCAAACGCTACCGAGATAGACCCATGGCAATTAGAGGCTGTTATGTCGACGGAAGCCACAGTTGCAATGCGTGTGTGCCGTCAGGCTGGCAAATCCTGTGTCCTTGCAACCCGCGCTGTACGCCGCTTAAAAAAAGGCCATACGGTCATTTGTTTGGCACCAGCCGAACGTCAGACCAGAGAGATCAGCCGTAAAGTCGCATTGTATCTTCGCGCAACTGACTTGCTTGTCCAACGTGCAACGCAAACCGAAATCGAAACGTCAAACGGTGGGCGATTTATAGCGGTGCCTGCATCTGGCGCAACAATACGCGGCTATTCAGCTCATGAAATACAGATTGATGAGGCCGCCTATTTGCCAGGGGCCAACGCGGGCGAGGATGTGATCGTTTCCGTTTTACCAATGTTGCGAGATGATGTGGATAATTCACAGGTCGTCTTTGCATCAACACCTGCGGGAAAAAACAATTATTTTGCGCAACTGTTCACGGAACACAAAGAAAACATTCATCGTATTATAGTCAAGGGTACGTCGATCCCAAGACTGTCAAAGCGGGTTGCACGTTTAAAAGAACAATTGTCCAACACACGTTTTCGCCAAGAAGTCGAAGTCGAAATGTTATCGGATGGTCATAGCTATTTTGATCTATCCATCATTGAAAATGCGACCAGCATGGAGGGTGCAATATGTCCACAGATTTGAACCTTATCTACATGCCCAACGGCAATGTGGTGAACGAAACAAACCAAGACCCTTCAATTCCGCGTGTAACAGGTTTTGTACGATATTGGATAGGAGCGGATTTAGGTCAGGCGAATGATTTTTCGTCGGTGGTGGTTATCAAAGACCAAAGCCTTCCGATGCCCAACGACACCAAAATTGTCCTTGGGCCTCGCGAACGCACAGTCGTCTACGCGGACAAGTTCAGAGGCGTGTCTTATGTCGATGTTGTTGATTATCTCATCAAAATACGCAACGCGCCACCTTTTGGTGGCAAATCAGAGCTTATAATTGATGGTACGTCAATTGGGCGTGTCGTGTCAGACATGCTCTGGGAACAAAACGTGGATCACAATGCTATTCAGATGACAGGTGGGCAAGAATGGCGGCGAAGTGGGCGGTACGTGAACGCCTCCAAAACCCTGATGATCGAAAATCTCGCAGTGCTTTTTGCTTCGGGCGACCTTAAGTTTGCCCATGATCTACTGCTGCGCAAAGACATTGAGGAAGACCTTGCATCATTCACGACGCAGACGACTGCTGCGGGCAATCAGATCATCACCCAGTCGCGCAATACATCCGGTCACGGCGACCTTGGCATCGGTTTGATTGTTGCTGGGTTTGCATCGCAATACTTGGTGCCGCAGGACATAAAGGTCAGTAGGTTGAAGGGTTGGTGGTGATTAAAATGGGATGTCATCATCATACGCGTCATAATCGTAATCGTGATGTTTTATATCAGAGTCAGGCTCAATAAGGGTGTCCGCGGTATAAAATTCATTGCTGCGTTCAATGTTATGCTTGCCGAGTATGACACGTAAGTTTTTAGGGACATGAAGGCCAGAAATGTAATGTATCACTACACCTGTGCGTTTATTTGTTCGGACACCTACAAGGGGTACGATGTG
>DAOUPT010000046.1 GCA_030626025.1 Anderseniella sp. | reverse complement strand
ACGGCGGCTGATCACACTCGAAAACGGTCCCTCACGACCAAGCCCTTATCGATCCAGCCGCCGCCATTGCACGCCATAAATGGCGTGGCGTGCATTGGCTCAATCTTCGCAGATCGATAAGGAAATTATAAGACAAGCCCTTTTCAGACTAGTTTCAATAATCAGTTAAAGTCCGCTATGCGTCAGAACTGCCCATTTTCCTTTTTCGCCGTGCACCCTTGTTGAGTTGCTTTCCCATGGTAATATGGCCAAGCAAACTCATAAATTCACGAGGCAATTATGGATTTGCAAACGCCTTTGTTCTTACTTGATGTCGTAGTGGCAGAGCGGGTTCCTGCCGAAGGATAAGGAGTATGCTGATGACTGAAAAACTGAATCTGAGGGGACAATGCATATGCGGTGCGGTCAAGATTTCTGCGGGCGCCAAGAGACCCACTGTTGCCGCCTGCCACGCCAAAAATTAACGGCATCAGGTTAGTGTTACGATGAATGAAATCGCATTTTCAGAACTGATGGAAGCGGCCTTCACGGCGCTTCCTAGTAACTTCCGCGAAGCCTGCGACGGACTTGCCATTCGGGTCAAGGATTTTCCCACCGACGACGTAATGGCTGCGCTGCAACTTTCTGACCCCTATCAGCTACTTGGCCTCTATCACGGCATTAACTTGGCGCGAAAAAGCAGTTCCGATCTGCCGAGCCTGCCCGACACGGTCTATCTCTATCGCTTGCCGATCCTCGCATATGCGGAAGTTACCGGTCATCCTGTAAGCACCGTAATCGAACATGTTCTGACGCATGAAATTGGCCACCACTTCGGTCTTTCCGACGCCGACATGGAAGCGATTGAAGCCGCCTCGGGTTAAGGGTAGCTTGGGGCAGGGTGCGGACCTAAGAGGAAATGAGATTGAAGGCAACTTTGTCCGCTCTGCAATCATTGATGCTGAATGCTGAAGGTCACATAGATGTCCGGTTTGGTGGATTTTTCCTTTGAGAAGCTATCCAATTTAGAGATAAACCTCAGTGACTTGCTGTGTAGCGCCGAACGGCGCGTCTCTGAAGATTGTTAAAATGATATGATGCAGTTTTTGGCGAATGTCCAGGAGCGTGCGAGAAAACCAGACGTGTTATAAAATGAGGTGGTGCACTTGTACATTTGGCTTGTCTCAAGAGAATAAGGAGCGGGGACGAAACGGTATAAAGGGCCAGTATGTTGACTGTCCTGCAAATCCACAAAAAAAACACCGCTACCTACCAAAGAACCGTCGTTGTAAAAATCAAGAAACCCATCTGCGAGGAGAGCCCCAGCCGCTTCGCTTACAGGAATTTCCAACCTCGGCATGCTGTTTGCTGTTACCGATCGTATTAGTGGCATTGTATAGAGCAACGAAGAGTCTTTGGTCTTTGTCATAAAAGGGTACTCACCAATGGAACCGGTTTTGCAAACCCCAGGATCTTCTTCTATCTCAACTTTGAGATAGACAAATTGCCCAGTATTAGACGAAATGGTTTTTTCCCAACGCTTTAAGTTATCGTCTCCGAGATCGCATAAGTTCCCGCTCAACGATACAACATTGATAAGTTTATCAGTAAATATTGCCTGAGTAATGCCGAAAGCAATTGTCATTGCTCCGACCAAACCTAAAAAGTAGAGAATTGTTGAGGAAAATTTTCTAGTTAACATCCAGCTTCACATTGTGCCTCCAAAAAAGTTCGCCTGCTTTTATGTTATGTTTTTCTGTAATCTCTGGCAACTTTTTCGGCGTCGCCGGGTCCTCAAAACTCCTATCATTCGTCTGTATGCTCAGATCCAAGTTGAATGCGTATGCATAGCAGAACTTCGCGTTGATGCAGCAAAGTTCCGCTCCGTCCGCTCTGCCGCCGTTCGATGGGAGCCAGATGGATGACTGCTTGGGGTCAACTACTGCCGATCAAGCCATTCAATGCGGTCGGCAACTTACCCCCTGACAACAGACGGAATATCGGCCCAACGCGTTCGGCAGCGAAGTGCCATTAACGGACATCTGATCTCGAAAAATATTAAGCTGCTTAGCGTTTACATGGTCCTGAGTTGGTCAAAACTGCAATCAGAAACCATGGCGTTGATACCGGTGGTTTTTGGGTTTGATGAACAGCGTGCAGACAAAAACCATCAAACCTGTTTTCGTCGATATTTGTGACACTTTATCCAACAGCTACTTGCTCAAATAGCTAATATGACGATCCTTGAAACGAGCGAGCTCTGATGCCGTTGGGGGTTGACCTGCGAAAGTTTCTACATAGGTTGGCATTTTTTTGATCCGGTAAGATACCGGCTCTTCAACCATCATCGAGATATAGCCAATCTGCGTGTAATAAATCGTATGGGCACGTATGTTGGCCTGTTGCTCATCAAAACCAAACCGAAGGAACATTGCCTGGATAGCCATCAGTCTTTCATGATCAGTTTGTTCCATTATTGTTTTTAATTCTTGTGAATGATGGGCCCAATTTCGGATAGCGAAATCCATTTGCGCATCAAAGAGTTTCGGGTTTATCCAGCAGTCAAAGAGATTCAAAATCGCCTCGGTGATCGTCTCGGCATATACCTTGGTTTGTGCCACCAGATTTCCGGTATTTTTTTCTTTCCAACATCTAACAAGTGCATCCAAAAGTGCTTGCCGGTCTTCAAAATGCCAGTAAAAACTCGTTCTTGATATATCCAGTGTTTTGGCCAACGCCATTATTTTGATGGAATCAGCACCTGATTCCACCAGCATTTTATAGGCTCCTTCAAGCCAGAATTCTTTTGACCCTCGCCAACCAGTTTGCTTTTTTGTAGCTGTTTTTCCCATTTGGCCCTGATAACAGAGCATCGAACAGAGTGCAATTAAATAGACATGTCGGTTTGTTTTATTGACGTGTCGGTTTGTTTAATCGACACTTATGTCAAGTTTGCTATTGTTTATTCTGCCGTACTTTAGAAAAGGTAGGGATTCATATTGTTTTATCCAGAAAAGGGATCGATAGCGCATGGCAAGGTCTTCAACACGGGAGGGACGGCTTCGTCGACGAGGCAACAGACACTCACCTCGCTCGACAGGCTCTGGTGAGAACAAGCATCTTGAAGTCCCTTTCATTACGCGAAATATCCCGACTTACGATCTTTTGAGTGAAGAAAACCTTGTCAAAATTGAAGTGGCTGCTGACACCATTCTTGCCGAAATAGGCATTGAGTTTCGCGACGATGAAGAGACTACGCGGTTGTTCAAGTCAGCAGGAGGTAAGGTAACACCGGTTTCAGACACTGCCTGGAACATAAAATTTGAACCTGGTATGATCCGGGAAGTTTTGAAAACAGCACCCGAGCGCTTTACCCAGCACGCACGCAACCCGGCAAAATCTGTTGAAATCGGTGGTGATGCAATGGTTTTTGCACCTGCGTATGGCTCACCCTTTGTCATGGATTTGGATAAGGGACGGCGCTATGGGACCATTGAGGATTTTGAGAATTTTATCAAACTGGCACAGTCCTCACCTTGGCTGCACCATTCCGGCGGTACAATCTGTGAGCCAACTGATGTTCCGGTAAACAAACGGCATCTTGATATGGTTTATGCCCATATGCGTTATTCTGATCGGGCTTTTCTTGGATCAATTACCGCACCAGAACGCGCCGTTGACAGTATTGAAATGTCTCGAATTTTGTTCGGTAAAGAGTTTGTCGAAAATAACTGCGTCATTATAGGCAACTTCAATTCAACTTCGCCGTTAGTCTGGGATGGCGTTTCCACACAAGGCATTCGCGCATATGCACAAGCCGGGCAAGGATCTATTCACTTGCCATTTTTACTCGGCGGTGCTGTCAGTCCGGTTACGATGGCAGGGACGGTTGCCCAAGGATTGGCCGAATCTATGGCGGGATGTGCTTTGACACAATTGGTGAAACCGGGCGCGCCGGCAATTCTGGCATCGTTCTTTTCTACAATAGCACTGCGTTCCGGTAGCCCGACCTTTGGAACACCTGAGCCGGCTCTGGGTTCCCTTGTGATGGGGCAACTGGCTCGACGCCTGAAATTGCCATTGCGGTGTGCGGGGAATTTTTCCACCTCCAAATTGCCTGATGGTCAAGCCATGACCCAGTCGATGATGTCAATGATGTCGGCGGTCCAATGCGGCGCTAACTACATTTTACATGCTGCCGGATTTTTGGATGGATTGCTTTCGATGTCGTACGAAAAGTTTATGCTCGACACGGATGTTTGCGGTGCGCTCCATACTTATCTCAACGGCTTGTCTGTCAACGAAGATACACTTGGTATTGATGCCTTGCGTGAAGGTGGCCCTGGAGAACATATGTTTGGCACAGCACACACTCTATCACATTACAAGACCGCTTATTGGGACAGCGGCCTGAATGACGATCAGCCATACGAAACATGGAGCGAAAAGGGAAGTGAGGATTCCATGACCCGCGCCAACCGCAAATGGAAACAAACACTTGCTGACTATCAGGCACCGCCGATTGATGAAAATATTGATGGCCAGTTGAAAGAATTTATTGAACAGCGCAAGTCATCGATGGAAGATGCCTGGTATTGAGAGAGAAGATTATGTCAAAAGATCCATTACTACAGCCATATAAACTCAAACATCTGACCCTTAAAAACCGCATCATGATCACCAGCCATGAACCGGCTTATCCAGAAGATGGCATGCCAAAAGACCGTTATCGAGCCTATCATGAAGAACGGGCAAGGGCTGGTGTGGCGATGACCATGACTGCCGGGTCAGCGGCCGTTTCCCGGGATAGCCCGCCGGTTTTCAACAACATTCTGGCTTATAAGGATGAGGTGGTGCCATGGATGAAAAAAGTAAGCGATGCCTGTCACCAGCATGGATGTGCGGTGATGATCCAATTGACCCATTTGGGTCGGCGCACCGGTTGGAACAAGGGTGACTGGCTAACAGCTGTTTCACCTTCCCATCATCGGGAAGCTGCACACCGGGCTTTTCCCAAAAAGATTGAAGATTGGGATATTGCAAGAATTATTGAAGATTACGGCGATGCAGCAGAACGCATGCAGGCCGCCGGACTGGATGGCATTGAGCTACAGGCATATGGCCATTTGATGGATCAGTTCTGGTCACCCCTGACCAATACGCTGGATGGCCCCTATGGTGGCCCGCTGGAAAACCGAATTCGATTTACCTTTGATGTACTATCGGAAATTCGAAAGCGGGTGGGTGATGATTTTATTGTTGGCGTTCGTTACACCGCTGATGAAGTAGAAAAAGGTGGTATTTCGGCTGAAGAAGGCATTGAGGTCTCCAAAATGTTGCGGGACTGCGGACAGGTTGATTTCCTCAATGTCATTCGTGGCCGTATTGATACTGACCCGGCTTTGACTGATGTAATTCCGGTGCAAGGCATGAAAAATGCACCGCACCTGGATTTTGCCGGGGCAGTTCGCAAAGCCACTGGCATGCCAACTTTTCATGCGGCAAAAATCCCCGATGTGGCAACAGCCCGCCATGCAATTGCCTCCGGTCTGCTGGACATGGTTGGCATGACCCGCGCCCACATGGCAGATCCGCATCTTGTTCGCAAGATTGTTGAGGGGCGAGAAGATGATATCCGTCCATGCGTTGGTGCCACCTATTGTCTTGACCGGATTTATCAAGCTGGCGATGCGTTGTGTATGCACAATGCAGCCACAGGGCGTGAATTGACCATGCCCCATGATATTCCAGCGGCTCAAGAACCAAAAAAAGTGATAATTGTTGGTGCTGGACCGGCTGGATTGGAAGCAGCAAGGGTGGCATCGGCTCGCGGGCATAAAGTGGTTGTTTTTGAAGCGGCCCCTGACCCTGGCGGCCAGATCCGTTTGACCGCACAAAATGAACGCCGGCGAGAGATGATATCAATTATCAATTGGCGTATGGAGCAATGTAACAAAAGACACGTCGAATTTTACTTTAACACTTGGGCTGAAACCCAAGACGTAGCGGCTCAAAACCCTGATGTTGTTATCATTGCTACTGGTGGTTTGCCACACACAGAAGTCCTGGAAACTGGCAATAATCTGGTGGTATCAAGCTGGGACATGATTTCAGGTGATGTCAAACCTGGACAAGACGTTCTGATTTTTGATGATGCCGGCGATCATGCCGGACTGCAGGCGGCTGAAACGATCGCAGCCAGCGGTGCAAAAGTTGAAATCATGACACCGGACAGAAGCTTTGCACCCGATGTAATGGCTATGAATCTGGTTCCCTATATGCGTTCGATGCAAGACAAGAAAGTGAAGTTTACCGTCACCTATCGTTTGAAAGACGTCGAGCCGGATGGCAACCGTCTAAATGCAATCATCGGCAGTGATTACAGCGATTTGAGAATAGAACGAAGCTTTGATCAGATCGTCATAAACCACGGTACCATACCGCTTGATGAGTTGTATTTTGAACTTAAACCCAGGTCTTCCAATCTGGGAGAACTCGATCATGACGCATTGCTGAACGGGCAACCACAAGCATTGGTTAAAAACGAAAACGGGACGTTTCAGCTTTTCCGCATTGGCGATGCAGTTGCGGCCCGCAATACACACGCGGCAATTTATGACGCATTAAGGCTGGTTAAGGATATCTAGATGCGCAGCACAAAGATTATTCACGTTGTTTCCTGCCACGCTGAGGGCGAGGTTGGCGATGTTATAACCGGCGGCGTCGCACCGCCTCCGGGTAACACGATCTGGGAGCAAAGTCGTTTTATCGCACGAGATCAAACCCTTCGAAATTTCCTGTTGAATGAGCCCCGCGGCGGAGTGTTTCGCCATGTAAATTTGTTGGTTCCGCCAAAAAATCCAAATGCCGATGCAGCCTTTATTATTATGGAACCTGAAGACACACCACCAATGTCTGGCTCCAACTCGATCTGTGTAGCAACAGTTTTGCTCGACAGCGGCATTGTTCCAATGCACGAACCGGTGACAGAACTTGTGCTTGAAGCACCCGGCGGGCTGGTACGGGTGCGGGCTGAGTGTAGCAACGGCAAGGCTGAGCGGATAACGGTGCAAAACCTGCCCTCGTTCGCATCGAAACTGGATGTGGTGCTAGAGGTGCCGGGCCTTGGCGAACTGCAAGTTGATACCGCGTTTGGCGGAGACAGTTTTGTGATTGTTGATGCCGCGGCTCTTGGTTTTGAAATTATCAAATCCGAAGCGCGTGATATGGCCAGACTGGGCGTAAAAATCACCGATGCAGCAAATGAGCAGTTGGGTTTCTCCCATCCCGAAAATGCTGACTGGACCCATATTTCGTTCTGCCTGTTCGCGGGACCTTTGCAAGAGGACAAAATCGGATTCACCGCCCGTTCTGCCGTGGCAATCCAGCCCGGCAAGATTGACCGATCCCCGACCGGCACAGCGGTATCAGCGCGTATGGCAGTGATGGCTGAAAGGGGACAAATGAAAGAAGGACAGACATTCACCGCAACTTCAGTTATCGGATCACGATTTACCGGGCGCATTGCCGGGATCACACGAGTTGGCGATACCCCCGCTATCATTCCTGAAATATCGGGACGTGGCTGGATAACGGGGGTGCATCAACATATGCTCGACCCCGACGATCCTTGGCCTGACGGCTACAAAATAAATGACACTTGGGGAAATTCAGAATGAAATGACATTATTCTCTCCTCTTACCTTGCGCCATAAAACATTGCGAAACCGTATTGCCTTTGGTGCCCATACCACAAATATGGCCGAGAATGGTTTGCCGACGCAACGCCATTGTGCTTATTATCGCGAACGCGCCATAGGCGGTGCGGCGATGATTGTTGTTGAGCCGATGCCTGTCCATGCAGCAGCAGTTTTGACACGCGGAAATTTTCGGCATTCAGACGATAGCGTCATTCCTCATTTCAGAAAAGTTACCGAAGCGATCAGGGAAAACGGCAGTGTAGCCATCCAGCAACTCTATCATGTCGGGCAACATGGGGATGCAGATAATTCTTTCCATGCCAATTGGTCGCCATCAGGTTTGCCAAGCTACCACGACAGCGATGGCAGCCACACAATGAATGAGCGCGAGATTGAAGAGACAATTGACGGGTTCGTTCAAGCGGCCCGGCGCTGTTATGAGGCCGGATTTGATGGTGTGGAGGTCTGGGCCGCTTATCACAGCATCGTTGACCAGTTCTGGACACCCTGGTCCAATCGGCGCGATGACAAATGGGGGGGCAGTCTGGAAAACCGCACCCGGTTCTCTCGCGAAATTATATCTCGCATTCGAGCACTATGCGGCGAGGATTTCATTATCGGTCTTTCGGTTAGCGATGAACCTGATGTTGATATCATGTTATCACGCGAAGCAATTGCAGAAATTGTCGATTTGCATGATCGCTGTCAGATGGTGGATTATGTGACTTGCGGTGTTGGCGGGTATTTTGATTTCTATAAATTGATGCCGACATTCCTCTATCCTGAAAAAATGGGAACCGGTCTCTCACGCGTACTGAAAGACGCGGTTTGCCATGCCCTGGTGATCGCCGAAGCTCATATTCGCACGCCAGAAAATGCTGCAACAGTGTTAAGTGAGGGGGACAGTGATCTCGTTTCGCTGGTACGTGGCCAGATTGCCGACCCGCACCTTGTCAACAAAGCCAAAGACAATCGACCTGAAGACATTCGAGGTTGTTTGTCGTGTAATCAGATGTGCTGGGGGCGGCGATCGCGTGACTATTGGATATCCTGTGTTATCAACCCATCGGTTGGCCGTGAATGGGAGTGGGGCGGTGACAGGTTTATGTCGGCCGAGATCAAAAAAAACATTCTCGTCGTCGGCGGTGGACCTGCCGGGTTAGAGGCTGCCCGCGTTGCCGCAGAACGCGAACATCATGTGGTTTTATGTGAAGCTGGTGCGCGCCTTGGTGGTGCTTATCGGCTTGCTGGTGAGCAGCCGCGCAGAGGCCAGAT
The DNA here is from genome assembly GCA_030626025.1 of Anderseniella sp. GTDB lineage: Bacteria > Pseudomonadota > Alphaproteobacteria > Rhizobiales > Aestuariivirgaceae > JALWJW01. Next base: position 15,693 of record DAOUPT010000046.1, on the reverse strand, counting down.
TATTGACCTGATGGACTGGTACGAACGACAATTGACAAAGTTAGGGGTTGAAATACGCCTGAATACTTATTTGGATGCTGATGAGGTGATTGCATTCGGGGCCAACGAAGTTATTCTCGCAACCGGCTCGCTTCCAGTAAACACAGGATTTCAAAAAGCATTGCCCCAGTTCGATACACTGCCGGGTTTGGAAAACGGTAATGTGTTTAGCCCGGAAGAGATTTTGTCCCGGCAGGTGCGGCCTGGCAAACGTGTCATCGTGCTTGATGAAGGTGGCAACTGGAAAGGCTGTGGTACGGCCTGGAAACTTGCCGAGGATGGCCATAACGTATCAATTGTTACCCCCGATGCAATGATTGGTAAAGAACTGCAACGCACTGCGGCTGATTTTCCTTTGCGAAAAAATCTGAAACAGCTTGGTGTGAAGTTTGTTACCGAGAGTGCCGTTCAAAAATGGACCGGTTCAAGTGCCGAGGTTGTTAGTCTCCTTTGCGGAGATAGACAGGTTATCAAAGCTGACGCTCTTGTGATAGCAACTGTCAATATGGCGTTTGATGATCTGGCGTGCGAACTTGAAGTGCGTGGCATTACCGCTTACGCTATTGGTGATGGTGTTGCGCCCCGTCAGGCTGCCTATGCGATTTACGATGGTCGGAAAATAGCAATGGAAATATGACACATGGCGACAATATCAGGTAAAGATCTGCACCTCCTTCTTGTCAGGGTTTTGACCTGCAAAGGCTTTTCAGCAGAAAATGCTCAGGCGCTTGCCCGACAAACTGTACTAAGTGAAATGCTTGGCCAACACAGCGTCGGTGTTGCCCATGTTTTTGATTACCTTGATGGTCTTACGGACGGCCGCATCGATGGCATGGCCGTGCCCGAAATATCCAGACCTGTTCCCACCATGATTGTTGTTAACGGCAAAAGCGGACTTCCTCAAACAGGTTTTGACTTGGCACTGGAAGATCTCATTTCCGGTGCGCGGGATATGGGCCTTTGTTTGTTCTCCCAAAAGAACACCACGCTGTGTGGTTCATTAGGCACCTTTGCCCTGCAGCTGGCCGATGCTGGATTGGTTTGTTTTGCCGCAACAAATGGCTCTCCATTGCTCGCAGGTTCAGGCGGTAAGGAACCGGTATTTTGCACCAATCCAATGGCCTTTGCAGCCCCGCAAGAAAATGGCCCGCCATTGCTGATTGATCAGTCTTCCAGTGCAACTGCTTTTGTTAACATACGAGCAGCAGCCGAACGTGATGAAGAAATTCCACTCGGTTGGGCACTGGACAAAAATGGCCAACCGACAAGCGACCCGCGTGAAGCTCTGGAAGGAACCATGCTGGCCTTTGGAGGTGCTCGCGGCGCGAACATTGCTCTGATGGTTGATGTTTTGGCTGGTGGACTGACAGGCGCAAATTGGTCGCTGGATGCACCCTCTTTTTTTAGCGGAGATCAATGCCCGGGCACCGGTCTGTTCGTGCTTGCCATCAACGCTTTGTTGATTGATCCTGAGTTCCCAACCCGCATGGCAGAACAAATCAAACGGCTCTCAAAAGATTATGGTGTTCACATACCCGGATTGTCTAAAGCAAAAGCACGCGCAGCCGCTGAGCGTGACGGGGTCATGATTGATGACATCATGCTCACCAAACTCCAGGCAATGACCAACTAATCGCTCTGCCCACCGATGGTTTGTGTTTTGTTATATGCCATATCCAAACCGTGCGCGATATCTGCTGCTATCGGGGATTTTTTCATTGTTTCCAGACCTGCAGCCGTGGTTCCTGAATAATCGATCATTTGTTGCACATGTTCTCCCGGAGACATTGTTGACTGCGCCATTAATGTACCGCTTGCCAAAAACAGCTGAAGTATCGCCCGTTTGGCAACTTCATGACTGATCCCCCGTTTTACCGCATAGTCCACCATGCAATCAGCATAGAAAGCGACAAAACCCGGTACGGGTCCTGTGAGCACCGTAAACCTGTCAATCTGATCCTCATCAGGCACTTGATCTGCAAGACCGCAAGCGTCAAAAATCAAAGCCACTTTTTCACGCTCTTTATCGGTTACTTGTGCATTCACGCACCAAGGGGAGTAGGCAAGCCTTTGGGCGGCAGCTGGACTAGACATTGCGCGCACGATCCGGTTGGCACCTGTATGTCGTTTTATCATTTCAATTGAAACACCTGCCATGACAGATACAACGAGGCAGTCTTTGGCATTGATTTGTATGGTCGAAAGCAGGTGTGGTGGCACCGACAGGATCACGACCTGGCAAGCATCTACAAGTTCCTGATTGCAGGTTGTGACGTTAACCTCACTCCATTCGCCTAACACCGATGATTTACCAGAGCGGTTCGATACCCAGAGCTCCTTTGGTGCAACCAATCCATCGGCTAACACCCCCTGCACAATAGCCCAGCCAAGTTGGCCAGTACCACCAATCACCCCAATATTCTGTACAATGGACATACCCAGACACCCTTTCTATTTGCGGATATTTTGAAACTGTATGGCAGAATAAACAAGTTTTTGTGTAAAGTCTGCTAAGGGTCAACAGTGCCCTAAATGGGGTGGCAAATGATACGGTGAAAATAGGGTTGGTAACAGACGATACATCAATCCGTCGTGCACGGGTATTTTGTGCCAGTAATGGACCAATGGAAAATGCTTGATAAGTAAAACTCGCCCAGAAGAAATTTGAGTGAGTCTTTTTTCAGCGGGCTTTCCGCTCTCCCAATGCATTCAAAAGTGCCTCTGGAAGTGGTGGACCTACCAATTTAGTTCCGTTGCACTCCCATTCTGTAGGTGGCAACCACAATTCGTTTTCCGATACCAAGGGTACATTGCGCCTTTGTGGCTTAAACGTCGTGAGCAGTAACCTGTAGTATTGACTCGCGGAGATAAACTCAGCAGTTGGCCTTAAGAACAGTTCAATCATCGCAGATATTTCGAGGCCCGCCAAAACCACGGCGGCGGTACAAAAATGTGCCACCGTTTTGTATTTAGCCCACGCATTCTCAACCCGCGATAACGCAATCAGCTGAATATCTGCAACAACCTCCTGTGCTTTCTTGATTCCCGGCCCACCGCGCAGACGTTCATCTTCAGCATGATGTTGGATCATTGTTGTGAGGACAAGTATGGTGTAGCCGGTCAAAAATACATTTGCAGCGTTCTTATGAATTTCGGTCCCCAGAGAGTGCAACCCGTAGCCCAAAGAAACACTTTTCGCGGTTTCATCAGAATCTATCACTTCATCTGCGAACTGTTCTCTTACGGATTTTGCCCAAGCATCATAGTGACCTTCGACAAAAATTGACTGTATCATCGATTTCTCTTGCGCTTCTGCGAGATACGCAAAAGAGGCTTCATTTGTCAGTGCGATATATGCTTTGCGTTTTTCTTCGTCTTTTGGCCAAAAAACGTGTGCCAGAAAATCCAACCTAGTTGCGGGGTTTCGTGAAAGTTTAATCCTAGGCATGCAACGTCACTACATTGTGGTCTTCTTTGCCGTAGCCATAAGCAGCCCATGCTTCCATTAACCGCCGCCGTTTTTCCAAGGCATCGGAGCGTCGGTATGCTGCCTCAACGTCGCTGCCCACCTTATGGGCCAATGCAGCTTCTGCCACTTCACGCGGGAATACTGTTTCATCACCACACCAATCACGGAATGCAGATCGGAATCCATGCACAGTTGCATTAGTAATTTCCATACGCCGCAAGAGCATATTCATTGCCATGTTAGAAAGAGGTTTAGTGGGGTTTTGGCCGGGGAAGATCAAATTTCCCAAACGTGTATCATTCAATTCTTGAAGCAACTCGATGCAACGCTTAGAGAGTGGTACTCGATGCACGCGGCGCATTTTCATCCGGCTAGCCGGAACGGTCCATACCTGCTCTTGAAAATCTATCTCATCCCATTGTGCTAAAATTGTTTCCGAAGTCCTTGCTGCGGTGAGAATTGTAAATTCAAGAGCTAACGCAGCCATTCCTTCCCTTTTTCGAAGATCGGCCATAAAATCAGGTAACTGTCGAAAGTCCATTGCTGATAGATGGGATTTCTCACCCCGTTTTTTGCCTGGAAGAACGTTTCTTAAATGACCCCGCCACCGTGCAGGGTTCTCGCCGGAACGCCAACCCTTGGCCGTTGCGTAGTCAATAACTCGCTCAATTCTAGCCCGTGTGCGCGATGCGGTTTCATGCTTGTTTTCCCATATTGGTTTCAACACCCTAAGCACGTCTTCTGTCGATATTTCTGAAACAGGCACGATTCGAATGCTCGCACAATAAATATTCAAAGTTTGCCGCCACTGGTATTCATGTTTGTCATTGCTCCATTCTGCGCGGATAGTCTCAATGTACTCGTCCGCAACTTGCCCGAAATTTTTTACTACAAGCCTTCGACGTTCTTCAATCGGATTGAAGCCGTTCGCAACTTCCGTTCTGCATTGTTGAGCACGGTCTCGCGCATCGGCAAGACTAACAGCAGGAAAACTACCCAAACCCATTTCATAGCGTTTTGAAAGTTTTTTCCCGGTATTGAGATCACAGCCAACTACCTTGGTCCACATATAAACCCAAGACTTTGATCCACCTTTGGCAATAGACAGGTACAAACCACCGCCATCGGACAGCCTACCGGCTCCTTTGGCATTTTTAACATCCAGCGCATTCAATCGGTGCAATGTTCTCAAAATTCTTACCCCACTATTTTCCCCACTATAGAGTGGGGAAATAAGCAAACAATAACGAATTATGGAAAACAACATATCATGATTTTATCATCTATTTCAATATAATAACGGACAATTAAAAACAGTAAAAAACTCTGGTTCTACGGAGCCTGGCTCCACCATTTTCCAAATCATTTTTGATATATTTTCAGTCCCTTGGAAGGTAATCCGTTACCTTTGACGTGTCCGATCATCCTTTTGCAAGAGGTCTCGGGTCAAGAGATTTTCGAAACCTTTTGTTCAGCGCGTCTTCTTTGATCTTAAAATAAACTCCCATGAGATCAATGTGTATCATGTCCCACATCTGTTGGAGCAGTTTCCACATGTTTTTTGTTTTGGGTGGATCATCTATAAGGTTAAAATAGTAGAGCATATCATTTCCAAACCTGTCGCAAGATTTTAGGTGAAATCGAGCAATAGTGACTATTTTCGCGCAGATCGTCTTCCAGCCCAACAATTTGGATCAAGAAAGATTCCTCATAATTGTCATAGGAAACTAGCATAGACACTCCGACTAATATTGCTGATTTGAAATAGGATAAGCTTTGGAAACATTGGTTTACTCCCTGCCGGATCGGCCCTTTTCTGCCATCAACCCGGTGAAAATGGGGGTATGCACCCCATCTTGTCGGTATTAAATGGAGCACATTGGACATATACAGCACCCCATGCGGCGCCAACCTGGACCCCACGGGAGTGGCCGACGGAGGAGTGTAGCCCCCCATGCCAGCTATATATACCGTGGCAGCGCGGCTAGGCCACTTGGGGCTATTCAAACGCAGAAAATTTGACCGCTGGACAAACTCATTTTGTTTCACGGGTTTTGGCCAGTTAAGGTCAGGGTCTGGTTTCTTTAAGTTTAAAAATTGTAAGCTCTTGCAAAAAGTCAAATACCTGTGGAGATGCGTCCCAGTTGCCATTGCGGATTTGGTTGGACAGTGAACGTGTCGGGTCTGTTTCAGAAGCTTCAGTCTCCTGATATCCGGCGAGCAAACCAGCCAGGCGAGCCTCGGATTCTGTATCTGCCAAAAACTGCCGTTCAGCAAGTTTGATTGCCCTGACAGCCATAAGTAGCTGGTACTTTGTCTCGGGTGAAAGTTGGGGCATTACGACATCGGTCAAAACGTGCCGGGCCTCTTTCAAAAGATCTGCACCTTGTGGGTTGTCGCGCATCATGCCGGTTGCCAATCGTCAGTTTTGGTCATGTTCAATATCTCCTTTTCAAGGTCCGGCAACAATCGGCCGGTCAATGCCAGTTCCAACGAGCGTTGGGTACCGGACAAATGGCGGTGTGCCTGTTGCAAGGCAATGACCGCCCAGCGAATATGGGCGATGACTTCCCAGAACGTTATCGCTTGAGCATCAATCACCCGACCCGAGACGGCTTGATATCCTTCATAAAAAGCTTCTCGAGAGGTTATCCCACCACCCTCAAGGTCCGGGCGGCTAAAACGCCAGCATTTGGCACAAAACCAACCCAGGTCAGTCATTGGGTCACCCCAAGTGGCGAATTCCCAATCCAGAATCCCGGTCAAACCATGGGCATCCAGTAAAAAGTTGCCAGTGCGAAAATCATTGTGCACCAGCGTAATTTCCGGTTCGGCTGGCTGGTTAAGTTCGGCCCACCGTAGTCCCCATTCCAGTACAGGGCGAAATTCGTGCAAGTCATCGAGATGCTTGCGCAACCCGGCAATGCTCTCCAAGGCAGGATTGACCTTTGGTTTGGGCAGAAAATCAATATCAGCTTGCGGCGGGCGAATTGAGTGAATTTTGGCAAGCTCGCGCCCCAACGTGTTTCCGAGCGCCTTACGGTCACCACCAACCGTAAGGTCTTTAACGATCTTGGGGCCAAGCCCTATGCCATTGACCAACTGCATGATGTAAAACACGCTGCCAATGAGGTCTTTGTCTTCACAGAGCCACAGCGGTTCCGGCACCATCACGTCGGCATTGTGCGCTGCTTTGAGAACCCGAAACTCCTGACTGCGCGACAAACTGCTGGCAACGACGGATTGGGCATCACTGCGCAAGACGTATCGCTGTAATCCGGCATTGATCCCGCCTGTAACCTGACACTCAAGACGCCAGTTTTCCTGAATAGCACCACCGGTTAATGGATTTGCATCTGTGATATCCACAAATTCCGCCCCGGCTTTCGACGCTAACCAGTTTTGCAGGTTGATGCGGTTTTTTTCTATCCTGTTCACGCCCAGCTCCAAAACTCCCGACCTTCTTCTTCCAACCGCCGGGACAAGACCATTTTGTGAACTTCGTCCGCGCCATCGACAAGCCGTGCCTGACGGGCATAACGGTAAATCCACTCCAGCGGTGTGTCAGTGGAATAACCGCGCGCGCCGTTGATCTGGATCGCGATGTCAGCTGCCCGATGCAGGAGATTTGCCACGTGAACCTTGGCCATTGATACTTCTTTACGAGCATAACTTCCCTGGTCCAGCTCCCAGGCAGCTTTCATGACCAGCAGGCGACCCACTTCAATGTCCATGGCCAGACCGCCCAGCATCATCTGCACGCTTTCGCGTTTGGACAGACGTTGGCCAAAGGCAAAACGCTCATTGGCATAGGTGGTCGCAATTTCAACCGAGCGTTTGGCCAGTCCAAGCCAGCGCATGCAATGGGTCAGCCTTGCCGGTCCAAGCCGCATTTGCGTGATCTTCAGGCCGCGACCTTCTTCCAAAAGCATATTCTCAGCCGGAATTTCCAGTCCTTCAAACACCATTTCACAATGACCGCCATGCTCTTCCGGGCCCATGATCGGGATGCGGCGATCAATCCGCCAACCCGATTGGGCCCGGTCAAACAAAAAGGCGGTCAAGCCGCGGCGCGGATCATCAGAGGTTTTGGCCATCAAGATAAAATGCTGCGCCTCACCCGCCCCGGTAATGAACCATTTGCGCCCTTGGATCACGTATTTATCACCATCCCGCTTTGCCGTGGTTAACATCATCGAGGGGTCACTGCCACTGCCTGGATGGGGTTCGGTCATGGCAAAGGCAGAGCGTACCTCGCCTTCCGCAATCGGTTTCAGCCAACGCTCTTTTTGTGCCTCGGTGCCGGCCTGTTCCAACACCATCATGTTACCATCATCAGGCGCTGCCGAATTGAACACCGCCGGACCAAAGATCGAACGGTTCATTTCCTCATAACAAACCGCCATGCCAACTTTCCCAAGACCAGCCCCGCCAGTCTCGGGGGCCAGTTGCAGGCACCACAAGCCCTCTGCCCGTGCCTTGTCACGCAAGGGTTCGAGCCAATCAAGCCGAATATTTCCGTGATCATCATACGCCTCACGCATCTCTTCGATAGGCAGTATCTCATCTTCGACGAAGCGGGCGATACGGGCACGATAATCTTCAATCCTGGGTGAAATGGTGAAGTCCATGAATGTTCCTTACAAAGATGATACTGGGCCGCTAGAGGCCCCGGTGATGACAACGCGTTTTCCCGCAACATTCAGGTTTATAACACTACTCCGGCTTCTTGGCGCGCTCCCGCAGGGAGAACTTTTGAATTTTACCGGTTGACGTTTTTGGCAATGGACCGAAAATCACCGTCCGGGGCACCTTGAAACGAGCCATGTTTTCACGGCAATAATCGATGATTTCGGCAGCATCTGCAGTTGTTTGGGGACGCAAAGTTACAAAGGCGCAAGGGGTTTCACCCCATTTCGGGTGGGGTTTTGCAACCACGGCTGCTTCCAGAATTTTTGGGTGCCGATAGAGGGTTTCCTCCACTTCCAAACTGGAAATATTCTCACCGCCGGAAATGATCACATCCTTGGCCCGGTCCTTGATTTCGAAATAGCCATCGGGATGCCGGACCGCTAGATCACCGGTGTGAAACCAGCCGCCGCGCAAGGCTTTGGCTGTTGCCTCAGGGTTTTTGAGATAGCCTTTCATCACCGTGTTCCCGGCCAACATCAGCTCTCCAATAGTTTTACCGTCACTCGGAAGCTCTTCCATGGTATCAGGGTCGGCAATCATGGCGTGGCGCAAAGTCAAATATCTGACGCCCTGCCGTGCCATTTTTGCCGATCGTCCCTCAAGGTTCAAACCAGACCATTGATCTTGCCAGGCACAAGATAGTGACGGGCCATATGTTTCCGTCAAGCCGTAAAGATGGGTGACCCTAAATCCGGCCCGTTCCATAGCTTCTATCACGCTGGAGGGAGGCGCAGCACCGCCGGTGGCAATCTCTACAGTTTGGGGGAATTCAACTTTTTCGGCATCCGGCGCATTTTCCAACATGGTCAACACGACAGGTGCGCCACACATATGGGTCACACCATGATCAGCAATTATTGGGTAAATCAAGGCCGGCTCCACATCGCGCAGGCAGACATGAGTGCCGCAAGCGGCCGTAACCGCCCAGGTGAAGGTCCAGCCGTTGCAATGGAACATGGGTAGCGTCCACAAGTAAACTGACCGGTGGTCCAGACCAAAGGTGGCCATGTTGCCCAGCGTATTCAGATAAGCGCCACGATGGTGGTACAACACCCCTTTAGGGTTTCCGGTGGTACCTGATGTGTAGAGCAGGCTGATTGTTTGCCATTCGTCTTTAGGTTCATTGAAATCTGCGTGTTCAGAGCCCTCGCCAAGCAGCGCTTCATAGTCAATATCACCAATCAACTCCCCACCTTTGCCAGCGGGATCATCAATGTCGATGACCAGGGGCGGTGCTGTCATTCGGGCCAAAGCCCCTTTGATCACGTTGGAATATTCACGGTCAGTCAGCAACACTTTGGCTTTGCCGTGTTCGAGAGTAAAGGCAAGTGTTTTGGCATCCAGACGAATGTTGAGCGGGTTCAGAATTGCCCCGATCAAGGGGACTCCATAATGGGCTTCCAACATTGCAGGCGTGTTCGGTGCCATGATAGCAACAGTATCACCACTATTGATCCCGCGCCCGGACAGGGCTGTTGCCAGACGGTGGCAGCGGTTTTGAAATTCGCGATAGGTGTATTTAATAAGCCCGTGAACCACAGCCGTCTTTTCGGGGTAAACCGTGGCAGCCCTGTTTAAAAACTCTACGGGCGACAATGGTGCGAAATTGGCGGCATTTTTATCCATAGTGGCTCTAATTCAAAATAGAATACTCTCTCTTAAATAGCCTGACAGTCCACTTAAACCAAACAAAATTCTATCATGCGACAGGTGAGTTATTTCCACGCGGTCCCAAAGACTGGTTTCAGGCTCACGAAAACCCCGGATGGTAATAAAGATTGTCGATTCGCTCTTACGCTCCGGCAGGCTTTGTCAGAGCAATAATTAAAGAACAAACTGTGCACTTTGTTAGAGCACCTCAGGCTGCAAGTTGCTGCCACTCTGCCAAGGCGACAGATCGGTTATGCTTGAACTCTTGTCGACTGTAGAGATGACGTTCCAGGTTGAAATGATTGTGAATTGAAGCGTGCAGTGCGGCAAATTTCTGTAACGATTTAGCACTCCTGAATTTCGCCATCGCTTGTTCTCGTCGACGAAATGGTTGATGCGAGTTTTCAGCCCGATTGTTGAGCCATCGCCCAATCTCTTGGCGGTCCGCATTTCCAATAACTTTCATTGCTGCTCCGTAGGAACGAAGCCGGTCTGTCACAATCACCTTTGGGTGACCGTGTTGTTTCATTGTTTTGCGCAAAAATTTCAGTGCAGCCTTGCGATTTCGCCTTTTTGTGACGAATGATTCAAGCACTTCACCCTCATGATCTACGGCCCGCCAGAGATAGAAGGTTTCTCCATTGATCCGAACGAAAACCTCATCCAAATGCCAGCGCCATTGTAGCTGGTGTCGATATGCAGCAGCGCGTTTTTTCCTGATCTTGGATGCAAACATCGGGTCGAACCGGTTCCACCAAAATCGAACCGTCTCGTGGCTGATATCGATCCCGCGCTCATGGAGTAAATCTTCCACGTTGCGTAGCGAGAGCGGGAAGCGAACGTACATCATCACCGCACGGCGAATGATTTCGGGAGAAGTCTTGAAGTAGCGGAATGGGTTTTTCATCAGCCAAGCCTACGAGGCGTGCAAACAGAGCTCAAGTTATTTTCCTCTGACAGTGCCGACCAACATACTTGCTGACCAGAGCGACCTACATGCCCAGACGCTCGCCCGCCGCAGTAAGCAATCCTGACTCTACCACGCCTATAAAAGTACGCATGCCGTTGATGGCATCTATTCTTTCAATGATATATTGAAAATACTTCAACAATAAGTCACTTTATCAATTGTTCATTTATCCCGATATTGCCTGCACAGACAAACGCAATCCTTCCAGGCGGCGAAAATGAAACTGAAAACACAGATGAGAAACACCAAAAATAGTTACGGCATTGTTGCCCGCTTACTGCACTGGGTCATGGCAATTGTAATTTTCGGCATGTTTGCTCTGGGGTTGTGGATGCACAATCTCAGCTTTTACAGTCCCTGGTATCACACAGCACCGAATATCCATAAAAGCATCGGCATTCTTTTATTCTTTACCCTGATTGCCCGGATCGTTTGGAGACTCATCAACCCCAAACCTGATAATAATTACCTCAAGCCATTTGAGCGTAAAGTCTCCCATCTGGTGCATTGGGCGATGTATGTCATTCTGTTTGTTTTGATGGCGACCGGTTATCTGATTTCCACCCTTGGTGGTCGTTCGGTCTCAGTCTTTGACCTGTTCGATGTGCCGTCTGTTTTTGAAAATAAGGCTTTGGAAAAACTGGTCGGGTTCTCCCACGAATTGATTGCCTTTTGTCTTATTGGCCTTGTCGTGCTGCATGCCGCAGCCGCTCTCAAACACCACTTCATTGACGGCGATGTTACTTTGAAACGCAAGTTGTCACCTACGACCAACACCTGATTCACGTTCATAATTTTAATCTGAAAACCCGAAAGGAACTATCCCATGAACACCAAACTTAAACTCATCACGAGTCTTGCCCTTTTGACTGCTGTCTCATTTACGACCCCGGCAACAGCGGCCGACTATGTCATCGACAGCAAAATGTCCCACGCTTCAATCAATTTCCGTATCAAGCATCTGGGTTACGCTTGGCTGACCGGTCGGTTTGATAAATTTAATGGCACTTTTTCATTTGATGAAAATGCCCCCGAGGCGTCAAAAGTAAAAGTCGAAATTGATACGGCAAGTGTCAACTCCAACTTCGGTGATCGTGACAAGCATTTGCGCAGTGGTGACTTTTTGGCTGTCTCAGATTTTCCAACCGCCAGTTTTGAAAGCACCTCAATCAAACTGGCCGGAAAAGGCAAAGCGGTCATCAATGGCAAGTTCACCATGCGCGGTATCGCCAAGGATATTGCAATTGATGCCGAATATATCGGTGGCGGCAAAGATCCATGGGGCGGGTTTCGTCAGGGCTTTACTGGTACAACCAAAATCTCCCTTGCAGATTACGGCATAAAATTCAACCTCGGACCGGCATCGAAAGAAGTTGAACTTACCCTGCATATCGAAGGCATCAAACAATAACAAAAAGACTTGAGAAATCATTCCCGCGACCATGCGGGAATGATCTTCGAGATGCTTTTAACAAGGAGAAGTTCAATGTTGGTAGATGGAAAATGGACCAAGGACTGGCATCCGGTTCAGGCAAAAGACGCTAAAGGCCGCTTTATTCGCCAGACATCAGGTTTTCGCAATTGCGTTACTCTGGATGGCAATGCAGGCCCAACCGGCAAAAGCGGCTTCAAGGCCGAACAAGGACGTTACCATCTCTATGTTGCCCTGATTTGCCCATGGGCATGCCGCGCACTGATGGTGCGCAAACTCAAGAAACTCGAAGACGTCATTAGCATGACCGTGGTCGAACCTTTCCTGACTGATGAAGGTTGGCGCTTTGGTGATTTTCCTGGCGCTCAGCAAGACCCTCTAAATGGCGCAACATTCATGCACGAAATTTACACCAAAATTGACCCAACCTATACCGGGCGCGCAACAGTTCCGGTGTTATGGGACAAGAAACAAAAAACCATCGTGAACAACGAATCTGCCGATATTATCCGCATGCTTAATTCAGCATTCGATAAATTTGGTGATGCATCGGTTAATTTATATCCAGAGGCAATTACACCGGAAATTGATATCCTCAATGCTTCCCTCTATGACCAACTTAACAATGGTGTCTATCAGGCGGGCTTTGCCTCAACACAACAAGCTTATGATGAAGCCGTTGATGGTGTTTTCAAGACCCTTGATCACCTCGAAGACCGCTTTTCTGATGGTCGCTGTTTTCTTTTCGGATCACTATTAACCGAAACAGACATCCGTTTGTTTGTCACCCTGATACGGTTTGATGCCGCCTATCATGGTTTGTTTAAATGCAACTTTCAACGCATTGTCGATTATCAACACCTTAGTGTTTACATGGATCGAATTTTGACCACTCCAGGTATCAGCGAGACTGTAAATATCGACCATATCAAGGCTGGTTATTATTCCGTCAAAGCCCTCAATCTATCAGGGATTATCCCCAAGGGACCCGCCACAACCAGCGCTTTGGTTCCAGAAACAGTTCAGGCGGCTTATTTGCTACCAACGCCGTAAAGCTGGCGAAGGTTTCCAGGCTAATGCCCATAATCACCTCCAGAAGCTGAGCGTTTGAGTAGCCGGCGTCGATGAACTTTTTAATTGCTTCTGGCGATGCCACGCCGTGGTTCTGCACCATGTCGGTGACAAAAATCCGCAAGGTTTGGAGCTTTTCGTCAGCCAGAGGCTGGCCTTTGCGAATGGCCTGAATGACCTCATCAGGGACTTCCATCAAACCCGCAAAAGTCGAGTTTGCAGCCACACAGTAATCAGCCGACATTTGGTCGGGAAACACATCCTCGCGCCCTTCTATAACCGCTTGCAACACGGCATCGACGATTTCAATTGTTGGTGCTCCGGGCATATCGAAATTAGCCGCCATATCAGTATCAACGGGACCGGGATAAACACCAATCACACGGGTAAACTGTTGGGCCATTTCCGCCCGCACGCCTGCGTCAGGGATTGCACTGCAGCTTTCGAGGCCGAGTAAGATCCAATAAGCGGTATATTCGCAAAGGAAACGATCGAGGCGATATTGACGATTGTTCCGCCGCCATTTGCTTTCAAAACAGGAGCAAATGCCCTTCCCATACCATTGGGTCGATTGGCACCTGTAACGAAGGCCACGCAACCTGAAATCTGCATCGCTTCTCTCCTTTTTTCTATTTATCTTGAACCAACATTGCTCTTTTAAGTCAGGGCGAGAATGGCACCGTGAAACGCCGGACCGCTCTTTAGGTAATCAATTCTGTTCGTTGAGCAGGTATATAGCTTGAATATTTTTGCCTCACAATTGTTGCTATTTGCACTATTTCTGTGCAAAAATGCATCGATGGAAAATTGGGATGACCGACGTTTCTTTCTGGCTGTGGCGCGGGAAGGCTCGGTAAACAAAGCAGCAAAAAGGTTGGACGTTAACCGGACCACGGTCTTGCGCCGGATAACCGCTTTTGAAGAAACGCTCGGCGTGCGGCTTTTCGAGCGCTTGCCAAACGGCTATTTTACCACCGCTGCTGGAGAAGACATGAAACGCGCCGTCGAACAAGTTGAGGGTTTCATCAACGATGCAGACCGGCGGCTGGCAGGACGGGATGCCAGACTAAGCGGAACGATTCGTATTTCAATTCCAAGTGCTCTGGCGATAAGGCTGTTGATGAACGATCTAACCACTTTCGCCAAAGAGCATCCCGACATCCGGCTTGAGATTATGACGACCTATGATATGCCTGACCTGGCGAGACGCGAAGCCGACGTCGCCATTCGCATCTCCAACGACCCACCTGAGGATCTGGTTGGTCGCCGTATCTTGAAAGTTGCTCGAGCAGCCTATGTCAGCGCCAAATTCCTACCCAATTGCGATGATGAGGAAGCACAACAACAACTGAGCTGGATCGGCTGGACACTCGACTCATCGTCCCTGCAATGGGTCGAAGACAGTGATCATCCTGACTTACCGGTCTCAACTATCATTACAGACCCTAATGCAACGATTAAGGCTTTGTCTCTCGGACTGGGCATGTCCATTCTGCCCTGCTTTATGGGGGATCAAGAGTCTGATCTTTATCGAATGCCACCAGGTAGGTTGCAACAGCAAGCAGATCTTTGGATTCTAACCCACAAGGATCTTCGCAATACAGCCCGCATCCGCAAGTTCACCAGCTTTATCGCAGACGCCCTGCTGCGCCACCATGACCTGTTGGAAGGGAGAATGGCCAGAGAATTACCGCAAATCTACCTTTCAGGTTCACAGCCAACACCAGGCAATTGAACGAAATGTTCAAAATGACTGGAATTGGTACAAAACCTCCGTTGCGGTAATGTCTGGCTTATTGTCAATAGCAGCTATTAAAGAAGATGGGGCAAGGGTCGGCTAAGGGCCGAGGCTGTGTGGAAACTCCTGAATTTGGGTGCTCATCGGTCTGTTCGTCGCAAATTCCAACAAATCCACGGAATTTCCGCTACGCGGCTTCCTCAGGTTCACAGTTTTAGTTCCTGAGGCCGTTAATGGGTGCAGTTTGGCCAGACAAGCAGCAAGCAAATTTTGCAAACACCGTGCGGGGTATTGAAAATAACCAACTTGACTTTATTCAATGTTTTCAAATGGTTATATAAATCTTTAGGTACTGGCGGAGAGAGGGTCCGCCCATATTATTGGTTAACTAATTGTTTTAGTGCAATATTTTAACATATTATTCATACGGTACCAAGAAGGGTACCAATTTGTTTGACGAACTCTCCTGTTCCAGTTCTAATGTTGTCTCTTGATTTCGCTGATAATATTCCAGCAAGCACACAGTAAACCCGCTGACGGACTTTAGGGGCTGTAATTAGACCCCACCCACCGGGCACCCCCGATATGTGAAAACACTACCCTCTATATACGTATAGTAAACAGCTCATAGT
>DAOUPT010000093.1 GCA_030626025.1 Anderseniella sp. | reverse complement strand
GCTGTTTGTTCAACACTTATCCAACAATTATTGGTGCGCCGTTGGGAACACGATTGTACAGGTCGATCACGTCCTGATTGAGCAAGCGAACGCAGCCGCTCGAGACGGCTTTGCCAATAGAGTAGGCTTCGGTAGTGCCATGTAATCTGTATAAGGTGTCCTTATTGCCCTGAAAAATATATAGGGCGCGGGCACCCAGCGGGTTATCCAGTCCGGGAGGCATGCCTCCATTTTTGGCGCTGTATTTCTCCAGTTTAGGTTCACGCTCAATCATCTCATCAGGCGGCGTCCAGGTGGGCCATTTCTTTTTCCAGGCAATGCGTCCTTTTCCAGACCATTCAAACCCGGCACGACCAAGGCCGACACCATAGCGCACTGCTTTGTTGTCCTGGCTAATGAAATAAAGATAAAAATTCTTCGTATCAACATAAACCGAACCAGGCGGTGCGCTCGTTGGATTGATAATCTCTCTGCGATAAAACTTCTGCTTGACCAGGTTTAAATTAACAGCAGGTATGGCAAAACGCTCGTCAGGCATTGCCTTATACAAAGTACTTGCCGATTTTCCTGATATCAACGTCTCGTTCGAACCTTCACCTGTGCTGGCACAACCCGCAAGGGCCAGCCCGCTAAGGCTCGCACTACCGCTCAAAAACGACCGGCGCCTAATTTTCTTACCAATTTTCATTGGAATTTCCTTCTTCATAGATTGGTAATATCAGTTCCTAAAGAACGACGACACGCGAACCTCTGGGCACGCGGGTATACAGGTCTTTGACATGGCCATTCAGCATGCGGATACAACCGTTTGAAACCGCCCTGCCGATGGAAGAAGGCTGGGTTGTACCATGGATGCGATACATGGTATCGCGCCCATTGCGGAACAGATACAGCGCACGGGCACCCAGTGGATTACGCGGGCCACCAGGAACGCCGTTTGCAAATCGAGCATATTTTCCTGGTTGGCGTTTGATCATGTTTTTCGTCGGCGTCCAACGCGGCCATTTGGCTTTTCTGCCAATTATGGCGTTACCTCGAAAAGCCAGCCCTGCTCTTCCAACCCCCACACCATAGCGCCGTGCATATCCTGGTTTTACGATCAAATACAAGAAGCGATTTCTCGGGTCGACAACAAGCGTTCCGACTGAATAGCCAGTATATTTGACCGTTTGCGGTTCATATTTTGGGTTAAGTTTGAATTTTTTTCTGTTATGCGCCGTTGCCAGCTTGGGACTGAGCATCGACGCCAGGCCAAAGATTAGCAAAAATCTTCTATTCAACATGGAATTTTCCTAATTAATAATGATACTAAGATCTGAAAACGTATTATTGGTTTAGGAAAACAGTCGTGGCGGCTTTTCTGCCGATTCAGGAATTAAGGCTGTAAGCGGACTTTCCAACGCTCTTGCATGACCTTGTCGCAAGCCATGAATATAATTGGCATTGGATTGGTCCAGAAATATATAATGAAAAGTGCAATGCATTGCTTCACATTCTGGCGTTTTATCTGGTTGGTTTTTACAGGCTTTATTTGAAGTTGCCATGAAGTCATGCGTTTTGTCTGTGCACTCGGTTTTAACCAGCTCATTATCAGTTTTGTCAGGATGATAAGACGTCAAATGGGGCGAACCATGAGCTGCCACGCTCATAGTCACATAAATGATTATCAATAAATTCGCAAAAAACGTTCGCATAAGTTTTATTTAAGCCAAATTGATGTAAAGCAACAGTTAAACTGCATTCATAATTCCGTGTACTCGCACTCAAGGTTCAATATCTTGCTATTTTTGAACCGACACATTTACTCAGAATGCAACAATATTACTGACCAACTCATGAAGAAGTGATGTGGGTATTTGGCCAGTACAACGGCTCTGGAACTGGCAACTCAATCCTTCAATGCTGATGTCAAAAAACTCTCCTATAGTGCGGAATAATTGCAAACAATTCACTTGCCCTTCCAGCAGGTGGAGGCAGTACCATGCCAGAAACTCAATACCGTTATCTAAAAAACTAATCTGTAAATTATGGAACTTTCTCTACAGTCACTGATTTTACTGCCTATTGGATTGGGGCTGCTAGGCTTCATTGAACCATGCACAATTGGCGGACACCTTCTGTTTTTGGATACCCAGAAGGACCGATCAATTCACGAAAAAACCAAAGCCGTTGTGGCTTTTATAACGGCGCGTTCAATAGTGGCTGGAATGTTTGGTGCGCTGATTTCTTTTCTTGGCCAACAACTGATTGATATGCAAACAGGTATCTGGCTTATCTTCGGCCTGATATATCTAGGGGTAGGAATTGCCTTTTTGATTGGCAAGGCCGGTTTGATAAAAAAGAAAATGGATTTAGCACCTACGGCGTGGAAACGTGCTCAAAACCCAGTCATTCTTGGGCTCGCTTTTGGTCTTAATATTCCAGCTTGTGCAGCGCCTATATTGTTCGGACTTTTAGGATTGGCGGCTACAACAGGAACAATAATCGCCGGATTTGCCATGATGTTCCTGTTTGGCCTTTTTCTTTCTTTACCGCTTGCCGTGTTTGCTATTGTTCCAAAGCTGGCAGGCGGGTTGGACAAACTTGCACATCGGCTCATACAAGCACGATGGATTATTGGCATTGTGTTCGTGGCTCTTGGTGTTTGGTCAATCTGGTTTGGATTATATGTTGATCCAGCAAATTGGGCAGGACAATGAAATACAATCGCCGTTTCGCCAGTGTAGCAGCAGCCGGTGTTACCTTTCAGGCAGGCTCTGCCGCGATTGATTCAGCTACTATTATGTCTGCTTTGGTGTTTCAGTTGACAGGCAGCCCCTTGGTTGTTGGAGCTGTCACTGCAATTTTGCGGTTTGGCTGGCTTTTTCCGCAGTTGATTGTTGGATTTCTTGCGCAGCGTTCAGGCTCAAGCATGCAGTATTACGTTATTGGTGCATTTGGACGGGCGAGCTGCATGGCCTTGTTGGCTTTGATTCTGTTTATCGGGGCTGACTGGAACGCTGTACAGCTATCTATTATGGTCATGGTTTTGTGGACAGCTTATGCCTTTATCAGTGGTATTGTAGCCGTTCCATACAATGATATTGTTGCTCGATCAGTCCCTTCTGAACTTAGAAGTCGACTGCTGGCCACGCGGTTTTTTGGTGGTGGCGTTTTGGCGCTCGGGATAGTTGCTATTGCCGACAGATTGGTCGGCAACATGGCATTCCCGATATCTTATGCAGCAATTATTGCAATAGCTTCGGCTCTAATGTTTCTCTCCTCCATTGTTTTTACGGTCATGGGAGAACCGGAGGTGACAAACAGGAGGGCGAACAAATCGAGCTTCTTTCAATATCTTCGCGACGGGATAGAAGTTTTTAATACTGATCGCAAATTTCGCATGTTTGTTTATGCCCAATGGTGTGGCGGAGCCGTTCTCATGGCTATGCCATTTTATGTGGTTTATGCCATTTTATGTGGTTTATGCCAGTTCATCGGGTTTTAATTTAGAACGCGTGGCGCTGTTACTTGGTGCGCAGACCATTGGCGCCCTTGTTTCCAATGCTTTATGGGGATGGTGGGGGGATAGGCTTGGCAAGGTCAGTTTATTGATAGCAATTGCTTTTGGCAGGATATTCCCGCCGCTGTTTATTCTCCTGTTGAGCTTTAATTATTTTTTTAATGGCGACCAAATGATTTATCTATTCAGCGCGATATTTTTTGTGACTGGAGCATTAGCCAATGGCCTAACTATTGCAGTTATCGGCTTCCTGATGGAAATATCACCTGACGATCAGCGCCCCGCTTACAGTGGTTATTTCAACGCAATTACAGCACCAGCATTTCTGCTTCCATTGCTCGCCGGTCTAATCGCAACGTACTTTGGTCTTGTGGCTGTGTTTATGATCTCAACGGCTGCAGCCGCATTGCAATTTATTATATTGGTGTTGGTCAGGCGACAAACTCACACGTGATTTTATGACGTACTTTTTTACGCTAGGGTTTCATGGCGCGAGAACCACCGAAAAAACTTTCGTTCGGTTAAGTTCGAAAACCTCCCGTCTTTGCAACCCCTGCCTAACTTCCAGTGATAGAACGAAATTCTCGATATGTAAGGTTAGAAAGGATAACAAGTTATCAACTTTTTATTACCCAAATGTATGTTGACTTGAGCCAACTGAACGCCCTAAAGCACGCTCATGGGCTTAAGATATATGATAAAAAATCGATGTGCAATATATGTGGTGCAAGTTGCGCTAGTATTGTCATTGATTGTATTACCCTTTTCCATGCCACAGGCGATGTATTCAGCACCTTTGACAAATACTACGGTCAGTATTGAGACATCGGGCAATTTTCATTCCAGCATGACCCTCATGGCCAGCAGTCCGATGCTTGAAGACATGACGCACCAAGCAACTGGGGGAGAGCCCTCTCATCATGCTGACCACAATGATGGATCAGGTTGTGCTTCCTTTTGTGGCGGCGCGCTTTTGCTTGACCATTATTTGGCAGATCGTTTTCAGTTAAAGAACGGTTTTCCGAATTTTGATAGTAGAGCCGTCGAGCTGGCAAAATGGTCACCGCCCTACCGGCCACCTGGCACCACCTAACACCTTTTCCCGTCTCCTCTTTCTGAGGTGGGTTTTGCTCTGTGCTTCAGATGCTGAGGCATAGAAATATACAAGTGTGTTTTCAGGTAGACTTTTACAATGAACAGAATAATTTTTGCCGTGTTTCTCGCGGTAAGTCTGAGCAGTTGCGCATCAGGGCAACCGCCAGAAGTAATCGCATCGCGTGATCCAGCGGTGCCAAATGCAGGTCGTCAGAACGCATCATATGAAACGATTATTGGAGCGTATCATCATCGTGTAGCGGTTGACCCCAAGCCTTGGCGGCACAGCAACGACAGTCAGGCACCACAGAAAAAAACGCATGAGGGGGCAGGCTCATGAGCTCACAAACGTGGAAGCCCGTCGCGGTGGCCTTGTCACCACTCGTGCTGATTGGTTGTGTTTCAAGTGCCGAAGTCGAAAAAATTTCAAATCCATATGCTGGATTTCCCAGTGTTTCGGCAATAACCAGACAGGCGACAAACAAGCAAACCGTATGGATACAAAATAAGGCACAGGCAGAAATAATTGCTAAAAGGGTTCATAAACTAATCCATAAAAAGACCATAAATGCCAATGTCGCCGTACAGGTGGCCTTACTCAACAACAAGGGGTTACAGGCTGCGTACGCCGATGTAGGGCTGTCTGCTGCAGAGGTTTGGCAACAAACCATGCTGGAAAACCCGACAGTTTCGATCAGCATGCTCGGCATTGCATATCCCGGTCTTGGTGTTTTCCGTTCGATTGAGGCCACTATCGCCAATAACATCCTGGCCCTGGCCACCCAGAAAAGGCGGGTTGACTTGGCTGACACCAAATTCCGCCAGGCACAAATTAAAGCTGTTATCGCAACTCTGACTCTGGCTGGCCAAACGCGGCGAGCCTGGATAAATTCTGTTTCTGCTTTCGAAACTATAGGGTATTTCAATCAGGCTCAGACTGCTGCTGATGCGGCCTCTGAACTAGCGAAAAAACTTGGTGAGAGCGGTGCACTGGCCAAAGCGGGCCAGGCCCGAGAGCATGCCTTTTATGCAGAACTCACTGGCCAGAAAGCCCAAAGCAGACTTGCTGCCAAACTGGCCAAAGGCAAGTTGAGTAAACTTATGGGACTTTGGGGCGCAGAGGTTGACTATTATGTGCCCAACAAGCTGCCAGCGCTACCCGCCAGAATTAAGCGCAAGAAAAACATCGTGCGTGAAGCGTTGCAAAAGCAGGCTGATTTGAAGGTGGCAAAACTGGAGCTTGAGGCTGTTGCCAAATCGTATGGTCTAACGAATGCGACCCGTTATGTCACTGACCTTGAGATTATTGCCGGTTTTGAAAGTGAAAGAGAACTTGATGAGAACGGGCAAAGGGAAACCGTAACCAGACCGCAGCTTGAGCTGGAGTTCGTTATTCCAATTTTTGACAGCGGTGAAGCCAGAAAGCGTAAAGCCGAGCTGACATATATGCGTGCCGCAAATCTGCTGGCAGAGAAAGCTGTGAATATCAGGACCGAAGCCCGTGGTGCCTATCTTGCCTACCGCGCGACTTACCAAATTGCAAGACATTACCGTCAAAATGTCTTGCCACTTCGTATCAAGGTCGAGGAAGAGGCATTGTTGTCATATAACGGCATGATCACCAACACTTTTGAACTTTTGGCAGATACACGGGCCAAAATAAACACCATCCTTCTTTCTGTAAATGCCAAACGCGATTTCTGGCTGGCCAACGCCAATTTATCCGCCGCGATATATGGCGGCGGCGGCGATGCCAGTTCATCCGGCGGTGAATCAACAGCTGTTGCCGATAGTAGCAGTGGAGGACATTAAAATGGAGAAACCTATGATCAATCGACGTGCCTTGCTCGGTGCCAGTGCGGCACTGATTTCCACTGCCGCATGGACCAGAACTTCAAATGCAGGCTTGCCTGAAGCGGCAATAATGGAAACCGCAAAAACCCAAACACCAACCATGCCGACAAGCGGGCCGGATTACCAACCGGTGGTGACTCTGAACGGCTGGACCTTACCGCACCGCATGAATAATGGCGTCAAAGAATTTCATCTGGTTGCTGAACCGGTTGAACGCGAACTTGCGGAAGGTATGACAGGTTATTTGTGGGGTTATAATGGGCAGTCAACTGGCCCAACCATCGAAGCGGTCGAAGGTGACCGGGTGCGAATTTTTGTCACTAACAAACTGCCAGAACACACCACAGTTCACTGGCACGGCATGATTTTGCCATCAGGTATGGATGGGGTGGGAGGATTATCCCAGCCCCACATTCCATCGGGCAAAACGTTTGTTTACGAATTCGACCTGATCAAAAGCGGTACCTTTATGTACCATCCCCATTCCGATGAGATGGTGCAAATGGCCATGGGCATGATGGGCATGTTTATTGTTCACCCCAAGGACCCAAAATTTATGCGGGTTGATCGCGATTTCGTTTTCATGCTTAACGCCTTTGATATCGATCCTGGTTCCTATGTACCCAAAATCATGACCATGACAGATTTTAACTTGTGGTGCTGGAATAGCCGGTTGTTCCCTGACATCAATCCGTTGGTGGTTAACAAAGATGACCGGGTGCGGGTGCGGGTTGGTAACCTGACCATGACTAACCACCCCATCCACATGCACGGCTATGATTTTGAGGTGACCTGTACCGACGGTGGTTGGGTTCCTCCAGAGGCACGCTGGCCTGAGGTTTCAATCGATATTCCGGTCGGAGGCATGCGGGCTTATGAATTTGATGCCAAATATGAAGGTGACTGGGCTATTCATTGTCATAAATCCCATCACACCATGAACGCCATGGGCCATGATGTGCCGACATTTATTGGCGTTAACAAAAAGAAGCTGACTAAAACAATTCGCAAAATTCAGCCTGACTATATGCCGATGGGAACCGCTGGTATGGCGGATATGGCTGAGATGGAAATGCCACTACCCGATAACACTGTACCGATGATGTCAGGATGGGGAGCCCATGGACCGATCGAGATGGGCGGTATGTTCTCGGTCGTTAAAGTGCGTCAGGGCATCGGTTCAAACGATTATTCCGATCCTGGCTGGTACAAAAACCCTCCCGGAACGCAGGCCTATGAATGGACCGGAAAACTGCCGGAAAGTGCAAAAGCAGTTGATGCTAAAACACAGATTTCACCAAGCCCTCAAAGCAAGATCTGACTTTATTCGACCTAAATGAATTAACATTGAAAAAGGAAATTATTATGAAAGTATTTATCAAACTCGCCCTTGCTTCTGCATTTGTCTTCGGGTCACTGACCAGTGTCAGCGCAGCAGAATATACCCAAGGGGTGATTAAGAAGGTTAATATGAAACTCGGCAAGGTAACTATCAAGCATGGTGAACTGAAAAACCTCGACATGCCGGGAATGACTATGGTGTTTAGAACAGCTAACAAGGATATGCTGGAAAAAATGAAAGCTGGTACAAAAATTCAGTTTATTGCTGACCGGGTCAAAGGCAAACTGACCGTTGTTGAAGTCAAATAGTCCTTTTGAAGAGGTTTTCCTCTTCCGGCTCTTAGCACGTTTGCACCGTTGGCCTTATGCCTGAATTTACACTACAACGGGCAACGCAACTTAAATTGAGCAATAGTATTATCATGATATGTTGCCAAACAGATGGGTTTTGCGACACACCGCTAACTTCCGCTTCTGGCACATTTCACCAATTCAAACGGTGTCGGAAATTGTACAGCTACGCAAATTCTGGGTGTCCACTTTGCCATATCGGCCGACATCTAGAGGCACATGCACTCGAAGGTCTCCTTCCCCCTCATTGTTGCCATCCAGAGCGGGCCAGATTATCCTAACTTGGAATAACATAAAACCGACCTGCGGAAATTCCGCAGGTCGGAACTTTTTACAGTCGCGCTTAACAAAAATACGGTTTAGCCTCATTCCAGTTCGCCACGGCTGCAATCCCGCCTTTATCGGTGTAGGCTTGCATCGGGAATTGCATATAATTTGGTTGCCAATCCTGCTTTCGTGATTTTCTCGTACCATCAAGGTAATCCTTGATGATCTGCTTCTGCACTTTGGCTGTTGAAGTAATGTTGCCTTCGGCTACGGATTTACCACCAACTTGTTGCAACATTACATTGATGGCCTGCTTGTCCCGCAACAGATCAAAAAATGTTTCATCGGATTGCCAATGATCGGCCATATTAACATCAAGCATTTTACCCAGTACTTCAACAAGGGCTGTGCTGCTTGGCAGGGTTTCGGCAACAACAAAGGTAAGAATGCGTGTTACGGTTTCATCATCCAGCGTTATCAGCACTACGAAAACTTTAAAGGATAAACTAATCCATTGTTTTAAGGTGGCCTGAAAGGTGGTCCAAAATAAATTGGTAAGTTTTATTTTTTTAAAATCAATTACTTAGTAAATAAATGGTGCGGCCGAGAAGACTCGAACTTCCACGGGTGTTACCCCACAGCGACCTCAACGCTGCGCGTCTACCAATTCCGCCACGGCCGCACATTAAGGTGAGCGCT
>DAOUPT010000126.1 GCA_030626025.1 Anderseniella sp. | reverse complement strand
GGTTTGGGCGGGGTGAAGCGCAGCAACCAGTAAATGATCGGCAACACGATAAGCGCCACCAACGCCCACGGATTAAGAAATGTCAGCGCGCTTAATCCTGCCATATCAGCTACCCGTTCTGGCCAAGTGCTGAACCGGCATTTGCCCTGCAACGAGATTATGCAAACTCATCAGCATTTTGTTGGGCGAGTGATCGGTGTGGTGAATGGTAAAGCTCCAACCCAGCGACTTGGTCAGATCACGAATGCCAGCCCGATGTCGTTGCAGCTTTTCACCATAAGCTTCGCGCAGGGTTTCAGCCCGCCCGGCAAGCAATTTACCGGTTGTATTCGTATCGATAAATTCGGTACGGCCTTTGAAGGGAAAGGTCTCTTCAACCGGATCAAAAACCTGAACCACATGGCCTTTAACCCCTGATGCAGCAAGGGCGTTGAAGCTTTGTTTAATCTCATCAACCGGTTCAAGAAAATCACTGAACAGAACACAAGTGGCAAATTTTGGCAGTGATTCACCCACCGGCAATCCCGGTCGGTCCGGCAATTCCAGCCGGTTTTCGAACCAGTGCGCCAGTTGATTAAGGGTGCCGCGACTGTGCCCGGGAGTAATCGGCGCCCCAAGGCTGGCAACCCGCTCCCCGGCCTTTACCGCCAATATGCTCAACGCCAACGCCAGCGTGGCAGCGCGATCATATTTTGTTGTATCTGAAAGATCGGACTTGAATTGCATCCCCGGTGTGGCCGAAACAAAACTCCATAGAGTATTTGTAGCCGCCCATTCATTCTCGCGAATAAAAAGCCGGTTGCGTTTGGCCGATCGGCGCCAGTCAATTCGATGGGCCGCATCACCGGGGCTGTAGGGTCGAAACTGCCAGAAATCCTCACCCGGCCCTGCCTTGTGCCGTCCATGAACACCATGAATTACTGTATCAGCAATGCGCTCTGCTGCAATGAGCAGACCGGGAAAAGCGGCGGCAGCTTTTTCGGCAGAGTGGCGCATGAAGAGTGGACCTCGAACCTTCTAACTGATTTGCTGTTTCAAATAATCGACGACACTGTCGATAGTATGGCCATCAGCCCGGGCGGAAAAACTTAAAGCCATACGGTGACGAAGGACCGGATTGGCAAGTTCAAGCACATCATCAACCGACGGGGCCAGACGCCCGTCAAGCAGGGCTTTTGCTCGTACACCAAGCATCAGCGACTGGCTGGCCCGTGGCCCGGGTCCCCAGACAACGCTTTCATTGATGAAATCATCGGCATCCTTACCGGGTCTGGCCAGACGGACCAGTTTCAAAATCGCATCAACCACCGATTCGCCAACCGGTATCAACCGGACCAGATTTTGTGCCGCCATCAATTCCTGACGGGTGAAAAGAGCCGCTGCGGTTTCTTCTTTGGTGCCGGTCGTCGCAAACAGCATTTTACGCTCGGACTCAAGATCGGGATAGGCGATATCAATCTCCAGCAAAAACCGGTCAAGTTGCGCTTCCGGCAGCGGATAAGTGCCTTCTTGCTCAATCGGATTTTGAGTGGCTAAAACATGAAACGGACTTGGGAGATCATGGCGAACACCGGCAACGGTAATATGATGTTCCTGCATCGCCTGCAACAATGCCGACTGGGTCCGGGGGCTGGCCCGGTTGATTTCATCAGCCATCAATAACTGGCAGAAAACCGGGCCAGGAACGAAGCGAAAGGCCCGTTTTCCGCTATCACTTTCATCCAGAATTTCTGCCCCGAGAATATCAGCAGGCATCAAATCAGGGGTAAATTGAATACGCTTTTCGGCCAGCCCCAACACAGTGCCAAGGGTCATGGCCAGTTTGGTTTTTGCCAGCCCCGGAGCCCCGACCAGCAGCGCGTGACCACCGCCAAGGATAGCTGTCAAGGTCAGGTCGATAACGGTTTCCTGACCAAAGATGACTTTACCGATCTCCTGCTTGGCCTCAACCAGCCGGGCAGCGGTTGCTTCCATCTCGTCGATGATTTTATGATCTGCTTTGTTGATACTGGTCATATTGCTCACTATAGTTTTTGCTATAGGGACAGAATGGCCTTTTAGGGGCGAAAAGAAAAGACACAATTTGAGGTTGATCACACGATGGTGAAGGCTCTGGTGAAGGATGTGGCGAATGAGGCGGCAAAAGACAATATGGCACCTGATGCTGCCAACCCGCTGAAAGGTTTGGCGCAGGCGCGAAAGGCTGCTGGCGAGAAAAGCCTGCCACCGGTCCATTTGTGGAACCCTGAATTGTGCGGTGACATTGACATGCGTATCGCCCGTGATGGCACCTGGTATTATCTCGGCTCGCCCATCGGTCGCAAGGAACTGGTTCGGCTGTTTTCGACCGTTCTGCGCCATGATGACGACGGGGTGCATTATCTGGTAACCCCGGTTGAAAAATGCTCGGTCGAGGTTGAAGATGCACCGTTTCTTGCAGTTCGGATGAATGTTGAGGGCACTGGCAAAGATCAGATCATCACCTTTGAAACCACTGTCGATGATCAGATGACCATTGATGACCAACACCCGATCCGCTTTGAAACAGAACCGGGAACCGATGGCCTGAAACCTTATGTACTGGTGCGGGCCCGGCTTGAGGCACTGGTTAATCGGGCCCTGTTTTATGACCTTGTGGCACTCGGTGTGGTTGAGGTTCACGAGGGTCAAAACTGGTTCGGCATCTGGTCATCTGGTCGTTTTTGGCCGATGGCACTTGCGGCTGATATTGGGGTTGATTGTGAGTAGTTTTTCTGAAGACCTGGCAATATTTTCCAGACTGGCGCAAATGCGGTTATCAGAACATGCCACGGAAGTATCTGCAAATGACCGCTGGAAACACGAGCAGACAAAACCTGCAGCAGTTCTGGTGCCAATTATCCCGAGAAATGAGGGATTGACTGTACTGTTTACTCAACGCAGCCATGAGCTTCCTTCTCATGCCGGTCAGGTTTCGTTTCCCGGCGGGAAAATTGATGCCGGAGATGGTTCACCCTTGGCAGCAGCCTTGCGTGAAACCCATGAAGAAACCGGCATTGAGCCAAAATTTGTGACCCCGATTGGTTACCTCGATTCATTTGCGACAGGTACCGGGTTTAGTATTGTTCCTGTCGTTGGCGTGCTCTCAACCGGTTTTGAACTTGTGCCGGAACCCGGTGAAGTGTCTGATATATTTGAGGTACCGTTGAAGTTTTTGATGGATCCGGTCAATCACCAACGCAGAACGGGAAACTGGAAAGGGCAAGAATGGAAATTTCATGCCATGCCTTATGAGGGGCGCGATATCTGGGGGGCAACAGCAGGTATATTGTTTGACCTTTATCAGCGGATGAGCGCTGATGTTTGATCTTGGCCAACAGCAATGGCTGCAAGACCCGCGCCTTGCCCAATTGTTTACAATCATCGAAAACGCCGGTGGTGAAGCCCGCGTGGCTGGTGGCGCGGTGCGTAATGGCCTGTGGGGATTGTCGGTCAAGGACATCGATGTGGCAACGACATTGCTGCCACAAGAAACAGTTTCGGTTGTAAAGAATGCCGGGCTGGCGGTTTATCCAACCGGCATCGACCATGGCACCGTGACGGTGCTGATTGATGGACTGACTATTGAAGTCACCACCTTGCGGGCCGATGTGGAAACAGACGGGCGTCGCGCGGTTGTCGGCTTTACCAAAAACTGGCCTACCGATGCCGAGCGCCGCGATTTCACCTTCAATGCCCTTTACTGCGATTTATCCGGCAAAGTCTACGATGAAACCGGCTCGGGACTGCAAGACCTCGCCACCCGCCGGGTTCGCTTTGTCGGCAACAACGAGCAGCGAATCCGCGAAGACTATTTGCGGATATTGCGTTACTTCCGCTTTGAAGCCCAATATGGCAAAGGCGCGTTCGACGACGAGGCATTAGCTGCCTGTGTGGCCTTGCAATCGGGCCTGAAGCAACTCTCGGCTGAACGCATTCAGGCAGAGCTTTTCAAAACCCTTGCAGCGCCGCGCGCCGTGCCGGTGATTGAGTTAATGATCGAAACCGGCATCTTGCAACAATTGCTCACCCTTGATGGCACAGTTGAAACGCTGTCTCGTATAATTGCGCTGCAAGACCAAATCGGAACCACACCAGATGCCCTTGGCCGACTTGCCGCGTTAACCTCAGACGTCACGCATTTGCGCTTGTCAAAAGCCCAAAACCGCCGATTTGAAGTTTTAAAAAAACCCGTCAGCATAACCCCGCGCAGTGAGGAGCTGATCAAGCGACAACTGCTCTATGGCTTGGGCCAAACCAACTATCGCGATGCCATAATGATGGCTTGGCTGCACAGTTCTGCAACCACAGATGATGCCGACTGGCAACAATTATACGATCTGCCCGATCATTGGCCGATACCGGTTTTCCCGTTAATGGGGAAAGACTTGCTTGCTTCAGGTTTTCCGTCAGGAAAACAAATCGGCGACATTCTCAAAAAGCTGGAAAACCAATGGATCGCCAACGGTTTCGTTGACAATAAATCCGTCCTGATTGACAAAGCCGGTCTACTTAAAAATTAATTCATTTTATACGACGGAATATGCATGACATAACCGTTGTAAGTAAAAAGTTTTCTTAAGGTCTGATCCCGATGAATTTTCTCAAAAAACTGCTGATTTTACCGCCGATTATCCTTGGCGTGGTGGTCTTCATATATATGAAAGGCCAAAAGCAGGCACCGCAAATTATTGAGGCAGTGGAAGTTTCCCGCCATGTCAGGGTGATTGAGGCCCAAAAAGTTACCGTGATACCACGGGTTCACGGCTTTGGCGCGGTTTCTCCCAGCAAGGAATGGGTGGCGATTGCCCAGATTTCCGGCGAGATTATTAAAGTCCACCCTGATCTGAAAAAGGGGGCGATTA
>DAOUPT010000027.1 GCA_030626025.1 Anderseniella sp. | reverse complement strand
CGGGGTACAAATAACCATGGCACGACAACGCAAGTTGAAACCAGCAGAAATTGAAGAGGTTTTTCGCCGGTTTCGAGAAAAAGACCCTGCCCCGCGCGGCGAACTTCATTCGGTAAACACCTACACTTTCCTGGTCGCTGTCGCCCTGTCTGCCCAGGCAACCGATATAGGTGTGAACAAAGCAACGCGGCCGCTGTTTGAAGTCGTGGATACGCCTAAAAAAATGGTTGAGCTGGGTGAGAATACTTTGCGCGATTATATCAAAACCATCGGTCTCTATCGCAACAAAGCAAAAAACGTCATCGCATTGTCTCAAAGCCTGATCGATGAATTTGGTGGTGAAGTACCTGATACGCGCGAGGAACTAGAAACGCTGGCAGGGGTTGGGCGCAAGACGGCCAATGTGGTTTTAAACAATGCCTTTGGACAACTAACCATCGCCATTGATACCCATTTGTTTCGAGTCAGCAACCGAACCGGCATGGCCTTTGGCAAGACACCCCTGGCTGTTGAGCTTGGCTTGCTGAAGGTGATACCGGAAACCTACAAATTACACGCCCACCACTGGCTTATCCTGCACGGGCGTTACATCTGCAAAGCGCGCAAACCTTCGTGTCCAACTTGCCTGATCAATGATCTTTGTACTTTTCAGAAAAAAGAAAAATGATTAGCTGGCTTCCGACTGAATTTTCTTGAAAATATGCACGAAGTAGCTGGTTGAAAAAAGTGGTACCAGAACATTCAGAATCGGGATCAAAACCAGACCTGCCGGAATAAGACCTGCTGCAAAGATGCGGCCCATGTTGGCTTTGCGAAGTTCATTTACCTGTCGAACCGGGAGGTGTCGCATGGCAATCATGCTAAAATACTCGCGGCCAATAAAATAGGCATTTGCCATGGCCATTAAAAATGCACCAATACCGAAAAACAGGGTTGGCAGCAGTATGAGATTGACCAGGAGAACCAATAAGCCAAATTGCAAAGCAATGATCATTGCTTTGGTTGTAGAAAGTGGATTTCCAGGCCGGTCGCCCGGATAATCACGCTGCTCAACCACTTCTGCAATTTCATCGAGAAACAGCCCGGCAAACACCGCAGTCACAGGCGCGATCAGAAAGAACATTGCTGCAAAAATACCAAGACCGGTTGCAATGGCCAGAACAGTTTCCAGCCATGGCCATGGAATTGCAGTCAATATCGATAAAGTCACTTCCAGGCCAACCAGAATGGCGATGAACAACACGATGGTCAGGCCAATGGATTTCCATAGCACACTACGAAATTTCGGTGACATCACATCTTCAAAAGCGCGGATGGCTGCTGACAACATTGGTTAATACCCCGGTAAAAAACATTTCGTTTATCAGGTAGTGTCTAAGGCTGACAATGACAAGTAGTGATTCAGCTACAATGCTTGCCAAGTAAAAACATTTGCCTATACTCGCGCCGAATTTGCGAATTAAGAATCACGGTTTGGAGACGATCAGATGACCACACGGTTTGATGTGTTAAGCATTGGAAATGCCATTGTAGATGTTATCAGCACAGTGGATGACAACTTCCTGACGGACAACTCTCTGATCAAGGGCTCTATGCAATTGATCGATGAAACTCAAGCCCAGAGCCTATATGATATCATGGGTCCGGGGATCGAAGTTTCAGGCGGTTCAGCTGCCAATACAGTTGCCGGCTTGGCATCATTTGGAAATAGTTCCGCTTTTTTTGGCAAGGTAAAAGCAGACCAGCTTGGCAATGTGTTTCGACACGATATTTCCGCGGCCGGCGTCTGTTTCCAAACGCCTGGCGCAGAAGATGGTTCTGAAACAGCACGTTGTCTTATACTGGTTACTCCGGACGGTGAGCGCACCATGAATACATTTCTGGGCGCTTGTGTAGAATTTGGCCCCGATGATATCGATGAAGCAACCGTTCGTGATTCCAAAGTTGTCTATATGGAAGGTTATTTGTGGGATCCCGAACAGGCCAAGCTGGCCTTTTTGAAGGCGGCTGATATCGCCCGTAGCGCCGGGCGCGAAGTATCGCTGACACTATCTGATTCATTTTGCGTTGATCGGCATCGCGACAGTTTTCTGGAACTGATTAAACGCGATGTTGATATCCTTTTTGCCAATGAAGACGAGATCAAATCGCTCTATCAGGTTGATAGCTTTGATGAAGCCCTTCAGGCGGTGCGGCAGGACTGCAAACTTACTGCGCTGACGCGATCGCGGGCTGGTAGCGTCATTGTTTCAAAAGACGAAGTCCATGTCATCGATGCCCGTAAAGTAGACCAAGTTGTCGATACCACTGGTGCAGGTGATCTTTATTCCGCCGGATTTTTTGCCGGTTACACAAATGGCAAAGAACTTGCGCAATGCGGCCAGCTTGGCGCATTGGCTGCATCAGAAGTCATCTCTCACATCGGCGCACGGCCACAGACCAGCTTGAAAGATTTGGCAAGTCAAAATGGTTTATTGTGATTTTCTGCTGGCGGTTTTTGGCTAAAGCTTCCTCATGGAAACCGAGCTGACATGGTGATCGGCTTCCTTGCGAACGATCAGATCGGCTCGCTGGCGCGTTGGAAGTATGTTTTCGCGCAGGTTTAACAGATTGATGCTTTCCCAGATACGGTTTGCTGTCTGACGGGTCTCAATGTCACTTAAATTGGCATAACGGTGAAAGTAGGATTTCGGATTCTGAAAAGCACTGTCACGCAAGGAGAAAAACCTGTCGACATACCAGGTACGTAAAACCTCCTCATCGGCATCTATGTAAATTGAAAAATCAAAAAAATCTGAAACATAGGGTATCGCCTTGCCATCGCGTGGCGGGCGGCCGGTTTGCAGAACATTCAAGCCTTCGACAATCAATATGTCCGGCTGATCGATAGTAATGGTCTTTCCCTCTATGATATCATAGGACATGTGAGAATAAACCGGGGCGGTAACACCGCATTTACCGGCTTTGATTTGCGATAAAAATTCAAGAATTTTTGGTGTGTTGTAACTTTCAGGAAATCCTTTTCTTTCCATCAGCCCCTCACGCTCCAACTGGGCATTGGGTAGCAGAAAGCCATCGGTAGGAAGCAGGTCAACCTTGGGATGATTTGGCCAGCGGGCCAACAGGGTTTTCAAAATTCGTCCCATGGTGCTTTTGCCACCGGCTACCGAGCCGGCCATGCCAATAATATAGGGAACTTTGTGATCTGAAATATGAGCAAACTTCTTTGTTGCATCAAAAAGTTTTTGCGTTGCCGCGACATACAGGTTCAGTAGGCGCGAGAGCGGCAAATAAACCGCCACAACTTCATCAAGATCAATCCGCTCATTTAAGCCACGTAATTCTTCCAGTTCTTCAGCCGTCAACGTCAAGGGTGTATCGTCTCGCAACTTAGCCCATTCGCGCCGTGAAAATGTGCGATAAGGTGACGGGGGAGTGATTTTATCCAGCATGGCTTTTCCTGTTTTGAGGTGTTGGCGTCCTCATTGCATTGGTTATTTGCGCGAAGCCTTTTCCTGTAAACCGCTTTGCACCGTACGCCGGTCAAGTTCTTCCATAACAGCGCTCAAGGGAATGTTGCGCGATTTCAGAAGAACAAGCAAATGATAAAGTACGTCGGCCGACTCGGCAATCAGATGATCTTTATTATCATCGAGACTGGCAAGCACGACCTCAATCGCTTCTTCGCCAAATTTCTTGGCGCATTTTTCAGGACCCTCACCAAGCAACTGAGCCGTATAAGAACTTTCACTGCGATCAAGCGAACGCTGCGTGATTGTTTCAACAAGGCGGGAAAGCACCTCTAGGCTGTCGTTTGTCTCATTTGTCATTTCCGTACCCAACTTCGTTAATCAAGACGAACGGCAACACCCTGTTTTGCCATATGCCTTTTTGCCTGTTCGATTGTGTAGGCTCCAAAGTGAAAAATCGATGCTGCCAGAACGCCCGTTGCATGGCCATCGCGAACACCGGCAACCAGATGATCAAGCGTGCCAACGCCGCCACTGGCGATAACAGGCACCGCTACAGCATCGGCAATGGCACGGGTCAGGGGAATATTAAAACCCTCCCCGGTGCCGTCACGATCCATCGAGGTCAGCAAAATTTCACCGGCGCCCAATGCGACAACTTTTTTGGCAAATTCCACCGCGTCAATCCCGGTTGCCTCTCTGCCACCGTGGGTAAAAATTTCCCAGCGAAGTGGTTCATCAGGACCCGATACTGTTTTTGCATCAATGGCAACAACGATACACTGACTGCCAAATTTTTCCGAGGCCGCTTTAATGAATTCAGGATTCTTAACTGCCGTTGTGTTGATCGAGATCTTGTCGGCACCAGCCAGCAACAGTTTTCTGATATCATCCAGCTCTCTCACACCGCCACCAACCGTCAGCGGCATAAAACATTGTTCGGCGGTTGACCGGACAACATCAAAAATAATCGCCCGGTCTTCGTGCGACGCGGTAATATCAAGGAAGCACAATTCGTCCGCCCCGGCGGCATCGTAGGCTTTGGCAATTTGAACCGGATCACCGGCATCACGCAAATTGACGAAGTTGGTTCCCTTGACAACGCGGCCGTCTTTAACATCCAGACAGGGAATGATACGGGCTTTTAGCATGTTACAATATCCTGTTCCTGATAAGAGATAGAGCCTCATCTGGATCAAGACGGCCATCATAAAGCGCGCGACCGGAAATTGCCCCTTCAAGTATGGCGCAATCTGGTTCCACAAGCCGTTTAACATCGTCAATAGATGCCAGTCCACCACTTGCAATAACCGGTATGGAAGTAGAGTTGGCCAGTTCTAGCGTTGAGTCGATATTCAATCCTGTCAGTATTCCGTCCCGGTCGACATCAGTATAAATAACGGCTGCAACACCAGCATCTTCAAATTGCCGGGCCAGTTCTATGACCGTAAGCTGAGATGTTTCCGCCCAGCCCTCCACCGCCACTTTGCCGCCTTTGGCATCAATGCCAACGGCCACTCTACCCGGAAATGCTTTACATGCCTGATGGACAAGTTGAGGATCACGAACCGCTATGGTTCCTAAAATGACCCGGCTGATCCCTTTGTTCAACCACATCTCAATGGTTTCGATATTACGAATGCCACCACCCAATTGGGTAGGCAGTTTTGTTGCCGCAAGAATTTCCTCAACAGCGGCAGAATTTACCGGTTGCCCTTCAAAAGCACCGTTCAAATCAACAAGGTGGAGATACTCAAACCCCTGAGTTTCAAAAGCTCTTGCCTGATTACCCGGGCTGTCGTTGAAAACCGTCGAACGGTCCATATCGCCAAGCTTGAGCCTGACACATTGGCCGTCTTTCAAATCAATTGCGGGAAACAAAATCATCTTTGTTCTTTAACCTTCATATGTCTTCTTCAGGGCTTCCATGTAAGGAAGTTTGATATCAACGCCAAACCAAGTTTCTGGCTTTTTTCAGGGTGAAATTGTGTCCCGACCATATTTTCATGGCCGATCATCGCTGTAACTTCACCACCATATTCTGCCGTTGCGATGCAGTCGGTCTTTATGGCTGTTTTAAAGTGGTAGGAATGGACAAAATAGGCATGCAAGCCATTGTCTCCTGTCGTTATTCCCTTCAGCAAGGCGTGCTGGTTTAAAACCTGCAAAGTATTCCAGCCCATGTGTGGAATTTTCAGGTTGGGATCAGAAACCACCATCTTTTCAACCTGACCCTTTATCCAGCCGAAACCTTCTGTTTCTTTACCTTCCAGACCACGATCAGCCATAAGCTGCATACCGACACAAATACCAAAAAACGGTTTGGCGTTGCGCCGGACCTGTTCCTCGAGGGTATCACGCATACCCGGCACCGCTTGCAAACCATCACGACAATCGCGGAAAGCGCCAACGCCCGGTAGCACAATTCTGTCAGCATTTCTGACCACGTCGGGGTCAGCTGTGACCATTACCTCACCGCGGATACCGCTTTCAGTAACAGCCCGTTCAAACGATTTCTGGGCAGATCGCAGATTTCCCGATCCATAATCAATAATTGCTATTTTCACGATTTTGGCTCTGCAAACATGGCCTCACCGGCCCGGCGACTAAAAATTTTTCCGCCAGTCAAATGGGAAAAAAACCTGTGCTCTGCGGCAACAATATCTCGTGCCGCTACGGTTTCACGCTCTCTATAACGGGCTCTCTCGAGACTCCAGCGTTGAAGATTATTACCTTCAAAACCCAGAATCAGATTGCCGGTAATTTTGGTGATGGTAAGAACTTCAGACGGTAGCTCGGCCCAAAAAACAATTGCAATAAGCACCGCCTGAATAACCAGGTAAATAGCAAAAACCAGCCACATTTTTTTCGCCAAAAACCAGATGGTTGGCAGAAACAGCGCTGACCAGTTAAATCCGTCTTTTACCATGACAACATCTTGTGCCAGCCCGGTCAGGCTGTTTTCAGCTTCACGACGATAATGTACAGTGTAAAGGTTCATGGGAAAATCCGTTAGCCGCTCAAAGAGCCCTTGGTCGATGGAATGACATCTGCCTGACGCTGATCAACTTCGATGGCCTGACGTATAGCGCGGGCAAGGCCCTTAAAACAGCTTTCTGCGATGTGGTGGTTGTTTTCACCATAAAGTGCTTCAACATGCAGCGTAATACCGGCGTGCTGGGAAAACGCCTGAAACCATTCGCGGAATAATTCTGTATCCATATCGCCGATTTTAGGCCGAGAAAATTCAGCTTTCCAGACCAGAAACGGGCGGCCTGAAATATCCAGCGCGACCCTAACCAGGGTCTCATCCATCGGCAGATAGCAGCTGGCATAGCGGGTAATACCTCTGCGCTCACCCAATGCTTTGGCAACGGCCTGACCGATGGCAATTCCACAATCTTCTGTGGTGTGGTGCATATCGATATGAAGATCACCCTGAGCACGCACTTTCAAGTCAATAAGAGAGTGTTTTGAGAGTTGCTCCAGCATATGATCGAGAAAGCCGATACCTGTTTCAACATCAAATTTGCCAGTACCATCGAGGTTTAATTCGACGGAAATACTGGTTTCTGTGGTTTTGCGTTCAACTTTTACAGTGCGCATTGATCAGTTGTTCCTGTTGGTCCTGAAGGCGTATTCTGCATGCCTTTTAGCAGGTCTTGCCTCTGCCGCCAACTTTGTATTTTTCTTTGTTTAACTGTACTGTTTATTTGCAAATAGGGTCTTTTCATTACCGTATCAACACCTTAAATGGGTATCAGTTACAAAACGGAGGCTTTATGTCCAACCAAAACCAGATCGAGCAATGGCACGGCACAACTATTTTGACCGTTCGAAAAGGCAACAAAGTGGTTATTGCCGGCGACGGACAGGTCAGTCTGGCCAACACGGTGATCAAGTCAAATGCCCGCAAGGTGCGCCCTTTGGGTGCGGGCGGGGTTGTTGCAGGATTTGCCGGAGCAACGGCTGATGCGATGACTTTGTTTGAACGACTTGAAACCAAACTCGAACAACATCCAGGGCAGTTAACCCGCGCTTGTGTCGAATTGGCCAAGGACTGGCGGACGGATCGCTATTTGCGCAAGCTTGAAGCGATGATGATCGTGGTTGATGCAACTGTTTCTTTGGTTTTGACTGGTACAGGAGATGTTCTGGAGCCGGAAGGCGGCGCAATTGGTATTGGTTCAGGTGGCAATTATGCTCTGGCAGCTGCTCGCGCCTTGATGGATACTGATCATGACGCCGAAACAATCGCCCGGCGAGCGATGGCAATTGCAGCGGAAATTTGTGTTTATACCAACGGTAATCTGACGGTTGAAACACTTGATGCAGAATAATCTGGCCTAAATTTGGTTTATTAAATTCGAGAGTAATAAAATGACTGATTTTTCTCCACGGGAAATTGTTTCAGAACTTGACCGTTACATCATTGGCCAAAATGATGCCAAACGAGCTGTAGCCATTGCCCTGCGCAATCGCTGGCGGCGTAAACAACTTGATGATGAATTGCGCGAAGAAGTCCTGCCCAAAAATATCTTGATGATTGGCCCGACCGGGGTTGGCAAAACTGAAATTGCCCGGCGATTGGCAAAACTGGCCAATGCACCGTTTATCAAAGTTGAGGCAACCAAATTCACAGAGGTTGGTTATGTCGGGCGTGATGTGGAGCAAATGATCCGCGATCTCACAGAAACATCCATTTCACTGGTCCGGGCAAAAAAACGCAAGGAAGTGAAAGCCAAAGCTCATGTAAATGCCGAAGAAAGAGTATTGGTAGCTTTGGTGGGTGAATCTGCTTCAGAGGCAACGCGTGCTTCATTTTCGCAAAAACTGCGGGAAGGAACGCTCGATGACAAGGAGATTGAAATTGAAGTGGCAGACACTGGTGGTGGTGGAATGCCGAGTTTTGAAATTCCCGGTATGCCGGGATCATCGGTGGGCATGCTGAATTTGTCAGAAATGATGGGCAAGGCGATGGGCCCCCAAACAAAAACCCGGCGGATGACGGTAAAAGAAAGTTACGAGGTTCTGATTGCGGAAGAAGGCGACAAGCTACTTGATGAGGAACAGTTGGTCGAAGAAGCAATAGATGTGGTTGAGAACAACGGTATCGTTTTTCTTGATGAGATTGACAAAGTTTGCGCCCGGTCTGAAAGGCAAGGCGGTGATGTCAGCCGCGAAGGTGTTCAGCGCGATCTGTTGCCAATGCTTGAAGGAACTGCTGTTTCGACTAAATACGGTATAGTGAAAACTGATCATATTTTGTTTATTGCATCGGGCGCATTTCATGTGGCCAAACCTTCAGACCTGTTGCCGGAGTTGCAAGGACGCCTGCCAATTCGGGTCGAACTTCGGCCCCTTACCAAGGAAGATTTCAAACGAATACTAACCGAACCGGAAGCAAGCCTGATTAAACAATATATCGCGCTGTTGGCGACAGAAGGCGTCACGCTTGAGTTTAGCGATGATGCGATTGATGCGCTGGCGGAAATTGCTGTTCAGGTAAATACCAGCGTTGAAAACATTGGTGCACGACGGTTGCAAACGGTAATGGAGCGGGTTCTTGATGAAATCAGTTTTACTGCCACCGACCGGGATGGTGAAACTGTTTCAATTGATGCTGAATTTGTTGAAAGTAATATTGGCGACCTTGCGAAAAATGCCGACCTGTCACGGTTTATTCTTTAGCAGTGTCTGCCGTATTGCCTAGCCTGTCAGCAACAAACAAATCCAAATGCGTGGATAGCTGATCGTCACTCATATCTTTAATCTCATCAGCCAGGCGGTTTGCCAGTTCGGTTGCCTGTGGTGACAATCCGCTGGTGTCAATGGTGATACGGGGATGAGAAAGTCTCGCGAGCTGGACAAGTTCTTCTGCATCATCCCAAATGATATTAAAATAGCTGATTGTGCGCTGTAACAGGTACCAGCTTGGTCGCCCACGGTTGCCGTGTTCCAGGGCGGATAAGTAGGGAGCCGAAACACCGATAGCTTTGGCCATTTCTTTCATGGTCACTTGCTTGGCTGCTCTTAACTGCCTGATACGTTCGCCAAATGGGGTCATGGGTATTGATTTCTTTTGGCAAGATTGCGCAGTTTTATATACACCGCGCCGCCACCTCCGTGCTTGGGGTGGGCTGGCTGAAAGCCTGACACCAGCGATCTAAACTCCGGCTCATGAAGCCAGTCAGGCAATGCGTTTCGCAACCGGCCGCTGCGTGGTTCTGAATGATGAAAATCACGGCCGTGCAGTGTATGTCTAGTGAATTCTGATGAGCCCTTTCCTGTGATAACCAGAACTGTCCGCAAACCCTGATCAGCACAAGAGGAAAGAAAACGCCACAATTTCATCCGGGCGGTTTCCAGACTTTCGCCATGCAGATCAATACGTGCCTCAATGTTCACCTGACCACGCAATAATTTTTGCTGCTGGCGACGATCAAGGCCGGTAAATTCAAAAGAGCGCGGGTTTGGCAATCGAGCTGCGCTTTTCTTTAGAGTGTTTACTGTCATAACCGGCTTAACCGGTTTGCACACAGCAGGAATACTCAACGCTTCGAATTTCTCCAGCTCTTTTGCCAGATCCGGATTAAGTGGATCAACTGTCTTGCTTACCCGAGCCCACAAACTGAAATCGGGAACCATTTTTGATACCGCCAAAGGCTTTTTGCGCCTGTTTGCCATCTCACTGATCCAGCAGCTTTTGAGCAAGGGGCTTTGGCAACAAAACAGTCATCTTTCCCGCAGCTTTCATTTGCCCGGCAATCAGGGCTGCCTGATCACCGCTACCCCAGAAAACGTCACCCCGGGCATATCCACGAATGGCTGATCCGGTATCCTGAGCAACTAGCAGCGAACGCCATTGTTTTGGGCTCTCTGATTGCGACATTTCTATTTTAGTATCGAGCCAAATCGGTGTGCCAAAAGCCCAATAGCGCCGATCAATTGCGAGACTGACATGTGGTGTTAGATTGACATGCTGAGCACCAACAGGGCCAAGGCCGGGATCAATTTCAGGCAATTGGCGAAAAAAGACAAATGATTTGTTTTTCCACATCAGGCTTTGTGATTTTTGCGGATTCTCATCCATCCACTGACGAATGGTTTGCATCGAAAGTGTACTTTTTTCCAGTTCACCATCGGCTATCAGAACCCCGCCAATTGCTGTATATGGCAATCCGGTTTTGCCGGCATAGGCCAGTCGCATGACATCACCATTTGGCAAATTCACCCGGCCTGAGCCCTGCACTTGCATAAAAAAGGCGTCAGCCCGGTTCTTCAACCATACCAGTTCCAGACCCTTGCCATTTAAGTGACCCTGTTCAATTTCCTGGCGGGTATAATAGGGTGCCGGTTTACCATTTACCAATCGCCCATAACGAAGTCCGGTTTGTTTTTCCTGATCCTGGGTAAAAGTAACGAGATCGTCTGGGCGTTTGAAAACCGGTATATTATAATAGTCCGTTGGCGAAAGACTGCCCTCAACCACCGGCTCAAAATAACCGGTAAACAGGCCTTGTTCCAAAACAGGATCATTTACAATTATCGGCGTGAAGTGATTTTCAAAAAACGAATTTATTTCATCTGCGGTTGGTTTCTGGCCCAATTTCTCTGAGATCGCACAAACTGCCTGCCAATCCTTGAAACGGCCACCAAAGGCCGGCTTCTTGGAAAACGCTCTGTCATCCTGTTTCATCCGGCCGCAGGATCGACGAAAAGCCTTTAATGAGCCTGTTTTGTCAGAACCTGACCAGCTTTCCATTTTTGAAAATTCGGTTTCTGTCAGGATAGGCACTGCTTGTTCCATTATCACATAAACCATTGCGAAAAAAACTACCAGACCGGCGGCAAAAGAGACAATTGCAAGTTTCCAGCCTGCAAATCTCATTAGCTTGATTGCTGCAAACAATTTTGGTTATGCTTCATCGCCATCTGTTGCAACCAATCGCCAGTTCGGGTCCCGCGAGGACAAATTGCGTTCAAAAGTCCAGATATCAGTAACGACCTGTACCTCGCTTGCATTGCCTTCAACTTCTTTGCCACCTTTGTCGTTAACAACTGATACCAGTTCGCTGACAAATCTGACGGTCAGAAAAACTTTTTTGTTTTCCATAATGGCATTGACGATATCAGCATGGTCGATTCCAATAAACTGGGTTGTCATGGTCAAACCCTGCTTTTTTCGATCATCAATAGCTGAAGAAAAACCACCATACACTTCCTTGGAAAGAAGGTCTTTCAGTGATTTTTTATCAGCATTGGCAAAGCCGACGACAATCATCTCGTAAGCAGCTTTTGCGCCATCAAGAAACTGTGCAGCTGAAAACCCGTGTTCTTGCTGCTGAATTTGTTCAAGAGTAGCCGCTATTTTGCTACCTTTATCAGCAACCCCTTCCCAAACGGGCGGTATATCTGTGTCTTTGCCGGGATCGGCTGGTGCTTTTGAACCGGGCATCGCAATGACATTGCTGTCATCATCTTCAGCACGGTCTTTTCCGGGGTCTTTTCTGGAAGATTGTTGCTCGCTATTTTGGGGCGGTTTCTCAAAAGGATCAAAAGGATCCTGATGTCCGGTTTTCTGTCCCAAAACACCGCGCAGCTTAAAAAACACGATAACAGCTGCTACTATCAATATCAGGGTGACTGGATCAAATGTCTCGTTCATTGCCAAATGCTAACTTTGTAAAAAATACTATGGGTTTAAAACTAATTCGTTGATACATATATAGTAGTCGCTGCAAGACTCCAATGGTGTCTGCAAAAAACAGCGGTGTTCATTACGATGTTGTAATGTGTTTTGCTCTGGTTTCATAATTTTCCGGTGATTTCTTTGCCACTTATTCTATTTGCTCTTTTTGTCATCATTCCAATTCTGGAAATAGCCACCTTTATTCAAGTCGGCTCTGTGGTTGGCTTGCCGCTGACCCTGCTGGGCATTTTGCTTACCGCAATCATTGGAGCCATATTGGTCAGACAGCAAGGTTTTAAAGCGCTTAATGATGCTCGGGAAAACATGGCCCAACAAAAATCTCCGATTGAACAGGTGGTTCATGGCGTATTTATTCTGATTGCGGGTTTGTTGCTGCTTACACCTGGTTTTCTTACAGACGCTATCGGTTTTCTCTTTCTGATACCCCCTTTGCGGCTGTCGATCGCCTACAAAGTTTGGGCCTGGATCAAGGCAAATGGATCAATAAGCGTAAACACGAGTGAGTTTTCAAGCCATTATCAGTCATCGCCAAAACAACAGGGCGGCGGGACGGTCATTGATGGAGAAGCAACAGAAATAAAAGATCCCCGCAAATCAGGTGATCGCAGAATACCGTAACTTGCCCGGGTAGTTTGTAGAGACAGACTTGCGGAAAAGTGCGATAAATGTTAGCCAACACAACAACTAAACTCCACAGGTTCCTCCAATTGGGGGACAATCTCTAAAACCAAAAAAATGCGGGAAAATATCAATGGTCAAGGCAACGAAAAAAGCTGTCAAAAAGACAGCAAAGAAAGCTCCAAAAAAAGCAGCTGCATCCAATGGTGCACCGGATGGCGGTGCAGCTGGCGAACAAAACGATGGACAACCTTCACTGAATATTCTTGGCCAATATCTAAAAGATTTGTCTTTTGAAAATCCAAACGCGCCACAATCCCTGGCGATCCAGGATGGCCAACCAGAAATCAATATTTCTGTGAATGTAAATGCCAAGAACCTCGCAGCAACTGATTTTGAGGTGGAACTGCATATTGAAGCTCAGGCGGTTCACGATGGAAACGCAGTGTTTGCAGCAGAATTGTTATATGCCGGGATTTTCCGACTGGAAAATATTCCAGAAGATGCCCTTCACCCGATTATTCTGGTCGAATGTCCACGAATGATTTTCCCATTTGCCCGTCAAATATTGGCTGATGCTACACAAAAGGGCGGATTTCCTCCGCTAATGCTCGATCCAATCGATTTTGCCAGCATGTATGAAAAACGCGTTGCCGAAGGTGACGATGCACCTGTTGTCAGCTAAAAAGCACGAACAGTTTTCAAAAAAGCCCGTGGGATAACTTCTTACGGGCTTTTTTTGCCGGTTAGTTCATTCCATATGGATTCTACTTTAAATGAACTGATCAACTTCTCATGGGCAGCAATTTCTTCTTGTGTAAGTCTTGAAGCCAGTGGACTTGCTCTTTGTTCGCTGGGCTTTTTATCAATAATTTTAGTTGTTGTTTCTTTGACTTCCTGTCCTGCCAAAGTCAGAGATGTTTGACGCCCACCAATTAGCTCAAGATAAACACCTGCCAATAACTCAGAGTCGAGCAAGGCGCCGTGAATATCGCGCATTGAGTTGTCAATTTTGTAGCGCCGACACAATGCGTCCAAACTGTTTGGCCCGGCAGGATGTTTTTTGCGGGCTAACATCAAAGTATCGATTACCCGATCGAAAGTTAAAACAGTACGATTAATTCGAATGAGCTCGGCATTGAGAAATTTGACGTCAAAAGAGGCATTGTGAATAATCAACGTGTCGCCTTTGACAAAATCCTCAAACTCGATGGCAATATCTGTAAATAGCGGTTTGTCGTTTAAGAACTCCTCAGATAAACCATGCACCGCGAAAGCTTCTGCCGGCATATCGCGTTCAGGATTGATGTATTTATGAAACTGCTGTCCGGTTGGCAGATGATTTATCAGCTCAAGAGCACCGATTTCAACCACCCGGTCCCCTCTTGAGGGATCAAGGCCGGTGGTTTCTGTATCCAACACAATTTCGCGCATTCAAACCTCCAAACATGGGTTGGCCGGATCAAGCTTTTTTACCAGAGCTTTTACCTGATTAAATGTATCGGCAAATGATTTGCTGGTATCAATGACATAATCAGCTCGATCACGCTTTTCTTTATCAGGGGTTTGACGCGATAAAATCATATCCAGTTTTTCTGCTGTCATTGCGGGACGAGCCATGGCTCTCTCAAGCTGGATATCGGGCGTTGTAGAAACGACCACTACAACATCAACATCCTGGGTACGGTCGCTTTCAAAGAGTAATGGTATATCTAA
Organism: Anderseniella sp.; assembly: GCA_030626025.1. Classification (GTDB taxonomy): domain Bacteria; phylum Pseudomonadota; class Alphaproteobacteria; order Rhizobiales; family Aestuariivirgaceae; genus JALWJW01. Next base: position 31,870 of record DAOUPT010000027.1, on the reverse strand, counting down.
AACGATGATCTTTTTACCCAATTTGTTTTGCATCGAAACAAACTGTTTTTCCAATGATCGAACCATTGGATGGACAATTTTTTCGATTCGAGACAATACTGTTTTTTCCTTGGCGATTTTCTCTACGAGAGCTGGACGATTTACCATGCCATTGTCAATTAAGTCGGGGTAAATCCGGCCAATTTCCCGCGCTGCCTCACCGCCGACATCGTAAAGTTTATGGACAGCACGATCAGCATCGAAAACCGGACAGCCCAGTTTTTTAAACATGTCTGCTGTTGTGGATTTACCCATCGCAATCGAGCCGGTCAGACCAAGGATCATTGCTCATCATCTTTCATAAGATCATCCACAATCAATTGTCGTAATTCTTCTGTAACTTCCGGCCTGATACCAAACCATTTTTCAAATCCAGGCACCGCTTGATGTAATAACATCCCAAGTCCGTCGACGGTGGGATTGCCATTTGATTTTGCTTGTTTCAACAGATCTGTTTCAAGGGGATCATAAACAATATCTGTTACAACAGACAAAGAAGATAAGCTCTCTAACGAAATTTCCAATGGTGGCTGGCCCGTCATACCTAGCGACGTGGTATTTATCAGTAAATCTGCTTTTCTCAGACAGCTAGACATTTCATCAAAACCGTATGCGTGAACACGGTCTCCGAATTCTTTTGCAAGGGCACTTGCTCTTGATGGTGTTCGATTGACCAAGTCAATTCTTTCAACACCATCCTCCAACAAGATAGCAATAATAGCTCGCGCAGCACCGCCAGCACCAATTATCATTGCTGATTTTCCGGCAGAATTCCACGATTTTACGCCTGATTTTAGATTCGATATAAAACCATATCCATCGGTATTGAGTCCTAACAACTCTCCACCCTCAGTAAATACCGTATTTACTGCGCCAATTCTTTTAGTCAGTACGTCATTTACAAAAACTTCTTTGAAAACTTTTTCTTTATGGGGGATAGTTACGTTGCAACCCTGGAAACCGTTTTTGGACATGTCTTTCAGAAATTGTGAAAGGTTTTCTGGGGCAACAGCAATTTTCTCGTATGATCCCGAAACCCCATATTTTTCCAACCAAAAACCATGAATAAGAGGTGATCGCGAATGCTTGATTGGCCAGCCAATCACACAGGCTTTCTGATTACCAGTTTTTTTCATTGTCAAATCTCAAGTTTCAATCAGCTTCTGTTGTCGAAGAAAATCGAGCAATTTAAGCATCGGCAATCCAAGTATAGAGAAGAAATCGCCATCGATTTTTTCAAACAATTGCAAGCCCAAACCTTCCAGCTTGTAACCACCTACGGAAGTTTTGACATTGTCACCCTCTGCAGCAAGATACTTTCCCAGAAATTCAGGAGAGAAATTTCGCATCTTCAGATAAGACGGCTCGGAATAACTCCAGATTATTTCATTATTCTTTGCGATCGAAACGGCTGTTTCCAACTGGTGAGTTTGATCTCTTAATTTAAGGAGCTGATCTCGCGCATCTTGATCAGAGACTGGTTTATCATAAATTTTGCCATCAAATAGAAGCGTCTGATCTGCACCAATTACCCAAGAGCCCGGAAACCGGCTTGAAACATCAAGAGACTTTGCATGAGCAAGAATGAGGGCCAGATCAGATGGCTCACCCGATTTAAGGAAGGTTTCCTTGATAATGTCTTCGTTTACGTTTGAAACATGTTGTTGGAACTCAAGTCCGGCATTTTGCATCAATTGCTGTCGGCTTTTACTTTTTGATGCTAAAATTATCAGTGAATTATCAGACATTAAAGACGGTACCTTGCTGGGTTTTATTTTTCTTTTCATTGTACAAATTCAGAATGGCAGCAGCTGTTTCCTCTATCGAGCGCCGTGTTACATCCAAAACAGGCCAATTATGACGGACACATAGCTTCTTCATATGAGCTATTTCCTTGGTAATTGCGGCTCTGTCAACATATTGAGTGGAGGTTTGTTCATTTAAGGTTTCCAGTCGATGCCGTCGAATCTGCGCTATTCTTTCCGTGGAAGCAATAAGTCCGACCACCAACGGCTTTTGAGCTTTTTCCAGTTGCGGTGGAATACCGATTTCGGGAACCAGGGGTACATTTGCTACTTTTACCCCGCGGTTGGCCAGATAGATACTTGTTGGTGTTTTGGATGTTCTGCTGATACCGATCAAAATAACATCAGCATTTTCAATATCTTGAACGTGCTGGCCATCATCGTGAACCATGGTAAAATTCAGCGCTTCAATCCTACGGAAATAATCGGCGTTCAGATTGTGTTGACCGCCTATGACCGGTTGACTTTTTGCATTTAAATAATTGGCCAGGGTTGAAATTACCGGATCAAGAATAGAGATGGATGGAACGCCGATACGAATACAATGGGTTTCAAGTTCGTGGCGAAGCTCCTCATCAATCATTGTGAAAAGAACAATACCTGGTTGCTTTTCTATTTCCAGAATAACCCGCTCGAGTTGCTTGGATGTTCGAACCAGAGAGTAGGCATGTTGAATGGCTTCATGATTATGGTAACAAGCTGTTGTTGCTCGAGCCACTGTATCGAGGGTTTCACCGGTTGCATCAGAAACCAGATGAATATGAAAGAACAATTGCTGTTTTTTATTCACTTTTTATTCTCACTCTCATCGGCAAAACTTGTGGAAGAGTTGCTGTTTGGTTCAGTTCTTAATAAAACATTAAGTTTAATGATTAAATTGTTAACAATAACAACAAGTGATTTCTTTGGGAAAAATTGATGATGATTTAGAGGATAAATATGATTTTAAGGATAACTTTGGATAACCTGTTGATATGCTGTTTTTCTATAGTTTAGTTTATTGATAAGCCGTGGTTTTTTGTCCTGTTGTCTTTTGTCATTGTTTTCTTGATAAAATGATGGCTGTTAACAAAATTGCTGAAAACTTGTGGATGATGTTATCCACGAAATCCACAGTTATACAACAAAAACAATATAATTAAGGTTTTATTAATAATGGTTTCTAGTTCTTCCTCGTCTTCACATGGAAAAGCACTGATAGACGTTTTAACTGATGGTTCAAATACACGCAGACCATTGTGGTTTATGAGACAAGCTGGTCGTTATTTGGAAGAGTATCGCAAGGTTAGAAAAACAGCCGGGTCATTTTTGGATCTTTGCTATAATCCTGAACTGGCTGCTGAGGTTACCTTGCAACCGTTAAAACGATTTGATCTGGATGCGGCCATATTGTTTTCTGATATTCTGGTTATTCCCCAGGCAATGGGTTGTGATCTTGGTTTTGTCCAGAATGAGGGTCCAAAGGTTTCGACAGTACGATCTTTGAGAGAAGTTGAAGAGCTGCGTACAGAGGGAATAGTTGAATTTTTATCTCCTGTGATGGAGACGGTGAAGAATGTAAAGCCTGAACTTGACAGCCATGTGGCATTCATAGGCTTTTGCGGCGCTCCCTGGACGGTTGCGACTTATATGATCGAGGGGGGGACCTCATCAGATCGGTTTTTGGCCAAGAAGGCTGCATTTGACGGTGAACCGTGGTTTGATCTGTTGATCGACAAGCTGGTTACAAGTTCGATTGATTATCTGGTTGCTCAAGTTGAAGCGGGTGTGGAAGTTTTGCAGATATTTGATAGTTGGGCGAGTGATCTTCCAGACCTGCAACGAGAAAAGTATTGCTATGAACCCATTGCAAAGATTGTCGAGGGAATTCGCAAACGGGGTGTGAATGTTCCGGTAATTGGTTTTGCAAAAGGCCTGGGCGCCGGGCAACTGGATTTTTGTGATCGTATTTCTTTTCAGGCCATCGGTGTTGAGTCTTCGCTACCAATAGACTGGATAGCACGCGAGCTGGTGGATAAAATTGTTGTTCAAGGAAATCTTGATCCTGTGCTTTTGGATACGGGTGGTAAGGGCTTGCGTGAAAGCGTTAGACATATTGTCTCCAAACTGCCGATGAACCGTCATATCTTTAATCTTGGTCATGGTGTTCGCCAAACGACCAATATTGATCATATTTATCAAATGATAGATGCTGTTCGTGAATTTGATGGCTAAAGGCTTGTGATATTAAATATCGCTGGAAATATTTCTAAATACTGATACAATGCGGGTCCGTTTAGCTGTTCTGGCTTTGACAATACGGAATTTCCTTATTTTTTACCGGCTTTGTAATTTTATTGACGTCGGTGCAGTTTCAAAATATTTTCTATAATATTGTAATCTCGAGATGATAATATGACTGACTTTAGCGATCTGAGCGAGATCAAATTATTTGATCTTAAAGCAAAAACTCCGGCTGAGTTGTTGAGTTTTGCCGAGTCTTTGGAAGTTGAAAGTGCCAGTTCCTTGCGCAAGCAGGAATTGATGTTTTCTATTCTTAAAGAACTTGCTGAGAGTGGGGTTAATATTATTGGCGAAGGCGTCGTTGAAGTTCTTCAGGACGGTTTTGGATTTTTGCGCTCACCTGATGCCAACTATTTGGCCGGGCCTGATGATATCTATGTCAGCCCAAGTCAAATTAGAAAATTCAGCTTGAAAACCGGCGATACAATTGAGGGTGATATCAGGGGCCCAAAAGAGGGTGAGCGCTATTTTGCCCTAATAAAAGTTAATCTGGTTAATTTTGAAGATCCCGAGAAAGCGCGCCATAAAGTACACTTTGATAATTTGACACCGCTGTACCCAGATGAACGATTGGAAATGGAGATTAGTGACCCAACTAAAAAGGATTATTCCGGGCGGGTTATTGATTTGGTGGCACCGATTGGCAAGGGTCAACGGGGGCTTATTGTTGCGCCGCCAAGAACCGGTAAAACGGTTTTGCTGCAGAACATTGCCCAGTCAATAGCGACCAATCATCCTGAGTGTTATTTGTTGGTGTTGTTGATTGATGAAAGGCCAGAAGAAGTTACTGATATGCAGCGTTCTGTTCAGGGCGAAGTGATTAGTTCAACGTTTGATGAGCCGGCATCACGTCACGTGCAAGTTGCAGAAATCGTGATAGAAAAAGCCAAACGGTTGGTTGAGCATGGCCGTGATGTGGTGATTTTGCTGGATTCGATCACCAGGCTTGGTCGGGCGTATAATACGGTGGTTCCTTCATCGGGCAAGGTTCTTACCGGTGGTGTTGATGCAAATGCGCTGCAACGGCCAAAACGATTTTTTGGTGCTGCCCGGAATATTGAAGAAGGCGGTTCCTTAACCATTATTTCTACGGCGTTGATTGATACTGGTAGCCGCATGGATGAGGTTATTTTTGAAGAATTTAAAGGAACCGGCAACTCTGAAATTATTCTGGATCGTAAAGTTGCTGATAAGCGGGTTTACCCGGCAATTGATATTCTCAAATCGGGTACCAGAAAAGAAGAGTTGATTGTCGAACCCGATCTCTTGAAGAAAACATTTGTTTTGCGCCGGATTTTGAATCCAATGGGTACGACCGATGCGATCGAGTTTTTGTTGGATAAACTTCGTCAAACCAAAGATAACAATGAGTTCTTTGATTCAATGAATGTCTGATTGTTTTAGCTACAGATCAGACATTACATTTTTCAATGTTGATAAATCAGTTATCGGTTCCGAACAGACTTTTCCTTTACAAATGTAAATGGTCGGCTTGCCGTTTATCACTATTTTATCTTTAGCTGGATGAAGGTCAGGTAATACTGATCGCTCATGGCTGACTGTTATGGTTGCCGGTAAGCCGGTTGTATGTAGAGTTTGGATGATTGTCGATATATCGGAAACAGTGTCGGGGACCAGCAAGACAATCTGGGTGTGGTCTATCAGATCAAGAAAACCGCGAAGAAAGCCGGTATATGCCATCGGAGTTGAAACAGCGTTATCGGAAAATGCCTGGACAATATCGTTGGCTTTTTGGTCGTACCGGGTATGGCCGGTTAGCGCATAGAGTTTGGCGAGATTGGTCAACATGGTTCCATTGGCATTTGGGGTGGCATCATCATGACCCTGACACGATCGAACCAACAGGTTCTTTGCTCTGGATGAAGCAAAGTAATACCCGCCGTTGTTTTGATTCCAGTGGTATTTATCGATCAACTCTAGCAATGAATCGGCGTCGTTAAGGTATTGGCTTTCGTTAGTTGCTTCAAAAAGGCTAAGGGCTGCTTTGGCCATATTTGCGTAGTCATCAGCTGTTGCAACATTTGTTGTTTTTCCATTGCGATACGAATGATACAAGCCGTTTGAATCCCACATATTTTTAATCAAGCTTGAATAGGCAGAGCGGGCTTTGTCTATCCAGTCAAATCGTGACAGGGAAAAGCCTGCGTTACATAGCATGGAGATTGTGAGGCCGTTCCAGTCAGCGAGTGTTTTGTCGTCCCAACCGGGTTTTGGCCGGTCGACCCGTCGCTTGAGAAGTTTTTTCCTGGCGCTGGCCAGAGCATCTTCGCTTTGCTGATCAAGCTCTTGGAGACTGTAGAGACGGTTCAGGATGTTCTTGCCCTCCCAGTTACCCTGTTGGCTTACATCATAGGTTTGACAAAACAAATCTCGATTCGGTTCCGGTATGACCTCTGAAATTTCCCGGTATGACCAGACATAATAGGTGCCTTCTTCGCCTTCTGAATCAGCATCATAGCTGGCTGCGAAGGTACCCTCCTGCGTTGTCATTTCATTTATCAGCCAATCGGTTGATTCTTCGATTCGCTTCCGAAATAATGCGTTGTTTTCAGTATTGTTTACCAAAACAAGTAAATCGATAATTAGGGCATTATCGTAGAGCATTTTTTCAAAATGGGGAGCTAGCCAGCGCGCATCTACGCTATAGCGGGCAAATCCACCCGCGAGGTGATCGTAAATTCCGCCCTGGCAAAGATGGGTTAAGGTGGTCAGGACGGATTTTCGGTAGTGCTCATTTCCGGTTTTCAGATACATTCGCCATAAAAGGGTGTAGATTGTTGTTTGCGGAAATTTTGGTGCGCCGGACAGACCTCCATGAGTTTGATCTGTTGCGGCAACAATTTGCTCAGCTGCTCTCAGTAATATGTCCGGGTTGATGGTTTTATTTTGGTTGGTGCTGTTATTTTCTCTTTCCAGCGCTTTGAGAACTGCCTGCTTGTTTGTGGTAATTTTTTCTCTTTGAGAATTCCATGTTTCGGAAAGTGCATTCAAGATCTGTGAAAAACTTGGTCGGCCGTATTGCGGTGTTTTGGGGAAATAGGTTCCGCCCCAAAAAGGTGTTCCATCAGGTTCAAGAAATACAGTCAGCGGCCAGCCGCCCTGTTCACCAAATGCATGAATGGCGTCCATATAAAGTTTGTCGACGTCAGGGTATTCTTCCCTGTCGATTTTGACATTGATATATTTTGAATTCATCAGATCTGCGGTTTGCTGATCTTCAAAACTTTCATGAGCCATGACATGACACCAGTGACAGGCAGCATATCCAATGGAAAGCAGGATAGGTTTATCGGTGGATTTGGCAGCATCGAAAGCTTTTTGTCCCCATGGATACCAGTGGACTGGGTTATCCTTGTGTTGTAGGAGATATGGGCTTGTTTCATGTATAAGAAGATTTTTTGTCATTGGGCGATATTGTCATGATGAGTTTGAGATGTCGATAGACAGGCGTTGCCATGTGGCATTAACAGAAGTTCGATTCGTTACCGAAATAAACCATGAATAAACTATCAAGTCATCAAACCATATACAGTTTGTCTTCTGGTGCAGGACTGGCTGGGGTCGCGGTTATAAGAGTGTCTGGATTACAGGCAAAACTGTGTATTTCACTGATGTGTAAAAAACCGGTGAAAGCCAGGCAAGCCAGCTTCAGGCAACTTTTTCACCCAACCAAAGATGTATTATTGGATGAATGTCTGGTCTTGTGGTTTCCGGGACCGGGCACGTTCACTGGTGAAGATGTGGTGGAATTTCAGATCCATGGCGGTAGGGCCACTGTATCAGCTGTTGTTGATGCGTTATCGGAAATTGAGGGGTGTCGTCAGGCAGAAGCTGGGGAGTTTACTCGCCGGGCGTTTTTGAATGGTCGACTTGATCTGGTTGAGATTGAAGGATTGGGGGATCTTATTCATGCTCAAACAGAGGTGCAAAGACTTCAAGCCCTTAATCAATCCAAAGGTGCAGCAAGTGCTGTATTTAATCGATGGCGCAAAGAGTTAATTGGCGTTCTTGGTTATTTGGAGGCTTCGATTGATTTTATCGAGGAAGATGATGTTAACGAAAATGCTCTGGCCGGATTCCGGGATAAATTGATTCACCTGCGAAACGATATGGAGAAACATCTTACTGACAGCGTGAGAGGTGAGATTGTACGTGATGGTGTGAGAGTTGTACTGGCTGGAGAACCCAATGTTGGAAAATCCAGTATTATTAATTATCTGGCTCGCCGGGACGTTGCTATTGTTTCGAACATTCCCGGGACGACCCGTGATGTTTTGGAGGTTCAGCTCGACCTAAACGGTATTCCGGTCATTGTATCAGACACTGCGGGTTTGCGGGATGGTTCTCAGGATGAGATTGAACAGGCAGGAATGGAGCGAACCAAGGCGGCCAGCAGAAAAGCTGACCTTGTTATATGGGTAACAGTGCTTGGGCAGGATGTTGAAAATCTATTGTTGCAAACAGAAGCAGAAAAAATAGTTGTCGTGAATAAAGCTGATTTACTGGATCATGAAAATATATCCGCGAATTCCAGAGATCTGATGATTTCGGCAAAAACAGGCGCTGGTATGGAAGCATTTATAAACTTGCTTTGCGAACGTGTGGAGGAGAAATTTGGCGGTATGGAGCCGGCTCTTATTTCGCGGGAACGGCAAAAATCTGCTTTGATGATGTGCGTTGAAGGGATAGACGGGGCGTTGAATGAAGAGCATGGTTCACTGGAACTTGCTGCAGAGCAATTGCGTATGGCTGCTAATCAGTTAAGTAAACTGGTGGGCCGGATTGACGTGGAAGACTTGCTTGATGTCATTTTTCGTGATTTTTGTGTGGGAAAGTAGCCATTTCTCTTGATTTCCGCGTTTTATGTTTCACGTGAAACTATGTTTTGAGAAAACCTTTGACCTTTTGCAGTCTATAAAGATAAACCAGTGCGATAAATTCAAAGAGATAAATTTATGAAGCAATTTGATGTAATCGTGGTTGGCGGAGGTCATGCCGGGACTGAAGCAGCAGCAGCGGCAGCTCGTTGTGGCTCTCGCACGGCGCTGGTCACTCACAAATTTTCTACAATTGGCGAGATGTCCTGTAATCCGGCTATCGGCGGATTGGGTAAAGGTCATTTGGTACGTGAAGTGGATGCACTGGATGGCCTTATGGGCAGGGCTGCGGATGCGGCCGGCATTCAGTTTCGCTTGCTCAATCGTTCCAAAGGCCCGGCAGTTCGCGGTCCACGTACCCAGGCTGATCGAAAACTTTATCGCAAAGCTGTTCAGCAACTGATTTCCGACCAGAAAAACCTGACTGTTATAGAAGGTGCCGTGCATTCTTTTGACCTCGATGATAATCGGGTTTGCGGTGTTGTTATGGCCGATGGCACGGTGATTGGTGCCAAATCTGTGGTGTTGACCACCGGGACATTTTTGCGTGGTGTTATTCATATTGGCGATGAAACGACACCTGCCGGACGTATGGGTGAAGAACCGGCAAATGAATTATCTCAAATGCTGGATGAAGCAGGATTTGAACTTGGCAGATTAAAAACCGGTACTCCGGCGCGTCTTGATGGTGACAGTATCAATTGGGACAATTTGGAAAGACAGGAAGCGGACGTAGATCCGGTACCGTTTTCATTCCTGACTGCGGAGATAACCACGCCCCAGATCGCCTGTTATCTCACAACCACGACTGAAGAAACGCATCGTATCATTAGTGAAAACCTTAGCAAGTCGGCTATTTATTCAGGGCAAATCGAAAGTGTGGGGCCGCGATATTGCCCGTCAATTGAAGATAAAGTGGTGCGCTTTAAGGAAAAACCCGGACACCAGATTTTTCTAGAGCCGGAAGGTCTGGATGACAGCACAGTTTATCCGAATGGTATTTCAACGTCTCTTCCTATTAATGTGCAATTAGCGTTTTTGAAAACAATTCCTGGACTGGAGAACGTAAAGGTTTTGAAACCGGGGTATGCTATTGAATATGATTATGTCGACCCGCGAGAACTTGATTCCAGTTTGCAAACCAGACGAATTAAGGGCTTGTTTTTTGCCGGCCAGATAAATGGTACAACCGGATATGAGGAAGCTGCGGCGCAAGGGCTAGTCGCAGGTGTTAATGCCAGCCGATTGGCGGCCGATAAACCGGTGATGATTTTTGATCGTTCACAAAGTTATATCGGTGTGATGATTGATGATTTGGTAACGAGAGGGGTTTCCGAGCCATACCGGATGTTTACCTCGCGGGCTGAATACCGCTTGTTGTTGCGAGCTGACAATGCCGATCAACGCTTAACCCCGATTGGAATTGAGTTTGGTGTGGTGGGAAATGCACGGGCGTTGGTTTTTGCAGATAAACTTCAGGAGCTGGATCAGGCGCGGAAAATGATAGCCAAACTCAATCTGTCTCCGCCAGAAGCAGACAGATTTGGTATCAAGGTCAACCAAAATGGCAAGCGGCGCAATGTTGCAGAGCTTTTAGCCTATCCTGATATCAATATGGATACCCTGAAAAAAGTATGGCCTGCCTTAAATGATCTTTCGGGAACGGTGGTTGAACAAATAGAAGCTGATGCGGTTTATGCTGGCTATCTAGAGCGACAGCAAAAAGATATTGAAATGTATCGTCGTGATGAGGAATTGAAAATTCCCGGTGATTTTAATTATGTTGGTCTTGCGGGGCTTTCGAATGAATTGACACGGAAACTATCAACAGTTCGTCCGGCAACCATAGCCCAAGCGGCACGGATTGATGGTATGACCCCAGCGGCTCTAACATTGATTCTTGGTTTGATTAAGCGACCTGATTTACGCCGGTCAGCGTAATGGTGAAAATAATCCAGGAAGATGCAAGTCCGGGTGATGTTGCAAAATTGTTTAATGTTTCACGTGAATCACTTGAAAAACTACAGATTTATGCCGGTCTTCTGGAGAAGTGGCAAAAGCGAATAAATCTGGTTGGTCCGCAAGAACTTCCCCGTCTTTGGTCCCGGCATATTGCTGACGCGTTGCAAATGGTTGAGCACATTCCCGAAAATATCGACTGTGGAATTGATCTTGGCTCAGGTGCGGGCATTCCTGGGATTATTCTGGCGGAGGTATTGGCACCGCGAGGGTTTCATATTCACCTGGTAGAAAGCAATGGCAAGAAAGCTGCTTTCCTGAGGGAGGCGGTAAGGTTATTGGGGGTTTCTGCTGATGTGCACTGCAATCGAATCGAAGCTTTATATGACAGGGAATGGGCCGATAATGTGCAGATTGTTTTTGCCAGAGCACTGGCGCCATTGCCTAAATTGATTGATCTGTCTGCTCCTTTTGTCGAAAAAAGTGGAGAAATGTTGTTTTTGAAGGGACTAGATGTGGACAGTGAATTGACGCAAACCACAAAATGTTGGAATATAGACTATCAAAAGCACCCGAGTCGCACTTATGCTGGCGGGTGTATTCTTAGTATAAAGGATTTCCAACGTGCGCCAATCTCAAGTCAGAGCAAAGGCTGTAAATAATCCGCGGATTTTGGCGGTTGCTAATCAAAAAGGTGGTGTTGGTAAAACAACAACAGCAATAAATCTCGGTACGGCCCTTGCTGCTGTCGGTGAAAAAGTATTGATAATTGATATCGATCCACAAGGTAATGCAAGTACAGGTCTTGGACTGGTGCGCGACAATACCAGAAAATCGACATATCACGTTCTGGTTGGTGAGGCGACTTTGTCTTCTATTATAGTGGAGTCGGAAATCCCAGGTCTGGATTGCGCCCCCTCGACGATGGATTTGCTTGGTGCGGAACTGGAGCTGGCGCAATTCGATCGCAAAACCTACCGGATGAAAGATGCTATTGCGGCGATGCAAGAGGATTCGATTCGTCCCCGAAACTATACATATATTCTATATGATTGCCCGCCTTCGTTAAACCTGCTTACGATAAATGCTTTGTCTTCTGCCGATGCCGTTCTGGTTCCGTTACAATGTGAGTTTTATGCTCTTGAGGGTTTGAGCCAATTATTGAAAACAGTAGAGAGGGTTCGGGCCAGCTTGAACCCGAACCTGACGGTGCAAGGAATTGTTCTAACAATGTATGACAAACGTAATTCTCTATCAGAGCAGGTTGCAGATGATGTTCGCAGCGTTCTTGGAGAGAAGGTTTATCAAACAGTCATTCCGCGGAATGTTCGCATTTCAGAAGCGCCTTCCTACGGAAAACCGGTATTGTTGTATGATAATAATTGCGCCGGCAGTCAGGCGTATATATCTTTGGCTTCAGAGATTATTCGTCGTGAGCGAACATTGATTGCAGCTTAAAGTAGAAAAACCAAATTAAAATAAGAGTAAATATTGACGATGACACAGGTAGCAAAAAAACGTCTTGGTCGAGGCCTGGCCGCATTGATTGGGGATGACATCACTGAAGAAGGTGTGATCGAAGATGCGCGTAGTTTACGCCATGTGCCTATCGAGTTTCTCAAGGGTAGCCCGAATAACCCACGGAAAACTTTCAAAGAGCAGGATCTCGAAGAGCTTGCCAAGTCGATACGCGAAAAAGGCTTGTTGCAGCCTTTAGTGGTTCGCGCTGGCAAAGAGCCTCATACTTATGAAATTGTTGCTGGTGAAAGACGGTGGAGAGCTGCGCAAAGAGCTGGCATTCATGAGGTGCCGGTTCTGATTCGTGAGCTTAGCGATGGGGAAATGCTGGAAATTGCGTTGATTGAAAATATCCAGCGCTCAGACCTGAACCCGATTGAAGAAGCGACCGGGTATTCTCAATTAACTGAAAAGTTTGGGTATACCCAGCAACAATTGGCTGAATCGTTAGGGAAAAGCCGCAGTCATATTGCAAATATGATGCGATTGCTGAACTTGCCTGAAAGTGTGCAGGAAAAGGTTGAGGAAGGGACATTGTCTGTCGGTCATGCCCGGACCCTGATTGCTACTGATCAGCCAGAGGCACTGGCTGAAAAAATGATTTCACTGGGATTGAGTGTTCGACAGGCAGAAAGCCTGATCAAAAAACCAGTGAAACTGAAAAAAGACAAGGCTGTTAAACCAAATATTCAAGAAAAGTCCAGTGACGTTCGGGCTCTTGAAAAGGAACTGCGAGAAGCATTGGGATTGATTGTTGAAATCAAAAGCGAAAATGATGAAGCTGGTATTCTCAGCATTCGGTATACCAATCTTGAGCAATTGGAAGAAGTTTGCATGAAGCTCAAGGCGGGCTAATCTTAACGAGAGGCAGATTGAGCCATTTTACCTAATGTGATTAAGGCTCGTTCACAGATACTTTCGGCAAGATCAGCGTTTTTTCGTGTCAATACTATTGCCTCAAAAACAATTGAATTGGCTTTTTTCAGGGCGATACTTTGCCAAATCAACAATTGACGTTTTACTGTTGGCTGTCTTTTGAAAAAAATTGGTGGCCGGGCGCTTTTTACTGCGATTTCAGCAGACTGGCCTTTATCTATATCGATTCGAAACTTTTGTAGGCGTGCCAGATGAATTGATAATAAATTAAGGATTTGCGCAGCTGCAATTCCACTGGCGGTTAAATGATGGAACCTGCTGGTACTTGCTTTAACATCACCGGTAAGCGTTAAGTCACATAATTCATCCATATTACCATAAAGCGGATCACCGGAAAGCGCTTCCACGTCAGATATTGTGATTTCGATGGTGTTTGCGCAGAAATTCAAGAGCTTTTCTAATTCAGATAAAAGTAATGATCTGTCTGTACCGACTGTTTCAACGAGAAAATTTATTGTTGCGGCATTGATTTCTTTTCCGTCAGATTTGGCCTTTTGGATAATCAGGCCGGTTAGGTCTCTAAGAGTATCTTCATAGCATGCTATAGATGTTGCCTGTTTGCTTTGCTCAAAATATTTACGAAGCGTTGCGGTTTTTTTCAGCTGACCGGTTTGGACAACAAGCAAATTTCCTGCAGAGTCTTCCTCAAACAACCCGCTGATCTGTCGGGTAAATGCCGGGCCCGGTTCTTTAATCCAGATGACTTTGCGATCACCTGTAAAGGAAAGTGCCAGCATCTCATCACGTAGCAATCCGCGTGATTCTTTCAACTGGCCTTCGTTCAGCATTACAAGATTGAAGGGATCATCAAGGGAACCAATTACCGATTTTACAATCTCTGTGGAAAGCTGGTTAATTCGTCCTTCATTTGGTCCATAGATTAATACGCCAGCAATTTCATCTGGAATCTTCGTTATGAACCGGTCGATTTCATTGGCCCTGAGTATTGCCATGATTGTTAGGGCCTGTTGACGGTTAAGGTTATAGCGAAGCGCATTTGTTTGCTGGTTGGCACTTTAAGTCGCGAAAAGTGATGTCCAGCGAGCAAATGCGCTTCGTCTCGAAGAGATTTGTCCAGATTGGCCCAGTATTGCACTGTTCGTCGTTGAATATACACGTATGTCCTTCCTCCTCACACTACAATACTGGGCCAATCTGGATAAACCAGCACCGTAACTTTAACCGTCAACAGCCCCTAGATTTACCTCGAAGCAAAATAGGCAGCTAAACGCACACTTATGTCGTTACCAACTTCTTTGGCGGCACGTTCTTCGGCGTTTATCCGGGCTTGATGATCTGCAAACGGGGCAGCTGTCTTGTCATATGACACGTGGGAAAAAGTATTGCCTCTGTGAACAACTTTTCCGTTCGAAGCGTCCGACAAGGTGTACTTAACGCTCAATTGAAATGATTTTCTCACGACGTCTGAGCCGAAGGTTTTTACAGTGTCATTATTTTTTGTTGAAGCTGTAAATCCCAATTTGTAGCGTGGCGACCGGTCTGAATTGTGGCCGGTTGAAGTTAAAATTTCGTTGCGAATCAGTTGCCCGGTGCGGGTATTTTGTTGGTCAATTGAGATAGAATCCAGTTGATTGGCAACTTGATTGCCTGTTGTAGATGTACCGTAAAGCGGTTGATATCCGCAGGAACCTAAACCAAGAATTAAACTAAAAAGTACAACTCGCTGATACAACATTATAAAACAATTCCGTTTGTCTCGATTTGAGTTCTGTAAACAGTAACTCTAATTTTAGTTGGCAACAATATTAACGATGCGATTAGGGACGACGATAACCTTCCTGATTGTGAGGCCTTCGAGATTTCTTGTAATATTGTCCAATCCCAAAGCAAGTTCCTCAACTTCGCTTTTTCCGGCATCTTTTGCAATCGTAATCTCGGCCCGACGTTTGCCATTTATCTGGACAGCGATGGAAATGCTGTCTTCCGTCAATAAGCTCTCGTCTACCTGGGGCCATTTTTGTTCAGCAAGCAGTGATTGATTTCCCAGTTGATGCCAGCACTCTTCAGCAAGGTGGGGCATCATTGGGGAGATAATATGACAAAGAATAGTTCCGCATTCAGCCAGCGTAAACAGATCACTTTCGCTTTCATGTTCATCGCGCAGGGTGGTGCTTAATTGGTTAACGAATTCGTGGGTATGAGCAATTGCCCGGTTAAATCGCAAGGATTCTATGTCTGCTGCGATAAAATGGAGCGTTTTATGACAGGCTTTGCGCAGTTGAATTGCTGTTTTGGAGAACGTGTCTGGTGCTTGTGTTGGTGCTTGTTTATTAATCGAAGAAATTTGGGTGATGCAACGCCATAATTTCTGGGTAAATTTCCAGGCACCTTCAGCACCGGTTGCTGTCCACTCAATATCGCGTTCGGGAGGCGAATCAGACAACATGAACCAACGTGCTGTATCGGCTCCATACTGGCTAATTATTTCTTCCGGATCTATGACATTCTTTTTTGACTTTGACATCTTTTCCGGTGGACCAATTGTAAGTGGGTGGCCACTAAGCCGGTGTATCCATTTATCGCCCTTTTTCACTACATCTGCTGGCACAACCCAGCCATCAATTTCACACTTGAATGTTTCGTGAATGACCATCCCTTGTGTAAATAAATTGGCAAATGGTTCCTTTAAGGTGACGTGGCCGGTCATTTTCAGCGCCCGGGTGAAGAACCGCGAATATAGAAGATGTAAAATTGCATGCTCAATCCCGCCGATATACTGGTCGACAGGTAACCAGTAATCAGCGCTGGAACGGTCAACCGGAATTTCTGCTTTGGGTGAACAGAACCGGGCGAAATACCAAGAAGAATCAATGAATGTATCAAAGGTATCGGTTTCACGCTGAGCCTGCTTACCACAGTTTGGACACGATACGGTTTTCCATTTTTCGTCGCGATCCAGTGGATTACCGGGCTTATCGAAATTGGCTTCATCTGGTAAAATGACCGGCAAATCTGATTTATTGACTGGTAATATTCCACAGTCCGGACAATGTACAACCGGAATTGGGCAACCCCAATAGCGCTGTCTGGAAATACCCCAGTCTCGCAATCGAAAATTAATCTTCTTTTCACCAGTGCCAGACTGCTCAAATCTTATGGCAATCTCGTTCTTGGCATCCTTGACACTCAATCCATTCAAAAAACCTGAATTGATTATCACAGTATTGTCGCCATCATTGTCAGTGTAGGCCGTTTCTGTGATGGTCAGGTCTTGTTGATCGCTAGGTGCAACAACGGCGATGACCGGTAAACTGTATTTATTGGCAAAGTCGAGGTCGCGCTGGTCATGAGCGGGGCAACCAAAAATCGCTCCCTTGCCATAACTCATTAAAACAAAGTTGGCGGCATATACCGGAATTCGCTTTTCTTTGTCGAACGGATGGCGGGCGTAAATACCAAGGTGCACGCCTTTTTTCTCGGCTTGTTCAATGACCTCTTCGCTGGTGCCGAGTGAGGCGCATTCTTTACGAAATTCTTCGATTGTTGTAGATGTCTTTGCCGCCTCAAGTGCAATAGGATGCTCGGCGGCCACGGCGCAAAACGATGCGCCAAAAATAGTGTCATGGCGGGTGGTAAAAACAGTCAGTTTTTCATCCAGTAAATTGCCTTCATCATTTTCCAGCTCAAATGAAAACTGCAATCCTTCTGAGCGACCGATCCAGTTTTTTTGCATAATTCGAACTTTTTCAGGCCAGCCGGGTAGATCATCCAGTGCGTCCAGCAATTCCTGAGAGTAATCGGAAATCTTCAGAAACCATTGGGAAAGCTCCTTTTTTTCGACAATTGCGCCTGAACGCCAGCCTTTGCCATCTATAACCTGTTCATTGGCCAATACGGTATTGTCTACAGGGTCCCAGTTGACGACAGATTTGCGCCGTTCAACCAGGCCTGCTTTTAGAAAATCCAGAAAAATTGCCTGTTGTTGGCCATAATATTCTACATCGCAAGTCGCAAACTCGCGGCTCCAGTCGATTGACAGTCCCATCGATTTCAGCTGGGTCCGCATGGCTGCAATATTCTGATAGGTCCAGTCTTTAGGTTGAACGCCGCGTTCCATGGCGGCATTTTCAGCCGGCATGCCAAAAGCATCCCAACCCATAGGATGTAATACGTTAAAACCGCGAGCCCGTTTATAACGGGCAATCACATCACCCATGGCATAATTTCGGACATGGCCCATGTGAATCCGTCCAGAGGGATATGGAAACATCTCCAGCACGTAATATTTGGGGTCTGATGAGTTTTCTTTTCCCTCAAAACAGTTTTGATCTGTCCAGGCCTGTTGCCATTTTGGCTCGGCTTCACGTGGATTATAGCGTTCGCTTGTCATCAATTTTATCTTTTGTTTGAATTTGGTCATTTTGACGACATGACTACCAGCCCTTGCCTGCCTGAGCAAGATGCCTCATAGGGTTTGTACGATATTAGAGAGATCCAAAAATGGAAAACAAGTTTGAAACCGATGTGGCCGGGCAATTAAAGCATGTGCAGAGCGAAATTGCCGTTGCAGTAAGGGAAAGTAGCCGGATGGCCGGGCAAGTTAAACTGGTAGCGGTGTCGAAAACATTTCCTCCTGAGGCCATCAGACTGGCGTTGAATGCTGGTCAGCGCGTTTTTGGCGAGAATCGGGTTCAGGAAGCGGCAGGAAAATGGTCCCAATTGCGAACTGAATACGATAATATAGAGCTGCATTTGATTGGCCCCTTGCAGACCAATAAGTCGGCTGTTGCAGTGGAACTTTTTGATTGTATAGAAACCCTTGACCGACCTAAACTGGCAAAAGTTATTGCGGCTGAGTTGACAAAACAACAAAAATCAATTGAGTTATTTGTGCAGGTGAACACCGGCGCTGAACCTCAAAAGGCGGGTGTGCTGGTTGACGATTTACCTTCTTTTCTAGAATTGTGTCGCGGCGACTTAAAGCTGAATGTAACCGGTTTGATGTGTATTCCGCCGATTGGGGAGGTAGCGCAAAAGCATTTTTCTTTATTGTCGGACCTGGCACAGCAGCATAATTTATCAAATTTAAGTATGGGAATGAGTGCTGATTATGAAGTGGCGATAAAGAGCGGTGCTACCCATGTTCGGCTTGGCTCGGCTATTTTTGGGCGGCGCCAGATAACACCCTCAGGACCTGATTAAAATTCGGGTCCGTGGCCCACTTACATTGAGAAGCTTAATCAGGCTTGATTGTTTTAGTGCGATGCAGCCTTGGGTAAACTTTGTTTTTTCAGTGCAAACATGGATGAATATAGCGCTGCCTTTTCCGCCAATGGCGGGTAACGTGTTGTGGTTGAGGACAATGATCAAGTCGTATAACTGATCTTCCCGCCACAATGCTTCACTGGAATTTGGCATTTTGAAATCCAGTGGTTGGTTATATCGACGAGAATCTGGCAGGTCACACCAGCTATCATTGGGTCCGAACGCAAATCCGTCTAAATATGACCTTGGTTTTGATATTCGGTCAGGTCGATAGAGAAAATAGGACATAAGCCAGTTACCAACCGGCGTGATTCCGTCGCCTTCTCCCCGTTTTTGGCCGATCCCTCCATGGCCAAGTTTACAAGGCAAGTTTGCCTGACTTGTAAAAACAACACCATTGCTGTTAAATTTGTTCGCAGACTTGATCAACAGTTGATCAACAATCTGTGTGTGTGTCATGTGACCTCTTGCATTGTCTTGCCGCCGTACCAACATCGCGTTATTATCATTTTACAAAACTTTGCTGTTTGAACAAGCGCGAGTTGGGGCTTGTATGGAAAATTGGAGCAAGTGAAAACGAATGAGTACTGTTAAGAAAATTCTGATCGTTGATGACGATGATATATTGCGCGAGACGTTGAGGGAACAGTTTTCCTTGCATGAAGAGTTTGCGATCACTGATATTGGAACTGCGATTGGTGGGGTTAAACAGTGTAAGGCAGACCTTTATGATCTGATTATTCTGGATGTTAATATGCCGGATATGGATGGTCGCGAAGCGTGTAAGATTATGCGCAAGAACGGTTACAAAGGTCCGGTGATCATGTTGACCGCTCAGGATTCTGATTCTGATACGATTCTGGGACTGGATTCAGGTGCAAATGATTACGTGACCAAGCCGTTTCGGTTCGGTGTTCTTTTGGCGCGTATCCGGGCTCATTTGCGTCAACATGAGCAAAGTGAGGATGCAGTTTTTAAAATTGGACCCTATACATTTCGTCCAAGTGCTAAAATTCTTGTTCAAGATGATGATAAAAAAATTCGTTTGACCGAAAAAGAGACCTCAATATTGAAGTTTTTGTTCAGGGCTGGTGAACAAGTGGTAACGCGTGATGTACTTTTACATGAAGTATGGGGTTACAATGCCGGTGTGACCACTCATACGCTGGAGACCCATATTTACCGTTTGCGCCAGAAAATAGAACAAGATCCTTCCCATGCCGAGCTTTTGGTGACTGAGACGGGCGGCTACAAGCTGGTTCCGTAGTTTTCACCTTAATTTTGCAGCAAGAATAATTTAGCCACTGCTTCGTTAATTTAATTGTAATATTGTTGACTAAGTGATTCGCTAAACTCTATTTTTACGGCGAATTTTGTTGATTGGACTATTCCTGCTTGGGGCTGGTGTAGATG
Organism: Anderseniella sp.; assembly: GCA_030626025.1. GTDB lineage: Bacteria > Pseudomonadota > Alphaproteobacteria > Rhizobiales > Aestuariivirgaceae > JALWJW01. The sequence continues at coordinate 11,793 of DAOUPT010000027.1, read as the reverse complement.
AGTGTCAATTCTGACGTACAATTACTGCAAAAAGTGCCGTTGTTTGCAAGGGTAGACCCTGCGCATTTGCAAGTTCTGGTTTTTTCATCAAAACGTCAAACCGTATCTGGTGGCTCCTATGTTTACAGGAAAGGTAAATCGGGAGCCGCGGCTTTCTTTGTGCTGTCCGGGCGGGCAATTGTAAGAACCTCTGACAGCCCGACCTCAGCAGCAATTGCCCGGGTTGAAAAAGGAGCGTTGCTGGGCGAGATGGCGATGATTGGCAAGGTTCCTTACTCATCAAGTGTTCAAGCGGTAAATGATATGGCAGTTTTGAAACTCACTAATGCTATGTTCATGCGGGTTTGTGAGGAGTTTCCGGATGTCGGCAAGAATGTTTTGGCCGTTTTGGCAGATAAACTGGACAGTTCACTTACAGGTTTCAATGATGTTCAGTGCTATTTTGAAAATGCAAAAGCATTTTCAGATTTATAACTGAAGTGTTACCATCACCGGGGCATGATCTGACGGGCGCTCCCAACTGCGAGTTTCAGAAATAATTTCGGTTTGCGAGCAAAGCCGAGACAGGGTTTTATCAAGCCAGATATGATCGAGCCGCCGCCCGCGATTAGATTTCTTCCAGTCTTTGGAGCGATAGCTCCACCATGAGGAAAGCTTTTCATCATCATTTGCAAAACGGCGCAATACGTCATCCCAGTCTCCTGCCTGACAAACAGCGGCGAGCTTTTCAACTTCGATTGGTGTGTGACTGACAACTTTGAGAAGTTGTTTGTGTGACCAGACATCATTTTCGTGGGGTGCGATGTTGAGATCTCCGGTTAAAACTGATGGACCGTCAATTTCCAGTTGCTGTGTGGTCAGCCAGGTTGTCATTTCGTTGAGAAAAGACAGCTTGTGTTCAAACTTTTCGTTCGTTTCGGTGTCAGGGACATCGCCTCCAGCGGGCACATAGAAACTATGGACCGTAACAGGTTTCTCAATTTCCAGTTTAATGCTTACGTGTCTGGCATCATCTTTATTGCAGAATTGACGAGAGTTTCGGTCAGTAAAGGGTAACTTGGAGATGATGGCAACGCCGTGGTAGCCTGATTGGCCTCTTTCGGCGATATAGGGATAACCACAATCAGCAAATACCGAGCTTGGAAATTGACCTTCCGGGCATTTAGTTTCCTGCAAAGTCAAAACGTCAGGTTTCCACTCTGTTAAAAAACGAGCGACGGAAGGCGCGCGTAAACGTACTGAGTTGATATTCCAGCTGGCAATTTTTAACTGCATTGATTCGTCCTGCCACTCTAAGTAATTGATGTCGTTGCATTTCTGATTGAGTTTATGTTCCAAACTAAACCAAAAACGCTCTAACATAAAGTTTTATGAGGAATGTTTCATCAAAAAATTGGGCGCCTGATCGGGAATCAGACGCCCTTTGCAGCTTAAGCTGTAATGCCGGGAGGGGAACCGGCAATCATCAACCTTTTGATAGCGTTTAAGGGGAGGGAAGTGACTATCAAAAGACTGCTATAGAACTTAAATGGTGTTGATTAGAAGATTTTCAATGGTTGGTGTGGAAGTATATCAGCTTTTGCGCATTTAATGAAATTCCACAACTTCCCCAAATAACTGGTCCAGCCAAAATTTACGAATTATCTCTGGATTGCTAAGCAGCCTTGCAAGAACATCGCCTGATTCGGCTATTTTACGTGGTTTTTCTAAATCAGTGATGAGTAGCTTAATCGCTTTTTCCCAGTAGTCGGATTTCTCACCGACGAGTATGCCGTTTGTGTTGTTACTTATGGTCTGGTTTAAAGGTGGCAGACTGGAATAAATCCCGGCTGGGCCAAAGGCAGCATGATCGTGGATATTGTTTACCGACCGACCGCGGTTAAAGCGGGTATCTTTGTAGGGCGCCAATGTAATATGAAAATACCAATATCTCCGAAGTATGGCCCTATGGCCAAAGAACTTTAGGGGGCATTGATGAAAGTATTGAATCGACGTTTCCACCGGTTTTAAGCCCAAATATAGTACCACGATCATAGAGCAGGTTAAATTCGACATAGCGTCCGCGCTGCACCAGTTGGTCATGGCGTTCCTGATCAGTCCATTTTCGGTTCATATTTCTTTCGATAATTTTTGGATACACTTCAGCAAAAGCCAATCCGGCGTCCTTGGTAAAGGCAAGGTCGTCCTGCCAGTTTCCACTATCGAGATAATCGAAAAAAATACCACCGATGCCGCGCATCTCATTTCGGTGGGGGAGAAAGAAATACTCATCACACCAGTCTTTATATTTAACATAATCTGCGACCTGATGTTTGTCACAAGCCTGCTGAAATGCATGATGGAAATCAACGCTGTCTGGATCTTGTTGATTGCGCCTGTTCTCAAGCATTGGAGTAAGATCACCACCACCACCGAACCAGCTCTTGGAAGTAACGACAAACCGGGTGTTCATATGTGCGGTTGGGACATGCGGGTTTTTGGGGTGGGCAATTAATGAGATACCCGAAGCCCAATATCGTGGGTCTTCTTGCGCACCCGGGATTTGTTTTCTGAATTCTGGTGAAAACTCCCCAAAAACCGTGGAGGTGTGAACCCCGACTTTCTCGAACAGATTTCCTGACATTAAAGACATTGTTCCACCGCCACCGCTGCTTCCATCGTCATTGGTCTTTTTCCACGGTGTTTTTTGAAATTGTCCGGGTTGAACATCCTGTTGTTTCGAATAAGTCGTCTCGAGATCTTGGAATCTTGAGCAAATGTCATCTCTTAATGATTCAAACCAAAGTCTGGCCGTTTCTTTTTCAGGTTGCAGTGTGGTGTGGATATCGGGCGTTTGGGTCATTTGGTCCTGCTGGTTTTAAGTAAATTAGTTACATAGCTGGATACACCACTTTGCCATGAAGGCAGAGAAATATTAAAGATGTTTTCTATTTTCGTGCGGTTGAGACGAGAGTTTACCGGGCATCGTGAGAATGGCGCTTACTGCATGGGGCGCTTTTATGTCTTGGATATAGCCCGAAACATTTTCCTATACGCTGAGCATAGTTTTGAAAACGGGGTTACCAATTCTTGCATTTGGCTTCGCGGGGTGTTCTGAATTGTTAAATTTGTTGATGATGTAATGAAAAAGGTTATTGATCAGTGATACTCCATCGCAGGTTAAATTGGGATCAGAAATATTGCATGCTGTTTTAAAAGAGACGTTTGGTTTTGAAACGTTTCGGCCCGGTCAGGAAGAGCCCATACGAGCTTTGCTGGATGGCAAAAATGTTTTTTGTGTCATGCCGACGGGGGCCGGCAAGTCGATGATTTTTCAGGTGCCAGCTTTGCTGGGCACTGGTTTGACCATTGTGGTATCTCCGCTCATTGCCTTGATGCAGGATCAGATTAGTGCTCTGCAAGTGCTTGGCGTTGAAGCCGATACACTTAATTCAACCCGTTCGATGGACGAAATAACCGCAACCTGGGAAAGGATCAGAAGTGGGAAAACTCGCTTGCTTTATATGGCACCAGAGCGGTTAATGAACAGCGGCACTCTTGAAACCATGCAATCGCTTGATGTCAAAATGATTGCAATTGATGAGGCTCACTGTATTTCGCAATGGGGGCCGTCTTTTCGACCGGAATATGAAATGCTGATGGGACTGAAAGCCCATTTTCCTAAAGTGCCAATTGCAGCCCTTACTGCCAGTGCTGATGATGCGACCCGCAAAGACATCGTCACAAAGCTCTTTGATGGTGATGTCGAAGTTTTTGTGTCTGGTTTTGATCGTCCGAATATTTCGTTGAGTGTTGAGCCCAAGGCGGGTTGGAAACGGCAATTAAAAGCATTTGTGCAAAACCGTCAGGGGCAAAGCGGTATTGTTTATTGTTTGTCACGCAAGAAAACTGAAGAGGCGGCAGCATTTTTGATTGATGAAGGTTTTAATGCTCTTGCCTATCATGCCGGAATGGCAAAAGAGGTTCGGGAAAACAATCAACGGCGATTTGTTAAAGAATCCGGTATCATCATGACGGCTACGGTGGCTTTTGGCATGGGGATCGACAAGCCTGATGTCCGCTTTGTTTTTCACACCGATATGCCTGCTTCAATGGAAGCCTATTATCAGGAAATTGGGCGGGCCGGGCGTGATGGAGATCCGGCTGATGCCTATATGCTTTACGGACTTGATGATATCAGGATGCGGCGGCAGTTTATTGAACAGGATGCAAGTTCGGATACGGAAAAGAGACGGGCGCACAAGCGTCTCGATACATTGATTGCTTATTGCGAAGCCCCGACCTGTCGGCGTCAGGCCTTGCTGACGTACTTTTCTGACACCTGCGAACCCTGCAATAATTGCGACGTCTGTCTGAACCCGGTTGAGTTGTCCGAGGGGACCCGGGAAGGCCAGATGGCGCTTTCGGCTATGGTGCGCACCGGTCAACGGTTTGGCCCGGCACATATCATTGATATTCTGGTGGGGGCCAATACGGCACGACTTCGCCAGTTGCGGCATGATCAATTGCCTACATGGGGTGTTGGAAAAGACCATGATAAAAACCAGTGGCGCAGTATTTTGCGGCAACTGGTTGCTGCCGGGTTCGCTCATCTTGATGTTGCTGAATTTGGTGGCCTTTCGGTGACGGCAAGTGGTGGTTTGTTGTTAAAGGGTGAGGAAAGCTTTTCATTTCGACCGGTTGTTGGAAAACTGAAAAATGATCCACTGGTGCGCAAGGCCAGGCAGCCGGATATTGATCTGGACGAAGGCGAGGCTGAAATTTATGAACGACTCAAACGTCTGCGTGGCAAGATTGCAGGGGAACGTAACGTGCCAGCTTATGTCATATTCCACGATAAATCCTTGCGCGATATGGCGCAAAAACAGCCCGCGAGTGTAGACGAGTTTTCTCAGGTTCATGGCGTGGGACAAGCTAAACTTGATCAGTTTGGAGAGCTTTTCATGTCTGAAATCAAAATTTCAAAACCCCAATAGGCCGTAATAATTTTTTCATTGACCCTGCAGAAATAGTTAAATATCATCGCAGTCACGCACCAGAATTGGAATGCGGTAAATCACCGACAACGTTCGGTTTGTCCACATAGAGCACTGCAACAAGACAGTGGCTTCAAAAGTAGAGTGTGGATACAGGTCAATTGGGGAGAGAAAACAGGCGTGCCGAAAGCAATAACCCTTTACGTTAAATACGTAGACTATCTCAGCGAGAAATTTGGCCGATTGGCAATGTATTCAGTGGTGGTGATGATCGCCGTTATGCTTTTGAATGCTTTTACCCGAAATTTTTTAAACATTCCCTTGTCATGGTGTGTGGAAATGGCCCAGTTTTTACTGGCTGGTTACTATATTGTCGGGGGTGCCTATTCCATGCAGATGGACGACCATGTTCGTATGGACCTGATATATTCACGCTATTCAGAAAAAACCAAAGCGAAGATCGATGTGTTTACCAGCGGTTTTATGGTTTTTTATCTGTGTGTTTTGCTGTTTGGCTCGATCTCTTCAACGATTTACGCCATCGAAACCGGGCAACGCAAATTCTCCATGTGGAACCCCTCTATGATCCCGATCAAACTTATTATGGTTGGTGGCATCATTTTAATGTTGCTGCAGGCATTTTCCATGATGTTCAAGGATTATGCAAAAGCCAGCGGAAAAAAGCTGGACGTAAAGCCAGTTAGCGCGGGGATGTCGATCTAATGAGTTATGAAGCCATTGCTATATTGATGTTCACATCAATGCTGCTGATGTTGTTAACCGGTCAACGGGTTTTTGCTGCAATCGGGTTTGTCTCAGCCGCTGCCGCCCTGATGCTTTATGGCAATGGGGCGATTGAAATGCCCTTCAATGCAGCCTTCAAACTATTTAACTGGTATCCTCTTTTAACCCTGCCGATGTTTATTTTCATGGGCTACATGATGTCGGAATCAAAAATTGCCGACGACTTGTATTCAATGTTTCATGTCTGGTTTGGCGGCGTTAAGGGTGGGCTGGCGATTGGCACTATCGGCTTGATGGTGGTTATTTCAGCCATGAACGGTTTATCCGTTGCCGGCATGGCTATTGGGGCCAGTGTTGCCTTGCCCGAAATGCTCAAACGGGGGTATGACAAAGTCATGATCACGGGGGTGGTCCAGGCCGGTTCCTCGTTAGGTATTCTGGTGCCGCCGAGCGTCGTTCTGGTGCTTTATGGCATGATTGCACGTCAGCCGGTTTCCAAATTGTGGCTGGCCGGTGCTATCCCAGGTTTGATGATGGCGGCGCTGTTTATCATTTACATTTACGTGCGTTGCAAAATGCAACCACACCTTGGCCCGACCGTCTCTGAAGAAGAACGTAATATTCCCTTTAAAGAAAAACTCAAAGTCCTAAGAGCAGGTATCGTTCCATTCTTTATATTCTTTACCATGATGGGTTTGTTCCTGGCCGGTAAAACCTCGCTTGTGGAAAGCTCTGCAGTTGGTGCAACCGCAACAACGCTGGCGGCCCTGTTCAAAGGTCGGTTGAACGCCCATGTTTTGGAAGAAACCCTGCGCAAAACCCTTGGTATTTCTTGTATGTTCTTGTGGATCATTCTGGCGGCGCTATGTTTTGGTGCGGTTTTTGATGGTATTGGCGCAGTCAAGGCTATTGAATCTCTTTTCATTACCAACTGGAACTTGAGCCCGTGGGAAGTGCTGATTATGATGCAGCTTTCTTATATTCTGATGGGTATGTTCCTTGATGATACCGCCATGCTGGTGATCGTTGCCCCGCTTTATGTTCCATTGATTGTGGCACTTGGCTTTAACCCCATCTGGTATGGTGTTCTTTATACGATCACCTGCCAAATCGCCTATATGACGCCTCCTTTTGGTTATAACTTATTTTTGATGAGAGCTATGGCTCCAAAGGAGATATCAATACATGACATATATCGGTCCGTTACACCCTTTGTTTTGATTATGACACTCGGGCTGATACTTGTGATCGTTTTCCCTCAACTTGCCCTCTGGCTGCCGGAGTACGTACTAGGCAAATAGAGAAAAAGAGAAAATGATTTTTTTGAAACTGAATAACAAAGAAAGACTAGGAGAGGTTAAAATGACAAAAAATAAAAAAAATTCAATCATCAAAGATACCGCGTTACCGCGTCGTGACTTTCTGAAAAAAGCCGGTGGCGTTGCCGCTGTAACTGGTGCGGCTGTTGCATCACCACTTGCGACACCCTATTCGTATGCTGCAACAGACCCGATCAAATGGCGGTTACAGACTTATTCCGGTGCACCTCTTGGTGCCCATGTAATCAAGCCGCAGATCGAAGCGTTTAACAAAGCTGCTCACGGTCAGATGGAAATTGAACTGTATTATGCTGATCAGCTGGTCCCAACCGACGAATTATTCAGGGCCATGCAGAACGGCACCATTGATGCTGTGCAATCGGATGATGCAACCATGCAGTCTCCGGTTGATATTAATGTGTTTGGTGGTTATTTTCCGTTTTCTACCCGTTACAGCCTCGATCTACCGGTGTTGTTTAAATACTATGGCCTCGATAAAATCTGGGCAGAGGCTTACGGCGAAGTTAAAAATGTTGAATGGCTTGGTGCCGGTGCTTGGGACCCGCTTCATATTTTCTCGAAAAAACCTATTCGCAGCATTGCTGACATGAAAGGCATGCGAGTGTTTGGTGTGCCAACAGCTGGTAAATTCCTGTCACGTTATGGCCTTGTTCCTGTAACACTGCCTTGGGATGACATCGAAGTTGCGCTGCAAACCGGTGAACTTGATGGTGTTGCATGGTGCGGGTTTACTGAAGCTTATGAGGTTGGTTGGGCCGATGCCTGTAACTATGCCTTGCTGAACAACGTCACAGGTGCATGGTGTGGCTCGTACTTTGCTAATACCGCAAGCTGGAACAAAGTTCCGCCGCATCTGCAAGAGCTGTTTAAACTCTCAATGGATTCATCTCACTACTACCGCCAAGTCTGGTATTGGGGTGGTGAAGCCAAACTGCGGGTTGAAGGTAAAAAACTGGAATTGACTGAAATTCCCAAAGCAGAATGGGATACAGTGGTTGCCGATTCAGCTGCATTCTGGGACGAATTGGCATCAGCCAGTCCGAGAGCTGCAAAAGTTGTCCAGATCTTTAAGGATTACTCAGCCGTTATGGAAAAAGCTGGTGTGCCTTACCGCTACTAGCGGTGTGTAAACTTTCGAAAAGAACATACCCGGGCAGCTGTTGTTGTCCGGGTATTTTAATACCCAATGGTTTGGCAATGATGTCAATAACGCAGCGTGGTATGGAGTTTTATTCAGCGGTATGGACGGGTCATTGAAATTATGCGTGTCGTAGCAATTGATCAGGGAACATCGAGTACCCGTGGTTTTGTTCTAGACGAAACCGGTAAGGGAGAAATTGTTTGTACACGCCAACACAAGCAAATCTATCCACAAAGCGGGTGGGTGGAACATGATCCTGAAGAATTGCTTTCCCATATAAATGAGTGTCTGGAAGTCGCAGCAGCTGCCGGCAAGATTGACGCGATAGGGATTGATAATCAGGGCGAAAGCTGTCTTGCCTGGAATGCCGAAACAGGTGAAGCAATTTCGCCAGTGATTGTCTGGCAGGATTGCCGGACAGAGCCGGTCATATCCAGGTTAAAAAAAGATGGGGCCGAAGAATTGACCATGGCCCGGGCTGGTTTACCGCTCGATACGTATTTTTCAGCGTCTAAGCTGGCGTGGATTATCGAAAATATACCTGAAGCTAAAGCCCTTCTGAACAAGGGAAAACTACGTCTTGGCACCACTGATGCATTTTTTCTTGACCGCTTAACCGGTAATTTTTTTACTGATATTACCACTGCTTCGCGTACCTCTTTACTAAATCTGGAAACGGGACAATGGGATGCTGAACTGTGCGAACTTTTTGGTGTTCCAATAGAAACGCTGCCGGAAATTAAACCGACAATGGGAAGTTTTGGAGAAGCAGAACTTGCCGGGCAAAACGTTCCAGTGACGGCCAGTGTTGTTGATCAACAAGCTTCGCTTTATGGTCATGGTTGTCGTCATTCCGGTGATGCAAAAATTACATTTGGAACGGGTGCCTTTGCCTTGGCTCTGACTGGAAATTCTCTTTTGCGTGCAGCCGATAAAGGTTTGCTGCCAACGATCGCGTGGCAGTCGGTTGGCGATGATCCGATTTTTGCCCTTGATGGCGGAGTTTACTGTGCGAGCTCGGCGCTCAATTGGGCAAAATCGCTTGGGTTGTTTGAATCATTCAGTGAAATCAATCAGTTTGAAACACGCCCGGCGATTGAGCGAAAACTGGCTTTTGTGCCAGCCCTTACCGGACTGGGTTGTCCTTACTGGGATGGAACAGCAGCCGGATTGTGGATTGGTATGTCGCTTGATACTTCACCAAAAGACCTGGTGCAGGCGATCCTTGAAGGGGTGGCGTTGCGCGCTGGTCAGGTGATTGATGCGATGGCAGAAGAGGTCGCTCTTGGTGATGAAATATCAATTGATGGTGGTATGTCTGCCAATCCCTGGTTCTGTCAATTTCTTGCAGATGTGTTGCAGAAAAATATTAGTGTTCAATCGATGACAGAGCTAACGGCGATGGGTACAGCGACGATGGCCGCAGGATCAATGACTTACAGCAAAGAACAGAAAGTGCTGTCCAGGTTTTATGAACCAGTCAACTTTTATGAAAAAAGCAAGTCCGTTTTTGCTGATGCTGTCACACGGGCGCGTGGCTGGCGTAGCTGATCCAACTGTTTTACGATATAGTAAAATGAAAACCCAAGTGATGGTCTGGAGAACATGGTGGACGAAAATGAATTGGTAATTATCGGTGATACATCGGGTGTAAGCTGGGTGGTTCCGGTGAAGCGGTTTAAGGGGATAAATGAAGCGGCCCCGAAGGTGTACATGCAAGGTGCTTTGCATGCCGATGAGTTGCCCGGTCCGGCAGTTCTTCATTTTCTGTGTGGGTTGTTGCGTCAGGCTGAGGCGGAAAATCGAATCGTGGGCGATATAACAATTGTTCCTCAAGCAAATCCTGTCGGTTTGGCGCAGCAATTGTTTTTACAGTTGCAGGGACGCTTTGATAGTTCTACAGGCACAAATTTCAACCGTGATTTTCCGCTGATTTCGTTACAGGACCGCGAATTGTTGTTGAGTGGGGAAGAGGCGAAAACAGCAATAGTTAAGTTAAAAAACCGGTTGTTAAACATGGCGCTTGCTGCTGATATTGTTGTTGATCTGCATTGTGATAATGAATCACTGTTCTATGCCTACATTTGTGAAGAATTCTGGCCCGATGCAAAGGATTTTGCCGGGGCGCTGGGTTTACACTCGGTGTTTTTGTCCGATGGCCAAAGCACGGCATTTGAGGAGGCGGTTGCTTATGCCTTTCGGCAAGATGAAAGTTCCGATGGACGTCGTCGCTTTGTCACCACGCTTGAGTTACGCGGGCAAAGTGATGTCGATGAAACCCTTGCGAAAGCTGATGCAACCGGCTTGTATAATTTCTTGACCGGGCGGGGGATAATAGCTGGTGATGCACCTGAGCAATCGGATTGGAGCGGTAAAGCCACATTGCTTGATCACATAGAGGTTGTGCGTTCACCGGTTTCGGGAACAATCCTTTTTAATCAGTCTTTAAACAGCACGGTAAAGGCCGGTGAATTGTTGGCAAAAATCATTACCAACCCAGGTGATGAAAATGGTGTTTACGAGGTTGTTGCTCCGCAGGATGGTACGATTATTACTAGGAGTTCTAATCGTTTTGTCGCTTGCGGTGATCAACTTTATAAAATGACCTGCGATGCCCCAACGACAGCGCAACGTGCACCTGGTGCTTTGGAAAGTTAAAACCCTAAACTCTGTTATCCAGCAAACGTCTGGCGATGACTTGCGCCTGAATTTCACCGGCTCCTTCGAAAATGTTGAGGATGCGCGCATCGGCAAGAACACGGCTGATCTGGTATTCAAGGGCAAAACCGTTGCCGCCGTGAATCTGTAATGAATTATCAGCGGCTGACCATGCAACACGGGCAGCGAGCAGCTTGGCCATACCGGCTTCGAGATCACAGCGCCGACCGGCATCTTTTTCACGGGCAGCAAAATAAACCAGCTGGCGGGCAGCCATGATTTCAGCGGCCATCATGGCCAGTTTGTCTGAAATGCGCGGGAAAGACAGGATTGGCTTGCCAAACTGGATACGCTCGCTGGCATAGGTCAGACCAAGTTCAAAAGCGTTCTGGGCAACACCAATAGCTCTGCCGGCGGTTTGAATACGGGCTGATTCGAAGGTTTGCATTAGCTGTTTAAAGCCTTTGCCCTCCTCACCGCCGAGAAGGTTTTTGACCTTAACTTCAAAACCATCAAATGCAATTTCAAATTCTTTCATGCCGCGATAACCGATTACCTCAATTTCGCTGCCGGACATGCCTTGAGCGGGAAAGGGTTCGTCATCATTGCCGCGTGGCTTTTCAGCCAGCATCATTGAAAGGCCTTTATAGCCTTTTTCGTCCGGGTTGGTGCGCACCAGCAAGGTCATTAGATCGGCACGGACCGGATGGGTTATCCAGGTTTTATTGCCGGTCACCTTGTAGGTGTCGCCATCCTTGACCGCGCGAGTGCGCAGTGATGCCAGATCTGAACCCGTGTTGGGTTCGGTAAAGACGGCGGTGGGTAAAACTTCGCCAGCGCCAATTTTCGGCAGCCAATAGTTTTTCTGATCCTCGGTCCCGCCCTGCAGAATGAGCTCTGCTGCGATCTCGGCGCGGGTGCCAAGTGAACCGAC
>DAOUPT010000011.1 GCA_030626025.1 Anderseniella sp. | reverse complement strand
GCAATATCGATCAGGCGCTTGCCATCGGCGGCATTTGATTGGCTGGGATCAGACCCTATGCGGCCGTCCGGGAAATCGCGGCGGTAGCGGTTTTTGTCAGTTATGGTGCCTATCGGGGCGATTTTGGGGTTAAGCACGCGGCGGTCTTGTTTTTCGGGGTAGGCGGCAAAGGTTATGGATATTTCTGCTGCCGTTGCATGACTGCCATCGCCGACGGGATAAAGCTCATTGCTCAGTTGGCAAATGCCGGGCAGGTCATACCAGTTGCGCAGTTTCATGATGAAGTCAGCCTGATCACCATCCAGCGCCCGTCTGGCATAAATATCAGCAAAGGCAGCTTGTACCGGGGCGACATTGCCGCCGTGGCCATTGAGAAAGTATATTCGGTTAAAACCATGCGCTGCCAGTGACAACACCCAATCGGTGATCACCGCGATCATGGTTGAAGGGCGCAAGGTCATGGAGCCGGGAAAATTCATATGATGCTGGGCCGAGCCAACGTTGAAGGTCGGGGCAACCAGAAACCTGCCGCGTCTGCCGCCTTCCCAGGCGATTTCTTCGGCACATATGGCATCACAACCGACCAGCCCGGTTGGGCCGTGTTGTTCGGTTGAGCCAATGGGGATGATGATCCCCTTGCAGTCTTGGAGATAGGTTTCAACCTCAGGCCAGGTGCTGGTGTGAAGGCGCATATGGTTTTCCTCTATATTCAGGTTTCCTGCCAGCTGGCCAGATGATCAAGACCGAGCAACTCCTCATAGGTCTGACGGGGGCGGATGACCGAAAATTTGTCGTCGTTGACTATGATTTCAGGGACCAGCAAGCGGGTGTTGTAGGTGCCCGACTGGACAGCACCATAGGCTCCGGTGGTCATGACGGCCAGCAAGTCGCCAGGCTGAACTTCGGGCATGGTGTGGCCGCGGCCCAGATAGTCGCCGGTTTCGCAGACCGGGCCGACGATGTCGGCAACCAGTTCGCCGGTTGTATCTGAAGGCTGTTTAACAGCTTTGATGTGGTGATAGGCTTCATAGAGGGTCGGGCGAATGAGGTCGTTCATGGCGGCATCGACGATGATGAAGTTTTTCTCCTCGCCCGGTTTTACATGAATAACGCGGGTGACCAGAATGCCGGCATTTCCAGCGATCATCCGGCCCGGTTCCATTACCAGTTTGCAGCCGAGGTGACCAAGGGTTTCCTTGACCATGTCGGCATATTCTTGCGGGTGCGGGGGGATGTCGTTGGAACCGCGATAGGGCACGCCTAGCCCGCCACCGAGGTCGACATGGGAAATGGTGTGGCCATCGGCCCGCAGGCGCTCAACCAGTTCGGCCATCAACTGGTATGATTTGCGGTAGGGTTCAAGATCGGTGATTTGTGATCCGATGTGCATATCGACACCAGCGACTTTGATGCCGGGCAGTTCAGCGGCGCGGGCATAAACGGCTTCGGCTTTGAGATAGGGGATGCCGAATTTGTTTTCTGCTTTGCCGGTGGTAATTTTCTCGTGAGTGCCGGCATCGACGTCCGGATTGACCCGTAGCGAAATGGTTGCTTCCTGACCAATCCGGCTGGCAATGGCGCTCAGCAATTCGAGTTCGGGTTCTGATTCGACGTTGAAACAGGAAACGCCCTCGCGCAAGCCCAGCGACATTTCGCGGGCGGTTTTGCCAACACCGGAAAAGACGATGCGGCTGCCGGAAATGCCAAGGGCCAGTGCCCGGCGCAATTCACCTTCGGAAACCACATCAAGACCAGCCCCCAAATCGGTCAGGGTTTTGAGTACCGCCTGATTGGAGTTGGCTTTCATGGCGTAGCAGATTTGGTGCTCGGTGCCTTCAAAGGCTTTGCTCAATACCTGATAATGGCGGGTCAGGGTGGCCGATGAATAGCAGTAAAACGGCGTACCGACGTCTTCGGCAAGGGTTTGCAAATTAACCCCTTCGGCGTGCATGACGCCGTCTTTGTAATCAAAATGATGCATGGAGGGAGCTCTATATCAATGGATCCAGAACAGATTTTTCATCGGTGTTCTGGTTTTTATCGACGCCGGGCGGCAGTTCAGGTTTGCCGTTTACACCGCAAGCGGCAAGGAACCCGGACAGGGAAAGAATGATCACTATGTTGCGCAACAATGTCATGACGCTGGTATAGCCTAATTAGCCTAGCTTCTTCAACCAGCGTTTAGCTTCACGGGTAACATTTCTTGGCGCAGTGCCACCAAGGGAGGTGCGTGAACGGGCTGAGGCTTCAACGGTCAACACCTTGAAAACCTCTTTGGTGATGCGCGGTTCGATCTTCTGCATGGCTTCCAGAGACAGCTCGGCCAGATCAACTTTGTTCTTTTCAGCCAGTGCAACCAGGGCACCGGTGACATGGTGGGCATCGCGGAACGGCATGGCCAGTACCCGAACCAGCCAGTCGGCAAGATCAGTGGCGGTGGAAAAGCCGGTGGCGGCTGCGGTACGAAGGATTTCCTTGTTGGGTTTGAGATCCTTGACCATGCCGGTCATGGCAGCCAGTGCCAGAGAATAGCTGTCGATAGCATCAAAGGCTGGTTCCTTGTCTTCCTGCATGTCCTTGGAATAGGCCAGTGGCAGGCCCTTCATGACCACCACAAGGCTGGTCAGGGCACCCAATATGCGCCCGACTTTGGCCCGAACCAACTCGGCAGCATCAGGATTGCGCTTTTGCGGCATGATCGATGAGCCGGTGGAGTATTTATCACTCATGGTGATGAATTTGAATTGTGATGAAGACCAGATGACCAGCTCTTCGGCCATGCGTGAAAGATGCATGGCTGAGATGGAGGCGCAGCTAAGAGTTTCGAGAACGAAATCACGGTCAGAAACGGCATCAAGAGAATTGCGCATGGGACGGGCAAAGCCGAGGGCACCAGATGTTTTATAGCGATCAATGGGGAATGATGTTCCAGCCAATGCGGCGGCACCAAGCGGGCATTCATTCATCCGTTTACGGGCATCGGCAATCCGGCTGCGGTCACGGCCGAACATTTCCACATAGGCCATCATGTGGTGACCAAAGGTGATTGGTTGGGCAACTTGCAAGTGGGTAAAGCCGGGCATTATGACATCGGCGTGCTTTTCAGCCTGTTTGGCCAGTGCTTTTTGCAGGTCCTTGAGCTGGCCATCAAGCATGTCGAGGCAGTCGCGAATGTAGAGTTTGAAATCGGTGGCGATCTGATCGTTTCTCGAGCGCCCGGTGTGCAGACGTCCGGCGGCATCGCCGATGATTTCTTTCAGACGCTGCTCGATATTCATGTGAATATCTTCGAGTGAACGCGAAAAGTTGAACTGACCCGATGAAATTTCTGATTGCACCTGGTTCAAACCGCGTATAATTGATTTTGCATCGGCTTTGGTTAATATACCTTTGGCGGCCAGCATTTCCGCATGGGCTTTTGATCCGGCGATGTCCTGGTTATAAAGGCGTTGGTCAAAACCGATTGAGGCGTTGATTTCTTCCATGATTTGGGCGGGTCCGGTAGAAAACCGACCACCCCACATTTTATTGGTCATAGTAACTCTCGAGCGTATTTAAATGACAACAGACAGGTTTTATAAATGACTGACGATACAAAAAGCTTTGGCAAAACCGGGAAGATGATTGCCGGGGTTGCTGTGCTGCTTGCAGGTGCTTATGCGGTTTACGCGATAAGTGACAGTAAAAGCAATATTCAAGATGGTGAAAAAACGGCTGTTGTTGAAACCGGTGGTATTGGCGCTGCGCCTGAAGGGATCACAAAGGCCCTTTCAACCGGTTCGCTGCGGGCCTTTCTGGTTCATAAAATGCGCAAGGATATGCCGAATCTGGTCTTTAAGAGCGGTCATGGCGAAGATCTGACGCTCGATAAGTGGAAAGGTCGCGTGGTGCTGCTTAATCTGTGGGCGACCTGGTGTGGCCCGTGTCGCAAAGAGATGCCTCATCTGGCTGAATTGCAGGAAAAATATGGCGGTGATGATTTTGAAGTTGTTGCCTTGAGTGTTGATCGAAAAGGAGCTGAGGCTTCGGCCCGGTTTCTGGTTGAGGCAAAATCCACCGCGCTTAACCTATATGTCGATAAAACATCAAAAGTATTGGGGCAGGTTCGGGCTATCGGATTACCGGTGACGATGCTGATTGACCGAAAGGGAAAAGAAATCGGGCGACTGCTTGGTCCTGCTGCCTGGAACGGCAGTGATGCTGTGCGGTTGATCAAGACGGCGATTGCCGAAAAGTAGTTTAGAGCATTTCGGGTTCAGAATGAATACGAAATGCCATGCCAAGTAATTGACGTTGTTGCGTTTCTGATTGAGTTTGTGATTCAAACTAAACCAGAAACACTCTAGTTGGAAGGTGGGACGAGGGCTTTCAAGCCGTCAAAAGGCAGCATTGCCATAACAATTGTGCGGGCGCGGTACCACATGACGCCGAGCAGAACCACGAAACAGCCGACCAGCAAGCTGGTGGTCGCAAGGGCGCTGGTGACATCTGAGGTGACGGAATAATAAGAATAACCGATACCAACAGTGAAATAGATCAGCGATGAAGCAACAAGGGTTCGGCGGTCAAGAATCAGACCGGTTAGAGAAACAAAAACAGCGAGAGCAAAGACGATGGCGATGACAATGCCGGGTTGTGTTTTGTCGCCATTGAGCCAGACCGAGGCAAAAACCGGGTGAATGGCGAGAGGCGATCCGACGATGAACAACCAGAAAGCATAAGCGTTCTGGCGTGAGCGGCGAAGCGGGTCGTGGGAGTCGAACCAAAATGCCAGTGCCAGAATAGCAACACCACAAATGCCGATTGGCCACAGAAATGATGCATCCTTTATCGACGTACCTGAGAAAAGAAGCGCTGCTATTGTTGTTGAAGCGGCGATGAGCGCAAGCAAAATCGGGATTCTGAAACGGGCAAATGACAAAGCCAGGGTGAAGGCGATGCCACCCCAGATATAGGCGACGTATTGACCTTCAAATTTCCACATGAGATTGGCGGAAATATCAGCAAAGAACAGTGCTGATTGAACGGTTAAAACACAAAACATCAGGGCTGCAACCAGCGCCGGTAACATTTTGTTGGTGCGTGAGGTGAAAAATTCTGCCAGCAGCCAGAAGCCGATAGCTCCTACAGGTGTAAATTGTGGGCCGATTAATCCCACGCCGGTGATGGTGGAAAAGGCGCTGTAAATGATAAACAGTCCGATGCAGATAAACACTTCAGAGAAGTTGTTGACCAGCCGGAATTGTTCGTTGACGGCGCGCGGTGTGGCGGCGCGTTTGATGGTGAATTCACTCAGGTCTCGAGCCGCCTGAGCCGAGATGACACCGTGTTCAACGGCTGATTCGAGATCGTCCTTGCGAATGATCATCTGGTTGGGACCGGTTCCTCGCCGCGGTAATCATAAAATCCGCGGTTGGTTTTGCGACCAAGCCAACCGGCTTCGACGTATTTTACCAGTAGCGGACAGGGGCGATATTTGCTGTCGCCAAGGCCCTCGTAAAGCACTTGCATAATGGACAAACAGGTGTCGAGACCGATGAAATCTGCCAGTTGCAACGGCCCCATACGGTGGTTGGCGCCAAGGTGCATGGCTTTGTCGATACCTTTTACGGTGCCAACGCCTTCATAAAGCACATAGACGGCTTCATTGATCATCGGCAGCAAAATGCGGTTGACGATAAAGGCCGGGAAATCTTCTGAAACGGACACTGATTTATCAAGAGATTTAACGAAGGTCTTGAAGGTCTGAAAAGTGTCATCTTCGGTGGCGATGCCGCGGATCAATTCGACAAGTTCCATTACCGGCACCGGGTTCATGAAATGAACACCCATGAACTTTTCTGGCCGGTCGGTGGCGGCGGCAAGTCTGGTGACTGATATGGAGGAGGTATTGGTGCCGATTAGTGTCGAGGGCGGCAATAGCGGGCAGAGGTCTTGAAAAATCTGGTGTTTAACCGCTTCATCTTCGGTGGCGGCCTCAATAACCACATCGCAAGTTTCAAATTGTGCCATATCTTGAATAGGTTTGATCCGGGACAGGGCTTCTTCGCGCTGGACCTGAGAAATGGTCTCTTTTTTCACCTGACGGGCAAGATTGCCGTTGATGGTTGCAAGACACGCCTCAATCCGCTCCTGATCGATGTCATAGAGAGAAACTTCATTGCCTGCCAAAGCACATACGTGGGCAATACCGCTGCCCATTTGTCCGGCGCCTATAATGCCGACTTTGCTGATTGTCATTGTTTTTTTCCAGCTGTTGTAACCGCGACCGCAAGCCTATACCGGCATTGCAGAGGCGGCAACCGATTTTTGTTAAAGTCCGATTTTACCCAATTCTTCTTCAAGTTCGGGGATGGCGGTGAACAGATCAGCAACAATGCCGTAGTCTGCGACCTGAAAAATCGGCGCGTCTTCGTCTTTGTTGATGGCCACGATGACTTTTGAGTCTTTCATGCCGGCCAGATGCTGAATAGCGCCCGAAATACCCACCGCGATATACAGATCAGGGGCAACAACCTTGCCGGTTTGGCCGACCTGATAGTCATTGGGCACAAATCCGGCATCCACAGCGGCGCGTGAAGCACCAACGGCGGCTGAGAGTTTGTCGGCAATTTTTTCCAGCATGGCGAAGTTTTCACCATTTTGCATGCCGCGACCACCAGAAATAATAATGCTGGCAGATGTCAGTTCAGGGCGCTCTGATTTGGACAGGTTTTCATCCACATAAGAAGAAAGCCCGCTGTCAGCAGGTGCATCAATGGTTTCAATGGTGGCTGAGCCGCCTTCGCCAACGGAATCAAAACCGGCAGTTCTGATCGTGATGACCTTCTTTGCCTCACTGGATTTTACCGTCTGAATGGCATTGCCAGCATAAGCCGGGCGCTCAAAGGTATCGGCTGAGATGACGTCGGTAATCTCGGAAATCTGCATGACGTCCAACAGAGCGGCAACGCGCGGACAGATGTTTTTGCCATTGGTGGTGGCTGGCGCAACAAGGGCGTCATAGCCATCCATCAAGGGAACAATCAGATCAGCCATGGCTTCGGCCATCGGACGTTCAAACAGCGGGCTGTCGCAATGCAGCACTTTGGCAACGCCATCAAGTTTGGCTGCTGCTGCTGCAGCATCACCGGCGTTGTTGCCAGCGACAAGCACGGTTACATCACCCAGTTTGACCGCAGCGGTCATGGCTTTGTGAGTGGCGTCTTTGATTTCACTATTATCGTGTTCGGCAATTAACAGGACTTTGGAAGAACTTGGCATAACTATATAACTCCCGCATCATTTTTAAGTTTATCAACAAGTTCGGCAACCGAGCCAAGAATTTGACCGGCTTTGCGTTTTTCAGGTTCAACGGTTTTAATAATTTCAAGCCGTGATGAAACATCGACAGCCAGATCAGCCGGAGTTTTCACATCGAGAGGCTTTTTCTTGGCCTTCATGATGTTGGGCAGCGAGGCATAGCGTGGCTGGTTGAGGCGAAGGTCAGTGGTGACCACCATTGGCAATTTGGTTTTGATGGTTTGCAAACCACCGTCAATTTCGCGGGTCACGGTGCCATCGCCATTCATTTCCAGTTTGGAAGCAAATGTGGCTTGTGCCCAGCCGAGCAATGCTGCCAGCATCTGACCGGTCTGGTTGGCGTCATCGTCAATGGCTTGTTTGCCGACAATAACCAGGCCGGGTTGTTCTTCATCAACAATGGCCTTGAACAGTTTGGCAACGGCCAGTGGTTCGACCTCTTCGTCATGCTCGACAAGAATGCCACGGTCAGCACCCATGGCAAGGGCAGTCCGGATGGTTTCCTGGGCTTTTTGCGGTCCGACTGATACGGCGATAACTTCGCTGGCTTTGCCAGCTTCCTTAAGGCGAAGAGCCTCTTCAATGGCGATTTCATCAAAAGGGTTCATCGACATTTTGACATTTGCGGTCTCAACGCCTGAACCATCTGCCTTAACGCGGATTTTGACGTTATAGTCAATAACCCGCTTCACACCTACCAGTATCTTCATCGTGTTGCTCATTAAATGTTTTAAAGGGAAAGTTGTTTCTTTTATTATTGTTTGTGCGGTGCAGCATAGTTGGCGGATTTTTGCCCGTCAATGCTGCGAACGGATAAATTCACACTATTTACGACGTTATTTTTGACGCCAGTCGGCGGTTGAGGGGGCCGCGCAGGGCAAAGGCAATAACGCCACCGGTAATAAAACCGCCAATATGGGCCCACCAGGCAACGATTGTGTCGCCGGTTTGCGGCATCATCGAGTTGAAAAGCTGAAAGGCAAACCAGCCGACGAGAGCCAGATAGGCCGGGATTGGTATGGGGAGTTTAAGAAACAGCAAAACCCATATGCGGGCTTTGGGAAACAAGACAAGATAGGCGGCCATGACGCCTGACACGGCACCGGATGCACCTATGAGTGGGCTTTGGGATTGGGGCCCGGCCAGTGTGTGGGCCAGTGCAGCAGCGGCGCCGCAGAAGGCAAAAAACACCAGAAAACCAATGTGGCCGAAAGCGTCTTCGATGTTATCGGCAAAAACCCAGATGAAGGCCATATTGCCGATGAAATGCATCCAGCCGGCATGCAGAAACATGTAAGTAAAGAGCGTTGCCGGTTCTGGAATGACCGCAAGATTGGCCGGGAGAACCTTGAAATCTGTCAAAAGGGCCGGGACTGCGCCGAATGATGTTGCCAGAGTGGATTTATCAATGCCGCCTAATATGACAGCGGTGTAGATGATCAATAGCAGATTGATGGCGATGATGACCCCGGACACGATCTGGAACCTGATGACTTTCAGTGAGGTGTTATCGTGCAGGGGCAGGAACATGGGATCAGCTTTCTTTGTTTGCTCGGGTTTTTCCGGGAACCCACATAATATCACCGTCATTCTTGTGGTTCACCCAGCGGCTGGCAACGAACAAGAAGTCTGAAAGCCGGTTGATGTACTGCAGTGCAGCCGGGGAGATGATCTCGCCTTCCTGATCAGCGGTTTCAGACATAATTCTTTCGGCCCGGCGCGACACGGTGCGGGCAAGGTGCAGTTGGGCAGCAGCAGGATGACCGCCGGGCAGAACGAATGATCGCAAAGGTTCAAGATCTTTGTTCAGCAGATCAATCTCGGTTTCGAGGCGTTCGACCTGCTCAGATACGATGCGCAGCGGTTCATATTCCAGTTTTTCACCCGTATCGGGCGTGCATAGATCAGCGCCGAGATCAAACAGGTCATTCTGGATACGGGCCAGCATATTATCGATAATGCTCAGGTCGCTACCGGTGGTATGAAGTCGGGCCAGACCAACAAGACAGTTGGTTTCATCCACAGTGCCATAAGCATGCACCCGCAGATCGCTCTTTTGCACCCGCTGACCCCCGCCAAGTCCGGTTGTGCCGTCATCGCCGGTGCGGGTATAGATTTTGTTCAGCTTTACCATTGAATGTGAGTAGCGCGGGGCGGGGGGAAAAGCAAAATGTTATTTTTCAGCGTGGCTGTCCTTTCAACTATTCCGCCCGCAAAATTCTTGCCGGTTTGGCCGTTAACGCGCGCCAGGTTGTGGTTAGGCCTGCGGCTATGGTTAGGGTCATGGCGATCAGGGCAGTTGTGATGGCGGTTGAGATGGAGAAGTTCCAGGTCATTTCCATGACGTAGTGGATAATGGCATAGGCACCGGCGGCCCCGATGATGATTGACAGGGTGGCGGTGACCAGACCGAGCAGGGCGTATTCGTAAATGAAAGCATGGATCAGCTGGGTGCGGGTGGCGCCGAAGGTTTTGAGAACGACGGCGTCGTAGGTGCGGGTTGAGAGGCCTGAGGCAAGGGCTCCAGCCAGTACCAGAATGCCGGTGATCATGGTGATGGAGCTGGCAGCGCGAATGGCGAGTAGTAGTTTGCTAAGCAGATTATTGACCGCGTCAAGGGCATCTTTGATGCGGATGGCGGTTACGGCTTTGTATTTGTCTGAAACAGCGGCCAGCAATTGGTCTTCATGAGCCTGATCCATGGTGACGGTGACCAGATGGGTGTGCGGGGCACCTTTCAGGGTGCCGGGGGAAAAGACCATGACGAAGTTGATGCGCAGGGATTCCCATTCGACCTTTCTAAAGCTGGCGATGGTTGCGGTGATGCTGCGACCAAGGATATTGACGGTGACTGTGTCGCCAATTTTCAAACCGGCCCCGTGAGCGATTTCTTCAACGAATGAAACCAGCGGTGGGCCGCTATAATCCTGGTTCCACCATTTACCGGCGGTGATTTTGGACCCTTCTGGCGGTTGGCTTGAATAGGTTATGCCACGATCACCGCGAAAGGCCCAGGCGACTTCAGGGGAAATTGAGACCTTTTTAAGTGTCGTGCCGTTGAGCTTTTGCACCCGGCCGCGCAACATCGGGGCTGAGCCGGTTTTGCTGACCCCTTGCTGGGCACCGGCAAAGGATTTGAACTCTTTTAGCTGGCTGTTCTGAATGTCGAGGAAGAAAAATGACGGGGCCTGAGCCGGAACGGCAGATTGCAGTTCTTTGGAAACGTTTTGATCAACCAGTGCCAGGGTGACAAACAGGCTGAGACCAAGACCAAGGGCCAAGACAATAGAGGGCGTTGGCGCACCGGGGCGGTAGAGGTTGGCGATGGCAAGGCGCGAGACGGCGCGGCGGGGGTGCAAAAAGCGTTTTGCCACCCACATGATCAAGTGCGACAGCGCGGTCAGTACGATGAAGCTGGCAGTAATGCCGACAATGTACCATCCGGTGATGTAGGGGTTGGGGAAGGCAAACATTGCCAGTGTTATGATTAGGGCGATGGCCAGGGCTATTGCTAAGAGAAAACCGGCTTGTGGGAGTTTGAATTTTTGGCCAATGGAGCCGCGAAACAATTCGGACGCCGGGGTATTTTTGGCCTGGGCAAGGGGCCAGAGGCTGAAGGCTATGGTGACCAGCAAGCCGAAGCTGCCTGCTTGCAAAAGGGGCAAAAATTCGATGGCCGGGGCGATGGGGACTGGCAAGACCCCCTGCATGAATGGCATGGCGATGAGAGGCAGGGTTGCGCCGAGCAACATGCCAATTGAGATGCCTAGCAAGGCGATGATCAGGATTTCAATCAGATAGGTGGTAAAAACCAGCTGTGATGAGGCGCCGAGACATTTGAGGGTGGCGATGTTGTTTTTATGGCGCTCCATAAAGGTGCGCACTGCATTGCCAACACCTGCACCCCCGATCACCAGTGCGGTTAAACCGGTGAGGGACAAGAAGAATGTCAGGCGCGACAGAAAGCGTTCGGCACCGGGGGCAGCGGCATTGCGGGTGCGGATGCGCCATCCGGCATTGGGAAATTTTCTGATGGCGTTGTCGTGGAGTTTTTTGGGATTGGCTTTCGCATTGTCCAGTTTTACCCGATAGCGCCAGCGAACCAGAGAACCGGGTTTTACCAGACCGGTGGCTTTTAGGGCGTCGTGACTGATCAGCAGGCGGGGGCCGAGAATGAGGCCGTCGGCGATGCGGTCCGGCTCGCGTTTGATGATGTCATGAATGATGAAACTGGCCTGACCCATTTGGATGATGGTGCCGGGCTTTATTTTCATCCGAGCGAGAATCGAGCTTTCGGCAAAAGCGCCCCATATCTTGCCGGTTTTGGTCAGGCGTGGTTGGAAGGTGCCGTTATTTTTCAGGGTCAGTTGACCGTAGAGAGGATAGAGGTTGTCAACGGCTTTGACTTCCACCAGGGCGCGTCCTCCCTGATCGGCAATGGCGATGCCGCGCATAGTGGCGATGGTACTGATTTTGCCAAGGCTTTCGACATGGGCTTTTTCCTGTTCATTAAGCTGGCGGTGGATGACAGCGAATTCAAGATCGCCGCCAAGCAGTGGTTGGCCCTGTTCGGTCATGCCGCGCTGGATGGAAACCGATAAAGTGCCGATGATTGCGATGGCGCCAACGCCCAAAATCAGGCAAGTCAGGAAAATCCAGAAACCCTGCAAGCCCGAGCGCAATTCGCGGCGGGCAAATTTGAAGGCCAGTTTGATGGTTGCAGTTGTGTTTGGGTGTTGCATGTTAGCTGATCAGTCCGTCCCGGACTTCGCAAACGCGGTCGCATTTTTTCGCCAGTTCGGGGTCATGAGTAACGAGTAAAAGAGTGGTGCCGTTTTCACGTTGCATATCGAACAGCAAATTGATGATTATATCACCGGTTTCGCTGTCGAGATTACCAGTTGGTTCATCGGCCAGAATGATGCTTGCTCCAGCAGCCATGGCCCGGGCGATGGCGACGCGTTGTTGTTCACCGCCTGACAATTGCGACGGGTAATGACCAAGGCGACGGGAAAGGCCGACACGATCAAGTGCCCGAGTGGCCTTTTTGTAGGCATCGGGTGTGTCCTTGAATTCCAGCGGAACAGCGACATTTTCCAGCGCGGTCATGGCCGGAATGAGGTGGAAGGACTGAAAAACGATGCCAACATGATCGCGGCGAAAGGCGGCGAGCTGGTTTTCGTTGAGGCTGGTCAGGTCATGGCCACAAACATCTATCGTGCCGGAGTTGATGGCCTCAAGACCAGCGAGGACCATCAGCAAGGTGGTTTTGCCCGAACCGGAGGGGCCAACGATACCAAGGGCGGTGCCGGGCTTGATGTCAAGATTGACACCGCGCAAAATCTCTACCGGACCGGCGCTGGCCTCAAGAGTGACTTTTACCTCTGACAAAGAAATGATTGATGAAGCTCTTGCCGGTTGTGCATCCATTTTATATCTTTAGGCCTTTGTAACAGAAATGTTCGGTTTGATTTTTATGACATTAATTGATTCACTAAACGTGCGACAGAAACTATTCCGTCGATCTTTCACAATTTTGTTGATGCTGCTTTTTTTACCTTTCGGGAATGCTTTGGCAAAGCCAGTCAAGATTGTGGCGTTTGGTGATAGTCTGACCGCCGGGTACGGTCTGGCCATAGATGAGTCCTATCCGGTCAAACTGCAAGAGGCGCTGGCGGCCAAAGGTTTTGAAACAGTCTTTGTTAATGCCGGTGTTTCCGGTGATACTTCCAGCGGTGGTTTGCAACGGCTGGATTGGGCGGTGGGTGATGATGCTGATATCGTTATTGTCGAGCTTGGGGCCAATGATGCGCTACGAGGTATTGATCCATCGGTTACACGCAAAGCTTTAAGCGCCATTGTCACCAAATTGCTGGCGGGCGGCAAGAAAGTTTTGCTGGCCGGAATGTTGGCGCCGCCAAATCTGGGCGAGGATTATGGCGAGCGGTTCAAAGCGATTTATATTGATTTGGGGGCGCTTGACGGGGTTGTGCTTTATCCATTTTTTCTCGATGGCGTTGCATCGCGGCCCGAGCTTAACCAGCCCGATGGCCTGCACCCGACGGCCAAAGGCATTGATGAAATCGTCAGACGGTTGTTGCCAGTGGTTATCTCGATGCTGAAATGATGTGATTTGCGATGCCCTGACAGGCATCTGTCAGTAGGGTCATAGAGTGGATGAAACCGTCGTTTCCACCGTAATAGGGGTCGGGCACATCGCCGCGATTGGTCATTGAACTGAAATCAAGACACATGACCAGTTGTTTGGGATTGGCGGCAGGTTCCATCGCTTTCAAATCGGCGAAATTGTTGGCATCCATGGCAATGATCAGGTCGAAATCGTCAAAGTCCTTGATGCTGACCTGCCGGGCTTGCTGACCGGAAATATCGATATCATGTTTGGCAGTGATATCAATAGCGCGGGAATCTGGCGGGCTGCCAATATGCCAGTTGCTGGTGCCAGCCGAATCAACTTCAATACCGGACCTGTCGCGTCTGACCAGTTCGGCCTGCAATATGCCATGGGCCATGGAGGAGCGGCAGATGTTGCCAAGACAGACAAACAGTACTTTTTTCACACGAGGTCTCATGGGAAAAAGTGTTAACATGATTCACCGGATTTGGCATTAGAGGTTTGGTATTAGATGAAATGGAGTTGATATGGCCGATGTTTTGACGGATCAGGAACGCGAAAATGCACTGTCGCAGCTGACTGGCTGGTCTCAATGCGCGGGACGCGATGCTCTTTGCAAAACGTTTAAATTCAACAACTTCAGGGCAGCTTTTGCCTGGATGACCGATGTGGCGATGAAAGCGGAGAAAATCGACCATCATCCCGAATGGTTTAACGTTTATAATAAGGTTGAAGTGATGCTGACCACCCATTCTGCAGGTGGAGTGACACAACTGGATGTTGAGTTGGCTGATTATATGAACCGCGTGGCCTGACAAAACTAACCACAATTTAATTAACCGTTGTGGCTGTTTACCTTGCAAATCAGATTGAAATTTACCATATTCGATCCAACTTATTATTTTGCCAATCCAGATAGAGGGAAATTTTATGGCTGACTACAGATCAAGACTCAATACCGGCGTGCGCGGTCGCACTGCGGTGCAGATAGATGAGGGCCTTCGCTCTTACATGCTGCGGGTCTACAATTTTATGGGCCTTGGCATTGCGCTGACGGCGGTTATCACGCTTTATATGGCTAGCAACATCCCGTTGATGGCGACTATTGCCATGGGACCAATGAAGTGGGTTCTGTTTGCCGGTGTTCTTGGCCTTGGCTGGTTTGCTCCACGCCTGATTATGGGCGGTAACGCCATGGTTGCTCATGCAGCTTATTGGGGTTATGCGGCTCTGTGGGGCCTGCTGATTTCGCCAATGATTGCTCACTTTATGGGTATTAACGGTGGCCAGTTGATTATTCAGGCGCTGGCGATTACATCGGTGACCTTTGGCTCAGCCAGTCTGTTTGGCTATGTCACAAAGCGTGACATGTCCGGCCTTAGCGGCTTTTTCATGATGGCATCTATTGGTATATTGGTGGCTATATTGCTGAACGTGTTTATCTTCCAAAGCACCATGTTTAGCCTGTTCACCTCAATCGGTGTTGTGTTGCTGTTTTCCGGCATCACTGCTTATGAAACACAAATGATCAAAAACATGTATTCGCAACATGATGACAACGGCATCGCTCAGGGCAAAGCCATCTTTGGCGCATTTATGCTCTATGGCAGCTTTATTACCCTGTTTATCCATATCCTGAATATTCTGGGTATTGCCAACAGCGACTGATATTGTTTGACAGAAAAACGAAAAACCCCGGATGAAAGTTCGGGGTTTTTTATTGCCCGCTTAAACCACTGAAAGCCTGGGTTTTAAAGCCAGCACTTTTAGCACCTGGGCCAGATCATGGCCGCGTTTTAGAATGCGGCCGGTTTGGTCTGTTACTGAATAGGCACCTTGTTTTTTGGCTAGTTTAGGGTCTTTTTCAACGCGGTAGAGCGGGCATTCCGAGGTGCGTTTGAAGATTGAAAAGACAGCCCGTTCACGGCCAAAATCGATGGCGTAGTCACGCCAGTCGCCAGCGGCAACGTGATGGCCGTAAACCGATAAAATGGTGTTGAGTTCGTGCCGGTCAAAAGCGATTTGTATAGGCGGAACATGTTTCTGCTGAGGTTGGTTTTTGCTGCGGCCCCTGTCTCGTGTGAGATGGCGGGGACGCAGTGAAATTATTGGTTCCAGGTCACTCAACTCGTATTTCCTCTCGGATTAGTTTGCGTTCAGGTGCCACGCATGCTGCGTGCCGCAATGGCGCTAGTCCTTAAAAAGCGTTGCTTTTCGCGTCCGCTGATCTGTCATTGTCGAATGATGGCGCAGTTTTTCAGAAAATGCAAGGTTATGCCGGAGTCCTTAAATGGCCAATTTGTCGCCTTATTGGTGACAAATTCCAACTCCAGATTGTTGATGTTGCCTCAAAGGCCCGGCTAGTTTTGAAGCCACTGGATATCTCAGCCCCCCAGCCCCTTCCAGTGTTTCGCGTAATCAGAGCCGGGTCTTTTTTTATTTTAAGGTTAAGACCTTCAACACCCCTTGAACCTGACAGCACAATGACCGATATATGCGGTCGAATTTCAATATTTGCTTTGTTCAAGGATATGAGATGGTCAAGAAACCAGCGGTTAAGAAACCGGCAACGAAAAA
Source organism: Anderseniella sp. (assembly GCA_030626025.1). Taxonomy (GTDB): domain Bacteria; phylum Pseudomonadota; class Alphaproteobacteria; order Rhizobiales; family Aestuariivirgaceae; genus JALWJW01. The sequence goes on along the minus strand of DAOUPT010000011.1, from coordinate 60,766 downwards.
AACCACTAAGAAAACTGCAAAAAAATCAAAGTCCGAATCGCACGCGTTTCAGGCTGACGTCTCCAAGCTGTTAAAACTGATGGTCCATTCGGTTTATTCTGAACGTGAGATCTTTTTGCGTGAACTGATTTCCAATGGTGCTGATGCTTGCGACAAGCTGCGTTATGAGGCAATCCAGAACCCGGACCTGATGGGCAAGGAGAGCGATCTTGGCATCGCTATTGCGATTGATAAAGACAATAAAACCATTGCCATCGGTGATAACGGCATTGGTATGAGCCATGATGAACTGGTTGAAAATCTTGGCACCATTGCCCGTTCGGGTACACAGGCGTTTATGGAGATGGCCAGTGCCGCCAAAGACGGTGATGATGTCAATCTGATTGGTCAGTTTGGCATCGGGTTTTATTCGGCGTTTATGGTAGCTGACAAGGTTGAGGTTGTTTCCCACAAGGCCGGGGAAGACAAATGCTGGAAGTGGACATCTGATGGTGAGGGTTCCTACAGCATTGAAGAAGCTGTTGGTGATGATGCGCGCACCCGCGGTACGGAAATCTATCTGTCACTGCGTGATGATGCGCTGGAATATCTCGAAGAATCTCGGATTGAACAGATTGTCACCACTTATTCTGACCATATAACCTATCCGATTGCCCTTGATGGCGCGGAGCCGCGGCAACTCAATGCCGGTAATGCGATCTGGACGCGGTCAAAAGCCGATATTACCGAAGCTCAGCACAAGGAATTTTTTGGGGCGGTTTCCGGGGTTTATTCTGATCCGGCACTGACATTGCACTACAAGGCCGAAGGGCTGAACGAATATACGGTGCTGCTTTATGTGCCGGGCGAACGACCCTACGACCTGTTTGACCCTGAACGGCGCGGCCGCCAGAAGCTATATGTGCGTCGGGTCTATATTACTGATGATGCGCAATTGCTGCCAGCCTATCTGCGCTTTGTGCGCGGAGTGATTGATTCTGAAGACATGCCACTTAATCTGTCGCGGGAAATGCTGCAGGACAACCCGACGGTTGGAAAAATTCGCAAGGCGGTGACTGGAAAGGTTCTTTCGGAACTCAAAAAATGTGCCACAAATGATGCTGACAAATATGCCAAAATCTGGGAGAGTTTCGGTCCGGTCCTCAAAGAAGGTTTGTATGAGGACATGGAGCGCCGTGATGATTTGTTTGAACTGGCCCGTTTTCGCACCTCATCCAGTGAAGGTGAAACCGTTTCCCTGAAAGATTATGTCGCAGGGATGAAGGAAAACCAGTCGGCGATTTATTATGTCACCGGCGAAAACGCCGAAAAAGTTGCGCAAAGCCCGCAGCTGGAAGGCTACAAAGCTCGCGGTCTTGATGTGTTGTATTTAAGTGATGCGGTTGACAGTTTCTGGGTGCGGACAGCGCTTGGTTTTGACGGCAAGCCGTTCAAGTCGATTACCCAAGGTGCCGATGATCTTGAGAATATCGAACCTGAAACTAAAGATGATGAGGCTAAAAAGGATGAGGGTGCTGAAGATGAAATTAGCGCCTTGCTGGTGGCGATGAAAGATGCACTGGGTGACAAGGTTGCCGAAGTGCGCAAATCGACCCGTTTGACTGAAAGCCCGGTTTGTATTGTTGCAGGTGCTGAAGGCCTTGATCGTAATCTGGAAAAAATTCTGGCCCAGCAAAATGCCGAAAGCATGAGCGTCAGTGCGCCAATTCTGGAAATCAATGCGTCTAATGCGCTGATCAAAAGCTTGGCCGGGCAGGCTAAGAAAGACAAGTCGAGTGTATCAGATGCAGCTTTGTTGCTGCTTGATCAGGCTTACATCCTTGAAGGCGAACGCCCGGAAGACCCGGCCGCTTTTGCCAAGCGGATGTCAGATGTTCTAACGAAGGCTTTTGGCTGATCGGGCATTGTGAAGGTTTGGTGATGTTGTAAAAACCATTGACGCTGTTGAAAGACCCGACAACCGTGAGTAAAGATGCTCAAAACGGCCCGTTTTTCAACGTCATCAATGGCTTTTGCGACAACTGGAAGGCTGCTTTGAGCCCTTTGCAGTCGTTCGTTTTGCAATTCTATACGGCAGTTCGTGCCAACAGGCGACATGATCGACTTCGCCGGCGTGGATTCAACTCAAACTTCAGACCATGGCGGACACGGCTCGCTCGAAGTCACTTTCTTCGCTAGCGGTGCCATGCCCAGTATTCCAGGTATGACGGGGTGATCAAGTCCATTTGCGTCACCTACCGGACCAACATATCGTCGACCGTGTCAATTTCGGCGCGAGCTCTGGCGGCATCGGCATCAACGTAGGTAAGTTCGATTTTTTCAAAATCACCATAAAGAATGCGCAGAAAAGCGTCCGGCTGGTTCGGGCAGGAGATGTCATCACCGAGAAAATTAATTGTCGAGGTTGGAAGTATAATCTCTTTGGGCACACCGTGCCATCCACTCTCCATCACCGGCATAGCGCCCTTGAGGTTTTGTCTCTCCAGTACTGACTGAGCCCCGCTCATTGCATGCCGAAAGGTCACGAGGTCGAGCCTTATTTCACCCCGCATTCGGTTGCGCTCCCAATGGAATGGCCATGTTTTTGGTGGGTCATAGGAGATTGCGAAGCATCGTTTCGTTTCAAATACATCGACATAATAACCCTCCTGCGCGCCGCGTTTGGAAATGGTAGCGGTAAGCGACTCCCAGGTCGTTTCCCCGTCAAGCAAGACAGAGATATCGACATCGTCCTCCCAGGCAAGGAGTGCGCCGTTCTCCCGCACAGCCCCCAACAGGCTTCCACCGTCCAGCCAATGTTCGGCGCCCATATCTTGCAGGCAGGCAATGACAAAATTGCTCAGCTCCTTCATGTGCTCGCGACAACATGGAGCTGTATTGAGACCAAGGCGATTGAGATAAAGATTGAACGGGCAAGGGTGAGTATCTTTGTTGCAACCAAGCCAGTTGACGCTGCCATCGGGCGATAGCTCCAGTTCCCGTATACCATGCCGTTTCGCAAAACCCTCAATGTCACCCTTCGCTTGCGTCTTCAGAACCAGCAGGTCGCGCCCTACCAGAGGATATGATCGCCTTTGCCCCATCCCCCTGTGCCGAAGAAACCACGCCAGTTCAATGGCCGTGGCAGTCACTAACAGACCATAGAGTTTGGCGTCTGGTAGCGCATAGCCAACGACGATAGCGGGCAGAACCATCCATAAGCCCGCGTATTCCCCGTGTTTGGCCAGGAACTCAACGATAGGTCGGGGCGCACCCGGCTTGAAGACGATGGCAGGAGCGGCAATAATCCTGAACAATCCAGCGATAAAACCAGCCGATAGCACGAACGCCGGCAGGTCGAAACCTTGGGAGGAAAATGATATATGAGCCACCGTGATGATCGCGAAACCTACCGTCACCAGTGCCGACGGCAAGGTCGGAGGATTCCAATTTCGTGGATGCCTCAAGAGGCGGACAAAGGATAGATAGGTAGCAAGGTAAAAGGCAGAGGCGGTCAGAGCGGAAATCACCTGGTTGGTCAGTATTGTTTCGATGCCAATCATGGCTATAGTGTCTCGCTTTCGCCCATGTTTCGTTTAGTTGTCGTTTCCGCGCAGCGATTGTCCTGCACCATCAGAATACGTGGCAGGACTTCGTTATTGGCGCGCTCGACATCGGCGGCAAAATCGATCTCGGTCCAAGGCATGCCGGTGATATCTTCAAATGCGAATGTGCCGCGTGGTGAGGTTAGCAGAACATCGCGGATAGTCTCTTCGTAAGGCTCGTTGCGGCGGCCCAGACGTAAATAGAGCTGTGTCTGTAGGATGACCTTCCTGGCCACCTCAGCTGATAGCTTGAAAAACCCCACAGATTCACCACAAAAATCGAAATCTGCGCTTAGCCATTTGCGGAACTCGACGATCTCATCATCCCGGACGCATACTTTTACAGGCTCATCACCCGGCTCGAAATTACGATCAATGAGAAGGCAGTTCTTGTGTCGTGAGTTAACGAGACGCTTTAACAGTTCTTCGCAGTAGAGGACGTCGGCATCCATCAACAAAACCTGGTTTTCGCAACACAATTCATCGCGAAGGGTCCACAAGGTGATAATGCTGCCCTCTTGAAAATCTTTGTTGAACACGGTTCGCACAAAATCTTCTGCCCCAAGGGCAGCAATCTCCTGCTCGATATCCTGATGGTGATATCCAACGCCAAGCACCAACTCGTTTATGCCGAGTCGCCTGAGAATTTCGATATGGTATTGCAGCAAAGATTTGCCCCCGAAGCGCAGTAAAATCTTCGGTGGTGGTTTCGTATCCAGATTTTCAAGTCGGACACCCACCCCGGCTGCCAGCATGATTACCTTCATATACTATTCTCCACAGCAACATCCAACACGGCGAGGGAAGGTCCGCGCCATGAGAGTGCCACGCAACGTAGCAAGCGGTCCTATATAGAAGAGTGAGGATGCAATTTTGAAATGCTTGCATCAATCTATTCGATCACGTTGCCTTTGGCTAGTAGGGTAAATGGAGTAAGGCAAAACTGCAATTTTTCTTTCAAAAATCCAGCGGCTGTTGTGGGTCAGAACCGGTCACTCAGTGTTAGGTTTCTAAAGTCTGCAAAGTCCGCACAGCAGACGTTGGTGTTTGTTGCCTGATCAGGAGTCCAGCGCTTTGAAGGCTATGGCGCGGGCTTGGTTGAGGGTTAGATTGCTGGCCATGAGCTGATCAAGTGTCCAGTGCGCCTGATCGAGAAAATATGTTACCAGCAGCCTGTAAGGCGGATAAGCACCGTGGGCTTTGATCATGGCAAGGTCGGCATCTCGCTGGCCTATTTTGTTATACAGTGATGCGGCGCTTTGTTTGGGCATTGCTACATAATCAGGCAGACCTTCGCGAATCCATTTCGGCATCAGGTGGAACCTGATCCAGCCAAGTTTTTGCGACATGGTGACATGGGTTAGTTCATGAGCACCATAATAGGCCAGGGTTCGCGGTGGTTGTTGGCTATTTTAGTTAAACTTATGCAACAACCCGCGTTCGTGTGAGCGCGGGTTGCTTGGGTTTGTTAATTTACAGACTTTTTTGTGAGAAATACCAATCGGTGTATTCATAACCTGCATCGCGGCGGGCGTCGGCTTCCTGGCTGGTGGCAGGTGGCGGGACGATTACTTTTTCGCCCTTGTGCCAGTTTTCAGGAGTGGCGATGCCGTGTTCGTCAGATGTCTGCAAGGCGGTTATCAGGCGCAGGAATTCATCGATTGAGCGGCCATTGGTCATTGGGTAATAGACCATGGCACGCAAGACGCCTTGCGGGTCGATGATGAAGGTGGCGCGCACGGCCGAGGTGTCAGAGGCACCGGGTTGAATCATACCATAGGCATTGGCAACTTTCATATCGAGGTCAGCGATGATCGGGAATGGAATTTCGACACCGAAGTTTTGCTTGATGTTTTGTTCCCAGGCGATGTGGGAGAAAATGCTGTCGATGGAAAGGCCCAGCAGTTCTGTATTGAGTTCGGCAAATTTGTCTGCAGCTTTGGCAAAGGCCATGAATTCAGTGGTGCAAACCGGGGTAAAATCGGCCGGGTGCGAGAACAGCACCAGCCATTTGCCTTTGTAATCAGCATTGGTTTTCATGCCGTGGGTGGTTTTGGCTTCAAATGCCGGAGCTTGTTCATTCAGGCGGGGCATTGAGGTTTGAGTTGTTTCGGTCATTGTTCAGTCCTCGTTTTGGCTGCCGTTGTTTGACAAACCGTTTATATTAGACATTTCTAATACATGAAGATTTGAAGATAAATAAACGATATAAAATTACAAATATAATCGTAAAAACCGATTAATCTAACGCCCCGCCTGTTTAGACCATGGTTGGGTTGACCCAAATCAATTTCTGATAGACGCTGTTGTGCTTGTATTGCGCGATCAGTCGTCCGGTCGATGACAGACAATGAGGATGCTCGCTGACGGAACAACAGGAGGGAGAGGCAATGGATCAGTTGTCTGAAGCTAATTTAATACCTGAAAAACAATCGGTTAAGTCCTATCCGATGATGGGTAACGAAGCTATTGCACGGGGTGTGTGGGAGGCCGGGGCCAGGGTTTGTGCGGCCTATCCGGGGACACCTTCAACCGAGATTATGGAGAATCTGGCTAAGTATCCTGTTGAAGATCTCAGTGCTGAATGGGCGACCAACGAAAAAACCGCGCTTGATATTGCCATTGGCGCGTCTTTTTCCGGCGTCAGGGCTTTTTGCTCGATGAAGCATGTGGGGCTGAATGTGGCATCGGACAGTTTGATGTCGCAAAGTTATATCGGGGTAAACGGCGCGCTGGTGTTGGCGGTTTGTGATGATCCAGGCATTCATTCTTCGCAGAATGAGCAAGACACGCGGATTTTTGCCAAATTTGCCTCGGTACCGATACTGGAACCGGCGGACGGGCAGGAAGCGCTGGATTTCACTCGCATCGCTTTTGATATTTCAGAGCAGTTTGATACCCCGGTTATCGTGCGCGGCACCACGCGACTGTCACATACTCGCTCGGTGGTCATTCAGGGCATTCGCCAGGAACCCGATGCGAAAGAATTTATCAATGACATTTCAAAAAATGTCATGATCCCGACCCACGCCAAAGCCCGACACCCCAAGGTTATTGAACGCGAAAGGCTGCTTGGTGAATATTTTGATGCCAGCGATCTCAACACATGGCAGAAGCGGTCGAAAAAAGTTGGCGTGATTACCGTCGGGCTGGTGTCGACTTATGTTGAAGAAGTTTTGCCTGAGGCCAGCGTTCTGAAACTTGCTTCGTCGTTTCCGCTGGCGATAGAAACCATTGAGAAATTTATAGCCTCGGTTGATCAGGTTGTAGTGGTTGAAGAACTGGAGCCGGTGGTAGAAGATCAGTTGAAAGTGGCTGGTTTTAAAATCGAAGGTAAAAAGTATTTTTCCCGCCAGGGTGAATTATCGCCATCGCTGGTCCGTCAAGGCTTTGAGGAATGTGGTTTTCTTGAAGGTGAGGGGCGGCCTGCACCGATTACGGCTGAAGCAATTGCCCGACCGCCGCTGCTATGTGCCGGTTGTCCGCATATTACAACCTATATGGCGCTGAACGGGGTTAATGCCCGGGTTGCCGGGGACATTGGCTGCTATACGTTGGCAGCGATTGAGCCATTGCATGCTATCCACACCACGGTTGCCATGGGCTGCTCGATTGGCAATGCGGTTGGTATGGCCCGTTCGGGTAATGAGACCCGACCGATTGTTGCCACCATTGGCGATTCAACCTTTTTGCATTCCGGCATCACGCCACTGATTGATGCGGTTTACAGCAAGGCTAATATTACGGTTCTTTTGCTCGATAATCACATCACCGCCATGACTGGTGGCCAGCATCATGCGGGCACCGGCCAGAGCATTCGCGGGGTTGAAACGCCGCGGATTAATTTTGCCGAGATGTGCAAGGCGATCGGGGTGGAATGGATCCGTGAAGTTGACAGTTATGACGTGGGAAAACTGTTTAAAACCGTGCGTGAGGCAACGTTGTATCGCGGTGTTTCGGTGGTTATCTCCAACCGGCCTTGTGTGCTTGACCCGATGCGGATCAAGGGTGAACCGGTTGCGGTGCGTACTGACAAGTGCACCGCCTGTCAGTCTTGTATGAATCTCGGTTGCCCGGCGATTACCTGGGATGATGAAATGTATGATGGTCAGCACAAGATCAAAATTGATCCGACAAAATGTATCGGCTGCTCGATCTGTACGCAGGTTTGTCCGGTTGATGGCATCCGTCCGGTGCCGAATTAATGGGCGCAATGATGAAAAATCCAGTTACCAATGTGCTGATCGTCGGGGTTGGCGGTCAGGGCGTTATTATGATCTCCAAAGTGCTGGCGTTGCTTTGTCAACGTCAGGGTTTTGAGGTCAAGCAGTCTGAGGTGCACGGTATGGCCAAGCGCGGCGGGGCGGTGTTCAGTCATGTGCGCTTCGGTGAAAAAGTGCATTCGCCAACCATTCCAGATGGTGAAGCCGATGTGATTGTGGCGCTTGAATGGGCCGAGGGCATGCGCTGGCTCGGGCAGCTGCGGCCGCACACCGGTACGTTTATTTCCGATACTCAGACAATTATTCCCCCCTTTGCCTGCCGTAATCGGGGCCGGGATCAGGAGCCGGTTTATTCGCGTGAAACCCCGGCAGAGATATTGGGCAAGGTCAGTCAGGGTTATGCGGTTGATGCAGCGGGAAAAGCCCGCGCGCTTGGCAATGAACGGGCGGCCAACACGATTTTGCTGGGGATTTTATCGACGGCGTTTGATTTTGACAGTGAAGACTGGCTCGAGATCATTACCAAATTTGTGCCGCCGGCATCTATTGACATCAACCGGCAGGCTTTTGTTGCCGGGCGTGAATGGGTGAAAACGGCAAGCGTGCCTGATGACGGGGCGATTTGTGCGCCGGTGCCGGTTTCGCGGGCTATTTTGCGCAATGAAGTCGATATCGTACCGCAATGGTGCAAGGGCTGCGATATTTGCGTACGCATGTGCCCGCAGAAATGTCTTGAATTGAATGACGAGCAGATCGTCACCTTCCCGCGTCCCGACGATTGTACAGGCTGCCGGATATGTGAATGGTTGTGCCCGGATTTTGCCATCAAGGTACATAAAATTCGGGCGCCGGAAAATCCGGTTGTGCAAACACGGATGATGGAGGCTTAGGGCTAGTGTTGGCTGTTACAAAACGTGAAAATGTTCAGGGCAATGCGGCCTGTGCGCTTGGGGCGATTGCTGCGGGGTGCCGGTTTTTTGCTGGCTATCCGATTACGCCATCCTCTGAGATCGCTGAGAGACTGGCCGGTGAATTGCCAAAGGTCGGCGGGACTTTTGTCCAGATGGAAGATGAGATTGCCTCCATGGCCGCGACCATCGGGGCTTCGCTTGGCGGGGTTAAATCGATGACGGCGACCAGCGGGCCGGGGTTTTCGCTCAAGCAGGAAAATCTTGGCTATGCGGCAATGACCGAAACCCCTTGCGTGATCGCCAATGTCATGCGCGGCGGGCCATCGACCGGCATGCCGACCCGTCCGGGGCAAGGCGACATTATGCAGGCGCGTTGGGGCACTCATGGTGATCACCCGATCATCGTTTTGACACCGGCTTCGGTTGGTGAGATTTATTCTGAAACCATTCGGGCTTTCAATCTGTCTGAACGTTTGCGGGTGCCGGTTGTGGTGCTGTATGATGAAATTATCGGGCATCTGCTGGAAACCATTGAATTAACCACGCCTGATGATGATCAGTTGATTGATCGCAAATGGGCAAGTGGTGATGCCAAGGATTTTCTACCCTATGCCGATACCGATGATCTGGTGCCGCCGATGGCGCGGCCAGGCGATGGCTATCGTGTTCACACCACAGGGCTGACCCATGATGATCGCGGGTTCCCGACGCAGGTGCCGGAAAAAGCCGAGCATGCGGTTACACGGCTTCTGGACAAGCTTGATCATCATGCTGAGCTGATTGAATCCTATGAAGCAGTGATGTGTGAGGATGCAGATGTCATTATAACTGCCTTTGGTATTACGGCCCGCGCGGCGCATAAGGCGGTTAAAAATTTGCGGTCGCAAGGCGTCAAAGTCGGGTTGTTTCGACCTATTACCATGTGGCCGTTTCCAGAGGCTGCCTATAAGAAGGTCACCGGAAATGCCAAGGCGATTATTGTGGCTGAAATGAATGCCGGGCAGCTGGTGCTGGAAATTGAGCGTATATGTGCCGGTAAACCCGAAGTTCACCGGGTTAACAGAATTGACGGTGAAGTGATTACGCCCGATGAATTGCAAGCGGCTGTTAAAGAGGTAATGTCATGAATATACAAGAGGGTGTTCAGGCTCACGTTTCCGCCGAAGAGTTCGATGTTCGCGATTATATGCGGCTTGATTTGTTTCCGCATTTTCTCTGTCCCGGTTGTGGTCACGGCATGGCCCTGCGGGCGATGATGTGGGCGCTGTATGAAAACAACATTTCGATGGACAAGCTGGCGGTGGTTTGTGGCATTGGTTGTTCGGGACGGCTCGGGGCTTATATCGATTCAAATACATTCCATACTACGCACGGTCGTCCACTGGCTTTTGCAACCGGTCTGGCGCTGGCCCGGCCTGACTTGCATGTGGTGGTGATCACTGGTGACGGGGATTGTCTGGCGATTGGCGGAAATCATCTGATTCATGCCTGCCGGCGCAATGTTAATATGACCTGCCTGATGCTCAATAATGAGGTTTATGGGATGACCGGCGGCCAGGTATCGCCAACTACGTCGGCTGACCGATACACTACCACCACACCGGGTGGCAATCGCGAGCCGGTGTTTGATGCTTGCAAGCTGGCTGAGGCGGCTGGGGCTGGTTTTGTCGGACGCGAAGTGACGATGCAGGTGCCAACGCTGAAGGATTTGATCAAGGAAGCATATGATTATAACGGTTTTTCCTTTGTTGAGATCATGTCTGACTGTACCGAGATTTTCGGACGTAAAAACCAGTTGGGTGAGTCTGCCGAGATGATCCTGTCGCAGAAATCTTCAACCCGACCTGATTCATATGGCACCAAAGTAGATGACCCGTTCCGGCCCAATGCACTTAAAACCGGGGTGCTGGTTAAAGGTGTACGGCCTGAATACCGCGACATGAACCGGCCAATACAACCTGTGCAACCTGTGCAAAAGGATTGAAGTGGTGGAACAAAACATTGAAATTCGACTTGCTGGCTCGGGTGGACAGGGCTTGATGCTGGCGACCAGCTTGTTGTCCAAGGCGCTGGTCTCGGAAGGGCGTAGTGTGGCCCAGTCACAAAGTTATGAACCAACCTCACGCGGTGGCCTGTCGCGTTCTGATTTGGTTGTCAGTGATGGCCCGGCTGATTATCCGCTGGTCAGCAAGCTGAACTTTCTGGTGCTGCTTGATCAGGTGGCAGTGGAAGAAAGCAAGGACATGATCGGTGATGGAGCGGTGGTTGTGACTGACAGCAAAACCGTTACCGAACCGCCAAAGGGTGACTTTCAACTGGTTGCCTTGCCAATGCTGGAAACCGCGATCAGTCTTGGTAACCGGCGCATTGCCAATACCATTGCCCTGGCTGCCTTGTGTGCGGCAGGGAAATTGTGCGAGCGTGAAACGCTGGAGAAAGTGGTCACTGCCGGATCACCCAAAGCTTATATTGACCTTAATCAGGATGCGCTGGCAAAGGGCTGGGAAATGGGCCTGAATCGTTAAAACAAGTAGCCCATGTTCAACCCGGCGTAGGGGGTGAATCTGTTGTCTTTTAAAGAGAATTGGATGCCGGCTTCGGCACCGAAAAACATGCGCTTTTTGGACCAGAATGAATATTCGAAATCACTGGCGAAAATACCAAGGCGAGTATTGTTATAATCTTTGCCGCCGGAACTGGCCGCATCTAGGCCGACTTTCCAACCGTCACCAACTTTCATATAGGGGCGGGACTGGACCCAATATTGGTTGAAGCCTTGCAGAAAGCTGGCATTGGCCATGACGCCGTAATCGGCTGAGAGTTTGTATTCGCCATCCAGTGTGGCAGAAAACCCTATACGGCTTTTGCTTAAACTTGAACGGGAGTCATCGGGGGTCAGAAAATGATCACGCCAGACAATGCCGCCATAAAGGGCGATGCGGCCCTGATCATTGGCAAATTGCCAGCCTGCTTCGCCTTCAAGGCTGAGGCCCAGTGCGGTGATTGGCACATTTAGTGCTGTTGGTCCAAGGTCGGTTTTGTAGGAAAAGCGGAAGGCTTTATTCCAGGTCCGTAAAACAAGTCCGGTTTCTGACAGATTGCCAAAGGGGGCGTAGATGATGCCCTGATATGAGTTCAATGCCTTTGGACCGCCTGCAAACCCGGCGGTAATATAGCCCTGTCCGGCCATGAGAGGAGATGTGGCAGTATAAAGGGTTGCAAGGGCGATCATCGCCCGCAGAGTCGGTCTTGAAATGTTGAGTGCATGCTCGCTGCCATGCGCAAGTCGATGAGACTGACGCGTCATTTCCTGTTCTCCCCGGAGTATCTGGAAATATACTACGTATTATAATGTGGATGCGCAACCGGTAATATGAGTTGCAGGCAAGTAAATTGTTTCAGGTGAAAATTTGCTTTATAGTGGCGTCAGGATGCGGTGTGTACAGGTGCTTTGGTACCTGAGAGTTTGAGAGTAAGTTATAGTGGGGCGTAACCAGTCAGATTCAGAACTGGCAACATCCAGTCAGCTTGACAAGGCCGTTAGCCATGCGCGCGAGGCGCAAGGGTCGCATTTTGATGCGCGCAGTGACTATCTGGATGCCACGACGCTGCGGCTTGAGGTTTTACGGCTTGAATTGGCTGGTCTGATTAAAGGACGGGTTGAGGCGGAAAGGTTTATCGAGCTGCAATTGCTTGGTGGTGACAAGCCGCGATTATGGATTGATCTGGTGTCCTATGTGGTGATGAAGCCGACGCCCCGGCATTATCAGCTGGTGCGGGACCGGCAGGACTCTAGCGAAGTGTTGTTTGAGACTGAAAACCAGGCTGAAATGATTGAGGCTATTACCGAATATATCGCAAATCGCATTGTGCTGCGCGAGCGACAGATGTTGCCCGGTGTAGTGCCTGACGTCGTGATAAATGAGGTGTCAGAGCAAAAATACTCATCTGCGGCGCTGGTTATGGCGTGGTTTTTGGGTGTTTTGCTGGGTGTGATTGGACTTTTTTCTTTTGGTGTGTGGTTTTCAGGGGGCTGAAAATCACCGTGTTTCCGGGCGTTGATATTTTGCTGTGTTTCTGCTGTTTCGCTTTGTTACAAACTGAAACACCATTTGATTTTATTTACTTACATCAAACTGATAGTCACCTCTCATCAGGAAATGGGATGAGGGTCTGCTGAATCGAGTTGTTCAGTCGACAATGCTGTAAACGCAGCGATTGAGTAATTTAGTAAGGTCAGCAAATTGATTAACCAGGAACTTTCCAAAACACAGGCTAAAGTACAGACTACAGTACCGGCCGATACAGCAGCGCAGCAGGATGATGTTGTGCTTGCAAGAACACCGCGCAAGACGGTGGGTATGAAGAAAATACTGGGAGAGTTTGCGACACTGACTGAAGGGCTTGATTACGCCGCACAGGGCGATACCGGGCTTAATTTTTATGCACCGCGCGGGGCGTTGCAGCATGTTATGCCTTACAGTCAACTGCGTGCCAGGGCGCTTGAAACCGGTGCAAAACTTTTGAATGCCGGTCTTAAACGCGGTGAGCGGGTTGCGATTGTTGCTGAAACCGGACCTGAATTTGTGGTGACTTTTTTTGCCTGTCAATATGCCGGTCTGGTGCCCTGTCCGGTGCCCTATGCCATGACTATCGGTGGCCATGATGCCTATGTGATCCGAATTGCAGGCATGTTGAATGCGGCCGATGCTTCTGCAATCATCACCCCGGAAACGCTCAAAGATATTATTTGTGAAGCGGTTGGAACAACCAGTGTTCATTTGGTTCTGACCCATGAGGCATTGGCGGAATTTTCCTCAGATGGTGATTTACAAGCATTCGAAGCTGACGAGGTTGCCTATATTCAGTATTCCTCGGGTTCGACTTCGGCTCCCAAAGGGGTTTTGATTTCGCAAAAATCAATTACCGCCAACTCGCAAGCCATTTTGCAGCACGGCATGCAGCTGACCGATGATGACCGGGCCTTTTCGTGGTTGCCGCTTTATCATGATATGGGGCTTGTCGGGTTTTGTCTGGCGGCAATGATGGGGCAGGCAACGGTTGATTATATGGCAACGCCAGCCTTTGCCCGCCGGCCTGCCTTGTGGCTTAAATTGATGGCGGAAAATCGTTCAACGATTTCTTATGCACCATCCTTTGGCTATGATTTGGCAGCACGGCGGATCAATGGTGGAGCCAAAGAGCTTGACCTTTCCAACTGGCGCATTGCCGGCATTGGCGGTGATATGGTTCGCGCTGATGTGTTGAGCGATTTTGTCGACCGCCTCGGTGTGGCCGGGTTTAAGTCAAATGCTTTTATGCCCAGCTATGGTATGGCAGAGGCTACGCTGGCGATTTCTTTTGCAGCGCCGAAAAGCGAAATTATTGTTGATGTGGTTGACCGAACTCAAATGAAAGCATCGGGCAAAGCTGTTCCGGCCAGTGAAATTGATAAATTGAACCAACCGGAAAAAGTCCGGTCTTTTGTCGCCTGTGGTTCGATTATGCCAGGTCATGAAATGGTTGTGCGCGATGATAGCGGGCGGCAATTGGCTGATCGTGAAATTGGCCATGTGCTGGTCAAGGGGCCAAGCTTGATGGTTGGTTATTATCTTAATGCTGAAGCCACCGATGCGATTATGGGTGCTGATGGCTTCATGGATACCGGTGACATGGGCTATATGCTGGATGGTCAGATTGTTCTGACCGGACGGGCCAAAGACCTGATTTTGAATAATGGTCGTAATATCTGGCCGCAGGACATTGAATGGGCTGCCGAGCAATTAGATGATTTGCGCGGTGGTGATGTTGCAGCCTTTGGCGTTGAGGATGACTTGGGCGAGGAACAGGTCACGGTTCTGGTTCAGTGCCGTTATGCCGATGAGACACGCCGCGAGACTTTGCGTCGTGAGGTCAGTAAAATTGTCCACCGTTCTGCCGGAGTCGAGTGTGATGTGTTGCTGGTGCCGACCCGTTCGCTGCCCTTTACATCATCAGGCAAACTTTCGCGGGCCGGGGCAAAATCCAAATTGCTGTCAGGTGAAATTGCGCCACTTGATGTTGTTTGTCAGGAAGCGCTGGTTGCGGTAGGTTAGACCAAAGCCGCTCTAACCCTTCGGGTCTGAAATTATGCAAAAACTGGTTGCAGTAACCGGCGTTACAGGTTTTGTCGGTGGCCATTTGCTGTCTGCATTGCTGGCGGCTGACTATCGAGTGCGGGTTCTGGTGCGCGATGTGGCAAAGGTGGATTTTGTCAGTGATCAGGTGGAAATTGTCGCCGGTGACCTGAATAATGCTGCGGCGCTTGAAAAGCTTATCTCCGGGGCTGATGCGGTTGTCCATTGTGCCGGGGCGATTATGGCTGTTGACCGGGGTGGGTTTTTTGACGTGAACCGGACCGGGGCGGAGAACGTTGCTAAAGTGACAAAGGCTTCCGGGGTAGGGCGTTTTATTCTTGTGTCATCTCTGGCAGCGCGCGAGCCGCAATTGTCTGACTATGCAGCCAGCAAACGGGCTGGAGAGGACATTGTGGCCGGTATTATTGCAAAAGACCGTTTGGTTATCGTGCGGCCACCGGCCGTTTACGGGCCCGGTGACAGAGCAACGCTACCATTGATTAAGGCGCTGACCGGCAGGCGGGCAGTATTGCCGGGACTTGCGGATCAAAAGATTTCGTGGATTTTTGTTGAAGATCTGGTGGCGTTGCTGGTTTGCGTTACGGGCAGTAACAAAGTGCCAACCGACATCATCGAGGTGGATGATGGTCGTGAAGGCGGTTATAGGTTTGGCGACCTTGTTGATCTGGCTGGACAGGCACAAGGGCGTCACATTTCACTGACATTGTTGCCGCGGCCAGTGGTGGTCTTGGCCGCTGTATTGACGTCATGGTTTTCGAGATTGAGCGGCAAAGCGTTTATTCTTTCACCGGCAAAGGTGCGTGAACTTTATCACCCTGAATGGGTGGCAAAGGGGGTGGAGATCGAGGGTTGGCAGCCACAAGTGCAATTCAAAAAAGGCTTTTGTCTTACCCTTGACTGGTATCAGCAAAACGGATGGTTGCCCGGTGGCGGTCAGGGCGTTAAAAGTCAGGATAAATCAGAACATGGAGAATCGGTAAAATGAGTGCCAGCAGTGCGGAAATTCTCGGCAAGCTTAAAGAGCTGTTGCAGAAGTTTAACAGCAATAATATCGAGCTGACCGAAACCACCGATATTTCAACCGATTTGAATATCGATTCGGTTGCGGTGATGGATTTCATCATGGAAGTTGAAGATGCCTATGACATCGATATTCCATTAAATGTGCTCTCAGATACCCGCACCATGAGTGATCTGGTCAAAGTCGTGCAAAAGGAAATGGGCTAGACGATGGTAGACTTGCTGAAAAAATTTGAGCCTTTGATGGCACGTTATGAGGCGATGCTGGAGGCGGGGTCGGACGCCATTGGTCTGGTCAATGAGAAAATTCTGTCACCGACCCGCGGCCTGATCAATGGTAAGGAAACCATTCTGGCCGGTACCAACAATTATATGGGTGTGACCTTTGATAAGGCTTGTATCGCAGCGGGTAAAAAAGCGCTGGATGAGTTTGGCACCGGCACGACCGGTTCGCGGATTGCCAACGGCACCTATGGTTTGCACAAGGAACTGGAAGCTGAACTGGCGGCGTTCCTTGATCTTGAACACTGCATCGTTTTTTCCACCGGCTATGCGGCCAATCTGGGCATGATTGCCGGGGTGGCCGGGCCGAAAGATACCATTTATCTGGATGCGGATTCTCACTCTTCAATTTATGACGGTTGTACTTTGTCTGGTGCCCGTCTGGTACGCTTTCGCCACAATGATGCCGATGATCTGGCCAAGCGGCTGGCCCGTTCAAAAGATAGTGAAGGTGGCAAACTGGTGGTCCTGGAAGGCATTTATTCGATGATGGGCGATCGGGCACCGATGGCTGATTTTGTTGAAGTCAAAAAACAATACGGTTTTCAATTGATGATGGATGAGGCTCATTCATTTGGCGTGCTGGGGCCGAACGGGCGCGGGCTTGCCGATGAAGCAGGGCTTTATGAACATGCTGATTTTGTGGTTGGCACGTTCTCGAAAAGCGTCGGCGCCATTGGTGGTTTCGGGGCGGGAAATCACCCGTATTTTGAGGCCATCCGCCATCATTCACGACCCTATATGTTTACCGCCTCGCCATCACCGGCCTCGGTGGCAACGGCGCTGGAAGCGATCAAATTGCTGGCCCGCGAGCCCGAGCGCCGTGACCGGTTGCAGGAAAACTCAACCCGGTTGTTCAACGGTTTCAAGGCACTTGGTCTGGAGATGGGCTGTGACGAAGTCAGCCCGATTATCGCCGTGCGCTGCCCTGATGAACCAACAACGATTGCCATGTGGAACGCCTTGCTGGATGCCGGTGTATACGTAAACATAGCCCTGCCACCCGGCACCCCCAATAAAATATGCCTTCTGCGCTGCTCAGTCTCTACGGCCCATTCTAATGATGAGATCGATCGGATTACCGAGCTGTTCGGACAGGTGGTTGCAGCCGGGCATGGGGTGGCCAAAGCGGGGTAGAAGTGCGATGTGTTGTGCCATGGAGGTTGGGTAAAATCAGTAGGTAGGCATGAACATTCCGTTTCAGGTTACAAACCTGTGATGGAGATTATTTGGTATAATAAAAATTATAATTCACCTATGGTCTGCTAATCTCCGAGCACAATTCAATTGGAAAACCACTCTTATGAGTTTAGAATCATGGTTCGCATTTGCGACAGCATGAATTGTATTGACCCTTATTCCCGGTCCGAGTGTTCTGCTTGTTGTTGGGCAGTCTCTGACCAGAGGAAAGAAAGCCGCCATGATGTGCATCGCTGGCGATATAGTAGGTGGCGTCGTGTTAATGGGGCTATCATTTATGGGCGTTGGAACCATACTCGCCGCGTCTGCGCTCCTGTTTCAGATCGTTAAATGGGCTGGCGTAATTTACTTAGCATATCTTGGGTGTCGCCAAATCGCTGAAGCTCGAAACGATAACGGCTATTTTGCCGAAGCTCATCAGACCTCATCCGCTTGGGGAAGTCTTTGGGCCGGGGCTGTAACCGCTGTTCTCAATCCAAAGGCCATTATTTTCTACATGGCCTTTCTCGCGCAATTCATTGATCCAGCCAGAGATATGGCTCTACAAATGGTCATATTGACGATAACCTCTACAATTGTAGTTGCTGTTCTGCTCACGGGGTATGCTTTAGTTGCCGGGCGCACACGCCAATTTTTCCAAAGTAAGTCGGCCAGAAAACGTATCGGATATACAGGCGGGACATTTATGATTGGTGGCAGCGTATTGATGGCCACAACTCGATGACCGGGAATGATGCTTTAAGAGCCATTAAGTGAAGGGCAGCTTTACCCTCGCACGGTCACCATAGCCGCCAGTGTTGTTATGACCACGGTGCTTGAGGCTCGTTCTTGCCAGACGTTGTATTGCGAAAACATTGGTGCAGGTGTGTACGTAAACATAGCCGTCCCCCAGTACCCCAAACAAAATATGCCTGTTACGTTGCCCAGTCTCTACGGCGTATTTTGATGATAAAATCGACCGGATTATCGAGTTGTTCGGACAGGTGGTTGCGGCTGGGCATGGGGTGGCTAAGGCAGGGTAGGGAGGGCTTGGGATTAGTGGTTTTGCCGGATCTTTTCCGCTAAAATTCCTTAAGTCGAATGGTGGTTTCGGGGTCCAGAAATCCGGCAATCGTTGCTTCGGTTTCCAGATGAAGTGCTAAATTCAGATTGCCTGATGCAGATTGGTTCAATACCCGTTTCATGGCTCGTACAGATAATATCGGCAGTTGGCTTAGCCGCTTTGCGACTTGGTGTGCTTCATCCATCAAATCATCATCGCTGACAACGCGCCAGGCTAAGCCAATTTCCAGAAGCTCGGGGGCGCTGTAGCGATCGCCGAGCAATAGCATTTCGCGTGCTTTGTTTAGTCCGACCAATGCTGGAAGAAGCGATGTGACTGCCCCGGTGACAAACAAATTCAGTGATACTTCGGGAAAGAAACCTTTGGCGCTTTGTGCCCAAATTGGAAAATCACAATTGATGGCCCATTCGAAACCGCCGCCAACTGCCCAGCCATTTATTGCGCCAACCACCGGCTTTGCTCCCATAACAATTGATTGGGTTGCCCGCTGGATAGCGTCTACAAGATTGCGGGCCTCAGCTTCGGTTTCAGGATGAACATGTTCACGGCGGTCGTCACCGGCACAAAAAGCCCGGCCGGTTCCGGTAAACAAAATAACCTTTGTGGCCGGGTCGGCATTTGCGTCGTCAAATGCGCGCGCCACATCATCAATCAACTGCCGGTTCATGGCATTTAGACTATCGGGTCGGTTCAGGGCAATTGTTCGAACCCCATGGGAATTGATTTCACTCTTTATGGTGTCATACTCAAATGTATTCATTTATATGTCCTCACAACTCGTATGGTTTTGCCCTCTGTGACGGGGAAACTTTCTTGGCGCAGGACGGTGACCTGCGCTGTTGCCCCCAATCTGGATTTGATTGCCTGTTCAACAGCTTGCCCGATTTCGTCTCCGGCGACCTGTCCTTTGGCCAGTTCGATATGGACTGGCAGAAAATCATACGGCGGGCGGTGATCAAGAACGATGCGATAATCACCGGATAATTCCTTGAACTGGCTGATAACTGCTGCAACCATTGTCGGGAACAGGTTGAGGCCGCGTATCACCACCATGTCGTCGCTGCGTCCAACAACCCGAAAACGCATGCCATTGCGGCCACATTTGCAAGGGTCTTTCTCGTCAACAGCAATTATGTCTCCGGTTCGAAACCGCACCAAAGGTTGACAATCACGGGTGAGGTGTGTGAGCACCAGTTCTCCCTTTTGGCCAGCGATAATGGGGATGGCGGCCTCTGTTTCAGGATTGATCAATTCTGGATACAACACATCTGCACCCAGAAAATGCAGTCGGGTATCATGTTCACACTGGGCAGCAAAATTGCAGAAAACATCTGATACACCATAGTTTGCGTTGCGTGGCTCCATTCCCCAGGTTTCCTGCAATCGTTGCCGCAAGGTGGGATCATCAAGGCCTGGTTCACCGCCAAACAACCCGAGTTTCAATCCGAGATCTGCGGGGTGCAGGTCGGGGAAGTGTTCTTGCAGCACACGCTCGAGAACCGCCGGGTAAGACGGTGTACACGAAATAGCATTGATCCCGATATCGCGAATGGTGCGAATGAGGCGTTTAGTGCCACCGACACCGAAAGGCACAACCGTTGCGCCGGTCCTTTCCAGCGTCATGTGATCGGTTACCCCGCCCATCCACATCTGGTAATTCAAGCAATGAACAACCGTGTGCCCAGGGCCAAGACCGGCAGCGGACTGACAACGGGCCCCGATGATTTCGGTGATTTCACAATCTCGGGCAGACAAACCCAAATTCATTGCCTGTCCGGTGGTGCCAGAGGTGCGATGAAGGCGGTTTACAACTTCGCGCTTTGCGCCGAGATAATTGCCAAAGGGTGGATGACGTTCTTGTGAAACCCTCAATTGAGATTTATCTGACAAGGGGAGTTCAGGGAGATCGCACAGGTCATTTGGCGGTTTTTTTCCATTCCACAGCGACTTGTAAAACGCCGAATTTTGCAAGACATAATTCCGCTGTACTGCCCATGCTGCTTGCTGGTGCGAAAGCAGCTTAGCGGCTGTCACTGATAACGCGTTTTCTAAAATAGTCATTCGGCCATCCCTCGTTTCCAGATAAGTGAAAGCGTTTCAATCACGGCTTGCTGGTCTTGCGAAACGCTATTTAGTGATTGATCACGACCGATCAGAAGTGCGTAGAGATACTGGTCGACCATACCACCTAGCGCGTAAGCACGGCGATAAAGTTCTTGGCGCGATATTTTGCCGGCTCTGCCTGACCGGGCCAACTCCTTCTCCCTTGAAGTGACAATGGTTGTTGCCCATTGTCGATTGAGCCTCTGGAAAGCTTCCCGAGAGTTGGGGTAATCTTCGAGATCATTAATCAGGCACTTCATCATGCCTGTGTTTTGTTCAAACAGGTGATAATACGCAGACATCGTGTTGCGTACGCTGTCTGTTTCAGCTGATTGTGATGCTTGATGCATTGCCGCTTGCAGGTAGTCAACGAAATGAAGCAACAAGCTTGCAACAAAAGCGCGCCGGTTGGCGAAGTAAATATAAAATGTGCCATGGGCAATGCCAGCTTCCTGACAAATATCTGATACCTTTAATGATGACAGCGGAATGCGGCTAAGCAGGCGGTACCCGGCATTGTAAATTTCTGCCTGTGTTCGATCACGCTTCAACCGGGTTTTTGCCTCAAAGAGCAAGGTTTGTCCGAAATTAAACCTTTGATGATTTTCCAAATGGTTAGCGGGCTTCATGTCTTTTCCTGATATGATTATGACATCATTTTCATATTTGTGTGTTTTGTCAATAAATTATGTGGTGTTCATGCACTTGAAACAGCGTGTCGTGAGGTTCCCGTATTTAAATGTTGTCTGAGTTTGTCGTGACAGGCACTGAGTTTTCCAAGTGTCTTGATTCAGGGATTGCTTTGGTTCCCGCCGCTCCATAGTAAACGGCGCGCGATCTTTATCTCAGAAGAAACATCAGGTTATTTGGCAAAATTTGCCAGCGATCCCTGTGATCATATTCTAAACCCAGATGATATTTTGAGTATTGACTGCTTAATACAGATCAATGCTCTGCTTGCGAAAAACTGACAGGCTTGAAGGAGTATATCTTGAAGGAGTACATCTAGAGGAGCACCGACTGATGCCAGATGCAAACATCGGAATGCACTATCTTGTAGGAGGCGGCATTGCCTCCCTGGCTGCTGCGGTATTTCTTGTTCGCGACTGCGAAGTTCCCGGTCAAAACATCAAGATATTTGAGCAATTGGACCTGCTTGGTGGCAGCCTTGATGGTTCAGGTGGGTCGACAGATGGTTATCTTGTGCGCGGCGGGCGGATATTTGAAGAACACTTTGCCTGCACTTTTGATCTGTTGGACACGATCCCATCGCCTGACAACCCGGAACAGTCGGTCAAGGAGGATATTTTTGCCTTTAACAAAATCGTGCCTGGTTCATCTAACTGCCGCTTGGTGCGGGGTGGCAAGAAGGCCGATAATGCACTGGGACTGAGCGCGAAGGACATAATGGATATTAATCGGCTGATCTTGCGCCCGGAGCGAGCATTGCAGCGCAAGACAATTTACCGTTGCTTTTCAAAAGAATTTTTTGACACCAATTTCTGGGTAATGTGGAGCACAATGTTTTCTTTTCAAACGTGGCACTCCGCGATTGAAATGCGAAGATATCTGAGGCGGTTTATTCACCTTGTTCCAGGCTTTAGCCGGATCAAAGGCATCTTGAGGACGCGCTATAATCAATATGATTCCATCATTGCGCCGATCATTGATTGGCTATCGGTCCGCAACGTACAATTTGAGACAGGTGCACGGGTGAACGATATCGAGATCAGCCAGAATGGAAAGGCGCGGAACGTCACAAAGCTATTGTTTGAAGGAACTGACCCCGTTTCCGTCTTGCCGCAAGACCGTGTGTACCTGACATTGGGGTCGATGACCGATGCCTCTACGACTGGATCTAACTCTAAATCACCGCCATTGCCAAAAACCACGGGCGGGGCCTGGAGCCTTTGGCGCAAATTGAGCGCACAATATCCGGGCTTTGGGAATCCGGATGCCTTCTGCAAAGATACCGACAAAACAACATGGATGTCATTTACCGCGACCATGCAGTCACCAGAGTTCTTTGATTTCATGGAAGAGTTCACGGGTAATGCGACCGGTACAGGCGGATTGGTCACCTTTGCCGACTCCGGATGGATATTATCTGTGGTGATGTTTCATCAACCTCACTTCAGAGATCAAGCAGATGGCACCTATGTGTTCTGGGGCTATGGTTTGCGCGGAGACCGGCCGGGCGATTTTATTCAAAAACCGATGTGGGAATGCTCTGGTGACGAAATTCTTGTCGAACTGGCAGGGCAACTCAGGTTGGATAACAAGGTGCAGGGAGCCCTTAAAAAAGCGATTGTTTTCACTTGCAGGATGCCTCATATAACCAGCCAGTTTATGCCTCGACTTTTGGATGACCGTCCGGCGGTGCGCCCTGAGGGGGCAGAAAATTTTGCGGTGCTTGGGCAGTACTGCGAGATGCCACGAGACACAGTTTTTACCGTTGAATATTCTGTCCGATCAGCAATGAATGCGGTGCATGAGATGACTGGAAAAGGCCACCGGCCACCGTTGGTCGCGCGAACCGACCTTGACCCCGTTGTCTTATTGCGTGCGGCGCGGACTCTAATTGGTGTGTAGATTTTAAAACTCTTCACACCGATTATTACCGCAGCAGATAAATCACCATTGTCACCGTCACCATCGCGGCTAAGTTGGATTGATAGTTATCAATTATTTAGCTCCGGCTTTACGAAATCCTTCGATGTAACGGTTTAGAACCGTTTTGTCTTTGTAGGGAATATTCTCCATTTCCTGAGAAACAGTGAAATTGGGAAGCAGCGTTAGCAATTCCTCGAGAGCCCATTCGGCATCCTCGATTTGCCCGAGTTCACTGTAAGTGACGACGAGCATTTTATGCACCAATGGGAATTGTGAATTGCTCACCATTACATCCTCAAACAATTTTACCGCTTCTGCATAACGCCCGAGAAGGTAATACGACTGCCCCATGACCCAAATATAGAAAAACGGTTTTTCAGGGTTGAGCTTGATCGCGTGCCTGATTGCCACCAGCCCCTTCTCAGGTTGGCCATTAAAATTCAAGTTTATTGCATGGCCTGCAAACCCGTCTGCATAATTGGGATCAAGGGCTATGGCTTTCTTTGCTGCAGCCGTTGCATCATCCAGACGTTTCAGATTCCGATAGATGATTGCAAGTGTGAAATATGTTTGATTGACTGTTTTGTCCAGGCTCAAGGCCTGTTGGGCAATATTCAATGCCTTCAGGTTCGACCTTTTAAGGTCATTGCTCCAATCCTGGTCAAAGTCCAGGGCATGGGTGAGGGCCAGAGCAGAGTAGGCACGGGTAAATTTCGGATCAAGTGCGATGGCGCGTTCAAAATATTCTCGTGCTTCGAGATTTGTTTCGCGAGAGAATCGTCGCAATTGTTCAAGTCCACGTAACAAAAGAACATAGGCTTGCGGGTGCACTTTCTGTTTGCGGGCAAGTCGTTTTTTCTCGGTTGGTTTCAACGTTATTGCCAGTGCCGCAACAATTTTCTGGACAACCTCATCCTGTAACGCAAACACATCAGCAAGTTTACGATCATAACGTTGCGCCCAAATGTGGCCGCCGTTTTGCACATCAATCAGTTGCGCATTAATCCTCACGCTATTACCCACTTTGCGCACGCTTCCTTCCAGAACATATTTCACACCAAGCTTGTTTCCCACTTGTTGAATATCGTGTGCTCTGCCCTTGAAGGTGAAAACTGTATTGCGGGCAATAACGAACAGTCCAGAGACCTGCGACAGGTCAGTGATAAGGTCTTCAGTGATGCCATCACTGAAAAATTCTTGCTGGGGATCATTGCTTAAATTATCAAAAGGCAAAACGGCAATTGAGGGCTTGCTTGAAGTATCCATTGTCAGGGCAGGTGAATGTTTTGCAGTTTTTTGTTGAGCCGTGTCACCATCCTTTGCCGACACCAAGCTGTTGGTATTTGATTGTAACGACCACCACCATGCGCCACCAGCGACGATTGCAACAAGCAACACTGCAACGATTGCCGCAAATTGCCTGATGTTTGTCTGACCTGTGTGTTTCTTTTCTATTACCTCGCCCACTTGATCAGGGTCTGTCAGAACCCGATAAGCGCGAACCGGCTGTTGAATATTCTTAATCTGTACCTCACCGAGGGCTTCATACCCAACTTTAACATTGGATTTGAGCTGGTCGTAAGCGGTGCCTGAGATGCAAATGCCTCCGGGCTCAGCAATTTGTTCCAGACGCGCTGCGATATTAACACCGTCGCCAAATATATCGTCGCCTTCAATGACGATGTCGCCGAGATTAATACCAATCCGGTATACAATGCGCCGGTTTTCGGAAACACCCGCTTCCCTGTTCACCATCTCTCGTTGAATAGCGACCGCGCATTGGACTGCTTCAACGACACTGGGAAACTCGACAAGTATTCCATCGCCCATCTCTTTGACGATGCGCCCGTGAAATTCTTTGAATTTGAGATCAATAAATTCGACCCGATGGGTCTTCTGCCGTTGAATGGTGCCGATCTCGTCAGCTTCCATTAGTCGGCTATAGCCAACCATATCAGCAGCAAATATGGCGCTTAGACGCCGCTCCATTTCCATCCTCCTGCACGGCAGTATAACCAACCAGCGACTAAAAATCTATAGAGGCGAAAATGTTGGTTATAGGCTCCTTGCTGCCGAAGGGCGTGGTTAGAAGTTATGATCGTAAACGTGGCAATTTGGATTTTACTACCGCAGCAGATAAATCACCATTGTCACCGTCACCATCGCGGCCAGGGTTGACACCACCACGGCGCTTGAGGCTCGTTCTTGCCAGATGTTGTATTGCTGGGCTATGACGAAGACGTTGGTGGCGGCGGGGAGGGAGGCCAGAAGGACGGCGGTTTTTATGTAGAGGGGATCGAACGGACCCAGCCATGTCAGCAGGGCATAAACCAGGAGCGGGTGGAGGAGCAGTTTTATCGGGACCAACCAGGTTAACTCTACGGGAACGGTTTTGAGGGGGCGCAGCGCGGCGGTGACGCCCATGGTGAACAGAGCGCAAGGCGCAGCGGCTCCGGCCAGCAGGGCAAGAGCTTTATCGACAGGGGCAGGCGGGATGAATTGCATTGCAGCAGCGGTCAGGCCGGCGATGGTGGCAAGAATGAAGGGATGGCTGAGGATGGCCAACACGATTTTGCCCATCAGCTTGAACGGGTTCTGCTTTTGACCCTTGCGCAGGGCCATCAGGGACGGGGCGAGGATGAAATGCAGGGCGTTGTCGAGGCTGAAAATCATTGCGGCAGGGGCAATCGCCGGGGCGCCAAAGGCGGCCAGGGCCAGCGGCGGCCCCATATAGCCGACATTGCCATAAGCCCCGGCAAAACCCTGAATGGCCGCAGCGCCAATATCGCCCTTGCTGCGCCAGACGGCGATGGTAAAGGACAGGATGAAGATGATGAATGTGGCGTAGGTGGTGATGAACAGAAATTTTACACTGACGAATTCAGCCAGATTGATTTTGGACAGCAGCTTGAAAAACAGTGCCGGCAGAGCCAGATATATAACGAAAAAGTTTAGCCAGGCCAGCCCTGCAATGGGAAGTTTGGCCAGCTTCCCGGCGATGTAGCCAAGAATGATCATTGTGAACAATGGGGCGACCAAGCCAAAAACCTGCAGCATACTTTTGCTCCTTACAGGTTTTTATGTACAGCTACTGGTCCCAACCGGCAACCATCTGGCGGGCGGCTTGCAAATCGACCGGGAAATCGACCTCGGCCCATTCGCGGTTGCCGACGTTGATCACATTGATGGGAATTTGTTTGGCCAGAGTACCGACAGCTGAGGGGAACCATTGTTTTAGGCCGGAAGGATCGCGCATGGTTTCTTCGAGCACGGCACGGTAGGCCGGGCCGCCGTTGTTTTTAAACACATAGATGCCGATGGCTTCGGCATCCACTGCTTCAACCGGCAGCATCTTGCCGATTTCGGTCAAATGATTGCCGTCCATCATGACTTTCATGTCGTCTGTGTCATAGGTGTCTTTGAAATTGGTGGCTACGGTTACGTCATTATTTGATCCGTCAATAATACATTGAGCCAGATCGGCCTGAAAAACATTGTCGCCGTTGACCTGAATGAAATCACCACCCATTTCGTGACGAGCCATCCAGCAACTGGCAAGATTGTCGGAAACAGCAAAGAAAGGGTTATAAACCGGCCTGATCACCACACCGGTTTCAGCGGCGATTTCTTCCAGCTGGGCTTCCATTAAATTAGCGTTGTAGCCGGTAATGACGACAAATTCTTTCAGGCCACAGGCGGCAAAAGCATCGATTTGACGGCGCACCAGTGTCCGGCCGCCGATATCAAGCAGGGCTTTGGGGACGTCTTGCGTGAGCGGTAGCAATCTCTTGCCTTGACCGGCACCTAAAATAATAACTTTCATGGGTGCTTGAACCTTTTATGCGAACAGGAGTAATAGGGTGTGCGTGCGTTTTCTACACCTGTAAATGATAAAGTCAACCAATGTTCAAGCTTGCCCATCTTTCTGATGTCCATTTAGGACCTATGCCAGCGGCCTCACCGGTGCAACTGGCTGGTAAACGATTTATCGGCCTGATGTCGTGGAAATTCCGACGGCGGGCCATTCATAATATGGATGTGCTTAACCGGCTGGTGACTGACATAAAGCAGGCCAATGTCGACCATGTGGCTTTTACCGGGGATTTGGCCAATATTTCTCTGCCCGAAGAGTTTTCACGGGGCCAGCGCTGGCTGAGTGAGTTTGGGCAACCTGACAAGGTGTCTTTTGTGCCCGGTAATCACGATGCTTATGTGAAACTTTCGTGGGAAGCAGGGTTGGCCAAGTGGGGCGATTATATGGTCGGTGACCTTAATATGCCCGGCGTGCGAATGAAGGGGAATAATGCCGGGTTGTTTCCCTATGTTCGTCAGCGGCGCAATATTGCCCTGATCGGGGTCAATAGCGGGGTTCCGGCGCCGTGGAATAAAGCCTGGGGGCATGTGGGACAACGGCAGCTAAAGGCGTTGACTGAAGTACTCAACAAGTTGCACGAGAAAGGATTTTACCGGATTGTGATGATCCATCATCCGCCGCTGCCCGGTTTGGCAAAGGACCGCAAGGCGTTGCGGGATGCGCAGGACTTGAAACTGGTGCTGGAAAAGTGCGGGGCGGAGCTGGTTTTGCATGGTCATAATCACGAGCATATGCATACTGAGTTGGAAACCAGAACCGGGCTGGCCCATGTTGTTGGTGTACCGTCTGCTTCAGCGCTTAAAACCGAGAAAAAACCGGCTGCGGCGTGGTATCAATTTGCTATTGAACGGCGTAGTGGGGCGTGGACGAATACTATGACGATACGCTCTTATGAGGGGCAAGGCGCAAAGATGGTAAATCAATCACAATTGTGCCTTGATCATAGGGATTAAGTGGTTCAAAAGTAGAGCATATGGCACATCAAACCCTGAAAACATTCGGTTATCCGCAAACCTTGGTGCATGAATATCAGCACTGGTGCGTTTTGTTGCGCCCGGCACAGGTCACACTTGGTTCGCTGGTGATGATCTGCAAAGAGGATGTGACACAGGTTTCCGAGATTTCTGCCGCTGCATTTGCTGAAATGAAGCAGGTGACAACCGATATCGAGACTAATCTCAACAACTTTCGCAAGTGGGATAAAATCAACTATCTGGGCTTGATGATGGTTGATCCACAGGTGCATTTTCATGTTATCCCGCGCTATGGTGCCGATCAGGTTTTTGAAGCCACCCGTTATGTTGATAGTGGCTGGCCGGCGGTGCCCCAACTGGGTAATGCGATAATACCTGATGGCGACGAGTTTGCCAGTTTGCTCGCAACCCTGAAAGCATTCTGGTCCTGATGTTTTCGATACCCATCATAGATCGATATATTATCGCTCAGGTCATCAAACCCTTGCTGGCGGCAATGAGTATTGGTCTTTTGTTATTGTTGGCTGAACGGCTGGTTCGCCTGCTTGATATATCGATGGGCAAACAGAACTCGTTTGGCTTTGTGTTTGAGGCGCTGGCTTATCTGGTGCCGCATTATCTCGGCCTGGCATTGCCGGCAGCGATGTTCTTGGGGCTTTTGTTTGGTTTTAACAAATTATCCAAAGACAGTGAAATCGATGCCTTTCTGGCTGCCGGGGTCGGACATCACCGGCTTTTGCGGCCGATCATCTTTTTGTCAGGTGTGCTGGCTCTTGTATCGTTTTTGATTTTTGGCTGGATGGAGCCTCATGCACGATATGCTTACCGCTCGGTGATTTTTACGGTCAAGAATGTCGAGGTTTTTTATCTGGCTGAAGAAGGTGTGTTTATGCAGGCTGGAACGCGGACCTTTGTGCTTGATAAATTATCGCGCGAAGACAGTAGTTTTCAGCGTATTTTCCTGTTTGATTATCGCGGTCCTAAGGGATCCAAGGCAACGACGGCGGTTGATGGCAAGCTGATTAAAGTGCCCGGAAAGACGCGCCCGATCTTGCGCTTGAAAGACGGACATCAACTGGAGATAAAATCCTGGCCGACATTTGAAAAAGACAAACCACTGCCGGGATCGTTTGTCAGTACATTTGAAACACTTGATACGCCGGTTGGTAAAATTTCAAAAAAAGCTTTTCCACCGCGTGGGCGCTCGCCAAGGGAGTTAACAATTATAGAGCTGGTTGAAGAGATAATGCAGCCAAGCCGAAAAATGAAACCTTCTGAATTGCGAGGCTCTTTGCACAAGCGGCTGGTTAATGTGGCGACGATTTTTATCTTGCCGTTTTTGGCGATGCCCTTTGCCATGGGGCGTCGGCGCGGACAGCGCGGGTACCGTTTTGGCCTTGCCCTGATCGTGCTGGTGGCTTTTCATGAGATCATTCAAATAGGAGCGGTGTCTGTCAAGGAAGGACATGCCGAACCGTTTATGGCAATTTGGCTGCCCTTTACTGTCTTGGCGGTTTTTTCTTTATGGCGATTTTGGCGGTTGAGCTTTACGTTACCCAAAGACCGGCTTGAGCCGATGATTGATGCAGTGTCTGAGGTTATTCATAAAATTATCAGGTTTGTCAGGCCCAAAAACCGGGTGCGTTCATGAAGCAAATCGGTTTGATGATAACCCGCATGGTGCTGGTAAGATTTATTGTAATACTGCTCGGGATTTCGATTTTTGTGATCACGCTTGAAGTGATTTCTTATGTTGATGCCATACTGGAATTGAATGACCGGCAGCTTTCCGGGCTGGCGTATTATGCCTTGTTACGGTCTCCTGCAATTCTATCAACCTTTATCGGTATGAGCACGCTGCTGGCTTTGTTGCTGACATTGAGCGAGTTGAGTTATCGTGGTGAACTGGTGCCGATCTGGGCCAGCGGTGTGTCACCGTTACAGATCATGGTAATGCTGACGCCGCTGGCCATTATTCTTGGAGCTGCCAACTTTCTTATTAATGATGTGGCAGTGCCAAAGGCAGAACCGGTGCTTCACTCATGGGGTATTGGTGAGTACGGGTCTAAAAAGCTTAAAGTTGGCGAGAAAGACCCGATCTGGATGCGTTCTGACAATGATATTTTGCGGGCGGTTTCATCGAATGCCAAATCAACGGAACTGAGCGGTGTTACAATTTTTCGCCGTGATACCCGCGGTCACCTTACCGAGCAGATTATGGCAACCGATGCTAAACTTCACAATGGCCGCTGGGAATTGAAAAATGTTGTTGTATATTATCGGGCAAATCTGGCGCCGAGCCGTCTTGATAAACTGATTTATTCGGGAGCTATGCGCCCGGCAGCAGCCGGTGCCCGCTCTGGTGCGCCGGAAGAAATGTCACTGGCCGGTTTGAGTTATTTTATCGAAAATGCTGGTTTTGGTATTCGTCCGGCCCATGTTTATGAAACCTGGTGGCATAAACGAGTTTCGCTACTGGTTTCAGCTTTGTTGATGGTGGTGATTTGCGTCCCGCTAACGGTCAAGTTTCGCCGTGGTGGTGGAATTGGCACTATGTTTGCGGTCGGCGTTTTGCTGGGCTTTGTTTTCTTTGTGTTTGATGGTATTTCGTTGACCTTGGGCGAGCTAGGAGTGCTACCACCGTGGATGGCGGCATGGGCACCGGTGATGATTTTCTTTGGTATTGGCTCTTATATGACCTTGCAGGCCGAAACTGTCGGTTGACAATTTTCAGATTACGGAATGGACTTGAAATGGACAAAAAAGTGCCTGGACATGTTTCTGGAGTGGTAACACCACATCATTTGTCACCGGCTTTGTGCATTGTTGAAAATGCTGGGAGTGATGGTGGAATGTCAGTTTGGGGCATGACTACTTCACAAAGGCTGCGCAAACAGTTTGAGCGTGAAGGTCTGGTTGAGACAGTAACGCTGGCCGAGGCGATCGAGCGCGATGGGCCGGTGGTTTTTGTCCGGGGGGATGTCGTTCTTGATCAGCCGATTATTCCGACCCTGGCCCGTCGGTTGAATTTGTTGTTGCTAAGTGGCGATGACACCAGCCGTTCGGTTGCAGTGGCCACTAACGGGAAAAATGCTGAAGCGGTTGAGAAAATATTTGCCGGTGAAAATGCGCCTGATGATTTGCATCTGCTGGTCCGGACGCCAGCTGAGCTGGATGCAGCGTTTTGGGATAAATTGCGCAAGAATGAAGTGCCCTATGCATTGACCGTAACGCCGGAAAAGAAAGATGCCATTGAATGGCGGATGTTTATGGGCACCTACAAGGGGGCAACGGATTTTGTTACCAAACATGTCTGGCCGCGACCGGCTTTTTATCTGACCCGGGCAATTGCGCCGACATCGATCACCCCCAATATGGTGACAACGCTGAGTGCGGTTATGGTGGTGCTGGCCTTCTGGTGGTTCTGGCAGGGGCAATACGGGTTAGGGATTATCGCTGCCTGGATGATGACTTTTCTTGATACGGTTGATGGCAAGCTGGCCCGAACCACGCTTACGGCCAGCAAATGGGGTGATATTTTTGACCATGGTATTGATTTGATCCATCCGCCGTTCTGGTATTATGCTTGGGCAGTTGGTCTTGCGGTGGCTGGCATTGAGTGGTCTGATTCATTCATGTGGCTGGTACTGGCAGCGATTATGGGCGGCTATGTTGTGCAGCGGATCATGGAAGGTATTGCAATCAAGTGGCTGGGGATCGAGATTCATATCTGGCGCCCCATCGATACGTTTTTCAGATCGATTACCGCCCGACGCAACCCCAATCTGGTGATCATGACATTTGCTGTTGTTATCGGGCGGCCTGATTGGGGGTTGGTTGGTGTTGCAGCCTGGACCTTCATTTGCCTTGTTATTCACGGTTTGCAACTGGTGCAGGCCTTTGTCAGCAAGGAGCGTGGTAAACCGCTGGAAACCTGGATGAAAAAATCGCGAGCGGGCCAATGAGTGTCGGGCTGATCGTTAACCCCAAAGCAGGCAAAAAAAGCAGCTATGGTGTTGATTTGGCCAAACTGCTGATCGGTCAGGATGGTGTCGAAGTTAAAATTATTGAACGGTTTGAAGCCCTGCCGGAAATGATGGATGATTTTGCCGCCCGTCAGATTGATATCCTGTTTATCTCATCGGGTGATGGAACGGTGCAGGCCATTCAGACAGATATAGCCGAGCGTGGCAAATTTGCCCGGCAACCGCACCTTTGCCTGTTGCCCCATGGCACCACCAATATGACTGCAGCGGATTTGGGTTTTGGTATTAAAAACCTGCAAGGTCAGGCCGATTTTATCATTGCAACCGGGGCCGGGAAAATACCACAAGATGTGCGAGTGCGCCCGACAGTTAAAGTTGCTAATCCGGCTGACGGCATGGTCAGA
Source organism: Anderseniella sp. (assembly GCA_030626025.1). Lineage (GTDB taxonomy): Bacteria > Pseudomonadota > Alphaproteobacteria > Rhizobiales > Aestuariivirgaceae > JALWJW01. The sequence continues at coordinate 28,392 of DAOUPT010000011.1, read as the reverse complement.
CACGGGATGTTTCTGGGCACGGGTGCTGCGTGGCAGGGAACTTTGTATTGTCAGACCGATGTGCACAAAACCGGACTCAAGGGCAATTGGGCGACTTTTGCGACGCTGGCATCTGCGATCGGCAAAGCGGCATTTTTTCCAGCCAACCCTGATGATATTAGCCGAATAGACCGACCCTATGATATGGATATTACGGCTGATGGTAATATGGTGGCAAAGGGAGGGCAATTGATGTTTTTGGCAACAACTTTGCAGAAGTTGATTTTGGGCGTTACCCCGTTTTGGGGCGGGGCTAATGGGCCATTGCGCTCTACCATTATTCCCTATCCAGTGCCGAATGTGTTTCGCTGGGCCCTGCCATTAATGCGTGGCGGTGAAGATCGAAAGGTGCCTGAGGGGTGTCTGAGCTTTTGCGCTGGTGAAGTGTTGATTGAAACCAAATGCCCATTTGTTATTGATGGCGAGTTTTTTGACCCGCCAGCGAATGAGCCATTGCGGATCGAAACCGGCCCGGACTTTTCTTATGTCTGCGCTTGAGCAAGAACAATTTGTTGCTGACAGCCTTGCCGGTGCTGTTGATGATGATATTGTCGCGATGGCTGATTATGTCAGGGCGCAGTTTGATGCCGATAGCGTTGTTGCAGTGCTCGGCTATGGTTCTTGTCTGCGTGGGGTTAGTACAGCAGATAGCCTGATTGATTTTTATGTGCTGGTGCGCAAACCGTCTCAGGTTAGTTCCAGCGCGATTTCGGCCCGGGCGTGCTCGATATTGCCGCCCAATGTTTATTACGCCGAAATGCCTTATCAGGACCGAACATTACGGACAAAATTTGCCGTACTGGATATTGAAACCTTTGGTGCATGGGTTGGGGCCGGAACAAAAAATCCCTATTTTTGGGCGCGGTTTTCGCAACCGTGTTCACTGGTTTGGGCTGCTGGTGATGATGAACGGGCGCAAATTGTCGGTCACGTCAGGCAGGCGGTGCGCACCATGTTTGGGCATTGTCGAGGAGTGAGTGGGGGCGATGATTTATGGCAGCGCGGTCTGGTTGAAACCTATCGTACTGAGTTGCGGGCCGAAGGTCCCTCGCGGGCTGGTGAAATTGTTGACCGCAATAAGGAGTATTATCGCGCCACCGGTGAACATTTTGATGATGTTCAACCGATAAAGGCGCAATGGTTTTTGCGCCGCGTGCAGGGCAAATTGTTTTCAGTGCTGCGGCTGCTGAAAGCTTCCTTCACTTTTACCGGTGGGGCTGACTATCTGTCCTGGAAAATTTCCCGCCACTCGGGTGTTGAAGTGAAACTGAAACCCTGGCAGCGGCGACATCCGTTGTTGGCGGCGGTTTATTTGCTGCCGTGGTTGTTGCGAAAAGGGGCGGTGCGATAGCGCGATGGTGACCTGATCAGTCCGGTTGATGTTTCAATAACTCCCGGTTTCAGTTCGAGATAGAGCAGTCTTTCAGGTTCATTCGGGCCGGGCATGATGACCTGACCGGTCGGGATTTGTTTAAAACCGATACGGGCGTAATAAGGCGCATCACCGACCAGAACCACCAATTGATGGCCTGTCTTTTTTGCCACCTTGATGCCGTGGGCCATCAAGGCCTGGCCAAGTCCGTTGTTTTGACGACCGGACATAACCGCAAGGGGACCAAGAAGGATTGCATCAGGGCCCATTTCGCCAATATGGATTTGCCAGAAGCTTATAGTGCCGATGAGGTGGTTTTCATCATCACGGGCAATGAACGACAAACCAGGTAATGGCTTTTCGCCCTCGCGCAGCCGGTAAGAGGTTTTGGTGCGCCGGTCGATGCCAAAAGCAGTATCAAGCAAGTGCTCGACGCCAGCATGATCTGCATCTGATTGTTCGAGGATGTGAAATTTATGATTGGTCATGAGAAAAGTGCCATTTACTGAAAAGCTTGCAGGGTGCAGCTTTTGTTGGGCACGTTCATAGGTGATTTATCAATAAAATGAAACGGCGCGCACAAAAGCTGAGGAAAGAAATGCATGTCGCAATCCTCGTCGCCGTTCTCTGTGCAAAATACCGCAGGTCATTTTGTTATCTTATTTCAATAATGTTGAAATCGCTGATATCATGGTGGCGCGATTGCGTCTACTTCTTTCGGCTGTTTTTTGCCGGTTTTTTTCATTGTGTGGGGTCTGTCTGGTGGGGTACAAGGAGTGACCATTGTGACAGTGAAGGTTTTGACATGCCATCGGTATCGGATGAGCAGCGAAAAACGCTGCTTGAAAAATTTAAAGAGAAAAAGCGCTGGGCGGTCAAACGCTATGGCAAAAAGCTGATCTATAAACTGGCAAGCTTTATGGAAAAGCAATCGCTGGTTGAAACGACACCAATTATACCGTCAGAGCAGTTCAAATTTCTCGAACCCTTGCAGGAAAACTGGCAGGTGATTGCTGATGAGGCGCGCGAGGTCTTGAAATTCCGCGATGCGATTCCAGCGTTCCAGGAGATTTCGCGCGACCAGCACAGGATAGCCAAGGGAAAAAACTGGCGGACGTTCATTCTGTTCGGGTTTGGCAAGCGGCTGGAAAAAAATGCCAAAATGGCACCGGAAACCACCCGGTTGCTGGAGACGGTGCCCAACCTGCAAACCGCATGGTTCTCTATTCTGGCACCGGGTTATCATATCCCGGCCCATACAGGCGTTACCAAAGGTGTTTTGCGGGTCCATCTCGGTTTGATCATTCCAAAGGATTATGAAAAATGCCGGATCAGGGTTGGCGATCAATTTCGCGCCTGGCAGGAAGGCAAATTGTTTATTCTTGATGATACCTATAATCATGAAGTGTGGAATGAAACCGATGAAGAGCGGGTCATATTGTTGTTTGATTTTGACCGGCCGATGAAGTGGTCGGGACGACTGGCCAACCGGTTTTCAATTGCGGCGATGAAGATGACGGCGTTTTATCAGGAGCCGAAAAAGAATATGGAAACCTTCGAAGACCGTTTCGAAGCGGCAACCCAACGGGCGGCTGACAATCTTGAAAAAATGAGTGATCGGGATAATTGATGACAGGTCACGACGTTGTTGTTCGCGAGGTCGTCAGCAAGGCTGATCGCGATAAATTTCTGCAGGTGCCGCTAGATGTTTTTGCTGGTGACCCGATGTTTGTGCCGCAATTGTTTTTTGAGCGGAACGAGCATATCAGCCCGAAAAAGAATCCATTTTACGATCATGCGGATGTGCAATTGTTCGTGGCTGAACGTGATGGAAAAATCGTCGGGCGGATTTCGGCGCAGGTCAACCATTTGCACATTGAGCGTTATCGCGATGCGACTGGCCAGTTTGGATTTCTTGACGCTGTTGATGATGTTGAAGTTTTTAAAGCTTTGCTGGATCGTGCAGCGGAGTGGTTGGCCGAGCGCGGCATGAAACGGATGCAGGGGCCGTTCAGTTTCTCAATCAATGAAGAGAGTGGGGTTTTAATCGACGGTTTTGACCGGTCGCCCTCGGTGATGATGCCGCACAGTTTGCCTTATTATCAAAAGCATATGGAGAGTCTGGGGCTGCAAAAAGCCAAAGATCTGGTTGCCTATGATTTTGACGGTCTGGCTGTGCCGCCCGGCGGGATGCAAAGGATGGTCAAGCGGGTGAAAAAATCTGGTGATTTGACTATCAGGGTTTTGTCAAAAAAGAAATTGGCCCGTGACCTGGATATCATTATTGACATTTTTAATGATGCCTGGTCGCAGAACTGGAATTTCGTACCGATGACCAAGGCGGAAATTAATGCTTTGGGTGAAGCGCTTAAATTGCTGGTGAAAGAAGACTATGTGGTGATTGCCAGCTACAAGGGCCAACCGGCGGCGATGGCGGTTACGCTGCCTAATATTAATGACTGGATCAAAGACCTTAATGGTCGTTTGCTGCCGTTTGGTGTGGTAAAATTGTTGTGGCGGATGTTTTCCAAACCACCCAAATCGGTGCGGATGCCGCTGATGGGGGTGAAAAAGGAATTTCACGGCACTATGGTTGGTTCCGGTTTGGCGCTGTTGGTAATTGAACAGGTTTTTGAGAGCCATAGGGCGCGCGGTGTCAAGCAGGGCGAGTTGTCGTGGGTGCTGGAAGATAATATGCCGATGCGCAAGGTGATTGAAAACCTTGGAGGCCAACCCTACAAAACCTACCGGGTTTATGAGCAGGCAATTTGAGATGGAAAACAAGTGGCAGGTTCTGGTGTTGGCTGGCAGTCGCGGGCCGAACGACCCGATGGCCAGCCGTTATGGCGTTAGTCACAAATGCCTGATTGAAGTCGGCGGCAAGCCGATGCTGGCCCGGGTGGTCGAAACGCTGCTGTCCCATAGCGCGGTTAGATCGATTGGGATTTCTATTGAGGTTAAAGACGTCCTTGGCCCGGCATTGGGAGAAAATGCTGACCGGGTGGAGTTTCATCAGGCCAAAAACAGTGCCCCGGCATCGGTTCTATCGGCTTTGCAGGAAATAGGTGGCGATGGTCCGGTGCTGGTGACAACGGCCGATCATGCGCTGCTTGATCATCAGATGCTGGACAGTTTTTTATCCGGTGCGCAGGAGGCCGACGCTGATCTGCTGGTTGGTCTGGCCCGGGCTGAGGTGATATTGGCAGCTTACCCCGATGCCAAACGAACTTTCCTCAAATTCGGCCCCGACCGGGTATCAGGCTGCAATTTATTTGCCTTCAAAACGCCACGGGCCAAACAAGTGCTGGAGCTCTGGCAGCGGGTTGAGAAAAACCGCAAGAACCCGATTAAACTCATCGCAGCTTTTGGCTTCAAGGCACTGTTTGCCTATCTGACCGGCAACATCAACCTCGACAAAGCCTTCGAACTCGCCTCACGACGCTTAGGCATAACCGCCCGCCCGGTGTTGCTCCCCTTCGCCAATGCGGCAGTGGATGTGGACAAGCCGGAGGACAAGGAGCTGGTTGAGGAGATATTGGCGGGATGATGGGATGTGAGACATTAAGCAAACCAATCGGCCGCACTGTACATTGTTGGTGATTCGAAGTATGACACGTGCCAACATCATTGCCGCAAATACTGGCTGGCATCTGCACCTTCAAAACCGGTGCAAAACCATTGATTTCTGAAAGAATAGACATGACTGAATTTGAACACGTTGTTGGCGCGCTCAGCCAAGCGTTGAATAAGCGCGAGTACACCGAATTGACCCCGGTGCAAGAAGCTGTTTTGGCACCGGAACTACAAGATGCTGATATGCTGGTGTCGGCCCAGACCGGGTCTGGTAAAACAGTGGCTTTCGGGTTGGCATTGGCGCCGACATTGCTGGAAGGCAAAGACCGGTTTGAGCGGGCCAAACAGCCTTTGGCGCTGGCCATTGCGCCAACTCGCGAGCTGGCTTTGCAAGTCAAGCGCGAGCTGGAATGGCTGTATGCGATGACCGGGGCCAGCATTGCTTCGTGTGTTGGCGGCATGGACATGCGTACCGAGCGGCGCAACCTTTCGCAAGGTGCTCATATTGTTGTCGGCACGCCGGGGCGCCTGTGTGATCATATCAAGCGCGGGTCGCTGGACATGACCGGCATGAAGGCTATCGTTCTTGATGAAGCCGATGAAATGCTTGATCTGGGCTTTCGTGATGATCTTGAGTTTATTCTTGATGCGGCACCGGCCGAGCGTCGCACCCTGATGTTTTCAGCCACGGTACCGCGCACTATTGCCACGCTGGCCAAGCGTTATCAGCGTGATGCGGTGCGGATTACCACTACCAGCGATCAAAAACAGCATCTCGATATTCAATACCGGGCCTTTACGGTGGCTGCCAATGACCGCGAGAACGCCATTATCAATGTGTTGCGGTTTTATGAGGCCAAAAACGCCATTGTTTTTTGCAACACGCGAGCCACGGTTAATCACATGACCGCCCGGTTTTCCAATCGCGGATTTTCGGTTGTAGCCCTGTCTGGTGAGTTGAGCCAGAATGAGCGTACTCACGCCTTGCAGGCGATGCGCGATGGACGGGCTCGGGTTTGTATCGCAACCGATGTGGCGGCGCGCGGCATTGATTTGCCCAATCTAGAACTGGTTATTCATGCCGACCTGCCCAAAAACCGCGAATCTCTTTTGCATCGCTCGGGCCGTACCGGCCGGGCCGGACGCAAGGGTGTCAGTGTTCTGATTGTTCCCTATAATGCCCGTCGCCGGACCGAACGTCTGCTAGACAGTGCAAGCGTTAAAGCTGACTGGGCCAAACCGCCTTCGGTTGAAGACGTTCTGGCTCGTGATAATGAACGGATTATGGAAGACCCGACATTGAGTGCACCGATTGAGGCCGAAGAACAGGGCTTTGTTGAAGAGCTTTTGTCCCGGCACAGTCCTGAACAGGTTGCCGCTGCCTTTGCTCGCATTTACCGGGCGGGTCATTCGGCACCAGAAGAATTGATGGATGCGCCACCGCCACGCGAAGGCCGCGAAAGAGGTGAGCGCAAACAATCACGCCGGGAAGATTTTACCGGTGGTGTGTGGTTTTCTGTTTCTGTCGGGCGCAAGCACAACGCCGAGCCTCGCTGGTTGTTGCCGATGTTGTGCCGGGCAGGTGACATTACCAAAACTCAAATCGGGGCGATCAAGATCGATCAGGAAGAGACCTATGTGGAACTGGCGCCTGATTGCATAGACCGTTTTCTTGCCGCGGTTGGTCCGGGTGGAAAAGTTGAGAAAAACGTTTTGATCAAGAAACTTGATAAAAAGCCGGTGGTTTCACAAGAAGGTCGCGGGCAACGCGGCAGGCCATCTTCAAGAGACCGGTATTCCAAAGAGGGTGGCGACAAGCCTTACGGCAAGAAGAAACCTTATCGTGACCGCAATGCTGGCGGGGGCGGCAAGCCGCGTGAAGATCGTGATTATACACCTGAAGCTGATAAAGCCCCAAGTGAAGCAGGATTTGAAAACAAAACCGGTTATGCGCGAAGACGTTTGGACCGTGAGGCTGACAAGCCGGTTCAGCGCAAGAAGAAAAAAACCGATCTGGCTGGTGATGGTGTTACACCGCTAAAAAGTAAACTCAGTCCGGCTCAGAAGAAGCGCAAGAAGTTGAAAAAGCAGATGCGCAAACAGGGCAAGTAGAAACCTGTGTCTTGAACGCAAAGCGAATTCGGCTTAAACAAAAGCCATTAGATTTATGAGTGAGAAATTCCATGACAACAGCTTCGACCCGGGTTTTTGACGAACTGGCCAAAATGATGACCAACGCTGCCGGTGCCGCCCAGGGCGCGCGCCGCGAGATTGATACGCTGATCAAGACCCAGATTGAACGGGGGCTGAATGAGCTTGAGATCGTCAAGCGGGAAGAGTTTGAAGCGGTCAAAGAAATGGCGGCCAAAGCCCGTGAAGAGAACGATGTTTTGGCGGCGCGGATCGCTGAACTGGAGAAAACAGCCAAACCGGCTGTCAAGAAACCGGTTAAAAAAGCTGTGAAGAAAGCAGCCAAGAAGAGCGGGTAATACCCTGCTCGTCATCCCTGACCGTGTGGGGCGCAGCCCCATCTCGAGATCGGGGAACCAGCGCAAGAAGCGGTGAAGCCACTTTAGTTTTTGTTGAGCCTGAGGCACTTTTTATGCTGAATCCCTGCTCGGCGCTCCGGCTTTGCCTGCACTTGGCTGGGATGACAGCACAGGAGTTGCGTCAACCTAATGCAGTCGTGAGCCGTTGGGGACGGGTTTTTCCGGCTGGATCAGCACCACCGCACCGTTTTTATCGCTAAAGCCCAGGGTCAGAACCTCTGACATGAATTTGCCAATTTGCCGGGGTGGGAAGTTTACCACAGCGGCGACTTGTTGGCCGATCAGGGTTTGTGGGGTGTAGTGATCGGTGATTTGGGCCGAGGTTTTTTTCTCGCCTATCTCAGGGCCGAAATCTATCCATAGCTTGATGGCAGGAACACGGGCCTCGGGATAGGGTTCGGCGCGAACCACTTTGCCAACGCGGATATCGACTTTGAGGAAATCATCGAAACTGATTTCGTTACTCATCAGCTTGCCAGTTCTCTTGACCGTTTGGTGGCAGCATCAACGGTTTTTTCCATTAATTCGGCCAGACCGCCATTGGCCATCAAAACCTGTAAGCCAGCATGGGTTGTGCCATTGGGCGATGTTACGTTTTCGCGCAGGGTAGCGGCCTGTGTGCCAGTGGCGCGCATCAACTCTCCGGCCCCTTCAACTGTTGCCCGGGCCAGTTGCATGGCAAGTTCGGCGTTCAGGCCTTGTGCTTCCCCAGCTTTTGCCAGACATTCAGTCAGGTAAAAAACATAGGCCGGGCCCGAGCCTGAAAGCCCGGTCACCGCATCGATCTGGTCTTCATTATCAACGGTCACGACTTCGCCGAGCGATGATAAAAGTGCGCTGGCCAGTAGTGACTGGGCCTCAGTCACATTGCTATTGGCGGCCATGGCGGTGATGCCTCGGCCCACTGCTGCCGGGGTGTTGGGGATGGTGCGGATTATGCTGGCGTCGGTGCCGAAATGGCCTTCAAAACTGTTGATGGTTTTGCCTGCTGCAATTGATATAACCAGCGGCTTTTGCGATTTGAGCAGTAAGACCGATTCCAGTGCCATGTCCATGATCTGCGGTTTGACGGCGGTCAGAATAACCTCAACATTTGTCAGCGTGGCTATGTCGGGATTGTGAGACAGGCTGTGGTTTTTGATCAGGGTGAGGACTTCTTTGGTTGGGGCGGGGTCAAAGACTATCAGTTGTGAAGGAATGATACCGGCAGCCAGCCAGCCCTCCATCATTGCACCGCCCATTTTACCGGCGCCGAGCAATACCAGTTTGCCGGAAAGGGGAATTGGAATTTTTCTACTCATTTTTGAGGACCTTTTACGCTTCGCCTTCTGTTTCAAGCATTGATGCCTGCATTGCTTCTTCCGCGGTCTTACCAGCCCAGATGACAAATTGGAATACGGGATAGAATTTTTCGGAAGTTTTAAGAGCCATGGCCAGCAGACCGTCGCATTGTTCCGGGGTTACTGAAGCCCCGCCTGCCAGCAAGGTTGAGTGGCGGAACAGCAAAATGCCCTCGGTCCGCCACAAGTCGAAATGTCCGTAAAATAATTGCTCATTGATCATGGAAATGACCCGGCAGACTTCTTCACGCCGGGCGCGGGGTACTTTAAGGTCGAAGGTGCAAGCCAGATGGAGGCCTTCCATTTCTTCGTGCCAGTTGAGTGACAGATGCAGGTCGCACCACGATCCAGCGATTACCAGATTAACCTCATCTTGCGTTGCCCGCTCGACAATCCAGTCTCTTGTCCCCGCAATATCTTCAACAAGATCAAGTGGATTGGTCGAGAAATCCTGTTGTAAAGCAACCGCCGCCATAGCTAGAGCCTTTCATGCAGTAAGCCTGTGCGATGCGGTTTTAATGCCGCGAATCAAGCTGTTATCAGATGACTGACGATGGCTTATGAGCCGACGGGTCGCAAGGGGAGGGGGGTGATTCTTCCACAGAAGGATTTTGGGCACAGAAGGATTTGTGTACAGAAGGATTTAAACCGGGATTTCGACAATGACACGCAGGCCGCCCAGTTTGCTGTTGGCCAAAATTACCCGGCCGCCGTGGCTGTTGGCGATGTCGCGGGCGATAGTAAGACCAAGGCCAGTGCCAGTGGTGTCCTGATTGCGGGCCTGGTCAAGGCGGACAAAGGGGCGAAATACGTCATCGCGCGATTTCTTGGCGATGCCGGGACCGTTATCATCGACATAGACAAAAAGCGTGTGCTGTTTTAGCTCTGCGTCAAGCTCAACCCGATCACCAAAGCGAACTGCATTGCTGACCAGATTGACGATCAGACGTTTGAAAGCATCGGGTTTGATCATTGCCATAATCGGAGCCCGGTGAATGAGGCGCATGTGATGGCCGGTGCGTTTGACATCGGTCTGGATGCTGGTCAGGATTTCAACAATGTCAGTGTCGACTGCATCTTCGTCGCCATCGCCTTTTACAAAAGACATATAACCTTCGAGCATGTCCTGCATTTCGTTGACGTCCTGCTTGAGGGCATCAACTTTTTCGTTACTGCCGAGAAAAGCCAATTCCAGTTTGAAGCGGGTCAGGATGGTGCGCAGGTCGTGGGAGACCCCGGCCAGCATGGCGGTGCGTTGTTCCACATGCCGGGCGATACGGTCTTTCATATGCAAAAAAGCCCGGGCAGCGCTTTTTACCTCGGATGCTCCGGAGGGGTGAAAATCGGTCACTTCGCGACCCATGCCGAAATCTTTTGCGGCGTTGGCCAGCCGGACAATCGGTTCAACCTGTTTTCGCAGGAAAGCAATAGCGACAGCAATGAGGATAAGTGATGAGCCGATCATTGACAGCAGCAAGACCAGTGTTTTGGGGGCCGAAACGCGGTTTTCTGCAATCAAAAACCGAAATACCAAACCTTTTTCGACCAGAATGTGGGCGTCAACAAAACCTTCATGGCCGCTCATATCGAGATGGAACGGTTTTAAAACCCGGTTGCCGATGTATTTGGATAGTTTCTTTTCCACCAGATATGTGGCGAAGTCGTTATCCACCAGCGAAAATGATGTTCTGGGGACGGCCTTTGGCAGTTGGGTCTGGTGCAGGGAGGTCATACCGAGTTTCAAATGCCGGTTGGCCAGAGCCTTAATTTCTTTCAGGGCTTTTGGCGAGTGGTCTGAATTTTCATACATGGAAACGACGAAGGCCATATCACGGGCCACTGTCCGCGACAGCCGTTTGGTGACCTCGCTCCAGTGTTGCTCAAGGACCAGGTAAATCATCAAGGATTGTAATAGTACCATCGGCACAATGATAATGATCAGTGAGCGTGGATAAAGCCCCTCGGGCAAATGGCGCTCAAGAAAGCGGTTGAAATGCCAGTACAACGAATGCGTCTGCTCGGGCTCTCGCGGTTGTTTGATTATGTCTGACATCAGTCGTATCCAACTTTTGGTATATCAATCCACATGCAACACATAGCCTTTGGCCCGGACTGTTTGCAAATAAACCGGCTGGGTCGGGTTGGTTTCAATCTTTGCCCGCAGCCGGTTGATCTGGACATCAACACCGCGGGTGTTTTCAGATTTGCCCGGTTGGGACAGGTTGCTGCGTTCAATAACTGTGCCGGGGTTTGTCGCCAGAATTCGCAGCATTTCTTTTTCGCGGGTGGTCAGGTGGATGATTTCATCATCATTGCGCAATTCACCGCGTTGTAGATGAAAGACGAACGGGCCAAATGAAATGATGGCAGGTCCCGGATCATTGACCGGTTGGCGCTTTAAAATGGAACTTACCCTGAGCAGCAGTTCGCGCGGTTCAAACGGTTTGCCGAGATAGTCATCAGCGCCAGCCATCAAACCGGCGATCCGGTCGTCGGCATCAGCCAGAGCGGATAGAAACAGTATCGGAACGTTGTCATTTTCTGCCCGTAGGGATTGTGATAATTCCAGACCGGTTTCGCCGGGCATCATGATGTCGAGAATGATCAGATCAAAGGCCACTGCCCGCATCCGGGCCCGGGCTGCCGAAGCATCGGGGGCTGATGTTACCCGAAAACCGTTGTCGGATAGATAGGAAGACAGCAATTGGCGAATGCGGGTGTCATCATCGACAACCAGTAAATGCATGGTGTTTTCATTTGCCGAAACCATTTTTGTCTAAATGTCCTGTTTCTGTTTGCAGTGGGTGGCGGCCTGACCGAATAATTTATTGACGTGGTCGCGATCATCCTTGTCAATCAACTGGAACAACAAGTCTCGGTGGACACCGTTGATTTTTGTGCCGGTTCCTTTGATCGCTGATTTAAACCTTTCGATTTGCGGGGCCATTAGTTCGCGATGCAGATCACAGCCGCTATCGGTTAGATATAACAGCCGCCGCCGCCGGTCGGTTTCGCCTTCCTGTTGAAAAACATAACCGGTTTCGATCAATTCTTTTAAAACCCGACCAAGACTTTGTTTGGTAATGCGCAAAATGTCGAGGAGCTCGGCCACCCGGATGCCGGGGTGGCGACCGACAAAATGGATAACCCGGTGATGGGCGCGCCCAAAGCCGTATTTGCTGAGGATTTCGTCAGGATCAGAGATGAAATCGCGATAAGCAAAAAATAACAATTCCATCAACTCGACGATTTCGCCGGTTTCTTTGCTGGTTTTGCCCTCTTTTGCCATACCTGGTACCCTAATAGTTATATCGTAAACAAAAATACGTCAGTACTATTGACATATTTTTGTTCTTCAATAATAGTATATCCTCACCTGCCCTTATAGCAGGCATTTTATGGTTATGTTTAGGAGTATTTGAAAATGGCTGGTCTCCCTTTTGACAAGCGTGAAGGTGTCATCTGGATGAATGGCGAGTTTGTCCCGTGGGAAAACGCCAACTTGCATGTTCTTTCACACGGTCTGCACTACGGTTCGGGCGTGTTTGAAGGTGAACGGGCCTATAATGGCAAGATTTTCAAGATGAGCGAACATAACCAGCGGTTGCTCGATTCGGGCGAGATTTTGGGTATGAAAATTCCCTACACGCTTGAAGAAATCAATCAGGCTTGCATCGATACGCTGGAAAAACAAGGCTATACAGATGCCTATGTTCGCCCATTGGCCTGGCGTGGTTCTGAAATGATGGCGATTTCTGCCCAGGACACAACGATCAATCTTGCCATCGCGGTTTGGCAATGGCCATCTTATTTTGATCCGGCCCAGAAACTTAAAGGCATCCGTCTTGATATTTCAGAATGGCGCCGGCCTGATCCTGCGACTGCTCCCTGCCATGCCAAAGCCACCGGGCTTTACATGATTTGTACCATGTCCAAACACGCAGCCGAAGCCAAGGGTTATACGGATGCGATGATGTTTGACTGGCGTGGGCAGGTTGCTGAGGCGACCGGGGCCAATGTGTTTTTTGTCAAGGATGGTGAATTGCACACCCCGACGCCTGACTGTTTTTTGAATGGCATCACCCGCCAGACTGTTATTGCTCTGGCTGAAAAGCGTCAGATCAAGGTCAATGAACGGGTCATTATGCCCGAAGAAATGGCCGACATGGAGCAGTGCTTCCTGGTTGGTACAGCGGCTGAAGTGACACCGGTTTCAGAAATAGGACCTTATAATTTTGAGGTTGGTGACATCACACAGATGCTGATGAGCGATTACGAAACAGAAGTTCGGGCTTAATCAGACAAAATTTTTCATTTCATTTTGACCTTTAGTCATGTAATGTCGGTGCGACCGGTATTTCAGGAGATGACTAAATGCGCATTTTGTCAAAATTTGTTATCAGTACTGTCCTTTGGCTGTTGTTGTTTGCCGGTCCACTTTACGCGGGAAATAATCAGTCGGTTGGTGACAGCATCAAGCAGTTTGTCACATCAGGGCAGATCAATATTAACGGTGGGATTGAAGAGCAGCGATTGTTTCAGATTTTCACCTTTTACGAAGACCGAAGCTTCAAGCCGGTCTGGACCCGGGATGCCGGTGTAAAAGGCAAAGGCAAGGCGCTGCTGAAAGCCTTGCAGAATGCGCATGAGCATGGGCTTGATCCGAAATTCTACAACACCAGCGAGATTGCCGAACGGATTGGCTCGACTAATCCTGAAGAACTTGGCGAGCTGGATATTCTGATGTCGCTGGCTTTTTCCTCCTTTGCCACTGATCTGTCAAAAGGGCGGTTGGAGCCTACCAAGATCAATCGTGGTATCCATATCAAAACGTTTTCGGCCGGGGCTGTTACGTTAATTGACGGGGCCGAGCAGGCTGAAGATTTAGAACCTTATATCGCCAAGCTGGCGTCGAAGTCACCGCGTTATCACCGGTTGAAAAAAGCCCTCGGGCAGTATCGCGAGATGGTTGCCCATGGCGAATGGCCCCAAATTGCCAAAGGCAAAGCCCTCAAAAGCGGTATGGATGATCCGCGGGTTCCAGTATTGAGAAAGCGCCTGCTGGCTAGTGGTGATCTGAAAACCAACGAAACGCCTGATAGCACAATTTATGACGAGACACTGGTTGCGGCGGTAAAAGCCTTCCAGATTCGTCATGGTTCAGCCGATGACGGGGTTATTGGACCCAATACCCTTAAAGCTCTCAATGTGCCGCTGTCGCACCGCATCAAACAGATGGTGATCAATCTCGAGCGGCGACGCTGGATGAAAGATGACCTTGGCAAGCGCTATGTGTTTGTCAATCTGGCCGATCAATATCTCAAGGTGGTTGATACGCTGGCGACGCGTGAGAAAACCATTCATGTGGCCCGCATCGTGGTTGGCAAACCGTATCATAAAACGCCGATTTTTGATGACAAGATGGAATATCTGGTGATCAATCCTTACTGGAACGTGCCATCATCGATTGCCAACAAGGAATATTTGCCCAAATTGCGTCGTGATCCGGGGTATTTGAAACGTCAAAACATCCGTATTATGGCCGCTGGGGGTGAAATCAATCCCTATAGTGTCAACTGGAATACGGTTTCGCGGATTCCTTACCGGCTTCGTCAGGACACCGGAAAGGGTAATGCGCTGGGCCGGATAAAGTTTATTTTTCCCAACAAATTTAATGTCTATATTCACGATACCCCGTCCAAAAGCCTGTTTAACCGGGATACCCGCTATTTTTCTCATGGCTGCGTGAGGGTTCAACACCCGACTAAACTTGCTGCGATTTTGTTGAAAGCACAGGGGTGGAGCGAAGGGCGGATTAAAAACCAGATAGCTTCGAGCAAGCGGCGTATTGTTCGGTTGAAAACCAAAATCCCGGTACATGTTACTTATCTGACTGCGTGGGTCAATAAAGACGGCCAGATCAATTTCCGCAAAGACGTCTATAGCCGCGACAAGAATTTGATCACGGCGCTTTTGTCGAATGGCAAGAAGTAGGCGCTATTTCTAGAGTCTTACGTTTAATCCGCTTCAGGATCCCCTATCCCTCATCACTGGGCTTGTCCCGGTAATGAGAGCCCGGTAAATGAGGGGGTGAGTAATGAATACAAGCAAGCGTAGGCCCTAGGCCTTTTTCACTTTGCCGAAAAATTCAGAAGATGGCCAGGCGCTGGCGCCGTTGGTGCGGCGGACTTCGAGTTCCTGATCGAGCAGGGCCGACAAAGTTGCGGCGGTTTTTCTTTGCTTTTTCGTACCTGTTTTTCTGAATGCCTGCTCAACCCGTTTCCAGGGGTCGGCTTTCAGAAATTCACGGCCTTCATCAGTCAGGGTCAGGACAACCGAGCGGCGTTCGCCTTCGCGGTTGGTTTTGTTGACCAGGCCTTTATTGACGAGCGCGATAACCGTTTGCGATATGGTGCCCTTGGTGGCGCCCAGGTAGCGAGTCAGGGCGATGGGTGAATTGGAGTTTTCATTGCAGCGTGATAAAAACCGCAGGGCTTCCCACTGAGCCGGGTTCAAGCCAATTTCATGTTCGGCTGAGCGCATCAACCGGGCCAGTCGGGCCAAGTCTGATATGACATTGACTGCTTTTACGCTCTTTTTTGCTGTTTTGGCGGCGGGTTTTTTTTCGTTCGAGATTTTCTTTTCGTTTTGCTTTTTAGTTTTCTTTTTTGCCATTAACCTAACCTCTCATGTAGCGACTCGCGTCAATACCTACACCAGATGGCGGTATTTTTCCAGTGGCTGTTAGAAGGTGCTTAATTCAAGGTAAATCACCCTATAATTCTTTCTGCAATTCTTTCTGTAGTTATTTAGGCAACCACCGTGAACTGTCCCATCATGCCAGCATCTTCGTGTTCGAGAATATGGCAGTGGTACATGAAGGGTCTTTTGTCGTCGGCGTAGTCTTCAAATTTGGCAATAATCCGCACCGTTTCACCGGAATTAACGGTCACCGTATCTTTCAGGCCACGTTCACCGGGACCGGGAGGGGTGCCGTTGCGGTCGAGAATCTGGAACTGGATATCGTGAATGTGGAACGGATGGGGCAGGGCAGAGCTGTTATGGATCTGCCATATTTCTGTGTCGCCCAGTTTGATCACCTCATCAATACGTCTCATGTCCATGGCTTTGCCATTAATGGTAAAAGGCGTGCCCAGTCCCATCATCATCATTGGGCCCATGGTCATTTCAAGATTGAACCGCCGGGTTTTGTTGGCATCTTTGGCTGACAAGCGATCAAGGGAGACCAGTTTTTGTGGTACTTCGGCAGATGCGGTCAAGGTGCCTTCAGGCTTAATCAGCAAAAATTCAAATTGTGAACTACCGCCACCGCCCATCATCATGCCACGCCCCATCATCATGCCGCGGCCCATAGGGCTTGTTCCGGTGTCGCCGTAGCTGGCGAGAACAGTCTGCTTGCCATCGCTGACATCGACAATAATTTCCGCCCGTTCGCCTGGCCCAAGTTCCAGACGTGTGGTTTCAAAGCTTTCGGGTAACAGGCTTCCGTCGCTGCCAATCTGCAAGAATTTTCGATTATCGTCAAAGCCGAGATTGTAAAAACTGGCGTTTGAACCGTTGAGAATGCGCAGCCGGATTTTCTGGGTTTTTGCGGTAAACACCGGTGCGACGGCACCATTGACCACCGGCACATCGCCACTCATGCCCATCATCATATTATGTCTGGAATTGCCATAGTAAAGGCCACCATCGCGGCTAAACTGGCGTTCCTGTAACACGACAGGAATGTCATCAACGCCGTACTGGTTCGGCAGGTTCAGGGCGTTGGTTTTGTTATCTTCAACAATGATCACCCCGGCCAGTCCGCGCCAAACCTGCTCGCCGGTTTTTTCATGCATGTGCGAGTGGTACCAGAAGGTTGCAGCTTCCTGAATGACTTTAAACTCAGGCGACCATGTTTTGCCGGGCTCAATCACCTGATGTGGGCCGCCATCGGCTTTGGCCGGCAAATGCAGACCGTGCCAGTGCAACGTGGTGGTTTCACCAATATTGTTGGTGACATTCAAGCGGATTTTTTCACCGGCCCGCATCTTCAGGGTGGAGCCGAGATAAGAGGCATTTATGCCTAGCGTTGGGGTTTTTACACCGGCAAAAAATTCATGTGTGCCGCGTTGCATATTGAGATTATAGACCCGAACCCCGTCTTTGAGCTCGCCGCGCATGAGTTCTGGGATTGGCAGGGGCGTGAGCTGGTTTGTCTGGGCTGCTGCAGGCAATTTTGAAAACGGTAACATCACCGCTGTAGAAACCCCGGCCAATAAAGCTTGAATAAACACACGTCGCTGCATTTTGATCACCTCAATGATTTGAACAAATTCTGAAGGTGAATGATAGACCTTCCGGCAACTGGAGCCTCAAGAGAAATTATTGAAAAACCACATTTAAAACCTGCCGTGCCCAGTCGGCTTCACGACCCTGTATCCCTCATCAGCGAGACAAGTCTGCTACTGTCCAGTTTAAAATTTCTGATTGTAGGTAAGTTGTCGGACTTACTATGTAATTTGCAAGTTTTGCTGTCTGGGATGGCAAACGCAACAGTTGTACAAAAACCCAACCATGTCATTCCCGCGCAGGCGGGAATGACAATTGTGAGGTGATCGGTTAAACCGGACAGCAGCGGCACAGGCCCTAGGCTTCTTTGCTCGCTGCAATCAGTTCTTCGTTGAGTTTTTTTTCCAACTCGACCAGATCCTGCGGGAGGGGAAGGCCGAGGCCGCGCATTTCGTTGAGCTTTTCCAGCAACATCTCATGCAATTCCCATTTATCCTCGGGCTGATTTTGCATCTGGGTCAGCAACATGGAAATTTCAGATTTAAGTCGGTCAAAAGCCATAATTTTTTCTCCTGCTTTGTGGAGGCATTATAGCAGATAATACGGAGGGTTTCTTGATTTCCATCAGGAATTGCTATCAGGGACAATCTGCCAGCAATACCAGCAGCGATTGTCCCCGAATTAAGTTCGCTTAGCCGTAAATGGCTTGTTTTTTGAAGTGAGTAGCCAGCATGTAGTATACGACGGCGCGGTATTTGTTGCGGTTTGAACGGCCGTAGGTTTCCATGCAGCTGTCGATGGCGGCATCAAGGTCCGGGCTGTCGGCAAGACCAAGTTTTTTGATCAGGAAATTGTTTTTGACTGTTTCAAGTTCTGCTTTGTCTGTGCCTGAAACGGTTGAGGCATCGTCATTATAAATAGCTGGACCACAGCCGATTGTTACTTTTGTAAGCAGGTCCATGTCTGGTGTGATACCGCATTTGTCTTTCAGGTCGGCTGCATATTTTGCAATTAGATCGTCTCTTTTACTCATTGGATTGTCCCCTAAATTTTGGTTGTGATATGAATCGATAAGATTCATAGCCTGTTTGGGGCCAAGTTGAAAGGGCAAGTTGCTGGTTGTTATTCTTCGTTGGCCAGGTGCAAAATGCCAACGCGGAAGTAGTCGTAGCCGGTGTATAGGGTAATGATAGTGGCAATCCATAAGCCAGCTAGGGCGATTTCGGTATTGTAAAAATTATGCGAATTAAGGTGATTCCAAATTTTAATGAACTAATGTTCCTTTTCTTATAAGTTCAGCAATTTCCAGCGCTTCATCTTTTAGCCACTCTGTCTTTCCAGCTATTTCGACTAATGAGATCGCCTTATCAATATTTTTTTCTACACCTTCACCCCTGTAATACATATAGGCTAAATCCATACATGAATTACCGTGACCAATTTCTGCTCCTTTAGACAGCCAAAAATATGCTTCTTTCGGGTCTTGCTTTACCCCCAAACCTCTGTGGTAAATTCTTCCCAGCTTTAAATAACTACTTCCGACAAACTCGTTGCGCTCAATTAATGTTTTATATAATTCGATTGCAGCATCAATTTTTTCGTTCAGATCATCATAATAATAATTGGCGAGATTAAATTGGGCCAATTCGTCGCCAGCCACTGCTGCTGCTTGCCAATAATGTTCTGCTTTATTGTAGTTTTCTTTTACACCTTCTCCGTAATAGTACATTTCAGCAAGCTCGCCTGCTGCCTTTATATTGGCAAGTTCGAAAGATTTTAGCCAACTTTTTCTGGCTTTTGATGTATTCCGGCTCACTCCGCCGACAGATTTGCTTGTTGTGTTATATATCTGTCCTAAGAGTAATAAAGCATCGGCATTTTCACTTAGCTCATCTGTCTCCAGAATAGAAATTGCGTCTTTGTTTTCATCCAGCCTAAAATGATTTAAGGCTGATTTAATTTTTTGTTTGCTGGTGTTTTTACTCATGTTCTATTTACGCATATGCCTCAGTTACCAACGAAAAATATATTTGCCTTGAAGGCAACGCCTGAGTATCCGGATTCAGAATGAATACGAAATGCCCCTCTAAGTAATTGGCACCGTTGCGTTTCTGATCCAAGCTAAACGAGAGGCGGGTTAGAATTGCGTCGTTATCTCAACCCCGGTCAGGTTAAAATTTCATTCTTCGTTGGCCAGGTGCAAAATACCAACGCGGAAGTAGTCGTAGCCGGTGTACAGGGTAATGACGGCAGCAATCCATAAACCGGTCAGACCAATCTCGGTATTGTAGGGTAGGACTTTGTCACCGGCAGGTCCGGCAATCAGGAAGCCGAAGGCAACCATCTGGAGGGTGGTTTTCCATTTGGCCAGTTGAGTGACGGGAACTGAAACACGCAGTTCGGCGAGAAATTCGCGCAGGCCCGAGACAAGTATCTCACGACACAAAATGATGATTGCCGCCCAGACATGCAGTCCGTGAATGGTGTTGTCGACAGACAGCACAATCAGGATGGCGGCGACCAGAAGTTTGTCGGCAATCGGGTCAAGCATGCGACCTAGGGATGATTGCTGTGACCACAGGCGGGCGAGATAGCCATCAAAAAAATCTGTAATTGCGGCAACGATAAAAACCGCCAAGGCAATCCAGCGGGCTGTGTCACCGCCATAGAGCAGACAGGCTGAAACCACCGGCACGCCAACGATACGGGCGTAGGTTAGAATGTTCGGCCAACTGAGCGCGACCTGAATGAATTTTTGCTGACGGGCTTGCATGTTAATACTCATATCACTCATCAAAATTAAATCCACTAATAGGTGGCGAAAAATTTAGTTTACTTATTATTTTATTCAGGACTCATTAAAATGCTCATAAACAGTCTTTGCGATCGACTGGCTTATCCCGTCGACCTGGGCCAAATCACTGGCGCTGGCGCGAGAAACTTCACGGGCTGAGCCAAAAGCCCTTAACAAAGCTTTTTTACGACCGGGGCCGATACCGGCAATTTCATCGAGCGGGTTGGAACCGATGGCTTTTTTGCGGCGGGTGCGGTGGGCGCCAATGGCAAAGCGGTGGGCTTCATCGCGCAGGCGCTGGATATAGTATAAAACCGGGTCGCGCTTTTCGAGCATGAACGGTTTTTTGCCGGTCAGGTAGATATGTTCGCGCCCGGCATCACGATCAGGGCCCTTGGCCACACCGGCAACGAAAATATCATCAAGGCCGAGTTCTTTCATTACCTCTTTAACCACCGACAATTGACCGGGGCCACCGTCAATCAACACTACATCGGGCCAATGGGCAGCATCGCTTTGCTGGTCGCCGCGGTCATCATCGTGTTCTTTGACCAGTCGCGAAAAGCGCCGGGTCAATACTTCGCGCATCATGCCGTAGTCATCTCCGGCCTCGATATCTGTGCTTTTGATATTGAACTTTCGGTATTGGGCTTTTATGAAGCCTTCACCGCCAGCGACAATCATACCACCGACCGCATGGGAACCCTGTATGTGGGAGTTGTCATAGACTTCAATCCGACGGGGCTGGTGCGGCAGGTCAAACAGGGTTTTGATGCCATCAAGCAATTTGGATTGTGATTGCACATTGGCCATTTTGCGGCCCAGGGCTTCGCGGGCATTGGTCATGGCGTGATCGACCAGCGCCCGTTTTTCACCACGCTTGGGCGCATAGACATGAATTTTGCGTTCAGCTTTGGTTGACAGGGCCAATTCGAGCAGCTCGCGTTCCTCGATATCGTGAGACATCAGCACCAGTTTGGGGATCGGGCGGTCGTCATAGAATTGCGAAATGAATGAGGCCAGTACGCCGGGTTCATCGACACTCTTGTCGGCCCGGGGAAAATAGGCCCGGTTGCCCCAGTTTTGTCCGGCCCGGAAAAAGAACACCTGAATACAGTTTTGGCCACCTTGCTGGAAAATTGAAAAGACATCGGCTTCGGGGACGTTTTTGGGGTTGATGTCCTGACTGGCCAGAATTTGAGCCAGAGCCGATATGCGGTCGCGATAGATGGCAGCCTGCTCAAAATCAAGGTTGCTGGCGGCCTGATCCATGGCCAGTGCCAATTGTTCCTTGATGTTGGAGCTTTTGCCGGCCAGAAATTGCTGGGCTGAATGGACAAGTTGGGCGTAGCCTTCAAGGGAAATCTCGCCAGTACACGGAGCAGCGCAGCGCTTGATTTGGAATAACAGGCAAGGGCGGGTGCGATTGTCATAAGCGCTGTCTGAACAGGTGCGCAGCAGGAAGGCTTTTTGCAGGGCGTTGATGGTGCGGTTGACGGCTCCAGCTGAGGCAAAGGGGCCAAAATATTGCCCTTTGCGATTGCGGGCGCCGCGGTGTTTGGTCAGTTCGGGGGCTTGGTGCTCATTAGTAATCAGAATATAGGGGAAGGATTTATCGTCGCGCAGAATTACATTGTAGTGGGGTTTGAGCTTTTTGATCAAATTGGCTTCGAGCAACAATGCTTCGGCTTCGCTGGAGGTGGTGACAAACTCCATCGACACGGTTGCAGCGATCATCGCGGCGATGCGGTTAGTGTGGCCGCCAAGACGGGTGTAGCTGGTGACGCGGTTTTTTAAACTGCGGGCCTTGCCGACATAAAGCACGTTACCGGCATGGTTATACATCCGGTAAACGCCCGGCTTGTTGGGCAGGGTTTTGACAAAAGACTGGATAACCGTAACACCGCGAGGGACATCAGGTTCCTCGTTTTGGGCAGGCTCATTAATGTCACTTGGTTCGTTCAATCTCCACACCAACACTGACAGCTTCGGGAATGATGTCGGGTTTTTCCACACGGACCCGAACAGCAACCACCCAGCGATTTTTTAAACATTCGTTGGCAATCATTTCGGCCAGCGTTTCAACCAGATGCACATGGCCCTCGGCAATCAGCTCTTTAACATGATTCACAACGTGCTCGTATGAAACCACATTTTGAATGTCATCATCAAGGGGCTCGCCGTGCTCTTTCACAGAAAGATCGACATTGACGATGACCTGCTGGGGTTCGAGCTTTTCGCTGTCATAAACCCCGAGCATGGCGCGCAATTGCAAATCGCGGATGAAGACGTGGCGGATGCTGTCTTTGTTACTGGCAATGCCGCCAACTTCTGTTCTGCTGATGTCATTCATAATTTTACTCCGAAACGTCGGTAAAGTCGGGGGTTTTCCACCCCAGATGCTGGCCACCATCCAATGCAATCATCTGTCCCGTCATTGCCGGTGCCGACAGTATAAAGCCCAAAGCCGACGAAATCTCGCGCGGGTTGGTGCCAACTTCCAACGGCATCAGTTTACATTGCTTTTCGAACTCGGAAATGCCCATCCGGGCGCTGGGCAAAGCCGGGCCGGGGCCGATGGCATTGACGCGGATATTAGGTGCCAGGGCCTGGGCCAGGGTTTGGGTTGCTGTCCACAAGGCTGATTTTGAAATCGTGTAGGAGAAAAAATCCGGGGTGAGTTGCCAGACGCGCTGGTCAATCAGATTGACGATATTGCCCTTTTGGTCTTTTGGCAGCTGGGCAGCAAAGGCTTGGGCCAGAAACAGCGGGGCGCGCAAATTGATATCAAGATGCTGGCCCCAGCTATCGACAGACATATCAGCAATACCATCGCGCTCGAACAGTGAGGCATTGTTGACCAGCAGGGTGAGCGGTCCGAGCAGTTTTGTGGTTTCATCAATGGTGTGTTTGGGTGCATCGGCCTGGCTCAGGTCACCCTCAACTTTGACGGCAGTGCCTCCAGCGTTTTCGATTTCATCGACGACGGCTTGGGCTTCGTGATCAGAAGATACATAATGAACGGCAACGGCCCAACCATCTTTGGCCAGATCAATGGCGATCTGGCGGCCTATGCGTTTGCCGGCACCGGTTACCAGCGCAGTTTTAATTGTGTTTGTCATAAGGCGTTATGGGCCGGTTCCATTCAAAAAGGCAAGCCCGCCGGTGCGCATTTTGCGCAAGGGCATATGTTCGAGCTTTGTGCGGGCCGGTAATCGTGGTTCGACCGACTGCGAAATGGATTGCATCCAGATGGTGCCCGGGCCGGTCAGGGTGACGAATTCGGGTTGACCTTTGTTGGTTGGCGTATCGCAGATTGGAGTTATTGGTTCAAAATTCACCGTTGCAGTGATGGCGGCGACATTTTGCGCCCGCATGCAGATTTTCTCGCCCGGTGTCAGGCGGTGTTTAAACACATCGCCTCTACTGCGCAAGAAAGCCCAGCCATTGCCCTCAAGCAGAACCAGCGACAGCCCCATTTTTTGGAAGCGGGCGTAATAACTGGCGGTTACACCGGGACCGTTGGCCATCAGGTTTTCGGCAAGGCATATCAGCTTGCCGCCATATTCAGCCAGTTCAAAGGCTCCGGCAAAGCCGGGTTCGGTGGTTGTCAGCATGACGGTTGCTTCAGCTTCGGTACTGGAATTGACCACCAGCCAGCGGCTGCCTGCCAACCCCGGCCATGATTTTACCGCCAACCCGTAATCATGTTGCAGAACGCATGAACGGTCACAAATCAGACCCTCACCGGCGCCAAGCGTCACTTCAAGAAATGGTGCCAGCCTGCCGCGCAGCTCAAACGACAAATCATAAGCATGATCATCGCGTCGCTCATGGGCAAACCCGCCCTCGTCTATATCTGCAATAAAGCCCATTACTTCCGGGTCCCAATCCTATATGGACGGTAAAAGTACCAGACCGGGCAGCACAACCAAAACGCTAGATTAATATATGCTTAACCATAACGCGCGTCCTTAATCCAATCGGGCAAAACCGGCATCATCGATGATCGAGTAAAAGGCCGGGACAAGGAACAGGACGAGGACGGTGGCTGACAGCAGGCCAAAGGCCAGACTGGTAACCAGCGGGATGAGGATTTGGGCTTGCAAGCTGCCTTCAAACAGCATCGGGGTTAAACCGGCAATTGTTGTCAGCGAGGTCAAAAGGATAGCCCGGAAGCGGGCTTTGCTGGCCAGCGGGGCGGCTTCAATTACCGATTTTGTGGTGCCATGATGGTGTTTAATGAAATTGACCAGCAGGATGCTGTCATTGACCACCACACCGGCCAGCGCCACAAAGCCCAACATGCTGGGCATGGTGAAATCAAGGCCGAGCAGCACATGGCCCCATACCGCACCGATAAATGAGAACGGCACAATCAGCATCACCACAATCGGCTCAACATAAGAGCGGAACTGGAAGGACAACAGCAGGAAAACCCCGATGAGACCAATGGAAAAACCGGCAATCATTGACTTTTGAGTCTTCTTTGCATCGTTATTGGAGCCTTGCAGGGCGGTTGAAATGCCGGGATAGCGTTTGAGCAGATCAGGAAAAAACTCAGCTTTTGCCCTGTTGAGAATTTCCCCGGCATTGGCATATCTGACATCCACATCACCCTGCACGGTGACGGTACGCAGGCCGTTGACGCGGTTAATGCGCGAGAATCCGCGATCAAACGTCAGGTCAGCCACAACGTTCAGCGGCACTCGCTTTCCCTCTGTGGTCAGAACAGTAAAATAGTCAAGATCGGCGAGCGAATTGCGGTCTTTTGCATCAAGCCGGACGTCAATTTCAAAGGACTCAGACCCGCGCTGAATTTCACTTACTGTTGAGCCAAAAAATGAAGCGCGCAATTGATCAGCAATGGTTCGGGCATCGACACCAAGACTTGAAGCGCCGTCTTTCAAACGAATGCGCACTTCAGGTTTGCCGGGTCGCAAATCATCAATGACATTGAGGACACCCTTGTACTGGCGCAACCAGTCGGATAATTCGACAGCGGCTTTTTTAAGTTGGCCAAGATCGCGTCCGTTGAGGCGGATGTCGATGGCCAGACCGCCGGGACCGGTGGTGGTTTCGGTGAATTTGATGGCAATGACATCGGCAATCTGGCCGGCACCTGCCCGCCAGTCGGCCATGACGTCGTCAATGCGAGCGTTGCGCTTTTCCGATGGCAGCAGATCAACGGTAATGGTTGCCACGTGGGCACCGGTTTCGTGGGCATCGACATTGGTGTTGAATTTGAAGGTAACATTTTCGATCAGTTTTGCACCGCCCGGCTGTTTGGGTGTCAGGTCCTTATTGACCTTTTCAAGGGCGGCATTGACCCGTGCCACTACTTCCTGTGTCCGTTTGAGCGGGGTGCCTTGTGGCAACAAAATGCGGGCCTCCATCACATCGCCCTCAAGCTCTGGAAACGGGGCAAATTTCAACAAGCCACCAGCCATTGCCCCAAGGGTGATAATCAGTGTGCCTATGGCAATACCCATGGTCAGATAGCGCCATTTGACGGCAAGGGTGGCGGTCGGGAAAACAATTTTTTCGCCGACCATACTGACAAAGTTATTGACGACTTCCTGCACCTTGCCCTGTTTGCCATCAATTTTGGCAAGCGCGTGGGAAAGGTGATTTGGCAGTACGAAAAAGGCTTCGACCAGCGACACCACCAAAACCAGCAACATGACCACCGGCACCACTTTCAAAATCTGGCCGATGTCGCCTTTGAGAAAGGCCAGCGAGCCAAATATGCAGGTGGTGGTGATAAAAGAGGCAAATACACTGGGTAAAACCTGGCTGGTGCCATCAATGGCTGCCTGACGGGCAGATTTGCCCTTGGCTCGTTCCGAGGCAACATTTTCAGCAATAACAATTGCGTCGTCCATCAACAGGCCAATGACAATCAGCAGGCCGACCATGGTCAGCATATTGATTGAATAGCCAATGGCTGACATCAGGGCGATGGCGCCAAGAAATGATACCGGCAATCCGGCCGCAACCCAGAAGGAATAACGAAAGCCGAAAAACAGCCACAGGGTTAAAAATACCAGCAGCAAGCCCTGACTGCCATTGGTCATCAGCAATCGCAACCGGTCACGGACATTGGATGAAACATCATTGGTGACCACCAGCGAAATTCCGGGCGGGGCTTTTTTACGCTCCAGCGCCAGCACTTCGCGCACCCGGTCGACAACCCTGATGGTATCTTCGCGCTCGGTTTTGGTGATCTTGAGAACTGCAGCCTGCTTGCCGTTGAAAATAATTGTTTCTTCATCAATTTCAAAGCGGTCGGTGATCTTGGCAATGTCGCCCAGCCGGATTTGTCCGCCACCAGATGACGAAACCACCACCAGTTCGGCAATTTCATTGACGGTTTTGCGTTCATCGGCAAAGCGGACCAGCAAGTCCCGGTTGGATGTTTTCAGACTGCCCGATGGCAAGTCAATATTTTGGCGCTGAATGGTACGGGCGATGTCTCCGGCATTAAGACCGTACTGGCGTAAGGTCAGATCAGAAACTTCGATGCGGATCTGACGATCTGAAAACCCTGTTATATCGACTTTTGGAATGCCGCCAGCGGCGAGCAGAACATCTTTTATGTATTCGGCATAAACTTTTAAATCGGTCTTTTTGTCCGGTCCACTGACAACCACATTGCCGACAAAATCTGTCCGGCCCAATTGCGAGATCACCGGTTTTTCGGTCTTTTCGGGGAAGTCGGTAATCGCTTCAATTTCAGTTTTGATATCCGATGTAAAGCGGTCAAGGTCTGCGCCATCGACCATCTCAATGACGGCACGGGCCAGACCTTCATTGGCCTCACAGGAAATCTCATGAACATCACTGACCGAATCCACCGCATCCTCGATGCGCTGGCAGACAGCCTCTTCGACATCTTCGGGACGGGCACCGGGATAGATCACCCGTACTTCGACCCGGCGAGGTTCAAGGCGTGGAAAGGTTTCGCGTTGCAAAGTCGGGGCGGCAAAAAGGCCCAGAACGATAAAGGCCAGCATCACCAGATTGGCCGCCGTTGGGTGGCCGGTAAAAAACCTGATCATTTGCTTTGCTCCGCACCTTTTGTCTGCCCGACTGCCTGTTTAATAATTTGTCTGGTCAGAGCGGTATCGGTTTCGGTTGCCAGCAACATTCCCTTGATGGCCGGGCTAAGGTCCGAGACAACGATTTTATCGCCTTGCTCAAGCCCCTTGGTGATGACGACAAAATCGTCTTGCACCAGCCCGGTTTCAACCGGGCGCATTTCCAGACGCTGGTCTTTACCAACCAGATAAATTTCGTTGCCGGTTTCGGTGGGCTTGAGGGCCAGTCGCGGTACAATCAGATGGGTGCCGAGCGCCCGGGCGGTTATTTCCATTTCAACAAACAGGCCCTTGGCCATCGGCGGGCGTTCGCCCGGAACAGCTTGCAAATAAGCGTTGTCAACTACAGCGATAATGCCGACGGTGCGGGTTTTGGGATCGATGATGTCACTGATGCGGGCCAGTCGGGCCTTCCAACTGATCCGCTTGCCGCCGGTGTTCAAATATATCGATGCCTTAAGACCAAGCTTGTCGATCATCATAGTGAGGGATTTGCTGTCAATGCCACCAACCGGCAGATCACCGGAAGCTGCTTTTAACAGGCTCATAAACCGGCCGATTGGAATCTGCGCTTCAATCTCGGCACTGGCCACACCATCGGCCTTGGCCAGTATTTTACCGGTCTGGGCAAATTGCGCCACTTCGACATCAACTTCTGAAATCCGGGCATCAAAGGGCAAGATGATTTTGGTGCGTTGCAAATTCAACTTTGCTGACTGCAACTGGGCTTTGAAAACCTCTTGCTGTTCTTTTTGTACCACCAGTTGGGTCGGGATGAGGCGCATTGCATTCTCAAGATCCTGAACCTTTTTGCGTTGGGAAAATGTATCGCGTCTTTCGCGATCAAATGCGGTGCGTGAAACGGTGCCGCTTTTGACCAGTTTTTCTTGCCGAGCCAGTTCGCCTTCACGAATTTTCAGGCTTTGCTTTTCAAGATCAAGAACCGCCTGGGTATTTTGGCGGCTTACGGCAAGCTCGGTGATTTTCGCAGCGGTTGATCTTATGTTGGCGTTGGCCTGGGCAATGGCCAGATCGAAATCGACCGGTGATATGGTGACAATGGTTGTACCGGCCTTGATAATCGCCCCCTTTTTCAGATCAGGGTGGACTTTAATAATCTCGCCGGAAATCTGGGCAATCGCCACCCATTCCTTGCTGGGAGAAACCGCACCAAAGCCGTGAACCCGCGGTGTCACGGCAACTTTTTGGGCCTCAATCACCCTGACATGACGGGCAACTTCCACCGCCTCAATAATTTGCGGCGCCTGCTTTTGGCCTTTCATATATATGAAGACCACCACGCCGAGGATAATCGGCGGTAAAATCAGCAGTT
>DAOUPT010000019.1 GCA_030626025.1 Anderseniella sp. | reverse complement strand
CACAACTGGCGGCAATCACCCATCCAGACGGATTGACAGAGAACAATGTCGACTTCACCATCAACTACACACTCACCGATGCCGACAATGATGTCGTGGCGGGTACGCTGGCAATCAATGTCGATGATGATATGCCGTCAGCTTTTGATCCCAATGACGGGGTGACTGAAAATCAAGCAAGTTCTACAATTACGGAAGATTTGTTATTCTTTGCCTCTGTAGGTGCAGATCAACCAGGCGATATGTTGTTTGATGCAACTGGACACAACGAAGGAGATCTTGCAGTAAATTCAAACGATGGAGCAGTCACGACAGTAGCAGGTGATAGCATTTATCTCTTTGGGTTTGGTACCGACACCATCGTTGGCTCAACGAATGAAAATTTCCTTATTAATAGTTTTGATCCCCTCGCGCCTGATTCAAGCGTGGTGTTTTTTAACGAATTGGATGATGCCGCTGATGAATATAATTTCACACTGGTTCAACCTCTGGCAAACACTACAGATGTGACATTAGATGCAAATAATTCGGTGGGTGGTGGTAATTCACTAGAATTTGGGATTAATGGTGCCAGTAACTTTGATTTCAAGCTAACAGCTACTCAAAATGGCAATCCGGCAACTATTAATACCAACAATACAAAGATCGGGATTGCCGACGGAAACTCTATCAAAGATAACGAGGTGTTGCTTATAGAGTTTCTTCGAAATGTCCATGATCCCGATGGAAATGGTCCATTACCATTGGCAGACGATGGGGTCTATACAACAACTGTTTATAAACAGGAAGTGTTCACCGCTACGGGCAGTAACCCGACAGGCCTAATCGTAGCAGCTCTGTTGGCTGGCGTGGTGGTCGATGTTACGGCGGTAAATATTTACGATACCAACGGAGCCCTTGTGGGGACCAGAACGTTACTCCAAAATGACGGGACCAATTTATTCGGAACTACAATCGATATTAATTTCGATCCAAATAACGACACCGACATAGACGTTGCTATCAATGGCTTACCCGATGGATATTCATTTGAAATTGAAACGGCCACAGGTTTCGATTCAGTTGAAATAAGTGGTGCCAATGGAAATGAACCTAATTTCAAACTTGGCGTTGCTAGTATTCAGGCCCAAAGCGACGAGGTGCCAATTGATTTACAGTTTGATGTAGTTGGTACAGATGCAGACGGAGATTCAGTAACAAGTACTATTGATTTAACGCTTTCACCGGCGTCCTTGAACCTCGTTGAGGGAACTGAAGGAAACGACAATTTAGTGGGTACAATTGGTGCTGATTATATTGCAGGTCTAGAAGGTGATGATATTCTGGCTGGCGGGTTGTCGGCGGATACCCTAAGAGGAGGCGATGGCAGCGATATTTTTGTTTTGGATGTATCAGCTCTTACAGATGCAGATATCATTGAAGATTATGTTCTGGGAGATGACACTGTCGATCTCACTGAACTTGTTGATGTCGCCAGCGGGGGTACCAATGGTACTGTTAACGACTATGTGCAGTTGGCGACCGTTGGTTCCGATGACGTTCTGCAAGTAGACACAGATGGAACGGCTGGTGGCGCAAGTTGGCAAACCGTTGCAACATTTAGTACCGCAGTCACCTCTGTTGATATTTTGTATGACGATGACGATTTGGGTGTAGATCAAACTGCAACTATTGTTTAGCGCTGAGATTGCAGTTCTGCAAAATCCAGCTTATGGTATGAAAAATGTAACTATGAAAAGCGGAGAATTAAGAAGATGGGTATTATTTCGAGATTGCTGGTGACTGCCGCTATAATGTTGGCTGGAACGCTGTCAGTATCCGCAGCCGATTTTTCTGGCCCTCAGTCAGGTGGGCAGTGTATCGGGGACTATCGCTCGGCAATTCTTGACGCCAATGACACGGTTGAGGGAATTAACCTTGCTGTCACCGAGCGTTATGAGGAAGCGGTTGATGTGTCAGAACGCAAATCTACTGTTTTCAATAAAGGGCATCTTTACACATGGGCGAATGAAGCCAAGGTAAGTTGTGCCAAAGCAATAGGTTTTTTGAAGTCCAACGAAATTAACGACGAACAAGTCAGCCAATGCGACTGCTTTTATACCCGGATGCGGATGGTCATGCGCGGTCGCTGGTAAGGGTTAACTGTTCTTAAATTTCGGCGGGGCTGAATTGAACTTTTGTAACTGGTTGCTGTTTGAATGAAACAGGCAGAAACAAGTCTTGTTCGCTTTCAGTAAATGAGCCGCGGAATCCGTTTTGACTCGTCGCAGCTTTACTGTTCTTTAAGGCCGAAACCTGTTTCAATACTTCTTTGGCTTGTATTTTTGCAATCCGAGTGTCGCGGATTTTGACAGCTACATTCATCCAATAGCCAGTACGGTTGATTGAGTAAATTGGCCGATAGTTGCTAATCTCTGTGTGTGATTTGAGATTATTGGATAAATTATCCAATATAATTGTCAGGTTGTTAAACTTGAACGCGAGAACCGCATGAGCAAGTTTGCGCCTGGTATCTTGCACAACAACAAGTTTTAAATCTTGAGGAGCAAAACCCAACTCGGTGAGAGCAGCAAATTTTGCAATTGCGTAATCCTCACAGTCGCCTTTACCCGATATGGATTGTATCGGTGTTGCCCAATAGTCGGCTTTTTGAAATTGATCGATGTCGTCACGATAACGTATCAGCCGGTTGGCAAGGCGATTAATGTAGTCGAGCTTTTTCCAAGTAGATGAAAACGATTTAGCTTCTTGAATTCCTTTGCGCCAGGCTTGAACACGGGTGTTGCATGAGGATGCACCCCGGTCACATGCGCTATAATCTGACGTCTCGGCATCAAGTCGTTTCAGTAACCCATTCCATGCGACTTTGCCGCCGCCCAAATTTGTACTAATTTCCAAAGACCCAAATATACCACCAGCACCATAACGTTGGACTGGCTGGGGGTTGGTTGACTGGATATTTTTTGCCGGTAAATTCGGCAAACCAAATGAAGGAGAAACGTAACCAGAAAACGCAATCAAAGGTAAAATCAGGGATGCTGTTTTGCTAAAAGTGGAAAACCGCGAAAACCTAGCGCTCTCGCAAAGCTTCATTCCTTGCTTTGTTGATTGGCTTAAGAAGATACGCAAGAACACTTTTTTTCCCCGTTAGAATGTCGACACTGGCGACCATCCCCGGGAATATAATCAAATTTTGTTTAGGTTCATTTAATTGGTTAGTTCGAGTTTTAACTGTTACGAGATAAAAAACTTCTCGAGTCCGCTCATCAATAGAACTATCCGCAGAAATCTGCGCAACTGTGCCATCCAAACCACCATAAATTGAAAAATCATAAGCGGTTATTTTCACAAGAGCAGGCTGATTTGGATGGATAAAAGCGATGTCACTTGGTTTAACTTTCACTTCTATTTGCAAAGTAGTCGCTTGTGGAACGATCTCAACAAGGGTCTCGCCAGCTTTAACAACCTCTCCAACAGTATTTACATTCAAGACATTTACTATACCCCCGACAGGGGCACGAAAATCTGTTCGGGTCACCCTGTCTTGTGCGGCTCGCAGTGTTTCCATGATAACTGCCATTTCGCTTTGTTTTTCGCTTAATTCGGCCTGGGCTTTTTGGCGAAAATTAATACTTTGTTCATTTTTCAGAGCTTTTGCCTCTCGAATTGAGGCTTCCAAACGAGGTATAGTTTTGTTTCCAACAAGGATTTGCCCTTCTATATCGGCAATTTCCCTCATCAGCCGAAGCAAGTCTGTTTTCGGAACCACACCGCTGCGAACAAGGGGGGCTTTTAATTCTTCTTCTTCTTTTGCCAGTTTAAACGTCTTTTTAAGACGTTCTAAATTTAACATTTGCTCATCTAATTCGTGTTCACGTTGAGATATGCGTTCTGTTAGAATTAGTGTCTGGGCTTGCAAACTATGCTTTCTCGCCTCAAAAAGTCTCATCTGAGAATTTACATTTTCAGGAGCCTTGTTTTGCAAAAATGCAGAAAATTTTAAACTCTTAACATCGTCAATGGACGCTTCCTGCTCCAACCGTGTGATTTGGGCTAATAAGCTGAACCGTTTAGCTTTAATTTCACCAAGGTTTGCAGAAAACCCAGTGTCGTCAATTCTCAGGAGAATGTCTCCCTTTTTAACGATTGAGCCAGCCTTTACGAAAATTTCCTTGATAAGCCCCCCTTCAAGGCTTTGCACAACCTGGTTTTTTCCCGAAGAAATAACTCGCCCCTCCCCTCTGGTGACCTCGTCAAGTTCAGCCCAGCTTGCCCATATAAAAAATGCGCCAAACAACGCCAAACACGAAAACAAAAAAACAGGCGTCCCCTTTGGCGGCCCCTTATGCACAGCAGCATTATATTCAGTCGCAAAGTCTAAATCGTCTTGGTTAAACTTCATCTTGAGTCCCCAAATTTGTTTCCTTAGCAAACCTCACCATAAACCCAGCATATTTTTCTAGCAGCATAACGCGGAATGACGCCTTGAATCCAGCCAAAAATGCTGGCCCCATCACAAATTTATTGAAGAAAAATCGATCATTTAAATCGATCAGAATATCTCTTTTATCTTCCTCCACTCCGACGCTCCAAAGCGTCCGCATTGAAGAAACTGAAAGTGGAACTTGGAAAAACGACATTTGATCGCCTTAATCGGGAACAGCTCATGATCGTCAACAGGCCCTCTGGACTTTGCTGGCAGGTGAGACTGCTCAACGATCCGGATGATCTCAAGTTTTTCTGTTCCAGGGTATCTCATTCGTCTTCGCCCCCATCTATTACGCGGCAGGTGATGCTTGCATCACCGAGAGGGGCCGATCATGCTTTTTTTAAGCAGGCGTAATTCCAGAGCCTGTTCAGCCACAACCTCTTTCAGCTCATGCGCTTCACGACGCAGGTGTTTGACCTCGCCTGTCGATGCCGCTCGGGCTGTATCACCAGCCAGTCGGCGTTTGCCAGCTTCCAGAAACTCCTTTGACCACTTGTAATAAATGCTCTGGGCAATGCCTTCGCGGCGACAAAGCTCAGCAATGGTTTCTTCGCCTCGCAAACCGTCCAGCACAATGCGGATTTTCTCCTCGGCTGAATACTCTTTGCGCGTCGCGCGGCGAATGTCTTTGATTGTCTTCTCTGACGCTGTGCGCCGTGTCCCGTGTTTTTTTCTCATCTTTGCTCCTTAATGGCTACGATGAGCTAAAAACACTCTCTTATGCAATACCGCCAATCTGTCCCATAGGCGCTGATGTCAGACAGTGGACACATCAAAATGTCTGACATCTACAGAAAGCAAAACTTGCAAATTACTCTTGTAAATTTGAAAAGTAGACAATCGCCAGCTCCCGATCTGTGGGCTAACTTGTCCGTCATCATATAAAATGGATTAAACCTAGCCTCTGTGTGCTCACATAATGCACACGACACCACGTAACTATTTGATTTTTATAACAATTGAGTTCAATTCACCATCGGGGCGACCGAGAAATTTTTTTTGATGGTTTTCGATGATTTATACTGTTTTGGTAAAACGCACCACGTCATCTACAAAATAGTAACCGATGCCATGAACCGTTTTGATGTAACGGGGTTCGCTTTTGTTTGGTTCTATCTTTTTGCGCAGGCGCATGATGTGAACATCGACGGCCCGGTCACCAACAACGAAATCTTGACCGCGTACAAAATCGAGTAACTGATCACGGCTCAAAACCGTTTTGGGGTGTTCGATAAGGGCCTTGAGGAGATCAAACTCCGTACTGGTCAAACCTGCACTTGCGCCGGTTTCAGCATCATCAAGACTGCGAGCTCCGACATTCATCACCCATGTACCAAATTGCAAAAGCTCCCGTCCTGATCCACCGTTCTGCGCCAAAGCCTTTTCACTGGCCGACCGGCGTAAAATGGTCCGGATACGGGCCACAAGTTCGCGTGGTTCAAAAGGCTTGGTGACATAGTCATCAGCGCCAAATTCAAGTCCGAATACCCGGTCAAATGTTTCATTACGGACACTGAGCACAATAATCGGCAAACTTGATGTGCGGCGAATTTCGCGGGTTAACTCGAAACCATCGGCATCTGGAAGGCCCACATCAAGCACGCACAGGTCAATCTTTTCATGGGCCAGAATATCACGCATTTCAGCACCGGTTGTTGCGCAAACAGGTACGAAATCCTGCTTTTCAAGATACCGGGACAGAAAAGATATGATCTGGGGATCATCATCTACGATGAGGATTTTTTCTCTCATTTAACCATGCACACCTAGGGCTTGTCATCATTTAGAACTAATCAGCCTGCAATCAGGTGACTACACCTGATTGCAGGCTGATTTAATTAAAATTCTGGCAATTTCATAACACGTAACAAGTTTGTTCTTAGACAATTATCTTAGCTCTTGCCATGGTGTCATGGTTATGAACAGATAGCAAGATGGACTCCGATTTCAACAAGCCCCGCCTGCCATTGCGACTCCTTCTTTCCGGGCTTGGTGCAGCATTCTTACTGATTTCGACGGTTTTGGTTGGCCTTTATCTGGGAGGCCAGACCCAGAAACGCTTTTATAATATCGATACACGCTGGCATACCTATGCCGAGCAGGCCGCCCGCCGCGGCGAACTCCTCAGCCGTATAAGGGCTCATCTTGGCTATGGCGGCATTATCCACAACTTTAAAAACTACGTGTTGCGGAAAGATCATCTTTACCTCGAACGCCTGCAAAAACAACTGGAGACCTTCCGTGCAACAGTTGCAGAATATCAGGTAAGTGGTGCCAGCCAATATGAGCTTGGCCACCTAAAGGCAATCGTAAAAACCATTGCCATATATGAAACCAAACTACCGATCGCCCAAAAAGCAGCCCAGGAAAACTGGTCGCCATCACGAACGGATGCACGTGTTAAAGTTGATGACACTCTGGCCATCGAAGCGATGCTTGCTCTAGACGGTTATCTGGAAAAAGAACGCCGTGCCGCTACTGGCACCATTGCCGAAGCGGTAAATGAGGGCAACGAACTGGTCAAAACAGGGTTCTTTTTTGTTGGTGTGCTGGCAATCGTTGCCCTGATTTTATACGGCATGTTTTTTCTCCTACTGCGAGAACTGCAACAGACGATCAAAAAACTGTCAGCTGAATTGACCGTGCGCCGCGCCGCTGAACTTGTTGCCAAAAAGTTCCAGCGCGCCGTTGATCAAAGCCCTGCAACCATTATCATCACCGATACCAGGCAAAAAATTGAGTACGTCAATAACAAGTTTTGCGAACTAACCGGTTATAAACCAACCGATGTTTTAGGCAAAACACCAAAGTTTCTACAATCGGGAGACATCTCGTCTGGTGCTTATGATGACATCTCTACCCAACTGCAAAACAATGAGGCCTGGCATGGTACTTTTCGTAACCTGAAAAGGGATGGCAGCAGCTACTGGGCAGAAACTGTTATTTTACCACTTCGCGATGATACTGGAAAAATCACTCATTTTATTGGCTTGGGCGAAGACGTGACCGAACACAAAAAAGCCAGCGAACATATTCTGCGCGCCCAAAAAATGGAAGCCGTCGGGTTGCTGGCAAGTGGTGTTGCCCATGATTTCAACAATGTGCTGACAACTATTTTGGGCAATGTACATCTAGCCCGTCTGGACGCACCCGAACAAGGCGAATTTGCGCAGGAATTAGAGCAAATCGAGATTGCCGCCAAGCGCGCCCGACATCTGGTCGGGCAGATATTAGCATTTGCCCGCCGCCAGCCGGGCAAAGCGATAACTTTGAGAGTTGGCGCGCTAATGTCAGAAGTCCTGCGTTTGATCCGCGCCTCAACACAGCCAAATATTGAGCTGGAATGCGATGTTAAAGACGACACTCTGTCAGTACATGCTGACCCTACAAGACTACATCAGGTCTTGATGAATTTATGCTCCAATGCAGCAGAAGCCATTGGTGCCAACGGTGGTAAAATCACTCTCAAAGCACACCGCTTGCCACAAACCACCGATGAACAACAACGCATAGCCTTGAGTGTTACTGATAATGGCCCGGGGATACCGAAAAAAATACAAGAAGAAATTTTCACTCCATTCTTTACCACCAAACGCGCCGGCAAGGGAACCGGACTTGGTTTGTCTGTTGTTGCAAGCCTTGTGACCGAAATGGGTGGCGAGATTTCAGTGGAAAGTGACGGGGCCAGGGGGTGCCACTTCCAGATTACAATGCCTGAGGTTGAGCCGGTGGTGGAAATCAGTTCGCAATCAGATGAACTGATCAGCGGCACTGGCGTGATTTTACTTATTGATGATGAACCTGAGGTCGTTGCAACTTGTGCCACTATACTGCGCCGCCTGAATTATGAGGTTGAAGCCTTTACCGACCCGCAAACGGCTCTTACGGCATTTGAAAAAACACCGAAACGTTTTGATCTGGTCATAACTGATTTCGTAATGCCGGAACTAAGCGGTCAGGATGTCTGTGTTGCGGTGCGAAAATTGCGCCCTGATTGCCCAATTATTATATATTCAGCTTATCAGCCGGCAGAGCTTGAGTTTAAACAATTTGAGCCCATTGGTTTCATGGATAAACCATTCGAACCAGCGTTGCTGGCAAATACCGTACATGCCATGATCGGGTCAAACGTCGATAACCGCTAAAAGCTAACCGAAACAATTCCGTTACATATCGTTACATATCGTTACATTTCTTCACAATTAATCCATCCAATGAAATACTGGCGTTACAAGCAGGCCTTATAGTTTTTTCATATTTTCAGACTGGTGCCTCTTTTCCCGATATCTGGTGCCTGATCGTTCAGGGTAAAATGAAATGACACAATTAGCTTATATTGACGAATACAAGACTGCAGAGGCTCATAGCAGTTCTGTCCGGGTTAATGCACCAACACTCAACTCGTTTGAACAGGATACCGTGCTTGATTGTGATGCATTTCGTAACCTTCCCATTCTTGTGGTAACCAAAGGCGCTGTTGGACTACAACACATGCTTGGCGATGGACGCCAGACAATTTCAGTCATATTTTTTGAGGGTGATGTTCTGGATACCCGCCATTTCAGCAAAGCATCAGGAAAGCTGGTTTGCATTCTACCGGTTACAGCCAGTCTGTATAACGGTGATGACTTCGAGACAATGCAACGCGACAGCACCCAATTTCAAATCGAACAGAGCTCCAATCAGGCCAGACAGCATTTGTATGCGGCGCAGCACAGCGTTGATCTTGCACGAAAATCAGCTGTAGAGAAACTGGCATCATTCATTTTTGAGTGTCGAAAACGGCAACAATTAGGACGCCAACTCACAGTCTGCCTGAGACTGCGACGCACTGATATTGCAGATTATATGGGACTGCGGGTGGAAACACTTTCCCGGGCGTTTTCGAAACTCAGAAAAATGCAGTTCATTGACTCTGATGATGCCGATGAGGTTCATATTCTCAATGAACCGGCCCTGCGCCAGCTGGCCAATGGTAAAACCCTCTAAAATCCTGTAAAACCCGGAGTTTCAAAAATGACGGCCGAACCTTTACACAAGAGTACTGAACAGGCACAAGATTGCTGTGGCGGTGACAATCTGTTACCTATTGATGTGGCGATCGCCAAGGGACTTGCTCTGGCCAGCCCAATTGC
Organism: Anderseniella sp.; assembly: GCA_030626025.1. GTDB lineage: Bacteria > Pseudomonadota > Alphaproteobacteria > Rhizobiales > Aestuariivirgaceae > JALWJW01. The sequence continues at coordinate 45,441 of DAOUPT010000019.1, read as the reverse complement.
CGAGGCAGAAACCGTTGATTTGCATAATGCGCGGGGGCGCAGCATTGTTGACGATATGCAAGCTTGTTTACCGTTGCCCAATTTTAACAACTCGGCCATGGATGGCTACGCGGTCAACACTGCCGGTTTAACCGGCGATGGCCCTTACACAGTAGAAATTACCGGACGAATGGCCGCTGGCGATAAAGATACCAAACCAGACGATAATATCCCGACTGGCGCAATACGTATTCTAACCGGCGCACTTGTGCCGGCAAATTACAATGCAGTGATTATGCAGGAGAAAGTCCAGCGTAAAGACAATCACATCACCTTTAATGAGTGTCCACCGATTGGCAACCACATCCGCCCCAGTGGTGAAGACTGCATGCCCGGCGATCTGATTGTTGCTGGCGGGACATTATTGGAAGCACGCCAAATTGCCATATTGGCAGCCCAGGGTTTTAGCCAAATTAAAGTCCGGCGCAAAGTCCGCGTGGCAATATTTTCAACCGGTTCTGAATTACGCCTGCCAGGTGAGACATTGCAGTCCGGGCAAATTTACAACTCCAATCGGTATGCTCTTGCCAGTCAACTTGATCTGCCATCTATCGAAATTATCGACCTGGGTACTATCGAAGATGATTATGAATTATTGAAAAGTGCGACGGCCAAAGCTGCTGAAATAGCAGATATTGTGATTACCACAGGCGGTGTTTCCGTCGGCGATGAGGACCATATGCCTGGTATCGTCACGGATCTTGGTGGTGAACTGCATGTGATGAAAGTTGCTATTAAACCCGGTAAACCTGTCACTGTCGGCACCTTGGGAAAATGTATTTTTCTTGGCCTGCCAGGAAATCCAGTAGCGGCCTTTATCAATCAGATTTTAATCGGTCGCCCGATAATTGAAAAATTGAGCGGACTTGAAGCCAGTCCTCCTGTCAGCTATCCGGCCCAAGCCAGCTTTAAGCGCAAACGCTCACCAGCGCGTCAGGAATATGTTCCCGCCCGCATTGTCGGGAAAACACAAGACGGCGGCCCAATTGTTGAAGCCTTTCAAAAAGCCAGTTCAGCGACTCTTTTGCCTCTGGCCAGTTCTGATGGATTTGTTGTGTTACCGGTTGGATTGTCGGAGGTTCAATTCGGCGATATTCTGCAATTTATCCCGCACTGACTTTTGACAGCTCAAGACCCGCGCTTAAAGCCAGGTGGTTTTCAACATCACCGGCAACTGCTCGGGCCTGTCCGATACAGTTGGCGACAGACACCCCGGCAAGGTAGTTGCCGGTCAGATAAAGCCCTGGATGGCGATCACTCAACGATTTGAGGACGGCAACCTTGTCACTATGCCCCATCTCATATTGTGGCAGGCTGCGAGCCCATTGGCGGCAGCGCGACAACACCGGCTCTCCCTTGATCTGCATCAGTAACGAGAGTTCGCGGTGAACCTGCCCGATGAGGTTATCACTCGCCATTCCAGCAGCATCGCGATTGCGCACACCACCAACATAGGCGGCAATTGAAACAAAACCGTCCGGTGCGCGACCATCAAACATGGTTGACAGGAATTGCGCCCCGGTGATAATCCCGCCGCTGTCTTTAACACTCAAAAAGCCAAGACTGTCCAGCGGATGGGCAATTTGATCGCGCCGGTATGCAAGAAAAATTACACTCATTGGCGGCGCATCAATTAGAGATGCGGCATTGGCGCTTTGTTCATCTAGCGGTGCAAGTAGTTGAGTGGCGACATGAGGCTGGACAGCAAGGACCACAGACTTTGCCAAAACACTTCCCCTGCTGTGCGTGTCAATCTTGTATCCTTCTCCCACATGACAAAAGGATTTTACCGCAATGCCGGTTTGTACGGCATTACCCAGCTTGACACTTAACGCGTGCGGCAAACTTCCAACACCGTCGCGAAAAGAAAATAATCGCTTGGCTGGCTCGCTACCACGTTTTGCTTTGATAACGCCGCGGGTTATCGAACCGTGACGCTGTTCCATCTCGACTAGTGTCGGAAAGGTTGCATGCATCGACAGGCATTGGGAATCACCGCCGAACATTCCGGCAGCAAGCGGGTCCATAACCTTGTCGGCAAATTCACGACCAAACCTGCGTGATGCAAATGCGTGGACAGATTCGTCCTCCGGTGCGGTTTTACAGGGTCGAAGTATTTCACCAAGCAGTGACAGGCGACCAAGCGGGGACAGGTATGATGACAGTAAAAAACCGGCAGGATTTATCGAAATACCGTGCAACTTACTGCCCTGACGCAGATAACGCTGGCGTATACCTTTACCCAAATCAAGCTGCTGACCGGACAAACCAAGTTTGCTGGCTAAATTCAGAGCTTGTGGCACCATGGCGTTTAAGGTGGTCGGTCCGTGCTCCATCAGGAAGCCGTCGATGCGCTCTGATATGGCATTGCCACCGACCTGCTGCTGGCGCTCAAGCACCACAACTTTGCGACCATTGCGGTGCAGGTCGTATGCCGCGGTCAGGCCGGATATCCCGCCGCCGATTATCGCCACATCATAAGTCATTTAAATTCTGGCCTTTTTATTCCCGGCGGCAAGCCATCTTTAAACCGCTCTTTTGCCATGCGCGAAATATCCTCAGCGGTCACGATCATACGTCCCTTAGAGCGGACATCGGCTTCCACCCGTTTTTTGACCATGCGCCGGACAAACCCGGGAACACGCGAGATGCGTTGTTCAGCATCTTTATCCCATTCAAGGGTTGTTCCTGTTGGTGCCAGTGTTTCGACAATCGCGCCGCCCTCGGGTTGGTAAGAACACAAAAAATCCTCGGCCATCATATTGCCCGAGCGGGCCAGTGGGCGTGCCCGGCATCCACCGCAGAGTTTCTGAAATTCGCAAGCTCCGCAACGACCTTCAAGTTTGAGATTGCGCAACTGGTTGAAAACTTCTGAATTGTTCCAGATTTCGGAAAAACTTTTGTCACGCACCGAGCCACCCGAACTTTCCATGAATGGACACGGTGTTACTTCACCTTCGGGCGTCACCCGGGCATATCGCGTTCCGGCAATGCAGCCTCCTGCCTCATAGCCATGGGCCATGGTAATTGGCCAATCCGGGTCAAGCTTCAAGGCCAAACGTTTGAAATGCGGGGCGCACTTTGCCCGCACCATCAATTGTTTTTCATCGTGAGCAGCTTCTACAACTCGCTCAAGAACCTTGTCATAATTTTCGATGGAGATATCGGTGTATTTCTCCCCCCTGCCGGTGCAGACAAGGAAAAACACATTAAGTACCAGCGCCCCGCAATCCTTGGCAAAGGAGATCATGTCATCAATTTCATGGGCGGTGTGATCGGTGACCGAAAAATGGATTTGAAAGGCCAGGCCTTCGGCCTTGCAGGCATCAATCGCCGCCATGGTTTTAAGCCATGCCCCTTTGCGGCCGCGAAAGTCATCATGGGTTTTCGGATCAAGAGAATCGATACTCAAACCGATCCCTGCCACATCGGCTTTTTGTAAGCTCTTAACCCGCTTGCGGGTCAGCGTCAGACCATTTGAACCAACAACAACCATTAAACCGAGAGCACTGGCATGCTCGGCAAGTTCCTCAATATCAGGCCGCAGCAATGGTTCACCGCCAGTCAGCACGATCATACATTCAGGGCCAACCATCGCAATGTCATCAATGGTCTTTTTTAACTCATCCGTGGACAGTTCATCCGTGCTGCCGTTTTTGAGAATCTCGGCATCGAGATAACAATGCTCACACGATAAATTGCAGCGCTTGGTCAGATTTAGCGCAACCAGAAATGGAGATTCAACCGTGTTTGCCATCGGGATACTCTGTTGCGTCTGGTTCCGGGCACATGACTTTCCGCGCTGCCGCAAAGCCGCCTTCAGCGACTTCGCCATCCACGTAGGTTTCATTTTGTGAGCGGACATAGTTCTCAATGGTTTCGCGCGCTTTACCGCGAAACGCTTCGGGCACACGTTGCAGGCGGGCAAGATAGGCAGCTGCCCATTCAAGCGCCGGTTCGGCCGGTGCAGTATCAGCATCTTCCACAAACGGGTTTACATGCACGGGCTGAACATTTTCAGCAGCATCACGCCGGGCGTATTTTTCAGCCCTCAACCGGACGTTTTCTCTCACCCCGGCGTCCTTGATGGTTCCGAGGATACTTGCTGCAGCATCGCTCCAGACCAGTTTTTCAAACTTTTTCTCATCCGGTGTGGGTGTACGATCGTCATCACCAGCCGCACCGGGCATCATTTTTTTCATCACATCTTCGACAAAACGGCTGGTAATGAATGTATGGCCTTCTGAATGAGCTTGACGGATAACCGATGTCCGGGCAATGCCGCGAACAAAGTCCGGCGCCCGGTTCATCATTGCATCGGCCTCTTGCGACCACATGATTGTTTCTTCAGCGATTACATCAAGTGCGGGGAAGTGGGTTGCCTGTCCAATCCAGATATGGCAGGGGGCAACGCGCAACAGGTTTTCGGTATTGCCGCCAATATCGAGACCTTCATCGGCATGAACACCAATCTTGCCGACCATCAACAGGCTGGCCTTAACTTCTTCAACGTATTTTCGAATGGCCTGAAACGGCTTGCCGGCAACCAGCTTGGTAACCACTTCTACCCCTTCTTCCTGCGCGACTGTTTTAGCCACAGCCAGATGCGACTGATAGATTTTGGCAATACCATCATCGATTAGTTCTTCGTGCAATTGTTCCTGCTCTTTAAAGCGGAAAACCTTGCCTGCTTCGTCAGACAACACATCAGCAATCTTGTTAAAGGCGACATAGTGATAATAAGGATCATAGGCCGCCAATGCATGCACTGTGGCGCCGGTTTGGCGGGCGATCACCATGGCTGTTTTGAGAACGCCAAATGACTGGTCAGAACCATCGATGCCGACAACAATCGGGCCGTCACCAATTTTCAGATGACGATCTTTTATCACCAGCGTGTCAATTGGCGAGCGACGCACAACGCGCTCGCAAACACTGCCAATGACGCTTCCAGCAACCGCACCAAGCCCACGTGAACCCAATGCCAAAACATCAAACTCGCCGGTGTTTGCCGCATCGATTATGCAGGCGTAATTTTTGCCTTCAGGACTTAAGCGCTTAAAGTCTACCCCGGCCTTGTCACAACGGATTTGGGCATTGTCGTGATAGCTGTCAGAAATGATACCAAGACCTTTGCCGATCAAATCCTCATGTACATCACGCTGATGTTCCATCTCGGTTTCATAGCGGTAGCGCTCGGGCAATCCACCTTCCATTTGCTTGAAACGGCGGTCATGCATTTTGGCGGCATAGGAATGAATACCGATGATCGTGCCATCAACCGGTTTTGTCAGGGCAATAGCCTCATTAACCGCCTGATTGGCATAGTCGGATTGATCCAGTGCCACCAGAATTTTCTTTAGTGAAACCGGGGCGGTGCCGAGCCGCTCATCAACGGGCTCGGTTTTCTGCGCTAATACTGTAGACATGTTTCCCTCATGATTATTTCGCCAATTTAGAACATCTAAACCCTACAAACTCTGCGACCGTGTCTGTGTAGTCCCACATGCGATTGGTCAATTTCGTCATGTGTGGTCGTCCATTAAAACTGTTGCCCTTGATATAGGCACATTTTTGCATGCCCCAGCCAGGCTTTCCGAGCCGGGCCAGTGTCATAGAAAGTTTTTGATTACGGGCAATAACGGCGGGAGAAATGGCCTGCTTATCTACAGCGCATGCCGGTGCAAACCTGGCCAATTCACCGCCGGTTTTTAAAAGTTTGTCAAAGTCTGATTTATCATTGCTGATGAAACCAGGCTGGTATGACATACCGCGCCCACAAACACCGCCTGACGCAATTTGCACATCCCGCACCCATTCAGATACACCACCAGCCATGCCAAACAATCCGCTCGGGGTTTTGTCTTGCGAGGGATAATTATTGAGTTTTATCGGCATCTCGCCGGCAAGGTGGGCGTATTGGGCTTTAAACTCATTACCCCATGGATAAATCCGGCCATCACCGCTTCGAGCAGCTTTTTCCCATTCAACCTCACTGGGCAAACGTTTACCGATCCATTGGCAATAGGTCCGAGCGTCATCCCATGTTACGCCAGTTACAGGCTGATCAGGCTGGTTGAACTCGTTGTCATCAGCAAAAGCGGCCGGAGAATGACCAGTCGCTTTTACAAATTTTTGATAACCGGCATTGGTCACTTCGCGCCGGTCAATCATGAAACCGTCAACCTGATAAATTGCCGGGCCAACCAGTGAGTTGGTATCGGGTGCACCCAGTTCAACCGGACCGGCTTTGACCAGCACCATATCATCGTCGGCAGTCGCCACATACATGGTGCTGGCAATCAGCGCTACGGGAATGGCTGCCAGGGCGAATTTCATCCGTATAACACCCAATATCCCAGAATCAGCAAAATGACCGCCACATTAACCAGGGCGCCAGCCAGCACAAATCCGTCAAAAGCATTTATTTTGCGTTTTTGCACCATGGCTGGGTCCTGACTATACGGTTGCCTTAGAACGACAGGTCAACTTTGCTGTCGCCGCCAGTTTTCACTTCAATTTCGCCACCTTTGATTTCACCAAGGAAACCGTGCCAGAGGCGAACTTTGTATTTACCGGCGGGGATATTGTCGATTTTGAAGCCACCCTTGTCATCAAGAACAGCAAAATACGGGTTTTTAGCAACGAACATATAGGCATGCATAAAGTCGTGCGCATCGCACTCGATTTTCATGCCTGTGCCTTTACGCATTTTAACTTTTTTCGTTACGCTGTCGCCTTTGTTCGGTTGCGAGACATTCATCACAGTGCGGCGGGCTTTGCCGATCAGTTCATAGGTATGAATGTTATGCAAAGTACTGTCCGAGTTCACAGCGGTTAACTTTCCACCATTGGCCATAACCGAAAAAGCTGGCATGAATGCGCAACCTTTTTGGTCAAGTTTTACGTTCTTCAAGGCATCGGGAAATGCTTTGCCTTCTTTAACTTTGCTAAGGTAGACCACGGCGTTTTTCACAACACCATTATTGATTTCTACCAATGGAACTTCACGACTGCCATCACCACAAATTTGCGGGTCTTTTGAAATGGTATAGCTTTTGGCTTTTGCTGCAGCTGATCCAGCCACTACCATGCCTGAAATACTGCCACCACCCTTGACATCTACTTCCTTGTATTTAGCAGCTTGAGCAACGCTGGCAAAACTTACCATTGCTGCGGCACACACCATGCCTGTCATTATTTTTTTCATGTTCTACACCTTTCTCGGGTTAAGTTTTCTTCAAGCCACCGCTTGAATATTTTCATTATTTGAGCTGGATAGAAGCTCGCCAACGGCCTGAATTGCTACCAGCCAATCACGTTTTCTGGTTTCATCTTCAAGAATAGCGAAATACTTTTCAGCAGCCTCCTTCGGATTCCATGTTTTGAATAGCGCTACGATATCCTGACGATGCATACCGTCATATTTCAAGGTCAATTGGATCAGCTCATCCATGGCCAGTTTTTTACCTGCGAGAGATTTCGCAGCAACTGAACGAACACCAGAATAATCATCTTCCAACGCCTTGATCATCGTTTCCTCTTGATCTGTTTTACGACCAAGTGCCTTGAATGCTTCCATCCGGACATGGACACCCTGATCCAAACACAGTTCGTTCAAACGTTCAGTTACATCCTCACCGGTCATAAAACCAAGGCAGCGGGTTGCCGGCATACGAATACCATGGTCAGGATGTTCTGTTTCCGTGGCAATGGCCTTGAACAGCCGCTTTTTCAACTTGCCCCGTTCAAGACCGACAAGAGCCAGACTATCCAGGCAGGATTGTTTCAGTTCATCATCATCGTAGGCAAGCGCCTCTGCGATTTGAGCCGTTAAGCCGACTTCGTTGAAGTCACCCAACAGGCGGGCTGCAAACCGTCGGACATCCTGATGTGGCGCAATTTTTACATCAAGAGACACCTTGCCTTTTTTCATGGCGCGCAGTTGTGAGATTTCGATAAACCGTTCATCTTCTTGCGTCAGTTCAACTTCTTCTTCGGGTTCATCATCATCAGCCGGCGTTTCTGTTTGAATGCCTTTACTCATGATTTGATCAAGGGTCGATACCGCGTCTTTCTCCAGCGGGTCTTCAACGAGCTCCTTGGCAACTGTTTCGGCTTCTTCTTCGCTATCATCGGGCTCGTCAGTCTCTTCGGGCGGCTCGACAAGTTCACCATTCAAAGCGGCAAGAAGTGTTTCACTGGCATTATTTGGCCAGGCGGTTTCTTTGGCAATTTCAGCAATTGCTGTCAACGCGCTAATGCGGACCTGACGGTTTTCGTCACCCGCAGCTTCTGCCAAATAGGGAAAACCAGCATCATCCAGTAATGTCAGCGCCTCTATCAACCCTACCCGAAACCCAAGAGGCTGGGTCGGGTTTTGTAACGCTGTACCAAGGCTATCTGCCGATGGTGCACCAATCAATGCAGCCCATGCGACAGAAGCATCACCGGCAACTTCTGGCACACCGGCAATGGCTTTGCGTACAACTTCAGAAAAACCGTCTTTCTCAAAGCGTTCCGGCTCAGCCGCAATTGCTCTAAATGCTGCCTGCCTGACCGATGGGGATTTATCCGACAGCAGTTCGTTGATCTTGCCGGGAACTCTGGCACCAATGCTCTCAACAATCAGTTGGCGCACATCATCATCTGCATCGCTATAAAAACCGATTAGCCTGAGATCATTTATGTCAGCAGCAATCAGTTTTTCAATTGCCACATATCGCACATCGCCATCATCATCTTTCAGACAGGCTGAACTCAAAGCATCGGCTTTTTCAGACTGGCCAATCGTCAGGCTGGCGCAAATTCGGCGGCGCATCTGGGCATCGCCATCTTCAAAGAGTTTTTTCAGAGCCTCAACACCGGCATCGCCCAGTTTGGCCAGTACCGGAATCGCGATCTGGGTAATGTCCTGACCATTCTCGTCATCAAGAGCTGTCAGAATTTCAGGAACGGCTTCAACAACAGCCATTTCTCCAAGTGCACGAATTGCCGCTTTTTGAATATCCAGCCAGTCTTCCCAGCCGGTGGAATAATACCCATCCACATCCCAGTTGATTTCATCGGTCTCTGACACAACGAGTTTTAGCAACCACGGCACCACCGGACGATGGTTTACTTCTGCCAACATTTCAACAGCAGCCAGCTTAACTTCCGGACAAGGATCGCCGAGAAGGTTTTCCATCACCGCATCGGCAGTTTCCGGGTCCTTAAGTCTGACCAAGGCATTGGCCACATCGGCTCTGACATCTTCATCTTCATCCAGCAGCGCCTTTCGCAATACCGCTGCAGCCCCGGGATGAGCAATATCGGCCAGAGCAGTGGCAGCAACGCACCGGTGAATATCTACTCCACCCTCAAGCGTTTCACTTAATTTATTAAAAATTCTCGCTGTAATTGGTTCTTTTCGTTTGGCCACGATAACATTCCAAAATTTTTACACGTTATAATTTCTAGCTCTAATGACCACATCCAGTCAAACCATCCATTGACTAAAGTCAACGAAATAGCGATGAAAAGCGTTTTCCCAAAGAAAAACCGGAAGAGAGCGATCCCTTCCGGTTTTTACTGTGTTTTACCTAGTTGAACCGGTTAGCCGATTACACCTCGATGTCACGTGGTGCAAAGGACATTGAGCGGAACGTGTCTTTATAGGGAGATACGCCGATCTTCTTAATTCTGGCGACACCCATTTTATAGTTATAGTTACCACTCATCCAATCAACGACCGCGCCTTCAAGAGCATTAGCTGGTTGTGATGTATGCAAGAAGTCCATGTAAATAACGTTCTTCTTGATCGCTCGGGTTACCATTGCAACAGCGGTTACAGCAGCTTCACTAAGCTCGACATTGCCATTTTTCATCTGGCCGGAGAACTTGTAATCGTCTCCTTCCACGCCGATGACGGTTTCTTTCAAGCGAGGAACACGGTCTGAATAGATCATAACCATATCGCCACTTTCAATACCGCGGGCTTTAGCATCCTCAGGGTTGATTTCAACCCAGTTGTCAGGCCAGCGCTGAACGATATATGGACGGCGGCGATCATCAAAGCCAGACTGCCAACGTTCGTTGGAGCGACCAGAAGTACACCACAATTCATCATCTTTTGGTGACATCCATTCCCAGTAATCCGAGAACCATGACCATTGGGCTTTCTCAATGTTACAACGCCCGGTTTGGGAGTTAAAGTGAGTTGCCTTCTTATTGATCATGTTGGCACCGGCAGCACCCGTTGCTGGCAGTTTGCGTTGCGTATCGTGCAAGCGTTTTGTGCCGACAAGTGAACCATCATCCATCATCATGACAGGACCCTGGATACCATTGGTACCGAATTCTGCAAGTTTTGCATGAAGGGTTTTGCCTTCCCGCTTGGCCGCAACTTTAATCATGTTGTAGGCTTTGCGGTTGCCGCGTGAGAAGCGAGCGGATTCTTCGGCCACTTCGTTTGAGTTTTTCCAGTCGAAACCTTTAAAGCCCATACGTGTTGCAAGTTGCGCAATAATCCACCAGTCAGGTTTTGCTTCACCTGGTGCGTCATAGAAGCGTTGATACAGACGCAGACGACGTTCGCCGTTAGCCCGCATAAAGTCTTCTTCGCCCCAAGTCGCGGCCGGGAAGATGATGTCAGCATATTGGTTGCCAATTGGATCAACCAGATAAATGTCCTGATTAATGATAACCATGCCGCCACTATCAGCACGCTTTTTCAAGGTTTCAATAATTTTTTCCTTGTTAAGCGAGCGGACCTGATGCGGATTGCCGACTGTCAGTTCCTGGAACTTGGCCGACAATTGCTGTGATCCACACATGGACTGGATCCAGGTCGTACCGATGACGTGAGCCATGCGGGTGTGACCGGACATTGTCCAGGTATCAGTATCAAGCGCTCTGCGACGACGACCCGGCAACTTCATAGGTGACTTGTTGCGAGGATATTTGCCGCCACGGGTACCACCACGTTGGTGACCACCAGCACGGCCGATCATCTGACCAGGACGGCCACCGGCACCAACAGTAATACCAAGAGCGGAAATCGCTACGGTGTTACCTGTGTTGTTTGACCAGTAAAAACCTTTTTCGATCATGATCGAGGTTTTAGGATGTTTACCCTTAACCGGTTTAGCCATCATTTCAGCAGCAAGCTGGATCTTCTTGGGATCAATGCCGGAAACTTTAGCAGCATTGGCAAGTTTATACTCATCTTGAGAAAGCAGCCATTTGGCCCAGTCATCAAAGCCTTTGGTCTGGAATTGGCCCCAGGTTGTGCGCCATTGCCACGGAGTATTCCGCGTGCCCTGACCAAAGCCTGATGATGAACCCCATTTGTCATTGACCCATTTTTTGATCCACTCTTTGTCCTGCCAGCCATTTTCCACAATGATGCGGGCAATCGCGTTGATGACAAGAAGGTCAGTGCCAGGTGTAACATCCAGCCACAAACCACCGTTTTGCTCAACATAAGCAACACCAGCGGTGCGACGTGGAACCAGCATAATGGCTTTTTGACCGTTTTGAATGCCCTTCATGATCCATTGGGTAAACAGGATCGTTTTGGTTTCATAAGGGTCAGTACCACAAATCAGTAGTGTTTCTGCATCGCGCCAATCTTCATATGACGGTCCAAAGTTGTCGAAACCGGCATCACGGAAGCCTGGAGTTGAAGACACATCTGATGGTGTATCGTGGAACGTAAAGTTGGCCGTATTGATTGAACCAAGTGCGTATTTGGTAATCGCATAGGTGTTTTCAATATACTGGTAAGAGTAGGTTTTAACCCCGTAAGCCAAAGGTCCGTGTTTTTTGATCACGTGCTTGGCAACTTCGGCAGCCACATCAAGCGCCAGATCCCAGGTTACCGGTTGCAAAATACCATGAATTCTCATTAACGGAGTTGTCAAACGGTCACGTGTCGGAGTTTGTGGATTGTAACATTTTTGGGCAATACAACCACCACGAAGTGATGAGTCACCATCAATATTAACCGCTGTGGCGGCCTTGTCAGGCAGGATCACAACATGGTGTGGCTCGCCATCGTGCAACACAATATTGTGCTGGTTTGGCGCAACCCACGGGCCGAGAACTTCGACCGGAAAATCAACGCCAAAGGCATTGTCAGCAGCTTTGACACCGCCTCTTTTGCCACCTTTAACCGGCCAACGATAAACATTATAGCCACAGGCGACGATACAGTAATCGCAAGCTGTTGAAATAACATCCGCGTCCTTGGGAGGAAGGGGCACATTTTCTTCAGGAATGTAATATGGTGTAGACATTTTTATCTTCTCCCGGATTAGCTGTGCAGGTTGTTTTCACGACCAAAAATCAGGCCGAAAACACCGGTTGCATAAATTTTATCACCCTCTACCTCAAGCAGGATTTGCGGCAGGCTTTGGTAAGCCTGACCAGAAATCAATATGCCGTGGCGTGTCAGGTCATAGGTTGAAAGGTGAAGTGCGCAAGCACCCAGCGACTTGGTTTCAGCTTTATAGCTGCCAGACAGTGAGTTGCCTTGGTGCGTACAGGCATAATTGTAAGCAACAATGTCCTGATTCTTACCAATGCCACCGCCAGCTTTAACACCAAGCTTGACAATCATACACTCAGAGTGAGCGCCCTCATCAGGGTAGTTGAAATCAAGCGGTTTATCCTGCTTGAGCGCCGACATCTTGCCAATCAGCTTACGCGGATAGGTCGTGACTTGCGCGGGCACTTCTTTTGCTTCAGCAGTACCGGGGTTTAAAACAACCATAACCGTAGCGGTTGTGGCACCTGAACCGATCAAAAAGTTACGGCGTGAAACCAGACATTTGTGTCCGACCTGCTTTGCCAGTTCCTTTCTGGAAGGCTCATTTTTATAGACAGTAGATTTCGTCATTTTACAAATCCCTCTTAATTGGTTGCCGGATTTGGCAATGGTGCATAATCGGGAAGTTTTGGTGCTTCCACTCTTAGTTCTTCACCACTAAATCCTTCAAGAAATGCCACCAGATCATCGACTTCTTTTTCCGACAATCCCAAAGGCTTCAACAAAGGTGTTTTGTTTTTGCTTATGGTGCCATCGGTAAAGTCGTTCTGGCCGCCACCGGCGTTGTAAAACTCAACAACTTCCTTGAGATCCCAGAATGCGCCGTTGTGCATATAGGGCGCTGTGAATTTAGTATAACGCAGCGGTGCGGTACGGAACTTGCCCATATCGGTTTTTTCTTTTGACCGGAAATAGAATCCCGGGTCATCTTTCAGCTTGCGATACAGTTCCTGAGTTACACCTTTTGCGTAAATTTCATAGCGGAAGGTTACCTGTGCCAGACCATCGTCATTCCAGCGCTCAACGGTTGGAACACCAAGGTTATAATATTTCTGGTCAGATGCCAAAGCACCATTGTGACAGGAAATACAATTAGCCTTGCCGTTGAACAACTTCATGCCGCGCACCTGCTGAGCAGACAACGCTTTTTTGTCACCAGCCAGATACTTGTCAACCGGTGTATCTTTGACAATCAATGTCCGTTCAAAAGCAGCAATTGCTTTCCATGCATCAGCAATCAAAGGCCACTCGGTGCCAAACACTTCTTTAAACAATGCGCGATATTCAGGAATAAACGCCAGGCGAGCTTCCATCACATCATTTTCGCCATTACCGGCAACCGCACCTTTAGCAGCACTTGGAGCCTGCTTTTCATTAGAAGCAGCAGAACCAGCCCAAAACTGCTTCTTCAGATAGGCTGAATTGATAACAGTTTGTGAGTTGCGCCAATGAACAGTACCGGGATAGCCACGTGAAAGTGCGTCGGCAAAGCCCCAGCCCTGATCAGGCTCATGGCAGGTTACGCATGCTGTTGAAGCGTCACCGCCAAGGCGTGGATCCCAAAACAACATTTTACCAAGTTTTGTTTTTGCGTCTGACATTTTATTGTCAACCGGAATTGGCGGGTCACCAAGCGGTACCAAAGGTGGAACCTTTGAACCAGCATGAGCAACACCAATTGCGGCGGCGCTAATTACGACCCCCATAAGAAGTGTCGATAATTTTTTCATATTTTTCATTACATTAACTCCTTCTGGGTTTAGTTTTTAACCGCACGCCAATTTTTAATGGCCGCATAGTTGCTCGGAATTTTATCTTTCCAGACATGTGCTCCAGTGTTCAAAACATCACCCGAAAGTGCTTCAAGGAAAGCAACAAGATCTTGCTGTTCACCAAATGTCAAACCAAGTGGCTTCATATTTGGATCCTTGTTTTTATCCTGACCACCGCCTTGATTGTAAAAGGAAACAACCTCAAACAATGACTTGAACATGCCATTGTGCATGTAAGGTGCGGTGTATTTCAGTTCGCGCAATGTCGGGGTCGTAAATTTACCAACATCTGAACCATCGGCTTTATGAGTAAGAATATGCGCGCCGACATCACGACGGATATTCATGATATTTTCAATACCCATAAATGTCCCAAAAGCAACATAAGTCATGTGGCGCATTGGGTCGGCCCAGATTTCCGGATTTTCCGGAACACCGCGGTTATATGGCTTGTCGTTGGTAAAGTTTGCACCGCTATGACAGCTTGCACAATTTGCTTTGCCATTAAACAGACCGTAACCACGCTTGGCAGCAGCACTCATGGTGCCTTTGTCAAAATCTGAATTGCGTGATGTTAGGGTTTTCAGAAATTCCGGGATCGCCTTACGGACAGAACCATTTGAAGGTTCGCCATATCCGGCTTCCTTGAACATTTTCACATAAACCGGATCTTGTTTGATGCGTTCCTGCATCATCCGCATATCCATGTTCATGATGTAATCTTCAGTGATCATCTCACGGGTTACATCATTCAGATTTGTACCGATACGACCATCATGGAACCAGTTCTTGCGAACTGCAGCGTTCATTAACGTTGGTGTATTACGGAAACCTTTTGAACCGGGATAGGCTTTTGACAAAGCCAAACCATCGGTAAATGCTTTATCTGGTTGGTGACATGTTGCACAACTAATGGCAGAATCACCAGATAGTTTTACATCAAAGAACAAACGCTTCCCGAGCGCTGCTTTTTTCGCATCAACCTTAATCATCTTAACGGGACCATGCCCGTTTTCGCCGGCAACAATCGCACCCGACAACATGGTCGAACCGATCAGCCCTGCAAATAACGCCGTTGTAATGCGTTTTTTGTAACTGATTACTTTCATGAGTTACCTCTCCTTCATTGATACTGCTGACGCGGACTCGTCAGTGAGTATGGAGGGGATAATCGCCCCGGTGCGGCAAACAGTCATTGACGCTGGTCATCAAAGTTCACGAATATTGCGGAAAGTTAACATTATTTTGCCCCTGCCTGGTTGCAGCCAGCATGATTATGTTAACTTTGCAGATATTTCCGACGTTGCTGACGCGCTAAACCAAGGAACAAAAGCCCGGCAAAAAGTCCCGAACCCAGCGGAATGCCATATAATGACAGTTTGTCTTCACGAGCTTTCAACTTGATCCAGTACCATGAGGTAAAACTGTGACGACCGCCTTTTTCACCGGCAACACCATCCCAGTTGGCAAAAGAAACCGGTATATAGCGGCCTTTTTCGAACTGTAAATCCTGCGCGTCATCGGTTTTGAGCTTACGCTTGAAAACAACACTCCAGCGGCCATCTTTCCAAACACCGTTTGCGGTCAGACCTTTAGAATCCTTGCGTGGTGCAGGCGCACTATTTGGCCCCTTCGCATCAAGCATCATGGTAAGTGCATCACCTTTGGGTTCAGCGCTAGGAGCGGCCCAATACCACATATTCACGGCATGCTTTTTATCACCATGACGGAACCACGGCTTTTCACTGGTTGTTGGAATATCGCGCGGCAACTGAATGGCGATAGCATCGCGTGTCGAAGCTATATCTTTTTGGCGATATTGTATTTCGAGCTTGTCGCCGGGAACTGAATAAGTACGATCATCAACTTCAACCCGAACCGCAATGTCATTATCGTTGAACATAACCCGAATTGTAGCGCGGTCGTTCAGGGAAAAGAACAGGCGTGGCTCTTTAATGATGTTTGGTGCCATGGCAAATGTCATTGCCGGAACATTCTGCCACTTGGCATCATTTGGATCCGTTGGCAAATCGCCATCAACACGCAAACCATTGATAACCGTTTCGCCTTGTGCCAGTTGGGTTGTGGTATCACGCAAGGTCATGACGTAATTGGCAATGTGCCAGCGGTCAGCCGCCGACATAGTGGTTGCGTGCTCGGGCATTGGTGTAGAACGGATCCCTATTGAAATGCGTTCGAACACATCTTTGGTGGTCACTGTATAGCGCCAGGTCTCAGGACGGGTCAGATTTCGCGGCCAGATGCGGTTTTGCCAATCATCTTTCAGCTTTTTACCGGAAGTAATATTTCCGAGACCTTTTTCACCATGGCACTGGACGCAGGCTTTCACAAAAAGCTCACGGCCCTTTTTAATTGATTCCGGCGAACTTTTAACCTGCTCCCCATGATCAACCGGCTGATGTTCAACTTCTTCTTCAGCCCATTCACCAAACTCCTTGATCTTCTTGATCAAGCCATCAATTTCTTTCGTTGACAGTAACGACTTCCATCCGGGCATTGATGTGCCGGGCAAGCCTTCAAGAATGGTTTTGCGCAGATCGCCATCGGTTGGAAACTCATCATCAGCGTGGGTGGTTTTATACTTGAAGGTTCCAAGGGTAAAATCACGCGGCTTTGGGTAAAGGAATTCAGCTGCAGGACCCTCACCATCGCCCTCTTGGCCATGACAATGCGAACAACGCTTGTTGTATATGACGTCTATAGCTTTTTCATCCAGTTTGGCATTTTTTGCCGGTGCAGGTTTATCTTCCTCTTTGCCGCCCTTCTTTTCCAGTTCCCACGAGCGCGGCTCATGGCCGGTGTAATCATAAAGGAAGGTGATGATATTCCACACCTCATCTTCTTTCAGCATCTCATGCCAAACCGGCATGGCTGATGCCCATGGCGCGCCTTCGCGCGGCAGACCGGGACCACCGGTTGTTATGCGCCAGAAAAGAAATGATTCCTGCAACTGGGCAATGGTGCCTACATCCTGAAAGTTGATCGGGCGAGGATTAAACACCTCGGCAAAATGTCCAACACCATCAAGCAGGTCTCCGTGGCAGAAGATACAATTCTTGTAATAGAGCTCTCCACCCTCTTTGACCGCAGTTTTGTAACCCTCAGTTCCCTTGGGGTTGGCATCACGAACCGGATTGGTCAGTTTGAGCAAGTTGTATGATTTGCCAAAAACCTTGAGCGAAGAAGGCGGTGCCGGGTGTACCGTTCTAAGCTCTACTGGAGAAGCCGTGCTGGGTTTCACTTTATTATAAACCAGACCTGCAACACCACCTGCAACAATCAATAAAGTTGCAAAACGCGGCAAGGCCATCTTGGGATCACCAAGAAGACTTTTGATCGGTGCGCCAAAACGTTCCGCAGTCGCATCATTAAAAGTCGCAACCAAAACGATCGCCACAGCAACAATAACCATATCCTGAATTAACAAGGACTGCGGTAGCGGCGGGGAGATGATATAGGTAAACAAAACATAGGCACCCGCCAGCGCCAGGCCCGAGAGAAATAAAGGATGTGATAAAAAACGTTTCATGGTCACTGTCTTCTCTCTATAACTACTCAATACCTATTCAGGCAATTTCTTGAGGTATTCAACAATCAGATTCAATTCGCTGACGCGCATCTGCTCACCAAAATCATCGGGCATGGTGTCTGCTTCATAACCTTCGGCAATCTCAGCATTTGGCTTTACGATGGCTTCAACCAGCTTGGCATCGCTCATTTTGTTGCCAATGCCATTGAGTTTTGGACCAAGGTCGCCCTCTGAACCTTCAAGATCGTGACAGGTAGCACAGCCATATTTTTCAATCGCCGCGACACCGGTTTTTACCGGCTCGGCTTCGTCCTCATCATCTTCTGATTTACTGGCAGCCGATGCTTCTTCGGCACTGGGAAGGGAAACCGTCGGTGTCAGTCCCGCCCTGTCCTGAAGAAACGCGGTTACTGCATTCATTTCAATATTGGTCAGCTCTATGGGCGCTGCATCAACCTTTGGCATCGGGCTGATTGAATCGCTCGAACCTTTTTTGCCAAATCCGGCGACCACATATTTCGACGGATCTTTCAGAGATTCAATAATATAGTTTTCAACAGCTTTGGCGCCGGTTTTACCCTTTGCGATGCCGGCATAGCGGGCATCAGTCAAACGCTCAGGGAAGGCTTTTGCCAGATCCATTTCCAAAAGATCAGGAGCCCGGCCAAGATTGTTGTGGCACAGAGTGCAGGTCCCCTTGCCCGAGAACAACCGTTCTCCAAAGGAAACCATCCCCGCCATATCAAGCGAACCGGCATCAATTTTTTCTTCAACCGGCGGATCACCCTGAACCTGCGGCACCAGATTGGCAAATCCGGTAAAGGCCAGCAGCGTAAACAGTGAGAAGATGATCACACGGGCAAAAGTCATGAGGGTTTCTCCTGGCTTGTTGCGCCCAGCCGTGACAGCCAGAAGACAAATACCATCACCGCCATAAAGCTTAGAGTGATAACGGTAATTGTATTACCCGCCTGACCAATGGTTGGAATGTAAGCATCAGGCGAATTGTCTTTCATCACAGTGTAAACATGCCAATGGGTCCGCAAGCTGGAGCGAATATAGCCCATCAATCCCATCAACCATGTAAAGGCAACAGGCAGCACGAACAGCGCGTATTGTGAACGCTCGGACATACGTCCCCAATGAACCTTGGCCGTCTTGGCACCACGCAACATAAAGATGTCGATGGTAATTGCGAAAACAATGATCGAAAGCGTCGAAACAACCTGCGGCACCGATGCGCCGACTTTATATACAGTTGGGGTGATGTAGCCATACAGGCCGGCAAATACGATATTAACGCAACCAACTACATACAAGGCAATAATTGCCATGTTACCGGCCTTGGCCCAGGAAACGGTTGGAATGCGGCTGGAGCGGTAAAACATCTGGAATGACAGGAAGGTAAAGACCAGCATCAAATTCACCGCCGTATTTTTTGCCGGCATAATGCCAAGCGGCCCGAGGAATTTGTGATGGGTGCCACCCAGCATGCGAATTTCATCAGTCGTCAAGATTAGCGAATGGGGCGTAACCCAGACAAGGAAACCACCGACAATGACGACAGCGATGTATTTAACGTATTTGGCATATTCTGCCCCGCGGTCGGTCCGCATCAATCCGCACCACAAATAATAGTTCGCAGCCAGCATAATGGTACCAATCAGCACCGCTTGAATAATAAACAGCCAGGCCAGAATACCACCCATGGCGGTAATGCCCATTTGTTGTGAATAGGCATAAATTTCAGCCATCAACCAGTAGCCGGCAAACGGCAATGGCAGAAAACCTGCAATGGCGATGAAATTGGACGTGTAGCCCATCCAGTCATAATGGGCTTTGATTTCCGCTTTCTTTTCCGCCAGAAACATATAGGCGGCATAACCACCAACGATGGCCCCACCATAGGCAATGTTGGCAATAAAGCGGTGCAAATTAACCGGATTCCACAAGGGGTTACGCGTTGCTTCCCATACGGTTCCAACCACTGCACCGGTTGCAGGATCAATGCCGGTCGGCGACATCATAAAGGTCGCCCAGGCATTGGCAATAAACATCAATGACAAGCCGACGGTGTTGAGTAACAGGCCAATCGACATATGATACCATTTACGATTACCCCAACGCAGTGCATTCCAGGAATAATAGTAAATGTACAGGGTGACCGATTCGAGCAGGAACAGCAGCGCATAGATAAGCATCTGGCCACGAAATACCTTCATCAGATATCCCATCAAATGCGGATAGAATAAAAACAGGGTCAGTGCCAGCGTGCCGCCAAACAGTGCTGTCAAAGAATAGGCCGACATGGTTATTTTCATGAACTCATGAGCCATGTTGTCATAGCGTTCATCTTTGGTCAGGTGCCCGACATATTCCATCGCAATGGAAAACAACGGCACCGCCAAAACAAAAGCGGCTAAAAACAAATGCATTTGGGCAAAACCCCACGCAAGGGTTCGCGCATTCAGGCCACCAATTATCGGATAGTCAGCTCGGGTCGGTTTAGGCGCACCCGCTGCGACAGTTGCATCCTTGGCGGCATCGGCCGCAGCAAAAGCAACATCAGGGAACAGAATCAACAATGCCAGAGTGAGAAAAACAAACGCTTTGAGAAAATTGTTAAATGCCACGATCATCTACCTCGGCATCAAAGACATTTGAACCGGCAGACCCTGCGCTTCCATCAACATCCAGTCCATCGTATAAAAATAAACCGCCCAGACCAGCGCGGCCACCACTAATACCATCCATTTATTTGAAAGCACGCCGCTCACCCTCCACATCTCAACCTGATTCAAATTAGTGCGTTGCAGCAACGCCATGATCATAGATCAGCAACCACCAGAAAAACACCAGCATGGCAATAGCTGTTGAGTAAAAAACGATCTTGCCTATCACTTCACTCTCAGCTTTTTTTTCCATGAAAATGTCACTTCCCTCACAATTTGATTCACTTCAGTCGGGATTTGAGCAAATTTACACTAATCTGACATTGACGATTGTCAATAGACCAAGAGTTTCCTTAGGGCCTGCCATCAACTAAGGTTACGAATCCTAACACACTTTATCAAGATGACGTCGCAATCGCGAAAGATAATCTTCCACCGATTCATTTTGTTGTTGAGGTACCAGAAAGATAAGTTTGGCGGCAATAATAAACGGCCGCTTGGCACCATCGCCAACCGGCTCGCCTGTCGTTAAAATAATCCCTACCCGCTTAAGCACGTTTGACTGATCGGCACAAAATCTCGGAATAGCCGAACGATCCGCATATTGCTCAGCGGCACCAAATACCAGAAGCAACACAACAGCTGTAACCACAAAAACAATAGCTATTCTATGCATGCTCAATTTTCGCCTGTTCTAGATTTATATCAAGCTACTGTACAAGCAGGCGTGCCTTCATTACAACATGGGCTGTTGTAAAAATCGCGGGGTAACTCTGCGAGACAAAAAAGGGAGAGATTGCGTGAACTTTATTCTAAAATCTGCGTTAGCTGGTGCATTGCTGCTTGGGACAACCATTGCTTCGCAAGCCGAAACCACAATTCGTGTGACATTGCAGCTGCCAGCGACACATTCGCTGGGCAAAAACTGGATTGCTTTTAAAAATATCATCGAAAAAGAATCAGGCGGTGATCTGAAGCTACAACTTTTTCCCTCGGCGCAATTGTACAAAGACAAACAGGTTCCCGAAGCGGTTGGATCCGGGGCTGTTGAAGCCGGGTCAGCTTTTCTCGGCCGGTTTGCCGGTTCTGTGCCTGCGGTTGAAATCATCAATTTACCATTCTTTTTCCGCGACGAGGCCCATCTGCGAGCCGCGGTGTCAAACGGCTCTGCCATGCGCAACGTTCTTGATGCGGCGGTGGTCAAGGAAACCGGTGCCAAGGTTTTGTGGTGGCAGGCATTTGGCCGCAATATCTACCTCAACAAAGGCAAGCCAATTCGCACCCCTGCCGATTTGAAAGGCAAAAAAGTTCGGACCTATGGCAAGGTTTTAGGCTGGACGGTTGAAGCCCTTGGTGGTGCGCCAACTTTGATGTCGGGATCCAAACAGTTTCTGGCTTATCAGCAGGGCGCAGTCGACGTTGGCATGACCGGCGCATCAGCTGTTAAAAGCCGCAAGCTTTACGAGGTCATGGACAACATGACACTTTCTTATGACAGCGCCATTGAGTTTGTTGCGGTGATGAACAATGATTTTTTCAATTCATTGTCAGCCAAGAACCAGGCCATTATCATGAAAGCTGCTGCGCAAGTTGAAAAACAATTGCGTGATCAAGTTTATGGTGGCGAGGCAGCGATGGTCAAGGAAGTTGCTAGCAAAATCAACGTTGTTAGGCTGACCGACAAAGAACGAGCCGCGTGGGTGGAAGCAACCAAGTCTGTTGAGGCTAAATTTGCTGCCGAACGTGGTGCGGTCGCTGTTGATGCGATTAAAGCAGCCAAAGGGCTGTAAGCCTTTTTAACAAAGAAAAACCCTTTGCCTTAACCGGCAGAGGGTGATTTTTACCTCGCCATGATCAAGCTCATTGACCAGATTTCCGAGATAACCGGCAGGTTTGCTGCCTGGATGTTTTTTGCTGTCGGCTTGTTCATTTGCTATGAGGTGTTTATGCGCCATGTTTTTGTTGCGCCAACCATCTGGGTGGATGAAACAGCCCGGATCATGCAAATCTGGGCCGCATACCTTGCCGGTGCCTTTGCCCTTAAACATCGCGAAATGATCGTCATCGACGTGGCCTTTCGCGATCCGCACACCACGGCCCGCAAATCGGTTGAAACATTTTCGCTTCTCGTCATCGCAATTTTTTGCTTTGTGGCTGTCTGGTATGGCTTTGAGCTTTGGCTGAAAGCAACTTTGAGAGGTCACACAACCGACAGTTATCTTGGCACACCAAAATGGTTAACCCACGCCTCTATCTGGGTGGGATTTGGTTTGCTTTTGCTGCAGACCTTTGCCGAAATTGTCAAAGTGTGGACCATCGGCATTCCGGAAAAAGACCTAATGGACGGGGCGCATTAAGCTATGGATGCTTTTATTATCATCCTGGCTTTGCTGGCCTTGTTATTGCTACGCGTTCCGGTTGCCTTTGCTCTGGGGTCATTGGGCGTGTTCCTTTTGTGGTATTTTCCGCTCCCTCTGAACGCGGTCCCGCAACGGCTTTATGGCACCATGGATTCCTTTGAACTGCTTGCGGTTCCGATGTTTCTGCTGATGTCAAATATTCTGTTGAAAGCAAATGTCGGGCGTGATCTGTTTGCAGCAGTACAGAGCTGGGTAGGCCACTGGCCCGGTGGTCTGGGCGTGGCGACAATTTTATCATGCGGATTGTTTTCTGCCGTTTCAGGCTCGTCTGTTGCAACCGCGGCAACCATCGGCACCGTGGCTATTCCTGAAATGACCAAGCGCGGCTATCAGCGCCCGTTCGTGTTCGGCCTGTTGGCCGCCGGTGGAACCCTGGGCATATTAATACCACCGTCGATACCGCTGATTCTTTACGGCATTATTACCGAAACATCTATTCCAACCCTGTTTCTGGCTGGCATTGGCCCCGGTTTGTTTCTGGCCTGCGTTTTCATCATTTACTCGATGGTCTATGCCCGTTTTAACGCTTCTGACATTGTGATCGAAAAGGCCGACCGGGCAACAAGAATTCGCGCTTCCCTACTGGCCCTGCCAACGGTTGGACTGGCATCAGCCATTATCGGTTCGATTTACATGGGCATTGCTACACCTTCAGAAAGCGCCGGTGTCGGGTTTATTCTGGCACTGATTATCACAACCTTGATGGGCCGCATGACCTGGCAAAAACTCAAAGACGCCACCTATGATGCGATGAAGACCACCACGATGATTTTTCTCATTGTTGCCGGTGCCAAGGTATTTTCCTATGCCATCACGCTTTACCAAATTCCACAAAGCATCTCGCAAATGTTGACGACCAATATCAGCGATCCAACGCTGTTTATGCTGGCGGTCGGCGGCGTGTTGCTGTTGATCGGATTCTTTCTTGAATCTCTATCCATGTTGTTGATTATGGTGCCGGTACTTTTCCCGGCGCTGTCACTGATGGGTATTGATCCGATCTGGTTTGGCATTTTCTTTGTCGTTCTGATTGAAACCGCGCTGATAACCCCACCGGTCGGGCTCAACCTGTTCATCATTCAGGCGGTGGGCAAAGCACGGCTCGAAGAGGTTGCCAAAGGTGCTTGGCCGTTCGCGGTGATGATGCTGGCCACCGCAGTGCTGCTGTGGTTCTGGCAGGGTTTGGCACTCACCATCGCCTACGGGTTTTGATTTTTCACTGGTACTAATCTATATTTTCACAATTCAACAAAACAAAAACAGGGAGAATACCAATAATGAAACAACAAGTATCAAAACTGATGCTGGCGGCGGCCATCAGCCTTACAGTGACACTGCCAGCGAGCGCTGAAACGCGGGTTACGTTCAAATCAGCAAAAACCACATCGTCATACTATCAGATGGCGGTGCAGTTTGCAGAAGCGATTAAGAAAGGAACCAATGGCGGCGTTATTGTAACTGTCGAAGAAAGTCAGGGCTCGGTTCAAAACGTCAAGGAAGCTGCCAAACGCACCGGTAACTACGTCTTTACCACCCCGCCGGTTCTGGTCAAGCTTGCACAAAAGGGCAAGGCGATGTTCAAAAACAAAACCAACCCCAAATACAATGACATTCGCGCCCTGTTTCCTATTCCATCGCTGACCATGCATTTTGTTATGCGGGCTGATGCCGGAGTGGTAAAATTTGCTGACCTGGAAGGCAAAACCGTGCTGATCGGCAAAGGTTCATTTGGTGCTCGCGAAGGGGCTAAATACCTCAAGCTTTTTGGTCTTGAAGGAAAAGTAACGCTGGCCAATGTGGAATTGAACGCCGCCGTTGCAGCGCTTAAAAACAAACAGATTGACGGCTTTGTCACCGCCGGGTCCTTTCCGGCTCCCAATGTAGTGGAAGCGGCTGCCAGCACCGGCGTTGTGGTTTTGTCGTTGAGTGACGAGCAAATCAAGAAAACA
The DNA here is from genome assembly GCA_030626025.1 of Anderseniella sp. Lineage (GTDB taxonomy): Bacteria > Pseudomonadota > Alphaproteobacteria > Rhizobiales > Aestuariivirgaceae > JALWJW01. Next base: position 20,729 of record DAOUPT010000019.1, on the reverse strand, counting down.
AAGCGTACCCGGCTGGTCATTCCGGCTGGCACCTATCAGGGTGTTGATAGCGATATCGTGACGACATCGCTGCCGGTGGTTGCTCACACAACGACCGCCATGGACAACGACACAGCCTATACACTGACCAAAACCTATTGGACGCAAAAATCAGAACTTGGCAAATCTGCGGCCTGGTGGAATGGTGTCTCGGGTAAAATGCTGGTCAATATTTATGGCAAGCTGCATCCCGGCGCGTTGAAATATTATGATGAAGCCAAAATGAGTGTACCTGACGCGTTGCGTTAAACACATGCCAGTTATGGGGCCAATTGCGAAAATAGCCTTCAAGCCGAGCCATGTTTTTTGGGTCAGCTTGGGGGTGACGTCGATTGCCTTTCATCTGTGGTTGATTTTTAGCGGGCTGATTCCAAACCTTATCAGTCGGCCAATCCATATGATGCTGGCGATGCCGTGGATATTTCTCTACATGTCCAAAACCGGCTTTGCCCGCTGGAGCGGTGCTGTGTTCAGCATCGTTGCGCTGGCCGCTTGCCTTTACATTGTTTTTAATGAAGAACTTCTGTCCGATCAATATGGATCACTGGAAGGTGCTTTTCAAACAAGTATAGCGATTGCCCTGATCGTTACAGTGCTGGAGATGGCCCGACGGGCGATCAGCTGGCCACTACCGGCTATCACCGTTGTTGCGCTGGTCTATGGAATATGGGGCAATAATCTGCCGGGTGAGTTTGGCCATCCAGGATTGCCGCTTGAAAGTTTCCTTGGTGCCATGACCATTGCCGAGGGAGGTTTATGGGGCAGCCTGACCGGAGTTTCGGTTAACATCGTTGCGATTTTTGTCATTATGGGCGCGGTGTTAAATGCTGGGGAAGCCGGTCAGGGATTTATGAATTTGGCCATGGCTGCCGCCGGTCGCCTGAAAGGCGGCGCGGCAAAGGTGTCGGTGTTATCATCAGCCTTGTTTGGTTCGATATCAGGGTCAGCGTCGGCCAATGTTGCTTCAACCGGTGCGATTACCCTGCCAGCGATGACAAAGCTGGGTTATCCGGGCCGTCTGGCCGGAGCGGTTGAGGCTGTTGCGTCCTCTGGAGGTCAGATTATGCCACCCTTAATGGGCGCCGGGGCTTTTGTCATGGTTGAGCTAACCGGTGTGCCCTACACGCAAATCATGGCAGCGGCCCTGTTGCCGGCGGTTTTGTATTTTCTGACCGTCTGGGTTGGCATTAACGCCTATGCAAACCGTTATGACCTGCAACCCTTTGCGGCCGAACAACAGCCCCCTGCCCGCGCGGTTCTGGTGACGGCTGCATTCTTTGCCGTACCGTTCATCGTATTACTGGAACGGATGTTTGTCGGTGGTTATACGCCGCAATATGCTGCGGCCAGTGCCATTTTGGCAGGCGTCGTGCTGTTATTATTTGATGCCGGATTTACCCTTGATTTTAAACGCACGGTTAAACGGTTTGAAAAGGTCGCCCTTGCTGCCGGGCGGCAGATTGCCATGATTGCGTCGATCATTCTTTGTGCCGGGCTGATTATCAGTGTTCTGGCCCAAACCGGGCTTGGAGTTAAAATCACCTCGCTGATTTTGTCAGCCGGTGGCGACAATATCTGGATTGCTCTGCTGTTGACTGCTGCGGCCTGTTTGATACTGGGCATGGAGGTGCCAACAACGGCTGCTTATGTCATTTGTATTTCTGTGGCCGGTCCGGCGTTGATGAAACTGGGGCTGGAACCGCTGCAGGCTCATTTGTTTGTATTCTGGTTTGCGTTGCTATCGACCATCACACCGCCGGTTTGCGGTGCGGTGTTCATTGCCGCTGGCATGGTAGGCGAGAACTGGCTGAAAGTTGCTTTTACCGCAATGACACTCGGTGTTGGTCTCTATGTTATCCCGCTCGGCATGATCGCCAACCCGGCGATAATCGGTCTGGCAGAGACACCGGTTGCGGCAATGGCAAGCTTTACAAAAATGTCCATCGGCCTCGGTGCCATCTCATTCGGCCTGATCAGCAATCGCCCGATAGCGATCAAGCTAGCATTATTTGCTGGAGGGATGGCTGCTGTATTTTTTGACATCAGCGGCTGGTTTTGAATTCAATCTAAGCCCAATAAAGACGGTTGGGGTTATCTACCAGAAGAGTTTGCTGAAGTTCGCTGGTTTTGGCGATTTTGGGGATGACGTCTACCAGTTGGCCATCATCGGGCATATGGGACTTCATGTTGGGGTGGGGCCAGTCGGTGCCCCACAGGACGCGGTCGGGAAAGGTTTCGACCAACAGGCGTGAAAATGGAAAAACATCGTCATAACCGGGACCGGTCAGCGACAGGCGTTCGGGGCAGGAAACTTTGGTCCAGATGTTTTGGTTGTTGCGTATAAAATCTACAAAGCGCTGAAAGTCGGGATGATCTACGCCCTTGCTGACATCGGGGCGGCCCATATGGTCAACCACGACGATTGTTGGTAATTGTTTCAGGAACGGTATCAGGTCTTCAAGATCAGGTGCTTCAAAATAAACCACTATGTGCCAGCCAAGTTTGGCTATCTTTTCGGCAACCGACAAAAACACCTGTTTTGGCGTTGCATCGACCAGCCGTTTGACGAAATTAAACCGTACCGCCCGTACGCCAGCCCGGTGCAATTGCTCCAATTGAGCCGGGGTAATTTCAGGATCAACCACGGCAACACCACGAGCCAGTTCACCGGCCGTTTGCAAAGCGTCCACCAGCGCGTCATTGTTATTGCCATGGCAGGAGGCTTGCACAATGACATTGCGGGCAAACCCGAGATGGTCGCGAAGGGCAAATAGTTTCTCTTTTGGCGCATCACACGGGGTGTATTTACGAGCCTTGGCGTAGGGAAATTTGTCGGCCGGACCAAAGACGTGGCAATGGGCATCAACGGCGTTTTCGGGTGGGGTGAAATCCGGTTTGGATGGTGCGGGGTGAAAGGGACGGTAATCTTTATCCATGGTCTTAACTCCCTGTACTCCTAGTGCGAGGGGGAGCGAAAATCACCCCGTCAAACAGTTTTCGTGCGGTGCGTAAAATAGCGGCGCTTTCGACATCACCACCGGAATCCAGCTCTGCAATTATTATCGTCTGACCGATAGGGTGTTCGATGGGCAATGATTTTGATGCCCCTTGTGGAACGATAGCAAGAGCGCTTGCCACCGAGCCTTTCAGCAAGCATGCAGTAGCGACACTTGCCGCGCCTAACACGCCGATTGAGGCGTGGCAGCGGTGGGGTATGAAGGTGCGGGTGGAAATCGCACCGCCATTTGAGGGAGCACTGACCATGGTCATTTTAGGTACGGTTTTGTCGGCAACATCGCCAAGGTTCATCATCGGTCCGGCTTGCAAACGAATAGCTTCCAATTTGCTGCGAAGCTGGTCATTTGCTTCCAGTTCCTCGCGGGTTTCACTGCCGGTGATATTCATATCGCCAGCGCGTAGCAGCACCACCGGCATGCCATTATCGATGCAGGTCACCTCTATGCCATTAATCAGATCAACCGCATTACCGGTTGGCAACAAACTGCCGCAACTTGATCCCGCTGTGTCTTTAAATGTCAGGGGAACCGGACTTGCCGTGCCCGGCACACCATCGATCGCTGCATCGCCATCGTAACTAACCCGGTAATCTGTTGTGCGGACTTTGGCGATTGCTACCTGACCGGTGTTTTCCATAAAGATTCGAACCTCCGTTTCGCTGCCCGTGGCTTTCACCAAACCGCGCTCTATGGCAAAGGGGCCGACACCGGCAAGAATATTGCCGCAGTTTTGCGCATCGCTGACAATAGCCTTGTCAACCACCACCTGCAAAAAGAGGTAATCCACATCGGCATCGTTACGTTCTGATTTTTTTACCACTGCAACTTTGGAGGTCAACGGGTCGCCGCCGCCCATACCATTAATCTGGCGTAAATCAGGCGAGCCCATGATGCCGAGCAGGAATTTATCGCGCGCCGTTGTCTGTTGCGGTAAATCGCTGGCTAAAAAATACCCGCCTTTTGAGGTGCCGCCGCGCATCCACATACAGGGCGCACTGCGCCCACCCTCAGACATATTTCAGGCCTTTTTCGGCAAGGCGCTGGCGCATGTTGTATATATCGAGTCCAAGCTCACCGGCGGCCATTCTTTTGCGCTTGTCGTCTTCATTGGCAACGCGGGCCTTGGCTTTTTCAAGTACGGCTTCTGCTTCCTCGCGCCGTACCACGCAAACACCATCATCATCGGCAATCATCACATCGCCGGGATTGACGAGCGCTCCGGCACAAACAATGGGAACATTAACACTGCCCAGGGTTTCTTTGACTGTGCCCTCGGCAAAAATCGCGCTTGACCAGACCGGAAATTTCATTTCGGTCAGATCGGCAATGTCGCGCACCCCGGCATTAATGATCAAGCCGCGCCCGCCACGGGCCCGCATTGAGGTTGCCAGCAGGTCGCCGAAATATCCGGCACTGGAGGGCGAGGTGGGTGCCAGTACCAGAATGTCCCCATCGCGCACCTGCTCTATGGCCACATGAACCATCCAGTTATCGCAAGGTGGTGCCGAAATTGTAACGGCAGATGCGGCCAACCGGGCACCGGCATATATCGGGCGCATATTGGCGGCCAGCAGGCCCTTGCGCCCTTGCGCCTCATGAACCGTGGCAACGCCGCATTCGGCCAATTGATCGATGATGGATTGATCAGCCCGCTCTATATTTTGCACAACGACATTCATGACAGCTCATCCACAGTTCGAGGGTAGATTGATTGGAACCCTTCGGCATATCTGGCCGATCGCCCCCCGGCCATACCACCGGAATTGCGGCGAAAGTGATTGCCACGATTTTCAGCAACATTGGTATAGAAATCCCACAAATGTTGCTGACCCTGCATACATTCAATGGCGGTCCGCTTCTTGTCCCAGACATCGGTGATGTCGAGAAAGACATCGGGTTTCCAGCCCATCTGTTCGGTCTGGTGCGGTTCAAACAAATACAGCTGCGGCGCACCCAAAACTTTCTCGCCCGGATTATGGCCCCAGGCCTGAGCAATCATTCGGCATTCCATGGTAACCGCTGTGGCGTAGGAATGATCGGTGTTGTAGGGATCATATTGCGAATGGCTCATCATGAAGTCGGGTTGAACCTTGCGAATGAGATCAACCAGTTTGAACTTGGCATCGCGGTCCAATTCAAGCGGGTAGTCGCCCAGATCAAAGAACTGAATATCGTGGACATCAAGGGCGGTGGCGGCAGCTTCAGCTTCCTTGCGGCGCGAAGTTTTTACCTGCTCGAGCGTATGGTCGCCGGTCTTCCATAGTTTTGCTGATTCACCGCGCTCGCCATAGGAAAGGCAGGCGACGGTGACCTCATAACCCTTTGCCTGATGCAAGGCGATGGCACCACCGGCCCGCCAGACAAAATCAGCCGCATGGGCGCTGACAACAAGAGCCGTTTTCTTTTTCGTCATTCTGCGAACCTTTTTAAATCCCAACCGGCTGTCTTCCTGCAAGACCGCCACAGATGATCATCCCTTTTCGCAACCACAAACGCAAGTTTCTTTCGCCATTCCAGTGATAAATTTTTACTACAGTTGTCAAATTCTGCCAACAGCAACGGGTACGTCTTTGCCGCACTTGCAATGAGATTTTTTAGCTGCAATATTGCGACAAATTTTGAATAAGGAAACCCGATGAGATTGTTTGTTGCAATTGCCGCCCTGATATTATTCAGCCAAAATGTGTTTGCTCTTGAAGTGCAAAAAGTGACCGACGGTGTTTATGCCCTTGTCGGTGAAAATGCCCAGCGGTCGGCCAAAAACCTGGCCAACAACGCAACTTTTGGCGTGGTGGTGACCGATGACGGCGTGGTTCTGGTCGATCCGGGCGGAAGCTGGAAGGGCGCGGCGGCCATCGAAAAGGCAATCGCTGGCATTACCGACAAGCCGGTTAAAATCGTCATTAACTCGGGTGGACAAGACCATCGCTGGCTTGGCAATGGTTATTGGAAAGCAAAAGGGGCGAAAATCATTGCCTCACAAGCAGCCGTTGCTGACCACAAAGATCGCGGCTCGCTGCAAATGACCGGACTAGATAATTTTCTTGGTAAGGAGCTTGAAGGCACCGAGCCGGTTTATGCCGATACGGTTTTTGAAACTGAACACAAATTTTCATTCGGCGGACTTTCATTTGAAACTCATCACGCCGGACAGGCGCACACGCCCGGTGACAGTTTTATCTGGTTGAAAGACAAAAACGTCATGTTTACCGGTGACATCGTCTATGTGGAACGCATTTTGGGCGTTGGATCACAATCGCATTCTGGCCAGTGGATTAAAGTGTTTCAAGCCATGGCAGCGTTTAAACCAGCACACATTGTTCCCGGCCATGGCCATTTAACAACGCTTGAAAAAGCAACCGCACAAACGCTCGATTACCTTGTAAACCTTCGCAAGAAAATGGCGGTTCATATTGAAAATGGCGGCGACATGATCGGCTCGGTTAAAGTCGATCAGTCAGCGTTTTCCAGTTTGGAACAGTTTGAGGCTCTGGCACGCCGCAATGCCCAACAGGTGTATGCTGAAATGGAATTTGAATAGCCGCTGTTGATGACAAGCCCTAACCGATCACGCGATTTTTTTCAGCAGTTTTTTTAACTTCTTCCGCTCTTTTGGGGAGAGCGGCGCCAGCGTTTCTTCGGAAATGTCACAGCCGACCGGAATGGCCCTGCTGATCAGGCTGGTGCCTTGCGGGGTTAGTTTGATCAGATTACGGCGGGCATCGTTAGGGTCGGGATTTACCGATACCAGTTCGCGGACCTTGAGACGGTCAACAACCCCTTTAATGGTTGCAGCATCCATGGCGGTGTTTCGACCCAGTTCGTTCTGCGACAGGGTTTGCTTTTGAAACAGGATAACCATCGCTGCAAACCGGGTGGGCGTGAGATCCTCGACCATGGAACTTGAAAAAATGGCGGCGTGGCGCTGTGAGGCTTTGCGCAGGATGTGACCTATCTGACTGCTGAGTTTATATTTCGAAAGTTCTTCTTGTTTTCCAGTCAACTTTTGACACCTTTCACGCAATTATTTTGTATTGCACCATTCTGGTATTTATTGTTAGCATACATATTAAAGGTGAGGAAATGTTATGCAAGCTAAACAAAAACTGATGATCAGGAATATTGGCCTGATCTTATCGGGCAAACTGGAACAGCCGTTGCTGGATGGTGATTGTGTCGTTGCTATTGATGGCAAAATCAACGCTATTGGTTATGCACGTGACCTTGATACAGGCAATGCCGATACCACTGTCGATGCCAAGGGTATTACCCTGTCACCGGGTCTGATCGATAGCCATGTGCACCCGGTTATTGGTGATTACACGCCGCGTCAGCAGCAGATTAACTGGATTGATTCCTGCCTGCATGGCGGGGTAACCACCATGATTTCTGCCGGTGAGGTTCACATGCCCGGCCGACCGAAAGATATTGTCGGTCTGAAAGCCATGGCGATTGCATCGCAGCGCTGGTACGAAAACTTTCGGCCTTCGGGCGTTAAAATGCTGGCCGGGGCACCGGTTATTGAAGAGGGCATGGAGGAGCATGATTTCAAGGAGCTGTCTGAGGCGGGCGTTAAGCTGCTCGGTGAGGTCGGTCTTGGTTCGGTCAAGACCGGCGAAACCGCTGCACAAATGGTCAAATGGGCCCGTAAGTACGGCATTCAGTCGACTATTCACACCGGTGGCCCGTCAATTCCCGGCTCCGGGCTGATTGATGCGGATATTGTTCTGGAAGCAGACGCGGATATCATCGGTCACATCAATGGTGGCCACACCGCCCTGCCCGACAAGCAGATCACCTGCCTTTGTGAAAGCTGCAAGCGCGGTATTGAGATTGTTCACAATGGCAATGAACGGGCAGGACTTCTGGCAATGCGCACAGCGTTTGAGATCAAGGAAGCTGAACGGATAATTCTTGGCACCGATTCACCGGCGGGTTCGGGCGTACAGCCATTGGGTATTCTGCGGATGATCGCCATGCTTTCGAGCCTTGGCGACATTCCGCCTGAAATTGCCTTTTGCTTTGCCACCGGCAATACGGCCCGGATGCGTGATCTTGACAGCGGTATCATTGAAGTGGGTAAGTCAGCCGATTTCATTCTGATCGACAAAGCCCAGCATGCACCGGGTAAAGACATGCTTGAGAGCATCCACCAGGGCAACCTTCCCGGCGTTGGCATGACCATCATTGATGGCGTGGTGCGTTCGCACCGCAGTCGCAACACGCCACCGGCAGGTACGTTGCCTGAGGTGGTTTAAGTTTATTTCGCTCACGGCGCATCCTCATTTCGTTGTTTTTTTACCCCTCACGGCTGATCTTCGCTACGCTCAGGCCTCCGGGAGGGCGGCGCGATTGCGCGCCGGGGCTTCAGTTGCCCAGTCCTCGCTAGCGCTCGTCCGTCATAATTTCAAAATTGGCCAAGAATCCGCCGCGCGCAATGTAAACCTAGACCGACAAATAGGCATCACGGGTTTCGGGGTCGCTGTCCAGGTCAGCAAAGTTGCCATCAAAGCGGTTGGTGCCGCTTTCTATGATGACGGCGCGGTCGGCGACTATTCTGGCGAAATGGAGGTTCTGTTCCGAGATCAGGACGGTTAACCCCTGACTTTTCAATTCGAGAATTGTTTTTGCCATTTGCTCAACGATGATTGGTGCGATGCCTTCGGAAGGCTCATCGAGCAGCAGCAAGGACGGGTTACCCATCAATGTGCGGGCGATAGTCAGCATTTGTTGCTCACCACCGGACAGGGCGCGACCGCGATTGTTGCGACGTTCGGCCAGATTTGGAAACAGGTCAAACAGATCATCAAAGCTCCATGTTGGCACACCTTCGCGGGGCGATTGACGGCCAACTTCAAGGTTTTCCACAATGGTCAGGTCAGAGAAAATCCGGCGCTCTTCGGGCACATAGCCAATCCCTGATTTGGCAATTTTGTGAGTCGGCCATTTGGAAATATCTTGACCGGCAAAAGTCACACTGCCGGTGGCTGGCCGAACCATTTGCATGATCGATTTCATTGTGGTGGTTTTGCCAGCACCGTTGCGACCTAGTAATGCCACCACTTCGCCGTGGGCAATATTAAAACTCAGATCATTGAGGATATGGGCCTTGCCGTAAAAACTGTTGATATCAAAAAGCTCAAGCATTCTCGCTCTCCTCCTTATCGGCAAACACCGTTCCGCCACCGAGGTAAACCTCACGTACCAGCGGATCGTCACGAACCTCATCGACGCTGCCATTGGCAATAATTTCGCCGCGATTGAGCACCATGACGCGGTGGGCGTGGGCGAAAACCACATCCATATCGTGCTCGGTAAACAGCACGCTTATGCCCTTGTCAGCAACAATATCGGCGGTCAGTTGCATAAGCTTGATACGCTCGCTCGGAGCCATGCCGGCTGTCGGTTCATCCATCAACAACAGGCGCGGTTTGTGGGCCAGAGCGATGGCCAGTTCGAGGCGTTTAAGATCACCATAGGCTAAAATGGCCGCGGCACGGTCGGCCTGTTCAGCCATCCCCACCAGATCAAGCAGCGTTACCGCTTCTTCGCGATAGAGATTGCGGGCATAGGGCAGGAAGGAAAACAGGCGTTTCTTGTCTGACATTATTGCCATCTGGACGTTTTCAACAACGGTCATTGAGGGATAGGTCGCGGTAATTTGAAAAGTCCGCCCCACACCTTTGCGCCAGATGGCACGCGGCGGCAGGCCTACAAGGTTTTCACCATCAAGCAACACCTCGCCCGCATCAGGTGCCAGTTGGCCCATCAGCATATTAAAACAGGTGGTTTTACCGGCACCATTGGGGCCAATCAGGGCGAGCAGTTCACCCGCACCAACAGCAAAACTGACATTATTTACAGCGTGGTTGCCACCGAAGGATTTGCTCAATTCTTTAACTTCAAGAACACTGGTCATTGCACTTCATCCCGTCTGATAATTCCCCACCGCGCTGCCAGTTTCTGGCTGGTTCCGGCAATACCTTCAGGAGCGATGATAACAACGGCGATGATGAGCAGGCCAAGTGCCAGCCGCCAATATTCAAACCGGGTCAGATAGTCCTGCATCAATGACAGGGCGCTGGCGCCAACCAGCGGTCCGGCCAGGGTTTTAACACCGCCAAGAAAGACCATAATCAGAGCATCAAAGGATTTGCCGATTTCAAGTTCGGTTGGAAATATGCTGCCCTTGGAGAAAACAAACAGGGTTCCCGCCAGCCCCGCCATCGCTCCGGCAAAGGTAAAGGCGACGAACTGAACCCGTTTGGTATTGATACCAGTTGCTTCGGCCCGTCCGGCACTGTCACGAGATGCCCGCAAGGCGTACCCGAAAGGCGAGTGAGCAGCGTGGCGCAGAACCAGAATACCGCCGAAACCAATGATCATGGTGAGATAGAAAAACACTGTAGTGTCCGAGGCCCATGGTGATGGCCAGATCGACACCATGCCGTCGTCGCCGCCGGTGACTTCTCCCCACTGAAAGACCAGCGACCACAGGAGTTGTGAAAAGGCCAGCGTCAGCATGGCGAAGTAAACCCCGGTCAAACGGATGCAGAACCAGCCGATTATGATGGCCAGAAAGCCGGTTATGATCGGGGCAAGGACAAAGGCCAGTTCCATCGGCGAACCGGCATAATGCACCATCAGCGCTGCTGCATAAGCACCACCGCCAAAAAATGCTGCATGGCCGAACGACACCAGGCCACCAAGGCTGAGGATAAAGTGCAGGCTGGCTGCAAACAGGCAAACAATGATGATGTCAATGGCCAGTATCATGGCAAACTTGCTGCCCAAAAATGGCAGTGTCGCCAGCGCGATCAGCAACACGGCAACGATCAGTCTGCCACGCCGGCCAAAGGGGGAAAAGGGTTGTTCGGGTTCTCCGACTTGCCCGTGCTCACCGGCAACTTCCTTGCGCCCCATCAGGCCGTAGGGTTTGATAATCAGCACGACGGCCATCACCACATACATCAGCACCAGCGTACTTTGTGGCATGTAGCGAACACCAAAGACATTAAGGACAGAAATCAGCACGGCAGCGATGAAAGCACCGGGCAGTGAGCCCATACCGCCGATCACCACCACGACAAAAATTGAGGCAAGGATGTTGAAATCCATCAGCAGATCCGCCCCGCCCTTGGGCAATTGCAACGCCCCACCCAAACCGGCCAGCATGGCACCGAGGAAAAAGACGCCGGTGAACAGCCATGATTGATTAACGCCTAAAGCCGCGACCATCTCGCGATCTTGTGTGGCGGCGCGGACAAGGACGCCAAGCCGGGTTTTGGTGATCAAATACCAAAGGGCAAACAGGATGAAGGGGGTTATGGCGATCAGGGCCAGATCGTATTTTGGCACCGGTTCACCAAGTATGCGGATGACACCTTTGAGGCCGGGCGCACGCGGGCCGAGCAGGTCTTCGGCACCCCATGTAATCAGAGCCAGATCCTGGATGACCAGAATAACCCCGAAGGTGGCGACCAGCTGGAAAAGTTCGGGGGCGCGGTAAATCGGACGCAGAACCAGCATTTCAACGATAACACCAATGAGGCCTACGGCCAGACCAGCGACGAGGATGGATGACCAGAAGCCGAAAGCACCGGGGAGTAACTGCATGACGGTGTAACCAATGAAGGCACCGAGCATGTAAAAGGAACCGTGGGCAAAGTTGACAATGCGTGTCACACCGAAAATCAGCGACAGGCCCGAGGCGACCAGAAACAGCGCGGCGGCATTGGCCAGACCGGTCAGAAATTGTGCAATAAATGGGCCCATGGTGAGGTGGTTTTCCTGGGTTGGGGTTGGCTTAGTTCTCCTCCCCCTTGTAGGAAGGGATTAGGAGTGGGGTCACAGAATGCCTTCATTCTGTGAAAATGAGCGTTTTGATTGAATGATTTGAATGTGCTGCGCACATGCATTTTGCATGATTACCCCACCCTCAATCCCTCCCCACAAGGGGGAGGGAAGCTGCTATCAGGCATTCCTACTTCGAAGCAGGGCGCATGGCTTTTACTTCTTCATCGGATGGCAAATAGTTGGCGCCATCTTTGAAGGTCCAGTCGACCATGATGCCTTTGCCGTCTTTGAGTTTTGTTTTGCCAACAAAAGCACCTGAAGTTGCCTGATGATCGATCTCGCGGAAGTGAATTTTGCCGATCGGGGTTGCAACATCAAGACCTTCAAAGGCTTTAACCAGCGCTTCGGTGTCGGTGCTGCCAGCTTTGGTGATACCGGCGGCGATGGTTTTTACCACCATGTAGCCAACCAGTGAACCGATGCCGGGGCGCTCTGAATATTTAGCCATGTAGGCATCAACAAAAGTTTTGTTGGCACCATCCTTGAAATCATACCAGGGATAGCCGGTAACGATCCAGTTTTCCGGGGCTTCGTCTTTTAGCGGGTCAATATATTCCGGCTCGCCGGTCAACAGGCCAAGGACCAGACGGTTATCAAACAATCCGCGGGTTGAACCTTCGCGAACGAATTTTGCCAGATCACCACCAAAGGTGACGTTGTAAATTGCGTCCGGCTTGGCCGCTTCGATGGCTTGCACTTCGGCGCCGGCATCAATCTTGAAAAGACCAGGCCATTGTTTGGTGACAAACACCACATCGGGGCGCAGTTTTTTCAGTGCTTTTTCAAACGCTGCCACGGCGTCTTTGCCATAGGCATAATTGGGGGCAATGGTGGCGTATTTTACCGCCGGATTTTTGGCGGCTTCTTCGGCCAGCATTGATGCCTGCATGTGGGTTGAGGCGCGAAGGCGGAAGGTGTATTTATTGCCTTTGGCCCAGACCAGCGCATCAGCCAACGGCTCTGCGGCGAGGTAAACATGTTTTTTCTGACCGGCCCATGAGGCGATGGCCAGACCAACATGACTGAATATGGTGCCGGTGATCATCACAGCGCCATCGCGTGTGATAAGTTCCTCAGCAATTTTCACAGCTTCACCAGGTTTGCCCTGATCATCGCGATAGATGAATTCCAGCGGTTTTCCGAGCACACCGCCTGCCCCGTTGACTTCGGAAAGGGCCAGCTTGATGCCGTTTTGATAGGGCGTGGTGAATGCGGCCATGCGTTTGTAGTGATTGATTTCACCAATCTTAATAGTCTCGGCAGCAAAGGCTGAGACCGATGAAAGTCCGATGGCGCTTGCCATGGCCAATCCGGCGATTTTAGTGATTAGTTTCATAGTTTCCTCCATGTTTTAGTCAATTTAAACAACAGTATTTTCTGCTTTCTCCTTTTCTATCAGATCATTTATGCGTTTGCGATAGACCAGTGGTCCTTTATCGATAGCAATACGAACAGGTTTGCGTGTCTGAAGGCGGTTTTCCTCGCGTTGCACCGCTTCAAGAATTTCAACATCTTCGGCAAAAGCAGTTTTGAACAGCTCATCGAGATTTTGCGAAACCGCTTGGTCATTGATTGCTGTATTGCGCAGATGCATCCAGCGGTCGATGGTATATTGGTCATTGACCGGTGTGAGAAAGTGCAGGGCATACAGGCGGACGCCCTTGTCGCGCTCATCTTCGGCAAGATTATCCTCAGTGGCAGCGCTGCCGAAATCAATCACTGCGATTGAGGGCAGATGCAGGTTGTAATAGTGCCAGCGGTCAACATTGCCGCTAAAATTACCAAAGGCCTTGAAAAATCCGATCGGCTCAGCATCACGTATCCAGCGCCATGCTTTGATGACTTCACCGTCTGTTGCGGCATGCACCGGGACATTTTCGCTGGCCGTATTACCAAGTGTGGTCGGGTGGACAAAACTGACATGAGCCGGATCAACCAGATTTTCGGCAACATTGAGATAGTTTGATTTCAGGTGTAGTGCCTGACCTAGATGGGCATCCCATGCCGGATCGGTGAATTGCGGCATGTCGAAAATATCATCGGGGTCGGCCTTTTGCGGATCACCCATCCATATCCAGGTGATGTCATGTTTTTCGTGGACCAGATAGGCCGCAATATCGGCTGAGGCGGGTAGATTATCCTGACCCGGCACCCGAATACATTTGCCCTGACAATCAAAGGTCATGCCGTGATAACCGCATTGAATAGCATCACCGACACGTTTTCCAAGAGATAGTGGCAACAGACGGTGCGGACAGCGATCTTCCATAGCAACGACCTTGCCAGTTGAGGCACGAAACATGACGACGTTTTGCTCAAGGATGGTCAAGGCGCGAAGATTGTCATCAAATTCTGATGCCCAGCCAGCGACATACCAGGCGTTTTTAACATAATCCATTTCGCGTCCTCCTTTCCTTTTTAGTTTAGCGTAATCCGTCTTTTCCTTCAGCGTCTTTAGCTTCCAGTCCACCAACCCTTGGCAACGGCCTTCCGCTGTCGGTCACAACGATTGCAACCAGAATTTCATTGGCGCGCGGGGCATCATTTATCCGCACCTCCATGGCATCAAAGTGTGAACGCACATAGGCTGCATCCTTGTGGCCGAGGGGGACATCGAGCGGGGTGGCCAAGCCACCCATTTTCTTTGATGACGGGACCAGCGCTGCGCCTTTTTCAACCGCAACCCGTAGCGGGCCACCAAGGCGCGGATGGAGAATGGCGGCGGCGTGTTCCAACTCGCCATTTTCACCAACGATGGCGCCTTTGCCGTAGCTTTCAGCCTGCGAGGGTTCAATGCCAAGGGCTGCTACAGCGCGCTCGCCCAACAATTTGCCAAGGGCTGCCCCGATCTCCATCAGGGCTTCGAGATCTTCTTGATGGCGTCCGGCGAACGGGTTTTCAATTACCGCAATGGCTGCGGCCCGACGGGTTGGCGGGGCGATTTTCTGGCCAATCTCCAAATGGATGTCTTCAACTATGGTGACCAGTTTACGTATCTTTACCTTGCTCATTTTAGGCCATCCTCCCCTTTGATTTCACTTGCCTGTAAACCGCCTGCACGGGCATGCACCCGCGGACCGGTTGTCATCACCAGTATGACCAGCATTTCATCGGCTCTTGGCGCGTCATTGATGCCGACTTCAATGGCATCAAAATGCGAACGAACATAAGACGCATTGGCATGGGTGACCGGCACATCAAGCCGCGAACCGACCCCGCCGACCTTTTTGGTCGAGGGTACTATCGCTTTTGAGTTCTGCACCACTTCGCGCATGGAATACCCGCCGGGAGCATGCCACAAAGCACCATGCTCCAGTTCGCCGTCAGAGCCGACAATAGCGCCTTTGCCATAGCCTTCAATTTCTGTCGAACTCACACCCATTGCGGCAATCAGGTCTTGAGCCATTTTCAGGCCAAGTGGCTTGAGGTCTTCTATAAACGGGGTGATTTCCTCGACATAACGACCAGCGTATGGGTTTTTAATCACTGTCGCGATGGCCCCGCGCCGATGCGGTTTTTCTGCTACCGGACCTCCCTCATGGAAAATGTCTTCCAGCGTAATGATTGTTTTTCGAATAATGACCTCAGGCATGGGCAACCTCAATTTGAGTTTTTTGTAAACAGGAGTGTGGCGTAATTGCCAATGGGGCGTCAACCGGCCAGTCAATAATCCGCACCTGTCCTTGCAGGCACAAAAACGCGGCTTTGATTATTCCGGCAGCACACAAATTTTCGGCCTTTTTCTGACCGGCAGCTAGCGCATTGGCAATCTGTTCAGGGCTCAAGGCTGCTACTGAAACGGTGACCATTTGTGCGCCGAGATCACTGTCGGGCGAGAGTTGGTTGGCCGGTTGTCGTGAGACCTGCGGGCAATCGGGCAGATTGACATTGTTGGCGATGATGGTTGCAGCAGCATCGGCAATAGCGGCACTTTCGGCAAAGACAGTGACTGAATCGGCAATGCCGAGCGAGTGGCTGCGGCCATGCCTGCCACTGGTGGCAATGCCTCTGATATCAGTGTCTGCGGCGATGGTGGCAGTTGTTACCAATTCGCCAGAGCGTGGGTCGGATACGATGCCAATGTTGAAATCATCGCCCTTGAGTGGATTAAGATAGAGGGCAATGTCACCGCCGTTGTTGACATAGGCCTTGGTGAGGTTGGTGCTGTTGCACAAGACTGTCAGAATTTCATCAGCCACAGCACCGGCAACAGCGGCCATCGAGGTGATGAAGTCAGCGGCGTGGGGGGTGGTCGCGGCAAGCATTGCTTGGGCCACAGTACTATCCACTTCCCCGTCATTCCCGCGCAGGCGGGAATCCAGTGCCAATATAACTGAATTCGAGAGTTTCGCACTAGATTCCCGCCTGCGCGGGAATGACGGAAGCGGCGTACGTAACATTGGCAGTTCTGCAACCAACTCATCGAGGATAGTCTCAAATCTCTCGCTGGCCGCCTGATACGCCTTGTCGATTTCCGCTTGCTTGCCAAAGGCTTCAACAATCAGATCAATCGGACCGTGTTGCAGGTGCAGGCGTTTTTGGTCGGGAAGCATGGTGATGTTCATTTCTTCCCCCCTCCCCAACTATAATTATCCGACCGGGTCGGCCAGGCGTGATCGTGTTTGTGTCCAACCTGTTTTTTGCCGCTTAGACGGTGATCCTTTTGCAACCCGGTTTTACCTTCGAGCGCATCGGCAAGCGGCATGACGTAATCCATGTGGCCACCGAGCGCCTGATAATCTTCCCGGCGCATGGTGAATTCTATCGGGGCAACGAGAGCCGGGGTCGGGACATAGCCGAAAGAGTTTTCCGGCATTTTGCTAACATCGGCCATAACCGTGATACCACCGCCGGGCCAGACATAGGCCGGAGCGCCGCCGCAGGACATGTAAGTCAGGGCGTCTTTTACCGAGCGGGTCAGTTTTACCGGGTTTTCAGTAACACCAGAGCGCAGCGATCCGCCTGCCCCGCCCATGAATAACACTGAACACAGGGCCGGTTCGCAATTTTCCTTGATACGTTCAACCGATTTAAGCAATCGTTCCGGCATCGGTTTTTCAACTGGCAGTAAATCATTATCGAGTTCGTAATAGGCGGACTGCTCGCCGGTAGTTGAAACCATAAACAGTGACTGGCCGGGTTTGGCAATTGCCGATTTGAAATCGCCCAGAATTTTCAACGGGTCATCGATATTAGTTCCACCCCAGCCGGTGCCCGGGTCAGCTACCTGGAAATAGCGTCCGGGGGTTGAACGGCGGCCCTTGATCTTGATGCCCGAGGCGGGCCAGCCGATGACTTTGCCGGCTTGATGTTCAGACATGACACCGGTGATGTGGTCATCAACCACCACCACTTCGTCAACGAGACCTTTCCATTGCGAGGCGAACATGCCGATGGTGGCCGAACCGCAACCGACCCGCATGCGGTCTTCGCGCTGGCCATCAATAATGGGCGCGTGATTGGCCTGCACCTGAATGGTCACGCCGTCATCGATAGACATCTCGACCGCCTGACCATTACAGAGATCGAGCAAGGTTTTGCAGGTCACCCTGCCCTCTTTTTTACTGCCGCCGGTGAGATGGTGAACACCGCCAAGTGACAGCATTTGCGAGCCGTATTCACCAGTGGTGACATGGCCGACCGGCTCACCGTCAACCCGTACCAGATTTGTTTCCGGACCAAGGTGGCGGTCCGTATCAATTTTTACCTTTGCGCCGCAATAAGAGAAAATACCCTCGGTGACGACGGTGATCATATCGACACCTTCGACTTCGCGCGATACAATATAGGGGGCCGGTTTGTAATCAGGATAGGTGGTGCCGGTACCAATTGCGGTAATAAAGTTTTCCGGCTGGGTAACGATCTCGCCATTCCAGTCCGGCTCGGTTTCCAGAAACGGCACCAGTTTGCCACCGGCTTTTGCGGTTCTCTCAACCACCACCACCGGATCAATCCGAACAAGATCACCACCATCATTGGCATAGCGGTCACAGGCCCCGGTACGACCATCAGCGATGTAACACATTACCGGACAGGCATCGCAGCGAATTTTATCTGTTTTAGGTTTAATATCGCTCACGACATATCCTCCCTTCGGTCGGGTCTGCGCGGGCGCGGCGCAGTAGCACCGGGCCGCAGTCGCGACCTGGGATCGTTTTCGTAGTCCGAAAACGATCCGGAAGCCCTCTTGATAGCAGCAAGAACCTTGTCTGGTGTAGCAGGAAGATCACGCACAACCGCGCCGGTGGCGTGGCGAATGGCGTTGAGGATGGCCGGGGCGGTGGGGATTAATACGTGCTCGCCAAGACCTTTTGCACCATAGGGGCCTTCGGCGTCTTCAACCTCGATGATGATATTGTCGAAAATTGGCATATCGCCTGAGGTGGGGATCAGATAATCGTGCAGGTTTTCGGTGATGCCCGGTTGATAATCTTCCATCAGGGCCAGACCTATGCCCTGGGCCACGCCACCTTCGATCTGACCTTCAACCAGCAACGGATTGATCGCCTTGCCGACATCGTGGGCGGTGGTGATGTGGTCGAGTTTGATGGTGCCGAGATCTGTATCAACGGTCAGCTCCATCAATTGCGCCCCGTAGCCGAAAACTGCATAGGGGATGCCCTGACCGTTTTCATCAAGGGGGCTGGTTGGCGGGTCGTAGGTTTCCTCTACCATCAGCACGTAGCCGTGTTTATTTTCATCGAAGGTTGAAAAATCAATTTCGGTGATGTCTTCCACATTGCCATGGCGTAGCACTTTGGCGCGTAAGCTTTCACCAGCCAGTTTGGCGGCGGCACCGGTTACATAGGTTTGGCGCGAAGCTGAAGTTTTGCCGCAATCTGGCGTCAAGTCGGTATCGCCGTCAATCAGGTCTATGACGTGGACCGGCACACCTAATGCATCGGCAGCAATCTGGGTGATAACGGTGTTTGCCCCCTGACCTATATCCATTGCGCCCTGATGCAAGACGATCTGACCGTCGCGCTTTATACCAATGCGGACGGTTGACGGGTTAGGCAACGAGGTGTTGCCGCAGCCGTACCAGCATGAAGCAACGCCAACGCCTTTGCGCAAGGGGGCGTTTTTGGCTGTTTTGTTGAATTCTCGGGCTTGTTTGTTGGCTTTTTCCCAGGCTGATTTTAGCGCTTCAAGACATTGCTTTATCCCCACACCGCTTTCAAATACCTGCCCGGTAATGGTTGAATCGCCGTTGTCGAGCGCGTTGATCAGGCGGAACTCGAGGCGGTCCATGCCGATTTTGTCGGCCAATTCATCGAAGGCACATTCCTGGGCAATGGCAGATTGGGGGACGCCGAAACCACGGAAAGCTCCCGATGGCGGGGTGTTGGTGTGGACGGCGACCGATTTGGCGCGGTAGTCTTTTATATAATAAGGGCCGCTGGCATGGACCGGTACGCGGTTGGCAACGGTCGGCCCCCAGCTGGCATAGGCGCCGGTGTTAAAGGTGCCATCGAAGGCGAAGCCATTGATTTTACCCCCTTTTTTGCAACCGACTGTTAGAGTGATTTGTGAGGGATGGCGCTTGGTGGTGGACTGCATTGACTCTGTGCGGGTGTAGCAGATGGTTGCCGGGCGGTTGAGTTTCCAGGCGGCCAGAGCGATGTAGGGTTGCATGGAGATATCCAGTTTGGAACCGAAACCACCACCGCAGGCGGTTGGTACGACACGGACATCATCTAGTTCCATGGCCATTATTTCAGCCAGGCTTTCACGGTCCATTTGGGCGGCCTGGGTGCTGGCATGAACGACAATTCGGTCACCAATCCGCTCGGCGTAACCGGCTTCGGGTTCGATATAAGCATGTTCAACGAAGGGCGTTGATGTGCTGACTGTCACCTGATAATCGGCTGTTTTCAGGGCTTTATCGGCATCGCCGCGCTGAACAAGGCCGTGTATCAGAATGTTTTCCCGGCGGCTTTCATGCAGTTGAGGCGCGTCCGGTTTAAGGGCTTCGTCGGGCAGCAGAACGTGCGGTTCGACATGCCATTCTATCGGGAAATCTGCGTCTTCAAAAGCTCTGATCACATCGCGCTCACCGGCGATTGTGGCGATAGCTTCACCGCGGAAGCGGGCGGTGTTTTCAGCAAAAACCGGTTGGTCGGCAAAGGGAGGGATGACGCCAAAGTAATTTTTGCCGGGAATGTCGCTGGCAGTGAAAACCGCATGAATACCGGGGTTAGATTGGCAGAATTCTACCAAATTTCCGATGGTGAAGCGGGCGTGGTGATGGGGGGAGCGGAGAACGCGGAGAAAGGTGGAATCTGTCGGATTCCGGTCAGCCCCAAAGGCCAATTCTCCGGTTACCTTGGCCCGACCGTCAAGATGTCGAATCGAGCTGCCGACGCTTTGACCGGCAGCAGGTTTTGCACCGGTTCCGTTAAAACCACTGGCGTGCAAAACCGCGTCGATGATTTTTTGATAACCAGTGCAACGACAGAGGACGCCGCCAAGCGCATCTTCAACCTCGGCACGTTTTGGTAGCGGGTTTTTATTGAGCAGGCTTTGAGCGCTGACCAACATGGCGGGGGTGCAGATACCACATTGGGCGGCCCCGAAATGCAGGAAGCTTTCTTGCAGGCCGCTTAGGGTTTTATCGCTGGCCAGTCCTTCTACGGTGGTGACCTCACAATCTTGCACTTGCGCCACGGCTGTCAGGCAACTGCACACCGGCTCGCCGTCGATCAAAACCGAACAGGCACCGCAATCACCGGCATCACAACCCACTTTCACACCTGATATGTCAAGCTCGTCGCGCAGTACATTTGACAGCCTTTGTGACGGGGATACATCGACTGC
>DAOUPT010000088.1 GCA_030626025.1 Anderseniella sp. | reverse complement strand
CCGGGGTCTCGGTAACCTTGGTGATCTGTTTCTCGGTGGCGTTTCAAACAAAGTCAGCCACCGTGCCGACCACAACGTTATGATCGTGAAGTAATGGTTATCATAGTTTGCTGAGTTACAATTAGCTGGAAAAGTGGACATAATTATCGTGGAATATCAACCGCCGTTAGGTGCAGCTCGCCGGACGCTCACGACTTATACTAGTTGTGAAATGTAACGACATTACCAGGCTTTCCCTTACCCTCCACAATTTCCAAAACTCTCAAAGCCCACGCATCCAATGCCCGGCGCTTTTCCGGCAGATATTCATTCTGATCATAAACGCCAGTAACAGCCGCAGCCCCGCCGGTATCACTGGCATGATTGAGAACCTTTGACACTGTAAAGCGCGCAAAGCCCAATTGCTCGCCGGTCAGATTTGTTGCACCGGTTCGTCTTAGGTCATGGGGGCGAATATCTCCAAGGTCCAGCGCCTTTTTCAAGCGCCCGAATGCTCGCGTCATTGCAGCCGGTTTAATTGGTTGGTCAGCATCACGAGGGGAGGGGAACACATAGCGGCTATCGCTACTCCGTACTGACAAAGCCTTATCGATCAGTTCCAGCGCCAAATCAGACAAAGGCACCACATGAGTGCGATGGTTCTTTGTTCTGGTTGATGGGATAATCCATAAACGTCGATCACGGTCTATTTCCTCAAGGCTCATGCCGGTAACTTCACCGCGCCTTTGCAGTGAGACCATGGCCAGCAACACTGAATAGGCAACATTTGCCGATATAGAAGCCCCTACAATCTCTACAGGAGGCGTTAGTGCATTCCATATGGTTTTGAGTTCGCTATCCGTTAAAACCCGTTCACGCGGCTTGTAACCGGCAACGGTGACAAACTGGACAGGGTTTATGTCGGTGACCTCATGGCGCTGTGCAAAAGCAAATATGCCGTGCAGGATTATTCGAGATTGCCGAGCCGCGCCACTTGATTGATTATCTGCCAGGCCATCGACAAAGCTCTGTATCATTGCTCTTGTCAGTGAACTAGCGTAAAAAGTGGCCCATAAAATTGGGGCTGGACACTCGTTTTTGCCGGAAATACTCTAACCTGAAGATGCGTGTGTAAAAAGCGGTCATCATTGTCCCAACCTTTGAAATGATCAAAAGTTTCAACTGAACGCCGCTGCGGTCCAAGCCGTTGCCACTAATATCGCAGTTGCGCCTGCGCACTTCCACTGCCAAGCCTGTTTAACAGGCCAATCGCATTTCAACTTAACAAGTGCCCAACCTACCGCAACACCCGAGCCAAAGCCCAGGACATGGGCGATGACATCGGTATTCTCACCGCTTAAGCCCAGAAATACCAGCAGCATCACCCCGCCGGCCAACGGCAACAACCTGCGAAGAGAGAAGGTTTCTCGGTTGGGTTGCCACATATGCTGCAAAGTAGTTAGCAATCCAACGCCAGCAAATATCGCTGTCGATGCACCAATCGATGTATGGGTCGGAATATGTATAATCGCGTTCATGGCGTTGCCCATGGCGCCTGTAATCACCATCAAAAGTGAGGCCACACCAGCACCGGTTATTTGGGTAAGGAGCAGTAAAAAAACTGTGCCAAAAACCAAGTTGCTAAAAAGATGTGCGGCATCAAGGTGTAGGCATAGCGCTGTAACTGCGCGCCACCATTCCCCCTCAAGCATTAAACCAGCCTGAACCGCACCTTTGTTGACCCAATCAAACGAAAATGCCTCCTGACGCGCAGCGGCAAAAAAGAACAATAAAACTGCCCAATAAATCAGCGCCACCTCCATGCGGGGCAAATTCAGTGCTGACCGGTTTTTATCAGTCGGGTTGTTTGTATTTTCATTATCATAGGCAACGAGTTCGGTTTTTGCCCGCGGGGCATCCTTATGCGCGACGTACAGATTTAGAAACTTGCCTTCCGGACTGATCAGCGAACGGATACCCATGGCGGTTAAAACTAAGGCATACTGCTCAGCCTGGCGATGTCTGAGGCACCTTCGTACAACCAACAAATTCCTTTGATCAATTTCCGTCATTTTAACAACAGTTGTTCAATTTATGAACTTTCTTATTCAATAACGCTAACCCGGTAACCAACACGTGGAAAATGTACTGCGACTTGGCCACATACTGGGTTTTCGATCGTGAGGGCGATGGTATCACGGCTAGTGGCACGAATTTTACCTGCAACTGCAATCTCGCCGCTATCTGTTGTGGGCGTTACTGTTGCGTTCATTCCAGGTTTCAAACCTTGTGGATCCAGCGGATCATGATGTTCAATAGTCGCAGGGTTTGCGGCTCTTGCTGTGTCCAACGCCTCGACTGGTGTCATGGGCATTGATGTTCCATGACCGATTGCAGCCATGCGTTCTGCCCACGCGTTGAGCATTGGAAATTCTAAGAAGAATTCGTCTGCTTGCGCGTAGCGTTCGTTAACGAACCAAATGATAAACCAGGCCGACAGATCAGGCATGCCGGGCGTATCGCCTAACAAATAGGGGTGACCGATTTGAAGACGTTCTTCTAGCCAGCCCAACTGAGGGCGAAGCTGAGCGAGTGTGTGGGGCAGGTCTGCAAATTCCTTTCCAAGATCAGCATTTGGTCCGATATAGAGGCGAGCCCGATCGGCAACGAATGCAGCTGGAAGGTTTTCGGCGACAGGCGCGAAAGCAACCCGAAACGCAGCGTCAAATAGTTCACCGTCCGTCCAACGTGAAAATGCAAAAGGCAGGCCAGCACTTCGGTTGGGAAAGAATGATGGATCAGGAGATCTAGCTTCAATTTCCCGAAAAATGCACTGCGTATCGCAGTAAATATCAGCACCTATTTGCAAAACCGGGATGCGTCGATAGCCACCCGTCATGGCAAACAGTTCGGGGCGATCTGGCAGGCGGTTTTGCTCAACAGACCACCAGGACAATGCCTTCAAACCAAATCCAGTGCGTATTTTTTCTGAAACCGGCGATGGTGGGTAGTGATGGAGTATGAATTCTGACATTGATCAATCTATCCTTAAGCTACGAATTATTTTCCAAATCAGCATATGCTAACAGGTTTGGATAAAATAGTTGAGCTTCCCTGTTCTACTCAACAAATACACTGTTATCTGTCGTAGCGGGTTGCAACGCGGTTCCAGTCCTTAAGTTTGCCGAAGAAGTTCTTCACTTTATGACGGGTTTTATACTATAAAGGCCAGATCCACCATGTGCTAGAATCGGGAGCCTCTGGTGGTATTTGGATTAATGCGCCGTGGATTACTTTGCGAGCAGTTGGTCATCGTTTCCCATTCATCGTAGATATTCAGGCTGAGGTGATTGATATTGGCGCAGTCAGCGTGTTGGCTGCTGGACCATGAGCGTCAACAATTACTGCACCGTCACCATTTATCAATTAGCCAAAGGTCCATGATTGCAGCTGGAGACGGTGAGCAGTCCTCAGATTTTCGGAAATGGGATTATTGATTTTTATTATTCAGGAGACCGAAAATAAACAACCGGGTCTATTTAAACCAGTTTACTGATCATCCTTCAACTTTTTCAACCTGCGTCTTTCGACGAAAAATGTTACCACTCACACGAATAAGGAGTCATGATGTCCATCAACCTCAAGAGTACGGGTAAACCCTTTCAGGAAAATACCAAGGCCGTTATGATGACGCGCTACTGGCGTATTTTTATTCCGGCAGCGCTCGTGATGGGCTTCATCGTCGGTCTGGAGGTTGCATGGCTCAGCGAAAACTGGCGGCTTTTCCTACCGCTTACCATTGGGGTTAGCCTGCTTTTATTAGCAATGGGACGCTTTTTTGTTGGGGACATCAGACCAACGGTTCGGTGCCGAGCATGCGATGCACATGGCTGGATCATAGATATCGTGCCAACCAAGGGTGCATGCCCGCATTGCAGTGGCACACAATTCAATTACGACCGATGGTATGTGAAGATGCCTACGATTCCCTACAGGATCAAGCTTAGTGATATCAGTGGCGACGAATTACTGGCATTACGTACGCAAAATGACCTGAAATTTATCTGACACCTGGGAGGTCCAGCTAGGATTGACCCTATTTATTTCCCGCAGCTTCCTCATGAACGATTTATGAACAAACCCTTCAGACTGTGTTGCAAGTCATGCTGTCATAAGTGTCCTCAACATAGCAAACGGCAAACAGGTCGTTGTTCAAAACAAAATAGAGGAAACTGAATTATGAAAAAGCAAGTTATGACTATCGCTGCAATTGCCATCGGTGCCATTGCATTTACCGGCCTTACAGCGACAGCCAATGCTGTTGTTTTAAGCCCTGGATTGATTAACACTGCTGAGTTTGTTGAAGGAGGTGTTGAAGTCACCAAAGTTCGCGGTGGACATCGTCGCGGTCATCGCTGGGGTGGTCATCGCCGCCATGGACGCTGGGGACATGGTCGCGGTCACGGTCGCTGGGGACATGGTCGCGGTAATCGCCACAACGCCCGCCATCACGGTCATAACCGCTTTGGTCGTAACATGAGCCGCTACCGGAAATGCCTCAGGCTCCAGAATCAAGGCTATCGCATCCGGTGCAATCGTCCTATTTAATGGCGTAATCCTACAATACAATTTCACCCCTGATGGCATCTAGCTGGCAGGGGTGTTTTGTTAGCTGACTTCTTGCAGGAGGAACATCATGTTGATACGTTCGGCGTTTATTTTTCTGATCGTGACTTTTGCCATTTCTTGGGGATTGCCAGCTCTCTACGTTTTCTTTTTTCCTAACGTGCAGGACGCGCGCGTAGGTTATGTAATCGTACGTTTAGTATCGATCTTTGGTCCGGCGATTGGTGGTATTGTGGCAGCTATGACATGCGGGCGTTTAGCATTGCGAGAACACCTCGTTTTTCTGACGCGATTCAAGATTGGTTGGCGTTGGTATGCAGGAACCGTCGCAACAATTGCACTCGCCCTGATTGCCGTGATCGGGATCAACTATGTTGTGGGCGATTTGCAGCCATTCAGCCTGTGGAGCTTAGCGACCCTATTTGTATTCTTGCCACCACCTTTTGGTGATGTGGGAGCATTTGAGGAACTTGGGTTCCGAGGCTGGTTATTGCCATTGGTGCAAAGCAAGTATCGGCCACATTTCGCTGCACTGATCGTCGGTGTAATCTGGTTTCTCTTCCATTACAGCGTTCTTTTGCCAGGGTTTCCTGTTACAACTATCCGCACACCCGATTTGTACCATGTGGGGTTATTTTTCGTTCAGATCATTGCGCTGTCTTACATATTTACGGTAATTTTCAATGCGACGGGAGGCTCAGTACCGCTTGTTTTCGTTGCGCACTGGTTAAGCAATGCAGCCATCAAGCTATCATTTTCTGTGGAACTATGGATTTGGCCGTGTGTATTTACGTTGATCGCAGTGGTCGTCGTTGTTTTAGGACACCGGCATCTCGATGGAGAACGTAAAACCGTCGCGTGTTAAAGCGCGAGAGATGGCTTGTCCCATTTCCGTTCTAATGCTTGTCGTGAATGCTTCTTTGCGGAATGTCACCTAAGCAGCCTCGCCCCAGTCCCATCGCCATTAGTTATCTCAACATCATGAACGGCAAAGGCGCTTGTTAGATGATCGATCTTACCTATGTCATCTACCGTGCCATATGCAGGCATGGGATTGAGCGGCGTATCAGGATACCACTTTCCACTATAAAAACCAATGTCGGGCCTGTATGGATGGCGGACTTCGACCGAAAAGTCCCAATCCCAGAAGCCAGAGGCAAATACCATGATTTTGATCAATTCCTGCTATGTTTGAATCTGAACCACATTGTCCGGCTTTTCCTTGTCATCATCAACCTCCAATACCCTCAAAGCCCACGAATCAAGGGCCCGGCGCTTTTCTGGCAAATATTCATTCTGATCATAAATACCGGTAACAGCAGCAGCCCCGCCGGTATCACTGGCATGATTTAGAACCTTGGATACAGTGAACCGAGCGAAGCTCAAATGTTCGCCGGTTAGGTTTGTTGCGCCGGTGCGTCTCAAGTCGTGAGGCCGAATGTCTCCAAGGTCCAGCGCCTTTTTCATACGCCCGAAATCGCTGATAAGTGTCCTGTGTTTCCTTCTCCTATCACCTTTGAAAGGCGGCAAAAGTGGAAACTGCACCATTTCGATGTGATGACGGATCGACCATCAATACCCTTGATATAAGTCAATGCCGTGTCTGCAACCATCATTATGGTTCAATTTTTTCGCTGACTGATTGAGCGTCTCCACCACGTTTTGACAAGCTTTCACAAACCTCAATTGGTCGGCGCATTTATAATAATTTAATGCTGGAGGAACTTGTGATGAACTACAATAAACTCTCGCGAGATGAGGAACTCTTAGCGGGTATTCAAACGCCAGCCTATGTGTACGATGAAACGGTTTTACTGGCGGATGCTGGTATGGCGGGAGCAGCACTAAGTGAGGCGAAAGCGCACCTTTTGTTTGCGATGAAATCCTTCTCCAGCGCCCATGGGCTAGCCAGACTTGTTGATCATGTCGATGGTTTTCATGCAAGTTCGCTGTTCGAAGCCAAGTTGGCGCGCGAAATCCTCGGGCAAAATGGTCAGATCCATGTGACGACCCCGGCCTTGATCCCCGACGAGTTTGATGAACTTTGCCAGATTACAGACATGCTTTCCTTCAACTCATTGACACAGTGGGACAGGTATAAAAGCCAGATATCTGGCAAGGTGCGGTGCAGCCTTCGCATTAATCCGGGACTCTCTTTTATTAAGGATGAGCGGTATGATCCGTGCCGTCGACATTCAAAGCTTGGGGTACCGATTGCCGACGTGCACAATGTAATGATCCACGATCCCGATAGGCTCGAAGGCATCACAGGATTGCTCGTGCACAGCAATTCAGACTCTGATGACTTTCGCGAATTGCTAACCACTGTGAACCATCTTGACCGGCTTTTAGGCCCACTTTTATCAAAACTCAAATGGATCGACCTTGGTGGTGGATACTTGTTTTATGACCCCGGCAAGCTCGAACCTTTGCGCGAAACGGTTTCAATTTTGAGATCTAAATACGGCCTGGAGGTCTATATGGAACCGGGTGCCTCGATTAGCAGACGTGCGGGCAATCTGGTGGCAACGGTCCTCGATATCTTTTCCAGCGATGGCAAATCCGTTGTCATCCTTGATGCCAGTGTGAACCATATTCCTGAAGTTTTCGAGTTTCAGGATGAACCAGATGTTCGCGGTGATATCAAGATTGCTGGTCATAGATACATTCTGGCTGGCGCGACTTGTCTCGCTGGTGACGTGTTTGGTGAATACGACTTTGCCGAACCACTCCAGCCCGGCTCGAAAGTGGTTTTTGAAAATATTGGCGCCTACTCAACGGTTAAGGCGCATATGTTCAACGGCGTAAATCTGCCATCAATTTATTGTCGAAGGGCGGATGGGACATACGATTTAAAAAAGCGGTTTACATATCAGGAATTCAAAACGCATTTAGGACGTGAGTAAAATGAAAATCTATGAATCCGAATTGGAAATTCCGGCAATTGACGGTGAGGGTGATCCGCTGGATCACATTGCACAATCCGTGTTGGCCAACCTTCCACCCGACGTTGTTCCTGTGCGGTTTGTCATCAGCAAATCCGGGCCGCAAAGCTATCAGTGCGAGGTCGGTGTTATGGCCGGAGCTAGCGCGAATGAATGTGAAAGGCTCGGATCCATCTTTGAATTCCGTAAACGGACGGTTGAGGACATCTCCAGTTTCAACGTTGCCTTCATAGTGCCAACCGGCATAGGGTCAACAATTGGCGGTCATGCGGGTGACTCCACACCGGCAGCCCGTCTGATCGGGGCGGTGTGTGACCAGATTATCCTGCATCCCAACGTTGTTAACGCCTCCGATATTAACGAAATGCCAGAGAACGCACTCTCTGTTGAAGGCAGCGTGCTTTCTCGCCTGCTTATGGGCACGGTTGGTCTGCAGCCTGTGCGCGCGAACAGGGTGCTGACAGTTATGGACAACCACCCGATTGATTACCTGCGCAATGCAACAATCAACACGGTCAGTTCAGCACGAGCAACTTATGGGCTATCCTGTGACAGTACTGTATTGCTCGACCCGCCGATCCACCTAGACGCAGTATATACCGCTTCGGGACGCGCATCGGGAACTGTGGAAAACCTGCAAGGGCTTGTCCGATTGCTTGCTGAACGCAAGGGAAGCTACGATGCGGTTGCTCTGGCGACGAAAATCGCGGTGCCACTTGCAAGTCAAGTGGATTATTTTTCTGACGAGGAAGAAATGATCAACCCTTGGGGCGGCGCGGAAGCGATCTTTACACACACTATTTCCAGTCTGTTTGATGTTCCCACCGCTCACGCGCCGATTACCGCAGATGAAGAGATTGACAGCCTTGAATTGGGGCTGGTTGACCCGAGAAAGGCGGCAGAAGCTATTTCCTTCACCTATTTTCAATGCGTACTTAAGGGTCTGCGGCAGAGTCCAAAAATTGTTTCGTATGGAGAAGACGGCTGGCCGCGCGGAGCCTTGAGCGTTGACAATGTTTCGTGTCTGGTTATGCCTGATGGTGCCGTTGGCCTGCCTACTCTGGCAGCTTTGCAGCAGGGTATCCCGGTTATTGCAGTCCGAGAAAACGAAAATATTCTCGAAAATGATCTTACCGCGCTACCTTGGGCGCGCGGTCAGTTGTATATCGTGGAAAACTACTGGGAAGCCGTCGGCGTTCTTGCTGCCATAAAAGCAGGGATCGATCCGCTCTCCGCGCGACGTCCGCTGGCGGATACATCGTGGGAAGTGTACAATGACACGGAATAATTGGAAGCAGACACGTAATTGGAAAAATCTGTAATGGTCAGATCGCCCCGAAAATGGTGGTCGGTTGCAAGGACAGCAGTACAATAAATTGAACTTTGAGGTATCATGGCATCTGGCTCACACAAATCACGCGCAAGTATGTTGTGGCCTGGCAAGGACGAAGTTCGCTTTCTTGGTCGTTTTTACCTTTCCGGTGGGGTTGGTTATGCTCTGGCATTAATTTTGCCGTTTCAGTTTGCCTTTTTTTATCTGGTCATGGAGCGGCCAGAGTGGGCCGTCATTCCATTTTTTGTCTCAAGTGCAATTGAACTCCTCCTACAGGTGCCAGCTGGCCTGTGGGCGGACCGGTGGAGTCGCAAAAAAGTTACACTGATTGGTTATGGGCTGAGTGGTCTGTCTTGGGCGTTTATTCCAGTGGCAGTTTCAATGAGTGGTACAGATCAGCTTACTGCAGTATGCGCTTGCTTTTTTCTTGATGGTATTGGTTCTGCTCTATCGTCAGGGTCCGAGGAAGCGTGGGTGGTTGATAACCTAAAGAGTGTCGGTCGCAACGATCTGGTGGATCAATTTTTTGCCCGGTCACTTTCTTTTGAGTCGATGGGCAGTATTCTTGCCGGCGCGATAGCGTTAATGATCTTGATATCAACCACAGTCGATAACTTTCTGCTCAATCTGCTATGGTACATCACTGCCGCTGGACAAGTCGTTGTGATAGCCATTGCAGCCACAATCCCCGAACACCGAACCCTTTTGGACGTAGATGGTGATACGCACCGCTCTCCAAGAAGTGTCTCCTCAATACTCCAGGACTTTTGGGTGGTAGTGCGGATACGTCCTTTGTTGTTTTTCACGTTGGTATATGTGATTGCTTCCTTTGCAGATTCGGTTACTGAAGACGCATTTGTAATGTCTATGATAACCAAGGGCCTTGATGCCCGCGCCCTGGCACCTCTTGGTATCCTTGAGGATGTTATTGGTATGGTCGTGCCCTTGTTCGCAGTGGCGCTGGCGCGCCGCATCGGTATATCGCGATATCTCGCTGTTTTTTTGATTATTCCGGCCCTTGCAGTTTCTGCACTATTCCTGCATCCAGTCCTCTGGGTCGTTGTTGCCCTGTCTTTACTACTCGACACTTTCGCTATGCTGTGGGACCCGGTGGCTGAGGCGCATTTGCAGGCGCTCATTCCTTCTCATCGTCGTGCAACGATCACTTCCATCGTCAAACAGTTTAATGGATTTGCCGAGCTTGCCGGTCTAGGCGTATTTGCGCTAATCCTTGGAAAACACAGCGAAAAACTCATGGAAGTAACACCAGACCTGATCGATGCCTTCTCCGGTCAGATTACCACGATCACAAGTATTCCTACTGGAGCTTTCGGTCTTTCAATACCAGATGTCGCGATCGTATTTTTCGTGTTAATCGGCATTCTTGCTGTTCCGTTTATTTTTCTATCCTCTCGCTCAGGTAAGAATTAGGCTGTGGCTCCTTGGACTGAACCTGTCCGTCTATAGTTGTGAATAATTCATTCATGTAACCTTTCTCTCAGATGCCTGAACAGTGGCGTGGTATTGTCACGGTTACCGGGTGACCGGTCGACTATGAGGCTGTAGACTATTTGGATGCATAAAGTTTCCTACGCTCGCCATCGATTTCCTCCGTTGATCATCCAACATGCAATCTGGTTGTATTTTAAATTCTCTCTCAGCTACCGGG
>DAOUPT010000109.1 GCA_030626025.1 Anderseniella sp. | reverse complement strand
CTGCGTTCTATCCCGGGCATTGGTGAAGTGGCCGCTGCAACCATTCTCATTGAGATGCCGGAGATCGGCACAAGAATGGTGGAAACGCATATGGGCTGAAGTTGACCCCGATGACCTCAGAACCACCACACCCAGCAGCCGGG
Organism: Anderseniella sp.; assembly: GCA_030626025.1. Classification (GTDB taxonomy): domain Bacteria; phylum Pseudomonadota; class Alphaproteobacteria; order Rhizobiales; family Aestuariivirgaceae; genus JALWJW01. The sequence continues at coordinate 6,060 of DAOUPT010000109.1, read as the reverse complement.
TTGCGGCCTTAAAGGAAATTGGTAAAGCGTTACAAATTACAACCGGTGAACCTGAACCATCACAGTCCCGACAATCAGCAGAGGAGATCGCCCAACAGATTATGGCGAAGCTGGCCAAACTAAAGAAGCACCATGATAAGGCGCCACAAAGTCCAACGCCTTGATCAATTTAGCTCGCTGTGGTTGATGAGATGGCCTTTTCTTTTATGAACTCAGTTTGACAGGGGACTGGGCTTCTCCAAGCCGAAAGCAGACAAGGCTTTGCGTGCCTGATTGCGCCGCTCAGCCATCCATCGCAGGTGACAATGATGGTGGAACCAGATATGACCGCCTATACCATTGAGAACCGGGACTAATGGCAGCCCCATTGTCTCCGGTGATTTGCATTGCGCGCATTCATCAGGACGTGTTTCTTGCACTGGGTTTTGATTCAGCCAGTGTCCAGTGCATGCCTCATACGCTTGTGCTTCGGCCTCGGATTTGACCAATCCTCCATCATGTTCACCGATGGCGGCTCTTTCCTCATAAAGTGCAAACCAGTCTTGCGCACCACAATCGTTATTTTCATGCACACCCTCTGCTGCACTTGCTGCAGCTGCTGCAAGTTTAGGTGCTGGAGGTGTATTTGCAGCAGATGCAGCGGATGCAGCAGGGGCTGTCTTTATATTTTGAAAAAACGCAGCGGTGTCGAACCGTTTAAAAGCCGCCATGATTATCCCTTTGCTACCAACCATGCATCTTTTGTTTTGTGACCGTCTACTTCGACAGATTTGCCGACAGGGATGAGCCAACCATCTTCGACCAAGATTTTGACAATCCGTTTCGCAGTCTTGCTGTCACGAATTGGGTTGGGGCCGTGAGTGTAAATAACCCTGAGACTCACATATTTTTCACACCAGTCTTTTTGAAGCCAGTCAAGCGCACGTTGAGCAAGCAAAAGGTCGGGGTTGATATGACCGGAAGCAAACAACCGCAATGCTTCATTGGCATAATACTGAGCAAGTTCAATACCAGCCGCCATATGCTCAGTGGAAATTTGCTCAGCCTCAATGTCCTCAACAAGGGCAAGGACAGCGGCGAGGCGGGTAGCGTGTTCTGGAAGTTTGTTGGCCAAACCTTGAATAGGTTCAAGGCCACTCATCATTTCACCCTCGATATGGTCGACAAAAGCTATCCAGCCTTCACGTGCTTCAGATGATAGCTTCAATTGCCTCGGCTTCAATTCATTGGTTTTTCCATCTGCCAGAGGCAATGGTTTCTCTAAAATTGATAACAGCCGCTCTTCATACTTTTTTAAAGCCACACCGCTTTCAGGTTTTGGTTCATGCCATTGTCGGTTACCCACTGCTGAAATTGGTGCCGTCACCAACAACCGAGAAAGCAGCCCTTGATCTGCTAATGTTCTGTCACTGAGCATCACAGCGGCAACGTCCGGCTGCGCCATGAGGTGTATGCAAAGCCGACGACCCGGCAATATCGATGCGCCGTCACCAGCACGCACGCGCCTGATTGGCTCGCCATCCCACATTGACGATAGGCCAGCAGCAGTTCGTAACTTGGCCTCTGATGACATGCCATGACCACCAATAAATTGACCACCCTCGGCACTAAAAAGACCGACACTGGGCTGTCCATCTATGAATTGTTTGGCGAGGCCCTCAAATGTAGGGTCAGTTGAGGTGAGCATCGGAAAAAGTGGTCGTTGCGGTTTGCTCCCGATGGCATCAATGCCCGCTTTTTTCGTGATAACATCAGGGAATCCTGCTTTGTCTGCAAGAATTTGTTTGCGTTGTTTCTCCCAAACTTCAAGGCTATTCAAGTAATCTGGTGACTCTGAGACATATATATCCCGCAATTGCTGTTCATATTTTTTTATTGGCTCCAATGCCTCTGTGTCAGCTGCTGACTTTCGCTCTCCTGTCGCGCCGACAGTGAAGAAGAAGCTGGATATTGGTTTTACCTGTCCTGTGGGCAATACAACATCGGCATGCGCCTGAACCGCCAGTGTAGTGGCAGCAAGAACACTCTGGCCGCACATTGCAATCGGTGTCTGAATTTTATCGTGGACCGCTCTTGCCGCATTTCCAAGCAATTCGCCAAGGGCATCAAGGGGAAACGGATCAGGTTGAGGTAATTCTCTGAACTGTCCGTCATCAAATGTAATGGGCCTCGGAACGATTTGAGCTAAGAGAGAGTTTTGCTCATCTGGTTTGTTATATTAGGCGGCATTCTTATGACCGTTTTGTGATGACAAGCGGTCGTCATTTCACGTCAGGGGATGGATGTGTTAAACTGTCCGTAAAATAACCGTTAATAGGACAGTTTTTTCGCCTAAATTCCCTCATATTATGATAAGCGTTGCTCCAATTGAGAACACCGGTGCAATAGCATGATATTTGGTGAGGTTTTAAATTTGAATTAGGTTCAATATCATTGGCCCCGTCTCCGGATCCGGGCCATTCAGGTGTAGAATCCGTTCACGTTTATTTCTGTTGCTTAGGGTAAAATATTTCGAACGGCATCCTGCGCTCGGCCTGTCATTTCGGTATATCTGATGCCATGACGGGTGAGATGCTCTAATAACGTTGGTCCAAATTTCCCGCTGATTAGGAAATCGACTCGCTGTTCGGCTAGCAATGCTGCGGCATCCCGACCTGCGCCGTGTCTAGCCTCAACATAGGGATTTTGTAACGCATCAAGAAGATATCCCTTCTCATCAAAGATCAGGAAATATCGGGCACGACCTGTATGTGAACTGATATTTGCCAGCGGGTCGTTGCCCATTGTTGCTACTGCGATCCTCATGTGTGGTTCCTTTTTGATTATTTGCTCAAACGTGATGCTAATTACCGATTCTTAAGCCAGTCTCGGGAAAACAAGAATTTCATGACAAGTCCATTCAACACGGCAAACACTAAAATATAAACCAACAGTATAATTGTGAACGCCACACCAAAATAGTGGGCCATCAACGGAACAAGAGGAAGTTTTATCGCCCGGGCATAAAGAAACACCGCAATAAGGGAGAAATGCATCCCCTTTTTCTTTAGCTCTCCCAATAGAATGTACCATGGATAAATGGGGCCAAGTGATAAAGCACCAGCTACAATGGCTACGATCCACCCTCGCACACCGGATTTTTCTCCCACATAGCGTCCGATCCACTTAGGTTCCGCGAGTATGTTGAACAAAAAGAGAAGAGCAAAGACGATGGCCAATACCGGTCCAATCTTTGAAGCCAATACCCCAAATGATAACCAGGCGCTTTTCACCACATCTGGATTCAGGAAATACAACCACACATACGCAACTATGACAGCGGTAAGGAAAAGCCAGCCCCATGCGTGCCTAACCGAGGTGTCTTTAGATTCAGCTTTCCTCATGTACTTAACAGTCGCAATGTAAAGGCCATAAGGTAGGCGATCGCAATGGATGAGAAAAAGCAAAAGACGCACCGAAAGAGCGCAAACCTCTTGCCGAGTGAAAATATTTCTGTAGGCAATTGAACGATACCGACTGTTACCCAACTCACTAAAAAAGCAGCCACTGTCGCAAGCCCAATGCCTGCTGCCTGGAATTCTCCACCCAAAACGTAACTTGTTAGTGGATGCCCTGCAGCCACACTACCAATTAAAGCGGCGACTACAGGACCAAAGATACCTTCCATAGGCAGCGCCTCAGTAATCATATGGAGCGGCATGGCTGCATTTAGGAGGCTTGCCAAAGCCAGGACACCGAACAGTATTGGGAACATATGAAGAAAGGTTGTTGCGGTTTGCTTGGCAGCTTTTGCGATTCTGGCTTTCATCTGCATGAGCATATTCTCACTATTAGTAAATTTTTCAGCGTACACCGCAAATATAGATGAATGCACCTTAACTAAAAGCAGGTCAGACAAGATTGATCAGCTACATCCACTGGACAAAGCAGCTACACACGTTTCAAAAATACCATGATGCGCTAATACTTTGTTTAACCTAAGTCAACGTGGCTACAGTGATTGTGCGTTAGCTTCACAAAAAGTTTAATGCTGCTGTCTCACATTATATAGGGAGTCACTATGATGAATACCGGATCCGCCGCGAAATTAACCGAGGTTGTCGCTGTTTTTGAAGATGCGGAAACGCTGCAAGATGCGATAGATGAATTACAGAGTTCTGGATTCAATCGGGCTGAACTCAGCCTGCTTGCTGGTGAAAGTACTGTCCAGAAAAAACTTGGCCACGCCTACGAAAAAGTGGAAGAATTAGAAGACAATGCAGCAGTCCCACGAACTGCTTATGTCTCACTAGAATCGGTTGGAGCCGCGGAAGGTGGGCTGGTTGGCGTACTGGTTTATGTCGGCGCAACTGTTGCCGCAGGGGCCGTGGTAGCCACCGGAGGCCCGCTTGCAGCTGCAATAGTGGCAGCCGCTGTTGCAGGTGGCGCTGGAGGTCTTATTGGTTCCATTTTAGCAAAGCTGGTTGGAGATCAACATGCTCACAGAATTCAGGAACAGCTCGATCACGGAGGGCTGTTATTGTGGGTGCGAACCAGAGATATGGATCGCGAGAAAAAAGCACTGGATATCCTAGCCAAGCATTCTGCGCATGATATTCACGTTCATGCGTTATCCAGTCATGAAGACTAAAACTGCTTTAAAAAATGATGTATGATGAGCCGGTCGCAACTGATCACGAATGAGTACCAGGATGCGTGGGTGGGTTTTGGAGATATTGTGTATGACCACATTAACATACAAGCAAGTAAGAGGTATTGTCGGCGAAATCGATGATGGGAAATTGGCTGCAATTGTCGCGACCGGAGCTAAGTTGGAGGAGATTGTTGAAGCCAATGCGCTTGCTGTCGGCAAGACAGACATTGTTGGTCAGGGCGAATCCACTGTCCGCGGTCCGGTTATGGAAGTTTACGTCATATTGACAGGTACTTCGCCCTAACGACCATTTCTCGCCGATTCAGATGAGTGGTGATAGATTGAGTACAATACAGGAGAGAGGAATGGTGCCCACAAAAGGACAGCAGAGTCTCACAAAACTTCTGCCGGGTCCGGGCAGTGAAGTCGGTCTAACCGTTATTTGCAGCCGTTTGATGTAAGGTAGGTCGCCATGAACGACCATTTTTGGATAGCATTTTCTGCCAGCGTTTTGGCGGCTGGGGTGACGACGTCCGGGATATTTGTAATTCACTATTTTAAAGAATGGGGGGAGCGTAACAGTACATATTTTATCTGCTTTGCAGCCGGTGTTCTGGTCTCAGTTTCCTTCCTGCACCTCATCCCAAAGAGTTTCGACATGAATGTTCAGGCACCAATCTATTTGCTGGCTGGATACCTCTTCATGCATTTCTTCAACCGTTTCATAACTGCATATGTATGTGATCGTTCAACCAATATAAACTTTGCGATCGGCTTGGTTCCGATGCTTGGGATCGGGTTTCACTCTTTCGTTGACGGGATCATTTATTCAATCACATTTAACGTTAGTATTTTCACTGGGGTGCTCGCAACGCTTGGGATGGTTCTCCATGAATTCCCGGAAGGCATTGTCACATATGTTTTGCTCTTGAGGGGCGGGTTGAGCCAATACAAGGCCTTTTGGCTTGCCTTTTCCGCAGCAGCTCTCACTACACCGTTAGGAACGCTAATATCACACTCTTTCGTCAACCAATTAGATCGCCCGTTACTCGGCGCATTACTCGCGCTATCAGCAGGCGCCCTGGTGTATGTAGGGGCAACACATTTATTACCCGTAGCCGAAAAGGAACCGCGGCGATACTCGCTTGTGGCACTTGGAGGCGGTATTGCCGTAGCTGTAGGTATTATTCTTGGGGGAGCGTAAGTTCATTGCGGTTCAGCTGTTAATGAATATCATTCTTCTTGGTTGTCATTGGACCAGAGGTGCTCTGGCAAAGTAATCAGTAGATCACGCTGGAAATCGCTTTTCAATTCGATTGAAGGCCAATTCAATTGTCTCTTCAGATTTGCAGTAAGCCATTCGTATGTGGTGCTCACCCATAGGTCCAAATGCACGCCCAGGCGTCACAGCGACCTTGGCCTTTTCA
>DAOUPT010000120.1 GCA_030626025.1 Anderseniella sp. | reverse complement strand
ACGGGTCAGGGGAAACACGCAAGACACACACACTATTTCACTTGCGCAGGTTCCAACCGGTCTACCGCCATACCGTGCTCGGCAGGCATCAAATCAACAATTTCGCCCCTGAAAGGATAATGGCCGTCAAACCCAACCCCGATCAGGACACCGCCCCATCAACCCGCAAAGCGACGGATCCATGCGCTCCTGTTAGCCGATGAGTGGAGCAGGATTTATAACACAGTAAAAAGAACAAGTCAAGAACAAAGCAGGAATATACGACAATTGTCATTCCCGCCTACGCGGGAATGACGTAGGTGAGTTCTTGAATAATTGCCAGCAGCCGGTCTAGGGTTGCTTCCATGACCGGAACGTTCCTGCACTTCCCAAAGTTGGTTAAGGCGCTATGTAGGGATAGATTGGCATGAACGTTCGGGGGCGGGAGTAAAACGCCCGACCCGCTAGGGGGCGATTGATAAAAGCATATACCTGTGCCATCTTCACGCAATGAAACAACCCGCCATGGGGATGTCATTGCAAAGGACGGGTTTATTATGCGTGTTGGGTTGGTCTTGCTTTTTATTCTGTCAGCAACCGGGCTGGTGAATGCTCAATCCTTTGCAAAGCATCCATGGGTATACAAAAATAAAAAAGTTGTCAGCTATATCAGTAATAATGATTTCTTTTCGCGCATCACATTAAATTATGTTGATAACAAAACCTGGCTGGTCTGGGAATTCAAAGGTCCCCAAAGTATAGCAAGGCACATAGGAGCAAGTACCTCTGGCAAACACAACAGTGTTATTAATATTCGCACTTGGAAAGCCTGTCATTTCATCCTGGGTTGTATCGTTAAAAAAGAAGGTAAAAAAACATGGATATCTTTTTCCTTAACGAACAAGCAGCTGGATGCGCTGACCAAGGCGAATCTTATCAAATTTAAGTATCTTCTGGAAAACCAAAAAGAAAAAGTATGGGGCCAAAGGCTCAAAGGTGCAAACGCGTCCATTGCCCTTTTCCGGCAAGCTCATTCAATTAAAAAGCCGGTGCCGGTCAAGAAACCAACACCAGTCAGTGCGAAAATCAAGGTTGACTATGTCGGTAAAACGAAATGTAAGAGTAGACCAAGCTCGGTCTACAAAGACAAGGATAGAATAAAGAATTGTCGCCAAAAAATAACGATCTCTATTGTCAAATCGACCGGCTACAGCAAGGTGACGATGAATTGCACTTTTCACTGGACTGGAATTCCAGATAATAACCGCAGCAGAAAAGAAACCGATGACTCAACCGAGAAAGTGTCGATTGATATTGCGTCGGACGGTACCGGTAGCCAGACCATCACAACTATATTCTACCCGCTGGATTACAAGAATTTCAGAAAAACCTACAATACCACTCTGGTTTTGAAGACGTGTGTGATTGACAAAAAATTGAGCAAACTCAGATAATTGAGGTCGACTCCCCCACCCCCGTTGGAAGGGGTTTTTCAACCCCTTTCGGAATGTTACTCTCGACCGGCGGTGCGATGGGCAGTTCACGCTCAACCAAAAACCTTCGTCAATGCATTGTCGATCGCCTCAACAATCTGGTCCAGATCGCTTTTGGTGCAAATCAGCGCCGGACTCAGGCACAGGGTATTGTTAAAACCGGCTATAGAGCGGTTGGTAACACCGATGATCACGCCTTGCGCCAGGCAATCACCCACAACGGCTTGCGCCAGTGTTTCATCAACGGGCTGTTTCGATTGGCGATCAGTGACAAGCTCAAGACCAACAAACAGTCCCTTGCCACGCACATCGCCAACATTGCCATGCTTACCCTTGAGGTCTTCTAGCCGGTCAAGCAGATAATCGCCCATTCGGGTGACATTATCGAGCAGGTTTTCCTCTTCGATAATCCGCATATTCTCAAGAGCTGCTGCCGGTCCCGCCGCGCAACCACCAAAGGTCGAGATATCGCGGAAATAACTCATCGGGTCTGACGGGTTGGCCTTGAATTGCTCAAACACTTCTTCTGTGGTGACCGTGCAGGAAATCGCCGCATAGCCAGAAGCAACACCCTTTGCCATGGTCACCATGTCAGGCTTGATGCCGTAATGCTGATAGCCAAACCACTTGCCGGTGCGGCCCAAACCGCAAACAACTTCATCAATATGAATGAGGATATCGTATTTAGTACAAATTTCCTGAACCGTTTCCCAATAACCCTCAGGTGGCGGAATAACCCCGCCGCCAGCGGTTACCGGTTCAAGACAGATCGCACCAATGGTATCGGGACCTTCGCGCAAAATGACATCTTCAATAGCCCGAGCCGCACGCACACCATAATCGTCACACTCGCCATATTGTGAGCGATACTCACAACAATGGGGGACTTCAACAAATCCCGGTGTAAACGGCCCATACTGGTCCTTGCGCTCATTTTGTCCACAGGCGCTCAGTGCGGTGATTGTGGTGCCATGATAGTCGCGGTCCCGATAGAGAATTTTGTGCTTCTTGCCGTCATATTTATTGTGGGCAATCTGGCGGACAATTTTGAAGGCCTTTTCATTGGCCTCTGAACCTGAATTGGACATGTACACGCGCGACATGCCCGGCATCTTGTCGATCAGTGCTTTTGAAAACATAGAGCCGGGAATAGAGCCAGCCGAGTTGGCGAAGTAATTGAGTTTAACCAGTTGATCGCGCACCGCATCAGCAATGCTTTCACGGCCATAACCGACATTGACAGTCCAAACACCGCCCGATACCGCATCAAGATATTGCTTGCCGTTGGCATCCCAGACCTGCATGCCCTTGCCTTCGATAATCACAAGAGGATCACTGGTTTCGTATTTTTTATGCTGGCTCAAATGGTGCCAGACATGGGCCCGGTCATTTTCAATGACTTCGCTGTAGTCGTTATTGCTTTGCGATAAATCCATTGGGTTTCTCCTGTTATGAGCCATCCCGGTTTGATGTTCCTGTCAAACCGGGAGCGGTTTTCATCGTCAAGTTGCCATCAGTCCAAATTTGGTGGTTAAAAGCAAGGATCCAGTTCCGATTCTAACAAAGTGCCACTTTTATTTTCCCAGTTCGATGACCATTCCTTCACGTCGTTGATCCGCCCCGCCATCCATACCCGATGATGTAATGCGAACCCCATGTAAACCACTGGTCAGCTGCCGTATTTTCACCGCATGACCCATTGCTTTAAAGGCAGGGGCGAATTTTTCAGCGCCGGTGCCAGCCTCAAGCTCGGTAACCCGGTTACGGTTATTGACATTGCCAAGATTGATCGCCTGTTGCATCGGCAATTGCCAGTCAATCAGACCGATCACAGTACGCGTGACAAACTCGATAATCCGACTGCCGCCCGGTGAACCAACAGCGGCAAACAGTTTGCCATCAGCAGTAAAAATCATCGTTGGTGACATAGAAGAGCGCGGTCTCTTGCCCCCCTCAACCCGATTAGCCACTTTGATGCCATTGTGCACTGGCACAAATGAAAAATCAGTCAACTGGTTGTTCAATATAAACCCGCCAACCATGATATGGCCGCCAAAGGCCCGCTCCACCGAGGTGGTCATCGAAACCGCATTGCCCTGATCATCGACAATGGAAAGATGACTGGTGCCATATTCAGGCATTGGCAAACCAGCCGCCTTTTTTTGGCTTTCATCAGCCAGCGGCGGCGAGCCGGGTTTGGCCTTGCCCATATCGGTCAACGGATTGATCAACCGGGCACGCTTTTTCAGATAATTTTTATCGAGCAAACCAGTCACAGGAACCTCAACAAAATCCGCATCTGCCATATAGACATCACGGTCAGCATAGGCGAGGCGGCTGGCCTGGGTAAAAAGATGCATGGCGGTTGCAGAGCCAGGTTGCATCTCTCCAAGGTTAAAGTGTTCAAGCATGCCAAGGATCATCTGACTGGTGAGGCCACCTGAAGTTGGCGGTGGCATGCCGCACACTTTATAGCTTCGATAGAGCGAACAGACCGCGTGTCGCTCAATCGCCTCATAGGCTTTAAGATCATCCAGGGTTAGCTTTCCGGCATTACCCTGATGGTTCTGCACCGTGTCAACCATGGCTTTTGCCACCGGGCCCTGATAAAAACCGGCCGGACCTTTTTCGGCAATCAGCTTGAGGGTTTTTACATAAGCGGGGTTTTTCAAAACATGGCCGACAGGCAACAATTCGAGTTTGTCGGGTGAAAAATAAAGCGCGCGAGCGTTATAATCTTGTTTCAGGGCATCCTTTGAACGCACAAGCGCCTTGTGCATGCGCGGAGAGATTTTAAAACCATTTTCGGCCAGCTTTATAGCCGGTTCAAACAGTTCGGCCCACGACAGCTGCCCGAATTTGCGGTGGGCCTTCCATGACAGGGCAATAACCCCCGGCACACCAACCGCCCGCCCGCCAATACTGGCCTGTTGCCACTTTATCGGCTTTTCATCATCACCCAGAAAAAGGTTTTCACCGGCTTTGGTGGGAGCTTTTTCACGCCCGTCAAAGGTTGTAATTTCAGACCGGTCCGCTTTGAAGTAAAGCGCAAAAGCGCCCCCCCCAATACCTGATGACTGCGGTTCGACCAGCCCGAGCACCAATTGCGCCGCAATCGCGGCATCCATTGCCGAACCACCTTTTTCCAGCATAGCAGCGCCAGCTTTAGAGGCAAGTGGATTGGCAGTGGCGACCATCGCCGGACCGCTGTTGGAACATCCAGCCAGCGCCGCGCCAAGAAGAAATAACAAGCAAATTAAAAAGGTTTTTTTCATGAGGATAATGTCTGTCATAAATTTTTGAGAGGGATATTAAGCAAATGTCGCACAATAATAGAGCGGCGACAATAAAATCAAATTCCCCGCTTGCCTTTATCACCATATTCCATTAGGAAAGCCCCACTCGTCAGGCGTGCCACAGCGCAATGTCTGACCTTGGCACCGGTAGCTCAGTTGGATAGAGTACCTGACTACGAATCAGGGGGTCGGGGGTTCGAATCCTCCCCGGTGCACCAATCATTTCAATGACTTAGCGTGCCTTGACCTTTGTGCAATAAAGTCTGGGGTTACATATGGGTTACAAAACGCCCTTGCTACCCTCACTTTGAAACCAAAGCCCTATCAAAAAGAAATTTGGCAATTGTCCGCTCAGAATGACCCACCCCGGCCCCCCCACCCTTTGCCTGAAAACACTACCCTCTAT
>DAOUPT010000075.1 GCA_030626025.1 Anderseniella sp. | reverse complement strand
ACGGGTCAGGGGAAACACGCAAGACACACACACTATTTCACTTGCGCAGGTTCCAACCGGTCTACCGCCATACCGTGCTCGGCAGGCATCAAATCAACAATTTCGCCCCTGAAAGGATAATGGCCGTCAAACCCAACCCCGTTCAGGACACCGCCCCATCAACTCGCAAAGCGACGGATCCATGCGCTCCTGTTAGTCGATGAGTGGAGCAGGATTTATAACACAGTAAAAATAACAAGTCAAGAACAAAAAGGGAATACATAGTAATCGTCATTCCCGCCTGCGCGGGAATGACCTAGGTGGCTTCTTGTGTAACCACCAACAGCTGGTCCGGGAGCACAACTCCCGACCCGCAGGGGTGAATGTTGAAAATGTATCAGACCTTGATACATGTATCATTTCTTGATACATAATTTTTGTGATAATCAGCTACAAAGACAAGCGCACAGAAAAAGTTGCACAGAGCAAAGAAGGGGCAAACACCTAAAGGCTTTCCTTCCAACATTGTCCGTGCCGCTGTTCGTAAGCTGGTTATGCTGGACAATGCGGTTGTTCTTGATGATTTGAAATCACCACCGGGTAATCATCTTGAAAATTTAAGCGGCAATCGTGCTGGTCAAAATTCAATCCGCATCAACCGGCAATGGCGTATATGTTTTGTCTGGAGCGATGCCGGGCCGATTGATGTTGAAATTGTGGATTACCACTAGGAGATAGAATTATGACTAAAATTAAGCTACCTGCAGTTCATCCCGGCGAAATCCTGCGCGAAGAATATCTTAAGCCACTGAAATTAAGCCCGTTAAAGCTCGCTCGTATGCTAGGCGTCCCCAGAACCCGAATCGAACGCGTCGCAACCGAAAAAACCTCAATCACCCCCGACACCGCCCTGCGCCTCGCCAAGGTATTTAATACCACGCCGCGGTTCTGGTTGAACATGCAGGCAAGTTATGATCTGGCAACGACGGAAACGGATGTTTCGGGGATTGAGGCGATGGCTTAGCGTATGTAAGTAAACCAGCAGGGAACCCGCAGCGAAGGCGGCCATAGCCGCCGACTGGGCCATTGAGGCCCCGGCGCGCAATCGCGCCGCCCCCCGCGGAGCGCAGCCCGAAGGGCGACAGCGTGAGCGCAATCCCAATCCTAACAGGATTTTTCCGGCAACCACCTCTGAATGTTTCTGCACCTCCCCAAAATTGTTTGGGTTGCAATGTAAGGGCAGATTGGTATGAACGTTCGGGTACGGGAGTACAACTCCCGACCCGCTGGGGGAAGAAAGGAAACTAACGTGACCAAAATTAAAGGCAAAAATGACGGCCCCGGCGGTCGCAATGAGCACTATGATATCGGTAGTCGTAAAAACATACCGAGGAGAAATGTAGTAGCTGAAATAAAGCGCGGTGAACACACTGGGGCACATGTAGTAAAAATAAACAATAGAGAATATGCACGCGACAACCCTGATAACTCAAAATCAGATAATGTGAACAGACGCACTTAAGGTGCAATGCAATTAACGGATTGGCTGTGAAAGTTAGAATGCCGCCCCTCACAACTCATCATACTTCCTCGCCACCCCCCGCGCTTTCTCCACCGGATACTTCTCCCCGTTCCGGTCAATCTTGGCATCCGCCGCCGCCGCCAGATCAATCCCCGCCCGTTCAGCAATCAGCAGAAGATAGAGCAACACATCAGCGCATTCTTCCTCCAGCTTGGCCTTCATCCCCGATTCTCCCGCCAACGCCTCAAATTCTCCCTCACTTTTCCACTGTGTCAGCTCCAACAGCTCGGATGCTTCCAGATTGAGGGATAAAATCAGGTCTTTGAGGCTGTGGAATTGTTTCCAGTCGCGGGCATCGCGAAAGGCAATGAGGCGCTTGGTTAGATCATCCAAGGGGTTGTTTTCCATGGTTTTTTGTCCTTTTGACCGGTTCTTGGTGTTTTGGTCTCACCTTTTCAAGTCAGTTGGCTCCTTGTTTCAATCAAAATAGCGTGTTCAATCTGTCGCACCATTTTAGCATGATTCACACGGTTCGGGCTGTTGCCTAACATAGACAAATTATGATAGCTGTACGTGTCTCATATTCAAACGTGCGAATTTTTTCGTATAAGCCAGCGCCAGCAACGGTGTCACCAATGCCAACAGGCAGGTTACAGGTACTGAAACGGTATTGGCAAAATAAAAAGAGTTTTATTGAAGGAAGATCCAGAATGTTCACTACAAACCCTTTCGCCGAACTTTCAGGGACCATACCCGCCCTGACTATGCAAATTTATGTCGTCGTTATGGCGATTTTGGTTATCGGTGGTACGATAATCGACACTCTCCACAAGAAAAGCGCCGAGTATTTCTTTGCCAACGCTGAAGAAGCAAAAAAATCAGCGACCCGCACAGTGGGCGGCGGCGAAAAAGTCGGCCTTGTCGTCAAAACCGTCACTTCGGAAATTATGACCTCTTCAGAGTTCAGCAATCCGAAACGCAGAGTGTCTCATCTGTTATCAATGTATGGTTTCATTGTTTTTGTCCTGGCCAGTGCCGTTATGGTTTTCGCCTATACAGGCGCAGGTGCCGAGACACCGGCAATCTGGCCGATTTTGTGGCATCTGGGCGCGTTGAGCCTTTGCATCGGCGGTTATTGGTTCTGGTTCGGCATCCGCGTTGATGTTGTATCTGAGGGCAAAAAGCCTTCACCATTCGACCTTGTCCGCGCTGACCTGTTTATCCTCTCGCTTCTGGCCACTGCAACGACCGGCCTGATCTGGTCATTCATGCAATCAGTTGGAGCCGGTGGCTGGACAACCTTGTTCCTGATCCTGTTCATTATCTCAAGCACAGTGTTGTTCGGCGGTGTTTTGTGGTCAAAATTTGCTCACATGTTCTTCAAGCCAGCAGCAGCCTATCAAAAGAAAGTCACTGTTGCTGACGGATCGCGCGAGAACCTGCCTGCATATGCCGACCGGAACGACCCGGCCGACCGGGACCGTCACTCCATGGAGCTGTTGAAAGACGCGCCAATGGATATGGGGCTTGGCATCAAGCGCGAGCAGCCCAACCACTACTAATCAATATCGTCTAATTTTTTCATCATCAAATTTCTTTCGAACTCGAGGGAGCCTAAAATGCCTACATTCGTCTATATGACCCGGTGCGATGGTTGCGGTCACTGCGTAGATATCTGTCCATCAGACATCATGCACATCGACAAGACCTACCGACGCGCCTACAATATTGAACCCAATATGTGCTGGGAGTGTTACTCCTGTGTAAAAGCCTGCCCTCACAACGCCATTGACGTTCGTGGTTATGCCGACTTTGCACCGCTCGGTCACTCTGTTCGGGTGCAGCGCGAAGAAGAAAAGGGCACCATTGCCTGGAAAATCAAATTCCGCAACGGCACTGAAAAAAGCTTCCTGTCGCCGATCACCACCAAGCCGTGGGGCAAGCATATTCCAAAACTCAAGGATGAGCCGGCACCAAGCAAGGAAATGCGTGACAGCCAGCTGTTGTACGGCGAGCCCAGAGACTGTCGTTTGGACGACGGCGATTTGCATACCCTTAAATCCAATGGCCTCGTTATGAAAGAAGGGGTGTATTACTAATGGCTTACAAAACAATCACCGAAGACAATATCGACATTCTGGTTGTTGGCGCCGGTCTCGGCGGCACAGGAGCAGCCTGGGAAGCACGCTACTGGGGCAAAGACAAGAAAATCATCATTGCCGAAAAAGCCAACATCAACCGCTCAGGTGCTGTTGCCCAGGGGCTTTATGCGATTAACTGCTATATGGGCACCCGCTGGGGTGAGAATAACCCGGAAGATCACGTTCGTTACGCCCGTAATGACCTGATGGGCATGGTCCGTGAAGATCTGCTGTTCGACATGGCCCGCCACGTCGATAGTGCCGTGCACCAGTTCGAAGAATGGGGCCTGCCGCTGATGAAGAATCCCGAAACGGGAGCCTACATGCGTGAAGGTAAATGGCAGATCATGATTCACGGCGAATCCTACAAGCCCATCGTGGCTGAGGCCGCCACGCAATCTGCTGACAAGGTTTACAACCGCATCTGCGTCACTCACCTGCTGACAGATGATTCCAAGGAAAACCGGATTGCCGGCGCTGTTGGTTTTAACGTGCGCACAGGCAACTATCACGTGTTCAAATCCAAAACTGTGATTTGTGGTGCCGGTGGTGCCTCCAACATCTTTAAGCCGCGTTCGGTTGGTGAAGGTGCTGGCCGTGTATGGTACGCACCATGGTCGTCCGGTTCCGCCTATGGCCTCATGATTGATGCCGGCGCAAAGATGACCCAAATGGAAAACCGCATCGTTCTGGCCCGTTTTAAAGACGGTTACGGCCCTGTCGGTGCCTACTTCCTTCACCTGAAAACCTATACGCAAAACGGTCTGGGTGAGGAATACGAATCCAACTGGTATGAAAACACCAAGGAAATCGTTGGCGATTATATTGATCACCAACCAACGCCCACTTGTCTGCGTAACCACGCGCTGATTAACGAAGTCAATGCCGGTCGTGGTCCTATTCACATGGTAACCATGGAAGCCTTCCAGGACCCCCATCTTGAAGAAGTCGGTTGGGAAAACTTCCTTGGCATGACCGTCGGTCAGGCCGTGCTTTGGGCAGCTACTGATTTGGACCCTAAATACGAAAATCCTGAACTGACCACGTCAGAACCTTATGTCATGGGTTCCCATGCCACCGGTTGCGGCGGCTGGGCCAGTGGACCTGAAGATGTGTCTCCGCCAGAATACTTCTGGGGTTATAACCGCATGATGACTGTCGAAGGCCTGTTTGGTGCCGGTGACGCCGTCGGTGGTACACCACACGCATTCTCGTCTGGTTCATTTACCGAAGGCCGTCTTGCTGCCAAGGCTGCCTGTAAATATATCGACGACGGTAAAGCTGAGGGTATTGAGGTTTCACAAAAGCAGATCGACGACCGTATGGAAGAGATATTCAAGCCGATGGAACACTACAAGATCTATCGCAATGAAATCGTTGCCGGTAGTGTCAACCCCCACTACATCAACCCGCGTCAGGGTCTCGACCGGCTGCAAAAACTTATGGACGAGTATTGCGCTGGCCAGGGCTCCAACTACATGACCAATGAGAAACTGCTCAATATTGGCCTCAAAAAACTGCACATCATGGAAGAAGACCTTGATAAGCTGGCGGCTGAGGACATTCACGAGTTACTGCGGGCCTGGGAACTCAGGCACCGTCACCGTACCTCGGAATGTGTCATGCACCACACGCTGTTCCGCAAGGAAACCCGCTGGCCGGGTTACTACTACCGCGGTGATGCGCTGAAGTTGGATGATGAAGATTGGCACGTACTGACAGTTTCACGTCGCGATCCCAATACCGGTGAATACACCATGGAAAAAGCACCATGTTATCACCTGGTTGGCGAAGGCGAGTAAAACCGTTAAAATGGCATTCAACCTGAGTGCCAATACACAACAAAAAAAGATCAGCATTTCAGGTGTTGATCTTTTTTTTGATCTGCCAAGCAACGCTAGTTATGGCAAAGTAAATTTTCGAAGCATAAGAAAGTATCGCAGATGAACATAATTGAAAAATCTGATGATGAAATTCTGGAAATTGCCAACCCGCTATGGGCCGATCTGGTCAAATGGTCCAATGCGGGCAAATATGGCGAGTTCGTCAAGCATTTCTCAAAATCACTGGCCTTTGGTCTGAACCAGATGGAAGTCGGTAAACAATTCGCCAAGAGTGAGCTGACCCGAAACCTGGAGGAAGACTTTGACTTTCTCGGTACGATACGCCGCGGTGAACATGTGACAGTGCTTTACCGGCAGAAAAGCACCAAAAAAGAGGGCGAATGGCTTGGCCGGCTGGTGCTGGGCTATGAAGAGGGTGAGGTCAAAGTCTTTGGGGCCTCGATTTTTTAGGTATTGATATGGAACAGACAATTCAAGACGGCAAACTGGTCGAACTCACCTATACAATCACCGATGATAAATCCGGGCAGGTTCTGACATCGGTCGAGTTCCCCCTGGGCTATGTTCACGGCCACAACGAAATTCTGGCACCGGCCGTTCATGCCGAACTGGAAGGCAAAAGCGTCGGTGATGTCATAGAGGTACCCATCGATTGCAATCAGCTTTATCCCCCAAGGGACGAATCAATGGTCATTACTGATCTGATTGAGAATGTCCCTGAGGAATATCGTGAAGTCGGCACAACCGTCATCATGGAAAATGACAAGGGCCAGACGAAAAATTTCATTGTTACTCGCATTGATGAAAAGACCCTGACCATTGATGGCAACAACCCCCTGTGCGGTCGGCAAGTAACTTTCAACCTCGACATCGTCACTGTGCGCGATGCAACTGAGGAGGAAAAGGAAGAGGGCGGACCGGCGTTGCCAGAGATCGAAGTTGATGGAGCAACTAAAGTTTCAGTGTGAGGTGGTTCAGTTGCGACGTTATTGATGACCACAACTGAGCAACTTGACTATATACTGATGTCAGATCAGAATTTTATTTTAGCTACTTGTAGCGTTTAACCAGAGGTATAAAAATGAGCGAAGCACCAAAGAAAAGACCAAAAGTGCCTGAAGGCAAGTCACGCCAGCTGATTACCCGTCAGATGAAAGCGACCAAGGACGGTTTCGTAGGATACGAAACAGTCTGGGAGCCAATGCAAAAAGTGGCTAAATACAAAACGCCGAAAACACCTTAAGCAGTAAGATTGCGGAACAGGCCTTGAGCATGATCGTGTCAGATTGAATCAATCTGACACGGTTGGTATTTGCTATACAATTTTTTTGTATTTCGCGCCATTTTTACCGGCGTTCAACCCAACTTTCCCTCAATCACATAACGCAAAATTTGCACAACCTGTTCTGGTGTTTCCACAACCGCTAACGCAGCTCTGTCGACTTCCTTTAGGGGATGTTGATGCTCAGGTCCGTGCATGACGATTAGTGGTATGTCGCGGGCAGCAGCAAAGCCAGCATCGAAAGCCGCGTTCCATTGTTTGTATTTTTCGCCAAACCGGACAACCACCAAATCAGCCTGCTCAATCAGCGTGCGGGTGCGGATGGCGTTGATCCCGGCCCCCTTATTATCGTGCCAGAATTTGTTGTCTTCAGCACCCAGTATTTCAACGCCGCAATCATCTGATGCTGCGTGATCGGTTACCGGCGCTGAACATTCCACCGACAAGCCAGCCGCTGCAATGCCCTCTTCAATCTGTTTTCGCCAATCGGTGTGAATTTCACCGGAAAGATATACATTCAATTCCATTGTAGGCTCCTGTTAGAACATTTCGGGTTCAGAATGAAAACGAAATGCCACTCTAATTAATTGGTGGCAATTGTCAAAAACCTGCTCGAACAAATTGATGAGATCACACTTAGAGCCTTTCAAAAATACGAAAATACCCGATTGATTTGGTTTCTTTGTATTGTTTAAACAATACATCATAAGCATTTCTCTGTCTCAGATACTTGATGTAATCAAATCCAGGGTTTCGGATAGCCAGTTGATAGTTTGCTCCGTTCACCGCAATCAATGCAGGTTTTTCGTGCTCAAGGGTTTTGACAATTGCCGTCAATTGGCGTTCCGCGTTAGCCCGGGTTTTCTTGTCATCGGGATTGTTGACCGCTGCAGGAAGCAAATAGTTGCAACACTGCGAGCCACTCCAGTGTGCATTTGCATCAAGCATGGCAGGCCAGATATCGCGTGGCGAGGTGATAAAGGCAAAGACTTTACGCTTCTTGATCGGCAATGACGAAAAGCGGTTGCTCAGGGCATTAACGAGGCTGTGTTGCCCTGATGGTGAAACGAGCACAATTGCTTGTCGAGCCGGTTGATTGAAAACCGCCAGACAAGAAAATGCCATGCCAACAAAATAGAAAAGCACTTTTTTCTTAGGCTTAAAAGACATGGAGATGGCCAAAAGTACAAAGGCAACAACCGGTAATATATGGTAATTCCACCCCTTGCTCTGTGCCAAAACCGACAGTGCGGCACCAAATGCTGCGGCAAGAAACCCGCTACCTGCCCGCCAGCGCACCTGTGCAAGGATCAGTACGATCAAAGCCAGCAAGACCAAAATGGATTTGGAAACCAGTGAACCCGCTACGAAAATAAGCGGATTGTTAAAAGCCGTATAATTTGTGAGGGTTGCGGATAAAATGTCAGAAGAAAATGCTGGTGCCAGGATAAGTGCTGATGCAACATAGGCGATGCCAAACTTTCCCATTGTGATGGTTTCAATTCGGAAAATGCCAGGAAAGCTTCGCGTTTTGACGATCCTGAAGATTTCGACACAGATTGGTATCAATAAAAAATAGGGCTTGATACAAATACCAATCCCGGCCAGTAATCCAATGAGGTATCTGGTTGAGGCCGGTTCATTTTCAACCGGTTTAATGGCAATGCCCAGATACGGGACCACCAAAATAACCATCAGATGTTCGCGCTGACCAAAATCATAGCCGGGCATAACGATCAGAGTCATCGCCGCCGCCGCGACCTGCCAGTGTTCAAGTTGCTTGTTGGTGCGCCGTAACAGCGTAATGCTGACACCGATCAGCAAAAAAACATACAAGCGAAACACAAGAATCGGTGAGGCATTAAATAGTTCTGCGACCCACATTGGCGGCATACTGAACCACCAGGTCAGTGGCGGGTTTACATCAATGACGTCCCTGCCAAATTCTCCGCCATTTAACATTTCCCGCGAGCCGTAGAGTATCCAGGACACATCATGGTTTAGGTGAGAGGGAAACAGAACCAGAGCAACATAAAGTGCTGAAAGAGCCAGTATTGTCCATGTGAGGATATCAAATTTGAACAATGATTTGGAATTATTCATTCGGCCACCTGTGATAGAGTTGCAAGGCAATAAAAGGGTGCTCAAGGCAAGAAAAATTGCCTATATATTGCGTGGAAAAATATTTTTATTGATCGCCAATGTGAGTCAAATCAATTAACAAGCGGTAAAGTGGATGACGCTTTTTGGTGCGGATTGGTGAGGTGTGAACGTATTTGTGCGGGAGTTGCCATTTGGCAAAATTCAGCTAACACGCCTCATGATAATCCATCGCCGGCCTGTCTGTTTCCTGACGGTTGACCATGTAAGTAATTTCGGCCAGCAATTGTCTTTTCTTTGAAGACGGTAACCCTGTCATTTTGTCATCTTACTGTATATGAGAAATTTGCTACAAGGCAATCTCCCCTCAACTATCCTGCTTGATAAAATGCTCATCGCTCACATCACCGACAGCCACATAGAAGTCCCTGAACCTGCTGATGCCGGACGCATCGCTGATTTTGAGCGGGTGGTCGCCGATATTAACCAGCTTGAAGAAAAGCCTGATCTGGTCATCCATACCGGCGACATCACCCATTGCGACCGCAAGGACGAATACCGCCTGGCCCGTACAATGCTCGACCGCCTGCATATGCCCTGGCACGCGATTCCCGGCAACAAGGACCGGCGAGCCAATATGTCAGAAATGCTTGGCCAGTCCAGCCCACTTAGCCAGTCCAGCCCGCTTAGCCAGTCCAGCCCGCTTAGCCAGTCCAGCCCGCTTAGCGGGTTTATTCAGCAAATGATTGATACCCCTGACTGGCAACTGATCCTGCTCGATACGCTCAGTGACACGTCAAACAAAGGGGCGTTTTGTGATCAGCGCAGACAATGGCTTGAGACAATTCTGGCAGCAAGCCAAAAGCCGGTGGCTTTATTCATGCACCATCCGTCCTTTGAGATGGCCGACAATCCTTATCCGTTTCAGTTTGAAGACCGTCAGCAGGCCGAAGCGTTCGAAGCGTTGATTGCGCCCTTTTCCCGGATCAAAGGCATTTTTTGCGGCCATGCCCACCGCAACACAATCGGTGCGGTCGGGATAATACCGGGCATGACCCTGACCGCCATGTCGCTCGACCGGCGCAAAGGTGCATATCCGCTGGTCATGGTCGGCAAACCGGTTTACCAGCTTATCCGGTTTAATGGAGATGGTGGCTTTGATTGTCAGCTCAAGGTTTGCGATTGACCTTGGTCAATGCGGCTTATAACCCGTCGATAGATAGTCCTTTTAACAAGGAGAAATATCCAATGACACACACCCCCCACGAGCTTGCTGAAGAATTTCCCGGAGATACTGAAGTCTTGCACAATCTGAAAATGGAAAATGCCCATTTCAGAAAACTTTCAGATGAGTATCACACTATAAATCGCGAAATTCACCGCATCGAAATCGAAGTGGAACCGGCAAGTGACGAAGCATGGGAAGATCTGAAAAAACAACGCTTGTTGCTCAAAGATCAAATTGCCCTGATGATTCGTGAGGCGTGACAATGACAAAAGATTATATTGGTCTGACCAACGATATCTCGGAATATAGCCGCGAGTTGAGAAAGCTCACTCCCGAAGCTATGGTGGCCTTTTCCTCGCTTGCCGGTGCTGCAACCAAAGAAGGCACGCTGTCGGCAAAAACCTGATCGCGATTGTTAAATGATCTATATTCCGCCGCAGAAAACAATCTCCATTATCCCTGATTTGACTGACTTGCCAGCGACAACAAGCTGGCCGCGAAACCAGCGTTTGGCACTGATTATTTTAATCAGTTCAGGCATATGGATGATTTTTGCGGCGGGCATTGCCGTGGTAATTTTCACCCTTGTTCCACAGCTTCCCTACATACTGGTCTTGCTGTTGCTGGGAGTTGTCACACTCACTGCGTTTCTGGTCGGCCTGTCGGCCTTGCGCCAATATGCCAGTCAGGATGAAGTAACCATCGACCGGCAAGGCATAAAAACCACTACATATGGTTGGCTAAGAATATCAAAATCCTCTGCCCTCTGGGCCGATGTTAAAACTGTTAAAAACCACACCCGCCAAGATGGCTATGCACTCTTGTCAGTTGAGCTTGCAAAGGACGAGAACATCCCCATTGCCCTGTCCAAAAATAAAGGGGCGGTTATTCAGGCCGAAACCCGCTTGCAGGAAATCATGCGGCAATATCAGTAAAATGATATTGCCAATTTGCTGCAGTTGTCCTTTTGCCACCAGCTTGCTATATCAATAAGCATGAACAGATTTGAAAATACATTTACTGCGGCTGGTGAGGCTACAGTGAAATACCTTGATGCTGATTATCAGGTCATCAAGCATGGGCAATTTGTCCGTTGCGCAGTGACCGGCGAGCCGATCAAGTTGGAAGAACTGCGCTATTGGAGCGTTGATCGCCAGGAAGCCTATACCTCGGCCAAAGAAGCCATGCAGCGCAAACTCGAGCTTGAAGCTTAGGGCAGCGAGTGCTTTAGAACGGTTTCGCAACCACGATGTATAAAATTGCGATAACCACAAACACGCTGATTTCGTTGTAAATGCGCAGGAATCTTTCCGACTTTTCGAAAACGCCTCTGTGGGCTTTCAGGACCAAAAGACCGGTGTAGACGTAATGAACAAGCAACAATCCAACCAGACCAAGTTTGACATAAACCCAATCGGGGAATGACCAGTCATAGGCCAGCCACAAGCCGGTTGCCATTGCGATAACACCAAGCAGGGTCGAAAAGCGGAACAGGCGAATAGTCAGTTGTCCGGTGTTGCCGCCAGCCCCGTGCAACTGGTGTTCCCGGTGCCAGAAAATCAGGGCGCGCGGGACGGCAAAAATGCCAGTCATCCAGCCCATAACGCACAAAATATGCACGACCTTCAACCAAATCATTATTATGCCACACCCTCAATCGTATCTTCAATCAACAAATCTACCACAGCTTTCAAGGCTTCGTCAGTAGATTTTCGTTGTGCAAGGGCAACATCATAGGCCCGGCGCTGGCGCTCGGCACTGTTGCCGTATTCCAGGATTTTACGGGCCGATTCAATCTCGGCCACACAGCCGAGCGCTTCGGCATCGCCATGAAGAAGCTCAATCAGTTCATCCAGCAATTCGGTAAACGGAACAACCGCGCGGCAACCAAAGTCAATCAACCCCTGGCGGGTCCCGTAGCGTTGCGCTCGCCAGCGGTTTTCATTGATCAAAAACCGTTCATATTTGCGCCAACTCAGATTTTTATGACGCAGACGATAGAGCATCCGAACGATGCAAACATAAAGGGCGGCAATAGCAATGGTGTGATCAAGCGAGGTTGGCACATCGCAAATGCGCATTTCAAGGGTCGGAAAATGATGAGAGGGGCGCAAGTCCCACCAGATTTTCGAGGCATCCTCAATCAGTTTGTTATCGATTAAAATACTGATCGAACGCTCATATTCGCCAAATGAGTCAAACTGTGGTGGCAGGCCGGTGCGCGGCAGATTATCAAAAATCGTCAGGCGGTAAGAATTAAGCCCCGTATCACGCCCTTGCCAGAACGGCGATGAGGTCGAAAGAGCCAGCAGGTGCGGCAAAAAATACGGCAGCTGGTTGAACACATCAATACGCAGTTCGCGGTCTTCAATACCCACATGTACATGCATGCCGCAGATTAACATGCGTCGCCCGACCCCCTGCAGGTCCTTGGCCAGCGCCGTATAACGTTTCTTGTCGGTAAAGCGCTGGTCGGTCCAGTCGGCAAAGGGATGGGTTGAGGCGGCAATCGGGGCAAGGTTATGCCGTCCGGCTATTTCGGCAATACATGATCTTAAATGACCCAGATCCTTGCGGGCATCCTGCAAACTTGCACAAACCCGCGTACCAACTTCAATTTGGCACTGGAGGAATTCCGGGCTAACCTGCTCGGACATAACTTCCTTGCATTCGTCCATCAAACCTTTGGGGGCTTCGCGCACCAGGTCACGGCTGGTTTTGTCAACCAGCAGGTACTCTTCCTCAATGCCGAGGGTAAAGGAGGGGGCTTTGTTAATCAGGTTTGCCATGCAATTGATACTGCACGAAAAAGATGGAGTAATGCAAGGTTACAAAGTGCTCTAAAGACCAATAGTATCCAGCAGGCCGCGTAAATTATATTCTTCCTGAAACAAGATCAGCAAGATGACGACGAAAAACAGGATTTTGTATTTAAGTTTGTTTGCTTTGGACATGGGCCGTTTACGAGTCATAATGCGATACAGCACATAAGCTCCCGAAAGCCCGGTAAAAATCACCAGTTGCAGCCAGACCGGTGGGTTGCCATACGACAATATGGCCACATAATCATCCCATTCAATTTCTTTAAACTGTTCCAGCATCTCAAAACATCCCAATTTTTTTCTGCCATCATTATAGAGCGATCAGGTTAAAAACCCGTTGCCAACCTCTTTGGACCTTTTGATCTGAAATTTTCGGGAATTATGATAAACTAAAAGTCTGGCCATGCAGCAATGGCCGGTGTATAGGAATAATCCGCTCGAAAATCAAAAATGATGGGCGCATATGGTGCTGGGAACACAGCAGCACAAAGTACAGTATGGAGTGAAGGTAAAATGGCAAACGCGTGGACACCACAAAGCTGGCGCAAATTTCCCGTGGTTCAGATTCCTGAATATAGCGATCTGGAAAAACTGGCTGAAACAGAGGCAAAGCTTGCCGAGTTTCCGCCGCTGGTTTTTGCAGGAGAAGCCAGAAAACTGCAACGCAAACTGGCCCGCGTTGCCCAGGGAAAAGCCTTTCTGCTGCAAGGCGGCGATTGTGCTGAGAGTTTTGCTGAACATTCTGCCGATAACATCCGCGATTTTTTCCGGGTCTTCCTGCAAATGGCTGTGGTGCTAACCTTTGCTGGTGGCCAGCCATTGGTAAAAGTCGGTCGCATCGCCGGTCAGTTTGCCAAGCCACGTTCCTCAAATTTTGAAACCAGAGATGGCGTCGAGCTGCCGAGCTATCGTGGTGACATCATTAATTCCATTGAGTTTGATGCAGCGGGCCGCGAACCTGATCCCCATCGTCAAATCATGGCTTACCGGCAATCAGCCGCAACGCTGAACCTGCTGCGAGCCTTTGCCATGGGTGGCTATGCCAATCTTGAGCACGTCCATCGCTGGACCGTCGGGGCGTTGAAAGACTCACCCTTTGGTGAGCGCTATGACGAATTGGCTGAGCGGATTTCAGAAGCATTGGGCTTCATGAAAGCCTGCGGTATCAACCCTGATACGGCACCGCAATTGCGCCAGACAGAATTCTTCACCAGCCATGAAGCATTGCTTTTGGGTTATGAAGAGGCATTGACCCGGGTCGATTCAACCTCTGGCCACTGGTATGCAACGTCGGGCCACATGCTGTGGATCGGTGACCGCACTCGCCAGATTGATCACGCCCATGTTGAGTTTTTCCGCGGTATCAAAAACCCCATTGGCATGAAATGCGGTCCTTCGATATCAGCTGATGAATTGCTCAAACTGATCGACGTGCTTGACCCTGACAATGAGCCCGGTCGTTTGACCCTGATTACCCGCTATGGTGCTGATGAGGTCGAAAAATATCTGCCGCAACTTCTGCGGGCGGTCAAAAAAGAGGGCCGCAATGTAATCTGGTCCTGTGACCCGATGCATGGCAACACCATCAGTACAGCCGGCGGTTACAAAACCCGGCCATTTGACCGGATCCTGAAAGAAGTCCGTCAATTTATGGCGGTTCACAAGGCTGAAGGCACTTATGCCGGTGGCATTCATGTGGAAATGACCGGTAAAAATGTTACAGAATGCACCGGTGGCGCCTATGCCCTGTCCGATCAGGATCTGCATGACCGCTATCACAGCCATTGCGACCCCCGCCTCAACGCCGATCAGGCTCTGGAATTGTCATTCCTGATTGCTGAAGAGCTGAAAAAAGAGCACGTCGAAGCTGATTTGGCTGGAATAGTCGCTGCTGAGTAGCGCAATCTCACGCCCGCCGCAGGTTGATCATGTTACCCAATATGATCAACCCGGCACCGGCGATCAGATAAATGCTGACGCCTTCATTATACAGCAAGTAGCCCAAAACAACCGTAAGCGGTACCCGGGCAAAATCCAGTTGGGCAACAAAGGACGCATCGGTCAGCGAGAGGGCGCGGGCAAGGCAGTAATGTGATGTCAGCCCGGCGATCGCCGCTACAAACACCCATGGCCATGCCTGGGTCGAGGGCCATTGCCAGAACAACACCGCCAGAATACTGCCGAGTATCAACTGAATGACAATCATATAAAACAGCGTGGTAAAAGCACTGTCTTTTTCCAGCAGCCGTTTGGTCATTACCACTGACCCGGCAAAGCCAAATGCACTGGCCAGCGCCCAACCCTGTCCGCTGTCAAAATCGGCAAAGCCGGGGCGGACAATAACCAGGATACCAATGAAGCCGAGTAAAATGGCCGTCAGGCGGGTTTTGGTAATCTTTTCTCCCAGATAAACCGCTGCAATGATTGCCGCCCAGATTGGCATGGTGAACTCAATCGAGATCACCTGAGCCAGTGGAATCAGCGATATTGCCATAAACCACGAAAACTGTGCCCCAAAGTGAATTGAGCTGCGCAACCCATGGCCAGCGAGTTGCTGTGTTTTAATGTGAGAAAATCCAATCCAGCCAGCAATCGGCAGCAATATCGCCAGACCGATGGCCGAGCGAAAAAACATCAGCATATTTACCGGCAAGTCTTGCGTTGCCTCGCGTCCCGATACGGTCATCATCAACATGGAGGAAAACCACCCCAGCATCCATAACCCGGCATTCAGTGTAGATTTTTGCGACATCAAGAGGGGCTCCAAATTCGCCACTTGACGGGCGCGGGGGAATTGGCCATGTTGGCGCAATGAAAACCGTTTGTAAATCCATTTGCAACATTTGTTGCATTATTATCAGCTGATACATAGGGTCTAGACCCATCTGCTGGCAGCGGTCTGCTTTTCTTAAAAAATCAAAATAGAAGCGTTCCGGGGCCGGCCTCTAAGGACACGTTATGCCTCTAAAACTGTACAATACCCTGACCCGCCAGAAAGAAATTTTTACGCCTATCGATAAAGATAAT
>DAOUPT010000007.1 GCA_030626025.1 Anderseniella sp. | reverse complement strand
AACAATGGAGGAGTAAATCGCTTGAAACTCAAGTGCCATTTCATGATAACGTTTGACCGCGTCACTGCGGTCTGTCGTTTTCAGTGACTTGGTTACCTCTACTTTAAGTGATCCATTCTTGGAAATTACTCGCACCCACTTGTCGTAAGTATCACTCTTGGCTCGCACCTCTCGCTGCCATTCTGGCAAATGATCCTTAACCGCCGTCGCCACTTCTGTTGGGGTACGCCATCGCACACGGTAGATACCGTTTCGGGTTTCAAGACCGGGATATTTAGCCATCTCATCCATACTGTATGTGTAACACTTTTGTGTAACAGCGTGAAGGTTAAGCTACTGATTTTATTGATTTTCTTTGAATACCAACACCTTAGGTGGTGTTTGGTGGAGCCAGGCGGAATCGAACCGCCGACCTCTTGCATGCCATGCAAGCGCTCTCCCAACTGAGCTATGGCCCCTTGTTCGTCTTGTTTCATCCAACCCTTTAGGGAAAAGCTGGAACGGATGGTTTAGATATTCTGTCGTCCTTCAATAATCAAGAGAAAATTGCAGGCCTGACAGAATATTTATTAATTATCGTCGTCTGAAGAGCCGACACCTACAATGTCTGAAACATTTGAAGACTCGCTGTCATCAATTTCAAGAAAGCTGTCATCATCTTCGCCAGTTGGTGCTTCATCATCCTTGTCGCCATCGCCAAGATCGACATCTTTTACTGCAGCCAATTCGTCATCATCAATGTCGTCGTCGTCATCACCTTCTACAAGATCTTCAAGACTGACCACTTCAGCTTCTTCAGTTTCAACGCTGTCTGCTGCTTCGGTTTTCTCTTCTTTTTCAGCTTCCGGCTTTTCTTCAGTTGCTGGTGGGCGGTCTTCTTTAGAAGGCAAAATCGGTTCGGCTGAAAAAATTGTATTACATTTAGGGCATTCTGCCGGATCATTGCCAAGATCGTAGAATTTTACTGCGCAGCTCGGGCAAACAAGCTTTTTTCCTAGTTCCGCATCAATCACGGTGCTCGTCCTTGTAAAAGTTTAAAAATGAAATGAGTGTTGGCGCATCCCATGCCATGCCTTGAGGCTCTTGTCAAAATTAAACTGAAATTGTGGCACATGGTTACAGCATGTGATAGATCACTGATTTTGCACTCAACAGCTAAAAAGCACCATAAATATGCCCACTACCAAGTCCCGTCGTCTAAAAGCTGAAAAAAGTAGCGGCCTGAACGGCACCATCAACGTTCCGGGTGACAAATCCATCTCGCACCGCGCTTTGATGTTTGCCAGCATAGCAATCGGTGAAAGCGCTATTTCGGGTCTTTTGGAAGCAGAAGATGTCATTAACACCGCCAAGGCCATGGCAGCACTTGGCGCGCAGGTTGAGCGGTATAGTGACGGAACATGGAAAGTTCGCGGTGTCGGAGTTGGCGGCTTCAGCCAGCCGCGCGACATTATCGACTTTGGCAATTCAGGCACCGGGGTGCGGCTTTGTGCTGGGCTGGTGGCCACAACGCCCATCAAGGTGGGCTTTACCGGCGATGACTCACTGCGTTCGCGACCGATGAAACGCATTACTGACCCGCTGAGGTTATTTGGCGCCAAAATTGACACTCTGGAGGGTGATCTGTTGCCAATGCGAATTGTTGGATCGGAAAATACTGTGCCTGTTGAATACACACTGCCAGTGGCATCAGCACAGGTTAAATCAGCTGTTTTGCTGGCCGGATTGAATGCACCGGGTAAAACCAGTGTTATTGAGCCTGTTGCAACACGTGATCATACGGAAAAAATGCTTAAAGCTTTCGGGGCTAAACTGACGATTACTGAAGACAACACTGGAAACAATCAGGGGCGGACAATTACAATTGAAGGCCAACATGAGCTGACAGCCTGTGATGTGACAGTGCCTGGCGATCCGAGTTCGGCAGCTTTTGCGATTGTTGCAGCGCTGATTACCACCGACTCGCACATTATTATTAAGGATGTGCTGCTTAACCCGACGCGCATCGGCCTGATTGACAGCCTAAAAGAAATGGGTGGCGATATCGTAATTGAAAACCGACGGGAATCCGGCGGGGAACAATTGGGTGATATAATTGCGCGTTCCAGCCAGCTTTGCGGCATAACGGTTCCGGCAAGTCGCGCACCGGCGATGATTGATGAATACCCGGTGTTAGCTGTTGCTGCCAGTTTTGCCACGGGTACCACACGGATGGAAGGTATTGGAGAGCTTAGGGTCAAGGAAAGTGACCGGCTGGCTTTTGTTGCCGATGGTCTTGAAAACAATGGCGTTGTGGTGCGCTCGGGACCAGACTGGATGGAAGTTGACGGGGCTGACACCGTAGAAGGTGGTGGCTTTGTCAAAACCGGGCTGGATCACCGAATTGCCATGTCTTTTCTGGTGCTCGGTCTGGCCAGCGAAAAACCGGTTACGATAGATGACGGTAACATTATTGCCACCAGCTTTCCGGTATTTGAAGAATTGATGATCGGTTTGGGCTGCAACATCAAGTCGGTGGATGAGACAGAATGATTATTGCCATCGATGGACCAGCTGCTGCGGGCAAAGGAACATTGGCCCGCCAGATAGCCGACCATTTCAAACTCAACTATCTGGATACCGGAAGCCTCTATCGCGGTGTCGGGCTTAATGTTCTAAAAAACGGCGGTGATCCGGCCAATGAGGACGACGCCCTCAAGGCTGCCAAAGCACTCAAGCACGATGACCTTACAGATTGCAACCTGCGCACGGCGGAAGCCGGACAGCTTGCATCCGTGGTTGCTCAAATTCCCGCTGTCCGGGCCGAGATTTTGGAATTTCAACGCCGGTTTGCCAACAAGCCACCCGGTGCGGTTCTTGATGGGCGCGATATTGGCACTGTTGTCTGTCCTGATGCCGATGTAAAAATCTTTGTTACCGCCAGCGATGAAGAGCGGGCAAGACGGCGTCATGCCGAGTTGATTGCTCGTAAAGAACCTTGTGATTATGAAATGGTGCTGGAAGATTTGCGCAACAGGGACAGGCGCGACACAGAGCGCGTGATTGCCCCGTTGATACCGGCCACAGACGCCCACTTGCTTGATACCTCAAAATTGGATATAGAAGCAGCATTCCAGGCAGCCATTGATATCATCAATGGTTCTTAAACCGTTGAAACTAAAGACTTTATGCTCTTTAGTTTTGTTCCTTGTTTTTGAAAAATGCTGTTAAAATGCGTTGTCTGGGCGTATTTTGTATTTTTTTGGAAGTTTTTAACCCGTCGTGATTTGCTCAATTATGCGCACGAGAATTTTATTTTCCTGACATAAACTGAAAAGATAAACCGAACTCTTTAGAAAAGAGTATCGGTGGTTACGACATATATTTGTTTTACAAGGACTTTGTTTGCATGACTAACCCTGAAACCCTTAACCCTTCGATGGATGATTTTGCAGCAATGCTGGATGAATCCTTTTCCGCCACCTCTCCTTTAGAGGGCAGCGTTGTAAAAGGTACAATTATTGCCATCGAAAACGATCTTGCTATTATTGACGTTGGCCTAAAAACCGAAGGCCGGGTCTCTCTGCGTGAATTTTTTACACCAGGTGAAGAAAATGACCTTAAAGCTGGTGATGAAGTAGAAGTTTTCCTTGAGCGTATCGAAAACGCTATGGGTGAAGCTGTTCTTTCCAGAGACAAGGCCCGCCGCGAAGAAGCATGGGTCCGTCTTGAAGGCTCACTTGAACGCAATGAACGCGTTGACGGCGTGATTTTTGGCCGTGTCAAAGGTGGCTTTACAGTTGATTTGGGCGGTGCGGTTGCATTTTTGCCTGGCAGTCAGGTCGATGTGCGTCCAATTCGTGACGTCACACCGCTGATGAATATCAGCCAGCCGTTCCAAATTTTGAAAATGGACAAACGCCGGGGCAACATTGTTGTTTCACGCCGTGCCATCCTCGAAGAAGCCCGGGCTGAACAGCGTCAGGAACTGGTACAAAACCTTGCCGAAGGCCAAACTGTTGAAGGTGTTGTGAAAAACATCACTGATTACGGTGCATTTGTTGACCTTGGCGGTATTGACGGTTTGTTGCACGTTACTGACATTTCCTGGAAACGGGTCAATCATCCATCTGATGTTTTGACTGTCGGTGAAACCCGCAATGTTCAAATTATCAAAATTAACCCTGAAACCCAGCGTATCAGCCTTGGCATGAAACAACTGGAAAGCGACCCATGGGAGCAGGTTGAAGCAGAATTTGCCATTGGCAGCCGGGTTGAAGGTCAGGTTACAAATATTACCGATTATGGTGCATTTGTAGAACTGCGTGAAGGTATTGAAGGTCTTGTTCACGTTTCAGAAATGAGCTGGACCAAGAAAAATGTCCATCCGGGTAAAATTCTTTCAACCACACAAACCATCACGGTTGAAGTGCTGGAAGTTGATCCTTCACGTCGTCGTATCTCACTTGGTCTTAAACAGACACAAGACAATCCTTGGGAGTCTTTTGCTGAGAAGTTCCCTCGTGATACGATCATCGAAGGTGAAGTTAAAAATATCACTGAATTTGGACTGTTCATTGGCCTTGATGGTGATGTTGACGGCATGGTCCACTTGTCTGATCTCGACTGGAATCGTTCGGGAGAAGAAGCCCTGCAAGACTATACAAAAGGCGACATGGTGAAAGCCATAGTGCTTGATGTTGATCTTGAAAAAGAGCGTATCAGCCTTGGTATCAAGCAGCTTGATGGCGATCCAATGGAATCAGCCAAAGGCCTGCGCCGTGGTGCAACGGTAACTTGCGAAGTTACTGCAGTTCAGGAAAACGGTCTGGAAGTCACCATTGTTGATAGTGATGTTACCGCCTTTATCCGTCGTGGTGATCTGGCAAGAGACCGCTCTGAGCAACGCCCGGAACGGTTTGCTGTGGGTGAAAAAGTCGATGCCCGTGTTACTCAGTTTGACAAAGCCAGCCGCAAAATCTCGCTGTCGATCAAGGCACTTGAAATTGCGGAAGAAAAAGCTGCTGTTGAACAGTATGGTTCATCGGACTCCGGTGCCTCACTTGGCGACATTCTTGGCGCAGCGCTGAGCAAGGCCGGCGAAGAAGACAAAAAAGACGACTAATTGTCGACTAATATTTGTTAACAATCAGGCTGGTCGTTATGTTAAATAACGACCAGCCGATTCTTTTTTATATTTTTAATCAGGAAGACCATGTTTAAAGCTGATACTATTACAGCTGAGAGAAAACACCGCCGGGACCTGAGCTTTTGGCGAATTGTGGCTATTTTGGCCCTGATGATCGCTTTTGTGGCTCTTCTGGTAAGCAACACTAAAACCAGTACGCGGCTGGCCAAATATTCTGAACATATTGCCAGAGTGCGAATTGACGGATTGATTACCGGTGATCAAAAGACCATCGCAGTCCTCGGTAAAATTGCGAAATCATCCAGCGTTAAAGCTGTTATTGTCCGTATTAACAGTCCGGGCGGCACAACGGTTGGGTCTGAAGCCCTGTATGAGGCTATTCGCAAGGTTGCGACCAAAAAACCTGTGGTAACAGTGATGGATTCTGTCGCCGCATCGGGCGGGTATATTGCCGCACTGGCTGCAGATCATGTCGTGGCACGGGGAAATACGATTACCGGCTCAATCGGGGTAATTTTCCAGTGGCCCGAAGTACACCAGTTGCTCGGCAAAATCGGGGTCGAGATGAAAACGATCAAAAGCGGCCCGCAAAAAGCTGAACCCAATATGTACGAACCTCTAAAAGATGAGGTCCGCCCGGTTCTCAAAGCGATGGTTACCGACTCCTTTGACTGGTTTGTCGGACTCGTTGCGGAGCGGCGCAATCTGACTAAACAAACCGTGTATCGTTTGGCAGATGGCCGGGTATATTCGGGCCGACAAGCCTTGAAACAAAGCCTGATCGATCAAATCGGTGGTGAAGATGACGCGGTTAAATGGCTGGTTAAAGAAAAGAAGATCGACAAAGCTCTTAAAATCACTACGTGGGCTGCCCCGACAACTCGCGAAAAAGTCGGCCTGTCTTTTTCAATATTCAGCGACATTTTCAAGTTGATTGGCCTGGACGGGGTGGTTCGGGACCTTGATACGGCCTTTGGCCAGGGCCAGCAAAGACTTGACGGTTTGCTAGCAGTTTGGCAACCTGCTATCAAGTAGTCATCAACTTTTCTGATTTTAGGGTGTCCTTATGATAAAATCCGAGTTAATTCTAAAAATCGCTGAGCAGAATCCTCACCTGTATCACCGCGATGTTGAACGTATTATCGATACGATCTTTGACGAGATTGTCGGGTCATTGGCATCGGGAAACCGCGTTGAACTTCGTGGATTTGGCGCATTTTCGGTTAAAAAGCGCGATGCCCGACAGGGGCGCAATCCACGCACCGGGCAGATTGTTGATGTGGCAGAAAAACGGGTGCCTTTTTTCAAAACTGGCAAAGAGCTACACGTAAGATTGAATTCGCCAGCCAGTTAACTGGCTGCTTTTCAAAAAACCACCGCAAATAAAGACTGAAATAAGAAAGACAGGGCGATGAAGCAGATAATTGGTTGGATAATCGGGTTGCCGACAGCGATTTTGCTGATTGCTTTTGCCTTGGCTAACCGGTCTTTTGTAACCGTATCATTTGATCCGCTGTCAACTGAAGCACCGTGGTTTGCCTTGTCATTGCCGGTTTGGGTATTGCTGTTTGCCGGTATTTTTCTGGGATTGATCATTGGCTGGATTGGCTCATGGATAAATCAGGGCAAATGGCGAAAAGCTGCCCGGGAAGCCCGAAACAATCTCGATATTGAGCTGGAAAAAAAGAAGGCTCTTGAGCAGCGCCTCAATCAGGGCGAATTGGTATCGGCACATACCAGCGACCGGTTTTAACCGGAATTTTTAGGAACTACACCCGTGACGTACATCGACAATCCCATTTGCGTGGCCATAGACACGCCTGATTTAAAGCGCGCTGAGAAATTGGCGGACTCTGTGAAGAATCACGTGGGTATGTTGAAAGTCGGGATGGAGTTTTTTTATGCGCACGGCATGCCGGGCTATAAAGCAATGGCCGCATATGGCATTCCATTATTCCTTGATTTGAAGCTGCACGATATTCCCCATACGGTTGCTGCCGGATTATCCAGCCTGATGCAACTGGAACCAAAGCCGGCCATTATAGATGTTCATGCAACTGGTGGACCGGCAATGCTTGCCAGCGCTGCCAAAGCTGTTAATGGCAGGGCAAAATTGATTGCCGTCACTATTTTGACCAGCCTTGATGACAATGACCTAAGCGCATCAGGTTTTGACAACAGTAAAAACACCGGCGAACATGCGGCCAGTCTGGCTCTGCTTGCCAAGGCAAATAATATTGATGGCGTTGTATGTTCACCCCATGATCTTGTCGGTATTCGCAAGGTATGTGGTGATGATTTTTTGACCATTGTACCAGGCATACGACCGCAAGGCAGCGACACACAGGATCAAAAGCGAATTGCAACACCAAGAGCTGCAATGGATGCGGGGGCCGACATTCTGGTCATTGGCCGCGCGATTACCGGTGCAAACGATCCGGCGCGGGCAACACAGGAAATATTGGACACTTTGAAATCGTGACAACACCCAAGGTAAAAATTTGCGGCCTTTCAACACCCGAGGCAATGGACGTTGCGCTTGAAAACGGTGCAGATTTTATCGGTCTGGTGTTTTTTGAACCAAGCCCGCGGAATGTCACCATAGCTCAAGCGCAAGCGCTGGCCGAACAGGCCCGTGGGCGCAGTAAAATTGTGGCGTTGACTGTCGATGCAACAGACGAGCTATTGCTCGAAATCGCCTCTAAAGTTCAACCTGATTATATTCAGGCCCATGGCAGCGAGACGCCAGAACGTATCGCTGAAATCAAAAAGAAAACCGGCTTGCCGATTATAAAGGCGATAAAAGTCAGAGACCGGGCTGATGTCAGCAAGGCTGATGCCTTTAAAGACATTGCCGATATTATTCTTTTTGATTCCAAGGCACCTGATGACAAACTCAATGCCCTGCCTGGTGGCAATGGCATCAGTTTTGACTGGTCCTTGCTTGCCAGCGCCAATCCACCGGACAATTTTATGCTGTCAGGCGGACTGGATGTCAGCAATGTTGTGCAAGCGGTTATAGAAACAGATGCCGGTATTTTTGATGTTTCTACAGGTGTTGAAACATCGCCCGGTGAAAAGGACCTTGCAGCGATAAAGAATTTCATTGTGGCAATGCGCAACGCCGGCTAAAACCAATCAGCAAAATTTTCATGATACAATTGTTAGAGGCTTTATGAGCACGTCAAAGAAAAATTCCTTTCGAAGCGGTCCTGATGACGAAGGCCGTTTTGGCATTTATGGCGGGCGGTTTGTTGCCGAAACATTGATGCCGCTGATCAATGAACTGTCACAGGCCTATGAAGAGGCAAAAGCTGATCCAGCTTATCGGGAACTGCTGGATGATTTTCTGACCCATTATGTCGGTCGCCCCAGCCCATTGTATTATGCCGAGCGCCTGACCGAGCATTTGGGCGGCGCCAAAATATATTTTAAGCGTGATGAGCTAAACCACACCGGTGCTCACAAAATCAATAACGTGCTGGGGCAAATCCTTTTGGCAAGACGGATGGGCAAGACCCGCATTATTGCCGAAACCGGTGCCGGACAACACGGTGTTGCAACAGCGACAGTTTGTGCCCGGTTTGGTTTGAAGTGTATCGTGTTTATGGGCGCTGTAGATGTGGAACGGCAAAAGCCCAATGTGTTTCGCATGAAGCTTTTAGGGGCTGATATTATCCCTGTCACCTCTGGCTCATCGACACTCAAAGATGCCATGAATGAAGCTCTGCGCGATTGGGTGTCAAATGTCGAAGATACTTTTTATTGTATTGGTACTGCGGCGGGACCACACCCCTATCCAGAAATGGTGCGCGACTTCCAAATCGTGATTGGCAACGAAGTTCGCGAACAGATGCAGGCTCGCGAAGGCCGCTTGCCTGATTCCCTTATCGCAGCCATTGGCGGTGGTTCTAATGCTATCGGGTTGTTCCACCCTTTCCTTGATGATCCAAGTGTCAAGATGTTTGGTGTTGAAGCGGCTGGTCGCGGCCTTGATACCAAGGAACATGCCGCTTCAATGACCGGTGGTGCGCCAGGCGTCCTGCACGGTAACCGAACCTATCTTTTAATGGATGAAGATGGTCAGATTGACGAAGCTCACTCGATTTCAGCCGGGCTTGATTATCCCGGTGTCGGCCCGGAACATTCCTGGTTGAAAGATACTGGTCGGGTCACTTACATTTCCGCAACCGATGATGAGGCTCTTGCGGCCTTTCAGCTTTGTTGCACATTAGAGGGCATTATCCCGGCGCTTGAGCCTTCCCATGCTCTGGCCAAGGTGATTGACCTTGCCCCCAAATATGACAAGGACCATATTATGGTGATGAACATGTGTGGGCGCGGTGACAAGGACATCTTCACCGTTGCCGACCATTTGGGAGTAACCTTGTGAGCCATACGACACGCATTGACAGCCGCTTTGCCGAACTGAAAAAACAGGGCCGCTCAGCGCTGGTTACATTTGTTACCGCTGGCGACCCAGACTTTGATGCTTCAATGGACATTATCAATGGCTTGCCGGCTGCTGGTGCTGATGTCATTGAACTTGGTATGCCGTTTACCGACCCGATGGCAGATGGCCCGGCTATTCAGGCTTCGTCGCTTCGGGCGCTGGCAAATGGTCAGAACATGATCAAAACCCTCGAGATGGTGCGGGCATTTCGCAAAAATGATAACGACACCCCCATTGTATTGATGGGCTACTATAATCCGATTTATATCTATGGCAGCGAACGGTTTCTGGCCGATGCCAAACAGGCTGGTGTGGATGGGCTGATTATTGTCGACCTGCCGCCAGAAGAAGACCAAGAGCTTTGTATTCCAGCCCTTGCTACCGGGATTAATTTTATCCGGCTGGCGACGCCGACCACAGACGAAAAACGACTGCCAATCGTTTTAACCAATACTTCCGGCTTCGTTTATTATGTATCGGTGCTTGGTGTTACCGGTACCAAGGCACCAAACGTCTCCAATGTCTCTGAAGCTGTTGCCCGGATCAAAGCGCAAACTGACTTACCGGTCGCGGTCGGGTTTGGAGTTCGCACCGGCGAACAGGCGCAGGCTATCGCCAGAGGCGCTGACGGGGTCGTGGTAGGTTCGGCACTTGTAGATGCGGTGAAGAACAGCCTTGATGAAAACGGTAAACCAACGGCAAAAACAGCAGGCGCTGTCCATGAAATAGTACAAGACCTTGCCGCTGGTATAAAAAAAGCCGCAAACGAAATTTAAAGTTGAATGATTTAACGGGAGCAAGTCAGTGAACTGGATTAAAAACTTTGTACGACCCAAGATAAGGGGCATTTTGGGAACAAAAAAGGACACTCCTGATAACATGTGGATCAAGTGTCCACTGTCAGGCGAGATGGTTTTTTACCGCGACCTTGAAGCCAACCAGTTTGTTGTGCCCAGTTCTGGCTATCATATGAACTGGAAACCCAAACTGCGCCTTGCGGCGATGTTTGATGATGGTGCCTATGAAAATATTGAGTTTCCCGAAGTTGCCGTCGACCCACTAAAATTTAAGGATCAGAAAAAATACACCGACCGGCTCAAAGCTGCCAAGGCCAACACCGATCAGGCTGATGTCATTGTTACCGGCTACGGCAAGTTGCATGATCTGCCAATCGTTATGACCGTTCAAGACTTCAAGTTCATGGGCGGCTCACTGGGGATGGCAGCGGGTGAGGCCCTTATTGTTTCAATGCAATTGGCGGTGGAAAAGAAATGTCCGTTCGTGCTGTTTGTTGCTTCAGGTGGTGCCCGCATGCAGGAGGGGATTTTATCGCTTATGCAAATGCCGCGCACCACTGTGGCCGTACAACAACTGCGTGAAGCAAAGCTGCCCTATATCGTCGTTTTAACCGACCCGACAACCGGTGGCGTTACCGCCTCTTATGCAATGCTCGGGGACATTCATCTTGCCGAACCCAATGCCCGAATCGGTTTTGCCGGAGCGCGGGTGATTGAACAAACCATTCGGGAAAAACTCCCGGCTGGATTCCAGCGCTCAGAATATTTGCTTGATCACGGCATGGTCGACCTGATTGTGCACCGGCATGAAATGCGCAACACCGTTGCACAAATAGCCCGTATGCTGATGAAGGCACCAGCGATTGAGATGATTAAAAAAGCTGTCCATGAAGAAGAACCTGTTGCTGAAACTAATGACCAGCCGCTGGAGGTTTCAGACAGCAGCGATGACAAAGAGTCTGTACAGGACTAATGCCTGATGGCTGTAGTTGACGCAATTTTGCGACGCTTGTTGCAACTTCACCCCAAGGTGATTGATCTGACTCTTGAACGGTTGGAGCGACTGCTTGAGCAACTCGATCACCCCGAAAACAAACTGCCACCGGTTATTCATGTGGCTGGAACCAATGGCAAAGGTTCAACCATTGCTTTTATGCGCGCCATTATGGAAGCTGCCGGACTTGGTGTTCATGTTTATTCATCACCACATCTGGTGCGTTTTAACGAGCGGATTTATCTCGCTGGTCAAGACGCGAACAAAGGCGACCTGATCAGCGATGATCACCTTTCGGCGTTGCTGGAAGAGTGCGAGAGTGTCAATGGTGATACATCGATTACCTTTTTTGAAATTACCACTGCGGCGGCGTTTCTGGCTTTTTCGCGGACACCGGCTGATTATGTTTTGCTGGAAACTGGCCTTGGTGGCAGACTTGATGCGACCAACGTCATAGAGAAACCATCCGTCTGTGTCATTACGCCGGTAGATCTCGACCATCAACAGTATTTAGGCGAAACACTGGCTGATATAGCGGCTGAAAAGTCTGGTATCCTGAAAAGAAATGTACCTGCTATCATTGGTCCCCAGCATGACGAGGTTCGCGATGTCATCGAACACATTGGGTCGCGGGTCGGCAGCCCGTTACAAATTGCTGACCAGGACTGGCAGGCCTATGAACAACACGGTCGTCTGGTTTTTCAAAATGACAAAGAGCTGCTCGATTTACCAATGCCACAGCTCATTGGCCAGCATCAGATCATTAACGCCGGAACAGCTATTGCAACGGTCCGGGCGCTTGATGACAAGCGCATAACGGCAAAACATATTGAGACCGGTTTAGAGACTGTCGAGTGGTCGGCCCGATTGCAAAAACTTGAGCCGGGAGATTTACACGAATGGGCTCCAGCCGGCAGCGAAATCTGGCTTGATGGTGGCCATAATCCGGCAGCCGGGCAAGCACTGGCCGTTGCACTGGCAGAGTTGAATGATCGCTCTCCCCGTCCGCTGGTGCTGATTGTCGGCATGCTCAACAGCAAAGATCCGATCGGATATTTTGAAGCTTTTGAAGACATGGCTCATGTGGTTTTTACCATTGCCATTCCCCATGAGGAAAATGCGCTGTCTGGAGAAGTGTTGGCCAATATTGCCCTGCAGGCAAACCTTGATGCCTATCCACAAAATTCGCTTAAAGAGGCTCTTAATGCTGCAGCTGAATTTTGCAATGCACCACGAATACTGATTGGCGGTTCCCTATATCTGGCCGGGCATGTATTAGCCGAGCATCGCAATGAACAGGCCAGTCTGATTTCTGGAACAACAAAGTTTTAATACCTGGCTCGCAGCCAAATGTCGAGAGTTTCAATTTCCTTTTTGCTCATATACAACCCGGTTTTTGATCGACGCCAGACGATATCCTCGGCGGTCATCGCCCATTCATTATCGATCAGGTACTCCACCTCTCGCTGATAAAGATCAGAGCCAAAATGTGTCCCCATATCTTGTCTGATTTTGCATCCGGCAAGAAGTTTTTTTGCATCAGTTCCATAGGCTTGAAAAAGCCGCTGAATGGTTTTGCGGTCAAGGAACGAAAAATTCCGCTGCAGACTTTCAATCTGATTTTCCAGCTCGCTATGGAGAAAATCGCCACCGGGTAAAGGGGCTGTGGCTGTCCATTCGGGTTGCAAGTCCGGCAACCAGTTGTTTAACTCATCAAAAACCGCTTCAGCCAGCTTGCGATAGGTAGTAATTTTGCCACCGAATACCGATAACAAAGGCGGCTTGTCTTCAGGTTCCAACAACTCAAGCACGTAATCGCGGGTTGTTTCAGAGGCTGAACTTTCACCATCATCAAACAGCGGCCTTATGCCGGCAAATTCCCAGACAACATCTTGCGGATTAATCGGCACGTTGAAATACTCATTGGCGGCATCACACAGATACTCTATTTCCTGCTGGCTGACCTCTGCCCCGCCAGGGTTGCCAGTCATGTCGACATCGGTGGTGCCTATTAAAGTAAAGTCGTCATGAAACGGTATCGCAAAAATTACCCGGTTGTCGGCATTCTGGAAAATATAGGCTCTGTCGTGATCGAAAAGTTTCGGTACGACAATATGACTGCCTTTGACCAATCGCACATCCGAAGTTGTATCCAGCATAATCCGGTCACTAACAACTTCCGAGACCCAGGGCCCGGCGGCATTGACCAGAATGCGAGCTTTAAACTCTGTCTCATTACCAGTGATAGTATCGGTTGTTTGCAGGAGCCAATGGTCGTTTTTACGAAACCCCTTGGTTAATTCACATCGGGGTTTAATTTCTGCGCCTCGTTGTTTTGCATCAACTGCATTGAGAACAACCAGACGGGCATCATCAACCTTGCAATCTGAATATTCAAAGCCATGGGTAAACTCAGGCTTTAACGCCCGCCCTGCCGCATCGGTCCGCAGATCAATCTGGTGAGATTTGTTCAGCAATTTGCGACCGCCTAGCGTATCGTATAAAAACAGGCCGATGCGGATCATCCACTTTGGTCGCAAATCTGCATTGTGGGGCAACACAAAGCGCAAGGGGGAAATGATGTGAGGGGCAATTGAAAGCAATATTTCGCGTTCTTTCAGAGCCTTGCGAACCAGCATAAACTCATACTGCTCGAGATATCGCAAACCACCGTGAACCAGTTTTGAAGACGCCGATGACGTGCCGCTGGCCAGATCATCCTTTTCCAGCAACAATACCGATAATCCGCGCCCGGCAGCATCGCGTGCCACACCGCAACCGTTCACACCGCCACCTATAATGGCTATGTCGTATATTTTTTCTTGGGAAGGGAGGAAAATTTTTATCACAGCGCTTGGTTATTTCTTTGATTAGGATCAAAAAACCATAAGCAACATTGTCGTTACCTTCAATAAAAATTCTGCCCTTATCTCTATTGTCGCAAAAGGGCAAAAACCCTTCGTCACCGTGGTTTGAGTCTTTTCCACACTGGCCATAGGATGAAGGTCCGGTATCAGTGTTCTCGCAAAGTTCTAAAAGGGGCCTATAATGAGATCTCATGCACGAGTTGTAATTGTCGGAGGCGGCGCGATGGGAGTTGGGCTTGCCTATCATCTGGGGCTTGAAGGATGGGGCAAAGATACTGTTCTGCTTGAAAAAGGTGAACTGACATCCGGCTCCACCTGGCATGCAGCCGGACAATGCCCCCACATGATCGGTTCGCTAAGCCTTGCAAAAATTCATCTCTATGGAACCCAGCTTTACTCCAATCTGGAGGAACTTACCGGTCAATCTGTGTCATGGCATGAATGCGGTGGTGTTCGTCTGGCCTTGAGTGACAAGGAAGTCGACTGGTTTCATCAAGTAAAAGGCATCGCCAAACTGGCCGGGTTTGATGCAGAGATTGTCGGGCCTGACGAGATCAAAAAATACCACCCGTATCTGGAAACCTTTGGCGTCAAGGCTGGATTTGTAACCTTTACAGATGGTCATGTCGCACCTGCCGACAGCACCATGGCAATGGCAGCGGGCGCCCGCCAGCATGGAGTTGAGATTGAGCGCCGTTGTCTGGTTAAAGATATCAAACAACTGGAAAGCGGTGAGTGGCAGGTTGTTACCGAGACCGGAACGATAATCTGTGAGCATGTGGTTAATGCAGCAGGATCTTATGCTGATGTGGTTGGCGGCTGGAGCGGGATCAATGTACCGATGTCAAACATGCTGCATCATTATTTGATCACTGAGCCGATACAGGAACTTATCGATATGGAGCTGGAGCTGCCGGTGGTTCGTGATCCTTACTCCCATTGTTACCTGCGTGAAGAAACCGACGGGATTTTAATCGGCCCTTATGAGACCGCCGGAGCGCATTTGTGTTTTGAAGATGGTGTGCCGTGGGATTTTGAAAACGAGTTGGTGGCACCGGAAATTGACCGGCTAATGCCGTGGCTTGAAAAAGCGACCGAACGGTTGCCACTGTTTGGCAAGGCCGGATTGAAAAATGTTATTTCGGGGGCCATCACCCACACACCTGACGGAAATTTTCTGCTTGGCCCGGCTGCTGGAGTTCAGAACTACTGGATGTGTTGCGGAGCGGCAATTGGTATTGCGCAAGGTGCTGGAGCTGGTAAGTATTTGGCCCAGTGGATGGTGCATGGTGACAGCGATATCAACATGCTCGAGTTTGATCCCCGGCGTTTCGCTGATTGGGCTGACGCAGATTACACCAAATTAAAGTCTATTGAAGACTATCAAGCCATGTACACCTGTCTGGCACCGGGCGAACAACACCCCGGCGGGCGTCCGTTGCGGACTTCGACTCTTTACAATGTCCTGAAAGAACGTGGTGCACAATTTGAACAGGTGTTTGGTTGGGAACGGCCGAGCTGGTACGATTTGAAGCAGAGTGGAGAAGATTATACATTCCGGCGCTCCAATGCTTTTGCCTCGGTCGCAAGCGAGTGCAAAGCAGTTCGTGAACAGGTCGCACTTATGGACCTTTCAACATTTGCCAAATTTGATGTAACCGGCAAGGATGCGCTTAGTTTTCTCAACCGTATTTGTGCCAACAAAATGCCCCGTAAAAACGGTGGCGTGGTGCTGGCTCATTTGTTGAGCGAAAATGGCCGTATTGATGGCGAAGTTACAGTAACACGACTTGCAGAGGATCATTTTTATGTTCTTGCCGGTGCGGCGGCTCAAATTCATGATTTCGATACGATACAACATTCGATCCGTGGTGATGAAGATGTTTCAATCACTGATATCACCGACGATTTCGGCACCCTGGTGCTGGCCGGACCGCTTTCACGCAAGGTGCTCGAAAAGTTAACCGTCGATGATATTTCAAATGAAGCCTTTCGCTGGCTAACCGGCAGACAAATGACAATTGCGGGTGTTTCCCTGCGCGCTTTACGCATCTCCTATGTTGGCGAGTTGGGGTGGGAACTGCACGTTCCAATGGCTGATATGCCGGTAGTGTTTGAAAAACTGATGGAAGCCGGTGACAAGTTTGATATCTGTTTGTTTGGCACCTATGCAATGAACAGCCTGCGGATGGAAAAAGCTTTTCGCGGCATGGGCAGTGAATTAACCGCCGAAGTCAACATGGTTGAGGCAGATATGGAGCGCTTTGTCGGCTGGGAAAAAGAAGATTACGTCGGCAAGCAGGCGACTGATAACGTCAAACAAACCGGCACTACTCATAAGCTGGTTTATCTGTCTGTCGAAGCTGGCGATGTCGATTGCCGTGGCAACGAACCGGTGTTTTACGGTAAAAAACTTATCGGTGTTACCACATCAGGCGGTTATGGGCATGCGGTCGGCAAAAGTCTGGCATTTGCCTACGTCGATGTTGCCAATTCGAAACCAGGTACAAAATTTGAAATTGAGATTCTGGACACCCGATGCTGTGCAACAATTGAGGCAGAACCGCTTTGGGATCCAACAGCATCGAGAATGAGGAGCTGAAAAATGGCCAGAACTAAAACGAGACGAGCATCAGGAGGTCGAGAAGCTCGATTGGCTGCGCGCCGGGCACCTCTTACCGAAGCGATTAAACCCGTACACCCGGGACTGTCCGGTGGTCGTTACAAACCGTTGAGTGACGGTGATGTCGATAAAATATGGGAAGCTGCTTTCGAACTGCTCGAGACTGTTGGTATGGCAGATGCCATTCCTCATTGCATTGATCTGGTGACTAAAGCGGGGGGAACACTAACCGATGATGGGCGCCTGCTGTTTCCTGAAAAACTCCTCAACTGGACGCTGGAAGTGGCCGCAAAGGAGTTTACGCTCTACGGATTTGATCCTAAATACGATCTCAGTATAAGCGATGAGCGGGTTTACTTCAGTACTGCTGGCGCGGCG
Source organism: Anderseniella sp. (assembly GCA_030626025.1). Lineage (GTDB taxonomy): Bacteria > Pseudomonadota > Alphaproteobacteria > Rhizobiales > Aestuariivirgaceae > JALWJW01. The sequence goes on along the minus strand of DAOUPT010000007.1, from coordinate 70,917 downwards.
GTTCTTTATCTTGATCCCAAAACCCGAAAATATCGCGACACGACACTGGCTGACCTTTACAACATGGCCAGGCTGGCGCACCATATGGAGCATATTCACACCTTTCGACGGACCATGGTGCCGCGTGAATTTAAATCAGCCCGTGAGCTTGACTTAAATACTGCTTATGCCTGCCTGGCAGGTACTACCAAACACATCTCTGCAAGTTTCTTTTCGCCTGACCACGTAGATGATGTGGTTGAGATGTTCGACATGGTGCTCGGTGAAAAGGGTGCCTTTGCCAAGCGACCTTTTCTTTCAGGGGCAAATACTGTTGTGGTACCGCCATTGCGATTCGCCCAGGACACTTGTGAAGGACTGGTTGCGCAGGTTCGCCATAACATGCCGATGGATGTTTTGTCAGCCGGACAAGCCGGTGCGACGACCCCGGCCCCGCTGGCAGGAGCGCTGGCCTGTGGGCTGGCTGAAGCTTTTGCTACTTTGTGTTTTGTTAATTTGATGAAACCGGGACACAAGGTGTTTCTGGCCGTGTGGCCATTTGTGTCTGACCTGCGCACCGGCGCAATGTCTGGCGGCAGTGGCGAAGAAGCCGTATTGGAAGCAGCATCGGCTCAAATCATCAATGCCCGAGGCCTGCCATCTTCTGTGGCGGCAGGCATGACAGATTCGAAAATGCCTGATGCGCAAGCTGGTTATGAGAAAGGGGTCACCGTTGCATTGGCGGCCCAGGCCGGGGCTAATCTGATCTGTGAATCAGCATCAATGCTGGCCTCATTGCTGGGGACCTGTAACGAAATGATGGTCATTGACAATGACATGCTGGGTAGTATTGCGCGAGGCGTACGCGGCATTGAGGTCAATACCGAAACCTTATCCGTTCAGGCAATTCGTGAAACAGTACATGGACCAGCCCACTTCCTTGGTCATCCGCAAACCCTAGCGCGCATGCAGTCAGATTATCTGTATCCCGAAGTCGCCGAACGGCTGGACCCGTCAAACTGGGCTGATCTTGGCAGTCTTGATATGACCGAGAAGGCCAGTTTGGAGGTTGAGCGTATTCTTGCCATGGAAAAACTCGTGCACATTCCAGCTGATGTCCACAACGATATTTGCAAGAAGTTTCCGATTCACCTTAAACTGTGATGGCTAATTGCCGTTGTAACTTGAAAAACCATAACCGCGCCACCATATCAAACTGACTAACCGGTCTGATGCCGCTTCGGGTCAGGCTTTGCGTCGGCTGCTTTTTAAAAGGGCTTTTGACATGTCGAGAATGTCTGTTTTTTCCAGCCCCTTCATGTTGGGATTTGATGAATTGGAACGCATGCTTGATCATGCGACCAAATCCGCTGGGGACGGTTACCCTCCTTATAATATCGAACGGGTTTTGGCCAATAATGGAAGCGGTGATGCCTTGCGCATTACATTGGCTGTGGCTGGATTTTCGCGCGATGAGATGGACATAACCATTGAAGAAAATCAGCTGATAATCTCAGGCCGCCAAACTGATGAAAAAGAACGTGACTATCTGCATCGCGGTATTGCAGCCCGCCAGTTCAAACGCACTTTTGTCCTGGCCGACGGGATGGAAGTAAAAGGCGCTGACATGGAAAACGGCTTGTTATCCATTGATCTTATCCGCCCCGAGCCAACGAAAACTGTACGTAGTATTGAAATAACGGAGGCCTGAAACTGATGTCAGAAATTTTCAACGACAAACTTTTAATTAACGACCTCGCCCTTTTTGGCGACGGTGTGTTGGCTTATATCAAACCAATTTCTGTCGATGATGCTCAAAATATTATCGGTGAGATTGACAAGATACCAAAAGGTTTAAAGCTCTACTGTCTGTTCAGCGCCAATGGTACGCCATTGGCTATTTCAGACAGTCAAAAAACTGCTTTTGCAAATGCCTTCGAGCATGATCTCGAGCCGATACAATTGCATTAAACCGGTTTCATAGACTTTAGCACATCTGTATCCACGTACTCTTCAAACTTGACAAAATTTGCCCTGAACATTTCAATAAGCTTTTGGGCTTGGACGTCGTAGCTTTGCGGGTCGTCCCAGGTTGATCGAGGATCAAGAATTTTATCGTCCATTCCCTCGACTGCCACTGGTACCTCGAAACCGAAAAACGGGTCAATGCGCATTTCAACATCGTTCAAACTGCCATCAAGGGCCGCTGACAACAATCCCCGAGTTACTTTGATCGGCATCCGGTGGCCGGTGCCGTAAGCACCACCGGTCCAGCCGGTATTCACCAGCCAGCAGGTTGACTCGTGCTCGGCAATTAAGCTTTTGAGCAAATTGCCATAAACACTGGGATGGCGTGGCATAAAGGGTGCCCCGAAACAGGTTGAAAAAGTTGCCTGAGTCCCAGCGACGCCTTTTTCTGTTCCGGCAACTTTTGCAGTGTAACCGGACAGGAAATGATACATGGCCTGAGCCGGGGTCAATCGTGAAATGGGTGGCAGCACACCAAAGGCATCAGCGGTCAGCATTATTACATTTGTAGGATGTGGCGCCGTGCCAGTTGCTGAAGCATTGGGAATATAGTGAATTGGATAGGCAACACGACCATTCTGGGTCAATGACGCGTCATCAAAATCCGGTACTCGGGTTTCCGAATCAAGAACTACATTTTCCAATACCGAACCCCAACGCTGGGTAGTAGCGTAGATATCGGGCTCGGCTTGCTGTGACAAGTTGATGGTTTTTGCATAGCAACCACCCTCGAAATTAAAGATGCCATTTGGTGACCAGCCGTGCTCATCATCGCCAACCAACTCACGGGTTGCATCGGACGATAAAGTAGTTTTCCCGGTACCGGACAAGCCGAAAAACAGGGCCGATGAACCATCATCTCCAACATTGGCAGAACAATGCATCGGCATGATACCCCTTTCGGGTAGCAGGTAATTTAAGGTTGAGAACACAGATTTTTTGATCTCACCGGCATATTGTGTACTGCCGATCAAAACCAGTTTGTCTGTCAAGCTTGCCGCGATTACAGTTTCCGACTGTGTGCTGTGGCGATCGGGACTGGCTTTGAATGATGGGAAGTCAAAAATATGCAGCTGTGGCTCAAAACCATCAAGCTCATCACGATCCGGTCGCCGCAGAAGATGGCGAATAAAAAGTGCGTGCCAGGCAAACTCGGTCACGATCCGTACTTTGATGTTATTTTCAGAGTCCGCACCACCATAAAGGTCTTGCACAAACAGTTCTTTACCTTTGGCATGAGCGGTAAAATCATCGCGCAAAACAGCAAATTTATCGTAGCTTAGCCCAGCGTTGTTATCCCACCATATCTCATTTTCTGTCTGGTTGTCGCGAACGTAATATTTGTCGTTGGCCGACCTGCCAGTATGTTGGCCGGTTGTCACTGACAGCGCACCACCAGCAGCTATCTGGCCCTCACCTCTGGTGATGGCTATTTGATATAATTGCGCCTCACCAAGATTATAGTGAACTTTGCCCAATCCGCTCAAGCCCGATTGCTCAATTGAATAGTTTTGATTGAATCTGCCGGCCTGTTCCACAGCAATGACCCTTTAATTGTCCGCACCACATACCATTTATTCTCAATGGTACTTTGATGGGATATGTCCCTGAATAAAAATGAATACCAAGCTGATTTAATGCCAGATCGCAGGAACAGTCTTATTGCCTTTAATTCAGGCAGACAGGGCAGCGAGTGATAGGCTTCAAACTTGACGGACTGAAAATAGTCAACTTCAACGAAAAGCGCAATAATCTTTTTCAGTTACAATTCACTCTTTAGTCTTAACAAAAATGGAGCCAAAATCTGCCCCTGCTTGTTTTTTTTCACTCCCTGTCTTGAAACAACCTGTTGTTGTTGCCATATTTCTGCCATAATTACTGCAATCTGGCGATACAAGTGGAAATTTGCGGCTCGTAAAAATAGCTGCTGCCACAATTAGTCCCACTTCGCTCGTTAGAGCGCATTGCAACGAAAACTTTAGCTGCAGGAAAAAGCATGTCAACAATCGCACTGGTAGATGATGACCGCAATATTTTAACTTCGGTGTCAATCGCACTTGAAGCTGAAGGATATCAAATCAACACTTATTCTGACGGCGTGAGCGCCTTGCAGGGCCTTGAAGACAATCCTCCAGATATGGCCATTTTTGATATCAAGATGCCACGTATGGACGGTATGGAATTGTTGCGCAGGTTGCGTCAAAAATCCGACCTTCCGGTGATATTTCTGACCTCCAAAGATGATGAAATTGACGAGTTGTTCGGCCTGAAAATGGGCGCAGATGATTTTATCCGAAAACCCTTTTCGCAGCGCCTTTTGGTCGAACGGGTCAAAGTGGTGCTGCGGCGAGCACAAAACCGTGAACCCGTTGAAGTGACCAACAAGGAGAAATCGTCGGTAATTGAGCGCGGAAAACTGGTGATGGATCCAGACCGGCACTCGTGCACCTGGGAAAACAAGCCCGTCATATTGACCGTGACGGAGTTTTTCATTTTGCAATCACTTGCCCATCGCCCCGGCATCGTCAAAAGCCGTGATGCGCTAATGGATGCGGCTTATGATGATCAGGTTTATGTGGATGACCGTACCATTGACAGTCACATCAAACGGCTACGCAAAAAGTTTAAAGCCGTTGATGACAGCTTTGATGCCATTGATACGCTTTATGGTGTTGGCTACCGCTTTAAGGAATCCTGACAGGACAAGGTGACTAGATGGGATTGGGTGCCGATAACACCAAACCAGGCAAAACCGGCTTAAATGGTGCCAGCAGGAAAAAACGACGTCTTTCCGGCTGGATGCACAGGCTTGCACCTGCCCGCCTGACCAGTCGGATTATCCTTATCAATGTTGCTGGCCTGGTTTTTCTGGTTGCCGGTATTCTATACTTTAACCAGACTCGAAAAGGTCTAATAGCGGTTCGCGAAGAAAGCCTGATGACGCAGGCTCAAATTATGGCAGCAGCTGTCGCTTCCACTGCCGCGGCTGATACGGACACTTTTATCCTCGACCCCGATTTGTTCCTCGAACAACAACTCGGTGCCAAAAACCCAGCCGGGAGTGGAGCATTTCAGGATGACGAATTCCCGATAAACCCCGAACAGGCCGGACGGGTCCTTCGCCAGTTGGTAACGTCGACCACAACCCGGGCAAGGATTTTTGATCGTGATGGTCAGATGGTTGTCGATAGTCGGCATTTTTATGGACGTGGAGAAATTTTGCGCTTTGATCTGCCGCCAATAAATGCACCAAAGCAGAGTTTTATAATAACCATGTGGGCCCGGTTCAATGCCTGGTTTTTTGCCAACAATTACCCATTGCAAAAACCTTATGGACTTGACAATGGCAAGGATTTTTCAGAAGTGAGGCTCGCACTCACCGGTCTGCCAATTACAAAAAAAACTGTCAATGACAAGAACGAAATTATCGTCATTGTGGCCGTACCGATCCAGCGTTTTAAAGCAGTTCAAGGTGCTTTGATCCTGTCGACGAAAGGTGGGGAAATTGATGACGTCTTAAAGAAAGAACGCAAAGTTGTTTTACTGACATTTGCCGTTGCTGTGCTGGTTGCTATCTTATTATCCCTGTCTCTGGCCGGGCACATCGCAGAACCAATTCGACGGCTCTCTGCAGCAGCCGAACGAATCCGACGTGGTGTCAACAACCGGGTGGAGATCCCGGACTTCACTTATCGGCGCGATGAAGTGGGCCATCTTTCAGGTTCCCTGCGCGATATGACTGAGTCGTTGTATAATCGTATAGATGCGATAGAATCTTTTGCAGCTGATGTTGCTCATGAGATTAAAAATCCGCTGACATCATTGCGCAGCGCGGTTGAAACTCTGGAATTAACCAAAACCCAAGAACAACGCCAACGTCTAATCGATGTTGTTAATGATGATGTCAAACGGCTGGATCGCCTGATTTCAGACATTTCAGATGCTTCGCGCCTTGATGCTGAGCTGGTCCGGACTCAGGCACAGATGGTTGACTTGCACCAGCTATTAGCGACTTTGGTAAATTTACACGAAGATCTTGCTGGCAAAAATAGCGTCAATTTAATGTTGGATGTAGAAACGCCAGATTCCCGCATCAAACAAAAACCTACTTTTGGCGTAAAAGGACATGATAATCGTCTGGGTCAGGTCGTTGCCAATCTGTTGACCAATGCTATCTCATTTGCACCGACCGGCTCGGAAATTGTCACAACACTGAAACGTGATAACGAGTTTGTCGAATTCTCAATAGCGGATAATGGTCCTGGGATTCCACCTGAAAACCTGGAGAAAATTTTTCACCGGTTTTATACGGATCGCCCGGAAGCATCATTTGGAAAAAATTCCGGCCTTGGCCTCAGCATCTCGCGCCAGATCATTGAGGCTTATCGCGGTAGCATTACAGCGGAAAACCGCAAAGATGGTTCGGGCGCGCGATTTATCGTTCGAATTCCGGCGGCAGACGTCGACAAAAAATCACGAAAGAACCAGTATGGTTGAACTGACAACAGTTCACGCCACCTGTGTGGCGCTGGAAGGCAAAGGTGTTTTGTTGCGCGGACCTTCCGGCGTCGGCAAGTCTGATCTGGCCTTGCGTTTGATTGAGGGCGGCGGCACCCTGGTTGGTGATGATCAAATTATTCTGACCAAAAGAGACAAAAACATTTTTGCCTCTGCGCCCGCCAGTCTGGCTGGCCTGATGGAAGTTAGAGGTGTTGGGATTTGTATTTTTGAATTCCTGGCCTGTTGCGAACTAGCCCTAATCGTCGATGTTAACACCGGTTGTACCCCCGAGCGAATGCCCGACCTGAAAAATCAGGGATCAAAAGTTCTAGGCACCGACATACCTAATTTTGAACTCGATCCGTTTCACGCTTCTGCGTCCGCTAAAATCAACGCCATGTTAAAATTGATTGTTCAAAATCAGACTTGAATGCCATCTTTTGAAACAAATACTTGCGCGAAAAACCTCTAGGCAATAGGCTTTGGCCTCTAAAAACTGTTGGATAATGGCAAGCAGGATTAATTGCGGCATGATTGGAGTCGTTCTGGTAACACATGGGGCGTTGGCGCAAGAGTTTCGAATTGCGCTGGAGCATATTGTTGGCGAACAACAAATGTTTGCAACGATTTCGATTGACCCCTGCGATAATATTGAAAGCAGACGGGACGACATTATCAGCGCTATTGAAAGCGTTGATGAAGGTCATGGTGTCATTGTTGTCTCAGATATGTTTGGTGGAACGCCCTCCAATCTGGCAATTTCAATGATGGACCGCGATAAACTTGAGGTGATCGCTGGTGCCAATTTGCCAATGCTGATTAAAATTGCCAGCATAAGAAAAGAAAGTTCGTTGGAAGAGACTGTCGCTCAGGCGCTCTACTCGGGACGCAAATATATCAATGCGGCAAGCCAACTGCTTGACGGGCAATAATAATTTGGGGCTGAAATTTGGTGAGTGATAGCGATTCCAGCAGCTGTAGGTTGCAGATTGAAAACGTAAGAGGGTTGCATGCCCGCGCATCGGCTAAATTTGTGAAGTGTGCAGAACAATTTGAGGCACAGATAACTGTGACCTGCAAAGGTCAAAGTGTACCGGGTACATCAATAATGGGATTAATGATGCTGGGGGCGAGCCCGGGAACCGAAATCGTGGTTTTTGCTTGTGGCTGTGATCGCAAGGAAGCATTGGCGGCTCTGAAACAGCTAGTGCAGCAAAAGTTTGGCGAAGATTCGGAAGATCAAGCGCAAACAATATAAAGACTTCTTTATATCCTTATTGCGTTCAGCTGTTTTTACTGATATAGGCCTGACACAGACGCTAAAGTTCCGTTTTTAAATGCTTGTCAGAGCATCAGTTAAAACCTTTCAAAAAATTTATGAGGATTATAATGAGCACTTTCACCGACTACGTTGTCGCTGACATCTCACTTGCGGACTGGGGCCGCAAGGAACTGGTAATTGCAGAAATCGAAATGCCCGGTTTGATGTCTATTCGCAACGAATTTGCGCCATCACAACCGCTTAAAGGTGCCCGCATTGCAGGCTCCCTGCATATGACCATTCAAACAGCAGTTTTGATTGAAACGCTGGTTGCACTGGGAGCAGAAGTTCGCTGGGCGTCATGCAATATTTTCTCAACACAAGATCAGGCCGCTGCGGCGATTGCGGCGCAGAATATCCCGGTTTTTGCCACCAAAGGTGAAACATACGAGGAATATTGGGATTATTGCGATCGCATTCTGGACTGGGGCAATGGCGAAACGGCCAATATGATCCTTGATGATGGCGGCGATGCTACAATGCTGGTGCTGCTTGGCGCAAAGGCTGAAAAAGATCCGTCAGTGATTGCCAATCCATCAAACCCTGAAGAAGTTGCGATGTTTGCAACAATCAAAGCCCGCCTTGAAAAAAATCCTGGTTGGTATTCAAAGGTTCGCGGCAACATCAAGGGTGTTTCTGAAGAAACAACAACCGGTGTTCACCGCCTCTATATAATGCAAAAGAAAGGCGACCTGCCTTTCCCGGCGATTAATGTGAATGACAGTGTTACCAAGTCCAAGTTTGATAATAAATATGGTTGTCGCGAGTCTCTTGTTGACGGTATCCGCCGCGGTACGGATGTCATGATGGCTGGTAAAGTCGCAATCGTTTGCGGATATGGCGATGTTGGCAAAGGTTCGGCGCAATCCCTGAGCGGATCAGGTGCCCGTGTTCTGGTTACTGAAATTGATCCTATTTGTGCGCTACAAGCAAGCATGGATGGTTATGAAGTTGTGACTCTGAGTGATGCGGCCCACCGTGCCGATATCGTCGTTACAACAACTGGTAACAAAGATGTTGTCACTATTGATGACATGCGTAAGCTGAAGGACATGTCAATTGTCTGTAACATCGGTCACTTCGACAATGAGATTCAGGTTGAAGGCCTGCGTAACTTCAAATGGACCAACATCAAAGACCAGGTTGATCAGATCGAATTTCCTGATGGCAAACGGATGCTCCTTTTGTCTGAAGGTCGGCTGGTTAATCTTGGCAATGCCACAGGGCATCCAAGTTTCGTTATGTCTGCATCATTTGCCAACCAAACCTTGGCGCAAATTGAGCTGTGGACCAAAAACGATCAATACGACAATGATGTCTATATCCTGCCGAAATATCTGGATGAAAAAGTTGCCCGTTTGCATCTTGAAAAGGTCGGTGCCAAGCTTACCGTGCTGACGCAGGAACAAGCCGACTACATTGAAGTTCCGGTAGATGGCCCGTATAAAGTGGAACATTACCGCTATTAAAATTTTTGCCATTTCGAAAATTAAAAAAGAGGCTCGTTATGCGAGCCTCTTTTTTAATGCCCGGGTGCCGGTAAAACTCTTAAATAAAATTGCCTGATTACTAATTACCGGGTATTTTTAGCTGATTCGTACGGTTTTTCAGGGACCACCTTCAGCAATCGGTAAAATTGCCAAAGCAACCTTTTAAATATTACGAACACACCGGTGAAAGGGGACGGCACACAATAATGGGAATTGCGACAAATAAAAAACCCGTATTTGTTCGTAACATTATTTGCGGGCTGACCTGTCTGTTTTTTAGCATTTTTCTTTTCCCGGCAACAGGGATTGCATCAACAAAGTTCTTTGACCAGGGAAATTTTCAATCCTTTTCTCTTGCTACTGTTGTGTTGGCAATCATTGTGTTCGGTTGGGCGTTGTTTGTTGTTCGCAAATTAAGCCGCAATGAGGCACAATCCCGCCAAAAACTGAAGGATATTGAGGGCCGATTGAACCAGGCCGAGGCAGTCATAAATGCAGAACCCGGCATTCTGGTTATATGGCGTGGTCGCAATGCCATACCTGAAAATGTCACTGGAGATATGTATGATGCTGTTCAAATTCCAACAGAACAGCAGGCTTTACTTGAATTTTCATCCTGGTTATCCAGCGAATCGGCAGAAACATTACAAGGCTCTCTTGAAGAATTACGAAGTTCAGGCAAAGCTTTTAATATCGGCATACGCACTTCCAGCGGCGAATTGCTGGAAGCCGATGGGCGAACTGCAGGCGGTTCAGCAACTTTGCGATTTCGCCCTCTTGTCGGCGAACGTCGAAATAAAATTGATCTTTCCCATGAAACGCGGCGGTTGGGAAAACAGGTTCAACGACTTAGCGCTATTCTGGATCAAGCTCCTTTTCCGATTTGGCTTAATGATAAAAAGGGGAAACTTGCCTGGATAAACAAAGCTTATCTAACCGCTGTTGATGCCACAAAAGTCGAACAGGTTTTACAACAACCGATTAAACTGGTTGATCAGGCAAAAATAGTGCAATCAGGAAATTCTGACGGGGGTAAAAGCAATGACCGGGGTCGGGTTGGCACGGTTGATGTTATTATTTCCGGAAACCGGCGTACCATGGATATTTTTAAAATCTCCACCGAAACGGAAGATGCCAATTTTGCGGTTGACATGACAGCGCTCGATAACACTCAACGCGAGCTGGACATGCATATCAAGGCACATGCTTCGACGCTGGACAAATTGGCGACCGCGATAGCCATTTTTGGACCCGATCAACATTTGCGGTTTTACAATGCTGCCTATGCGAAACTCTGGGCACTTGATTCAGATTGGCTCGACACCCACCCTGGTGACAGCGAAATTCTGGACAAATTACGCTCTGAGCGGTGCTTGCCAGAACAGGCAAATTACCGAGCCTGGAAAACCGATCTCTTATCTGCCTACAAAACTCTTGAGGCTAAAGAGGACTGGTGGCATTTACCTGACGGCCAGACTTTGCGAGTGATTTCTGAACAGCACCCGTTCGGCGGCGTGACATACCTGTATGAAAATGTCACCGAACAAATCAGTCTGGAAAGTCGCTATAATGCTCTCATTGATATTCAAAGCGATACCTTGAGTAATCTTGAAGAGGGTATTGCCCTGTTTGGGACCGATGGAAAATTACAACTGCACAACGTGTCATATTCGAAATTCTGGAACCTCTCGCAGGAATTTTTAAGAACACAACCGCATATTGATGACATTGTTAAAAAATGTCTGACACTGTTTAATGATCGTGGCATTTGGGATGATCTGAAATATTGTATTACTTCTATAAATGAAAAACGCAAACCTCTTCAGGATAGGATTTCAAGATCTGACCATAAAATATTCGATTGCGCAGCCATTCCGTTACCCGGTGGCAATACACTTGTTACCTATCTTGATGTAAGTGATAGTGCTGGCATTGAACGGGCACTACGCGAGAAAAACGAGGCACTCGAAGCAGCAGATCGACTCAAAACCAATTTTCTATCCAATGTCTCATATGAGTTGAGAACACCCCTGACAAATATACTTGGTTTTGCCGAAGGATTATCGATGGGCATTGCCGGCGAACTGCAAGAAAAACAAAAAGAATATCTGGGGCATATTCAGGCATCTTCAGATGACTTGCTAATTATTATTGACGCCATACTGGACCTGACAGCCATTGATGCGGGGGCTTTGGAGCTGCGGCTAACAGAAGTATCAGTGTCAGATTTGCTTGAAAAGACAGCCCGTGCCATGACCGCAAGAATACAAGAACTCGACTTGACCCTGAATATAGAGGTCGCCGGGAATGTATCAAATCTCATTGGTGATGAGCAACGCTTGTCACAGATTTTTAGTAATTTACTCGCCAACGCAATAGGGTTTTCGCCCAAGAAAGGAACCGTCCGGCTTGGCGCAAAACGTGACGGTGATAATATCGTTATGTGGGTTGCCGACACCGGTCGGGGTATGGAGCCCGAGTTTCAGAAACAGGCTTTTGAGCGCTTTCAGTCAAAACCAATTGTCGGTGGACACCGTGGCCCCGGTCTTGGGTTGGCCATCGTAAAGAGCTTCGTTGAACTGCATGGTGGTCAGGTTTCATTGTTGTCCAAACCGGGCAAAGGGACCACAGTCATTTGCCGGTTCCCGATCGCCGGTCCTGCGTCCTCGACACCGATTACAGAACTAGTACAAGCCAAACAGGCGATAGCAGGATAAAAAGTGAAGAGCACAAAACGCAAACTGGAAAATGAAGCGGCAACAACAGCTTTAGGACATGAGCTGTCTTTGTTTGCACGCAAGGGAATGGTCGTCTGCCTTTTTGGCGATCTGGGTGCCGGAAAAACCACCCTTGCCCGTGCATTGATAAGAGGTCTTGCAAAAGATGGAAAATCACTTGACGTGCCAAGCCCGACCTTTGCCCTGTTGCAGCCTTATGATGACCTCCGCCTTTGTGTCCATCACTATGACTTGTATCGAATAACCAATGCAGATGAGGCCGATGAGCTGGGTTTATTCGATGAACTGGACGAACGACTAACGATTGTTGAATGGCCGGAACGGTTGAACGGACAATTACCTGTGGACCGAATTGAAGTGCATCTTGAGATTACTGGTGACCGGCGGTCGGCTAAATTATCCGGGTTTGGCATTATGGAACAGACCATTGATCGCCTTGAACGCGTTTCCAGCTTTCTCCAGCAAGGGGACTGGGGCAAGAGCCAACGGAACTTTTTGCAAGGGGATGCTTCTTCACGCCGCTATGAGAGACTGACAAATGCTGATGGCAAAAATGCTATTTTAATGGATATGCCTGCTACTCCTGACGGACCGATTATCAAAGACGGTAAAACCTATGGCCAAATTGCCCACATTGCCGAGGGGATTTTTCCAGTAGCGGCAATCAATCAGACACTCTGCAATCAAGGCTTTAGTGCCCCTGTACAATTGCAACAGGATTTGACAAATGGTTTAATGATCATCGATGATTTTGGTGATCAGGTGTTTGGAACTTTAATCGATCGTGGCGATGATGTCAGCCAACCTATTCAGGTTGCAACCGAGCTTTTGGTTGAGATGGCTGCAATGGAATGGCCGCATGTCGCACCAATCCCAATGTTGACGGGAACCGGCAAACAAAAAAATCATCAGATCGCAGACTTTGACTTAACCGCCTTTAAGATGGAAACCAGCCTGTTGCTGGACTGGTTTTGGCCAATGCTAAAGGACGATAACCTTGACCCTGATGCTCGTCGTTCATTTTTTGAGGCATGGACCAAGGCTTTTCAATTCGTTCAAACCGAGCATCCTGTCTGGATATTGCGGGATTTTCATTCACCAAATTTAATATGGATGCCAGAGCAAACCGGAATAAAAAGAGTCGGGCTGATTGATACACAAGACTGCGTCATGGGGCACCCTGCCTATGATCTGGTCTCAATGTTGCAAGACGCCCGAGTTGATTTGCCGAAAGGTTTTGAGGCGAAATATTTTCAGTATTACTGTGATCTGAGCCAAAAGCAGAATAGACAGTTTGACCCTCAGGCTTTTGGTGCTGCCTATGCTGTTTACGGCGCGCAGCGAGCAACAAAAATACTCGGGATTTTTGCCCGTCTGTTTAAACGAGATGGTAAACCGGGGTATCTGCAGCATATGCCACGCGTCTCAGCAGCGCTTGAAAAAAACCTGGCGCACCCTGCCCTTTCTGCAATTGGCGAATGGTATCAAGCATATTTGCCTGTTTGCGATCGAGATGCCGGTAAAAACCAATGATACCTTCTGTAAACATGCCTGACAAAGAAATCGGCCGCTCTGGCATGATTTTATGCGCCGGGCTTGGCACACGCATGCAACCTTTGACCCTGACCACCCCAAAGCCACTGATCAGCGTTGCCGGAAAGGCACTGATCGGCCACGCCGTTGAGCAGTTAGAGAACAATGGCGTAACGAACATTATTGTTAATACACACTATCTGGGTGATCAGGTCGAGGCTTGGGTCTCGCAACACGGTAATTCGGCTATTAAAATTAGTGACGAAACAGACGAGCTTCTGGAAACTGGTGGCGGTGTTGTGAAAGCAAAGAATTTACTGGGCACTGCACCGTTTTTCGTACTGAATAGCGATGCCTTCTGGATTGATCGTCCTGGGGTTTCGACACTGGCCAGAATGCGTACAGCATTTGATGCTAACGAATGTGATTTTCTGCTGCTGCTGGCAGAACATAACAGTGCCATCGGCTTTGATGGTAACGGCGATTTTTTTTGTGACCCGGACGGGCGGCTGCAGCGGCGTGGCAATGCTGATTTTGCGCCATATATCTTTGCAGGATGTTATCTGGTCCATCCCCGCGTACTCGACAACATTCCCGTGCACCCGTTTTCTATGAATGTGTTGTGGAACCGGGCGCTCAAATCCGGGCGGGTTTGGGGTTTGGTTCATGATGGGTTATGGTTGCATGTCGGTACGCCTGACGCTATTGGCGCGGCCGAGGAGGCAATAAAACAATTTAAAAGCAACCCGTGATGAGCATTGCCGTGTCAGACCGTAAGAACGTTTTTTACATTCCCGCTGGCGTTCCATTTGTCAATGTACTGGCGCGCGCTGTCTTGTCAGGTGGTTTACCTTGTCCAAACCAGCAAGCGCCGAGTGTTTCTGAGCTGCCTGACTGGACGATTTTACTACCAACCCGGCGTGCCACGCGTGCACTGATGCAGGCGTTTAATGATGAAGGTGATGGTACTGCGTGCCTGTTACCACGAATTCAGCCGCTGGGTGATGTTGACGAAGATGAAATGGCGCTTTCAGATACGGGTCTTGGCAATTTTCACGAGTCGATACCAAATGCAATTTCCGGGCTGGAGCGGCAATTCATCCTGTTTCACCTGATCCACAATTGGGTCCGTGAGTTTCACGACAATCCGCTAGCCCAAATGCTATCTGGCAACAATGTACACGCATTTGATCTTGCCCGCTCTCTAGGCAGGCTGGTTGATGATTTTGATACCAACAGTATTAATTTGAGCATAATTGATGACTTGTTTGACGGTGAGTTCGCCGAGCACCGGCAACAAATTTTGGGTTTTCTTTCAATCGTTCAAAAACAATTGCCCGAGAAAATGGCTGAACTTGGAAAAATTGGCGCCAGCGACCATCGCAACCGTTTGATGCGCACACATACCCGATTTATTGCCGAGGGAAAAGCCACCGGACCGGTAATCGCAGCAGGCTCAACCGGCTCAATTCCAGCAACTGCAGAGCTATTGTCATGTATTGCAAGCCAAGACAATGGTGCTGTCGTTTTGCCGGGCCTTGACACATATCTCGATAATGAAAGTTGGGATTGCCTACCAGAAAATCATCCGCAATTTGGCATGCGGGAATTACTCACCAAAATGGGCATTGACCGGGAGGACGTACAGCTATTGCCAGGGATCACAGAGCATCAAACAGCCAGCGCTCAGAACTGGTTGGCCAGTGAAATTATGCGTCCAGCCAAAACCACGGATCAATGGCGGCAAGCCGTAACTGAATCCGAAGCCCGGTTCGAAGCTGCAACGGCTAATATTACAATGCTGAAAGCTGACGACCAGCGCGGTGAAGCACTAACGATTGCTCTGATTATGCGCAACGCGCTGGAAGAAAACAAATCAACGGCATTGATTACACCTGATCGGCAATTGGCTCGTAACGTTAAAGCAGAGATATCGCGCTGGGATATCGAAATTGACGATTCGGCTGGTGAAACATTGTTGCACTCGCCTCCGGCCTTATTTCTGCGTCTGTTGCTGGAAGCTGCAAAGTCGCATTTTTCTCCAATAATGCTGAAAGCCCTGCTGGCCCATCCGTTTGCCTGCTTTGGAACGCCCGCAAAAGAGATTACAGGGACATTTACCAATCTGGAGATTGCCCTCTTGCGTTCAGACACACCTTATGAAGGCCTGCAAGGTATGCTGGATCTGTGCAAAAAACAGATGGAAAATAGTGATAAGTATCCTTATGCCCATCCGGCATTTAAGCAGCTCACCGAAGTAGACTGGCAAGGCGTATTCAATTTATCGGAACGATTGCTGAAAACCCTTCAGCCGCTTGCCGATTTGTTTGAAAAATATGCAGCAATCCCTCTGGCAAATCATATCCTCGTTCACTTACAGGTTGCCGAAGCAGCATGCGAGCGCGACGGGCATCAACAATTATTATGGCAAGGTGAGTGGGGCGAAAAACTAGCTGAGACATTTTCTGCGATGCAAGCAGCAGCCCATCTGGCGCCAGAGATGAACGTCCAGGAATACGGATTGTTGCTGGAGCGGCAATTGTCTGAGGCAATCGTCAGGCCGAAACATGTTCGCCATGGTTCGCTGGCCATTTATGGCTTGCTGGAAGCCCGCTTGATCAGTGCTGATGTAATGATTTTAGGTGGCCTTAATGAAACTATCTGGCCGCCGGTCGGTGAGGTAGACGCGTGGCTGACAAGGCCGCAGTTGCGCGATGCTGGATTGCCGGTGCCGGAGCGACGGATTGGCTTGTCTGCCCATGATTTTGCTCAAGGGTTTTGTGCCGCCCGAGTATATTTGACCTATTCAAACAAACTGGGAAACTCGCCTGCTGTACCCTCTCGCTGGATATTGCGGTTGAGTGCGCTGTTAAAAGCTGCTGATCTTGAGTGCGCCTGCGGTCACCATCAGCAGCAACCTTGGCTAAAATGGGCAAGCGAACTGGAACAGCCGGGTTCATTTGAACCGGCTGGTAGACCTGGCCCCGAACCTGACACTAACTTGAGGCCAGTTAGCTTCAGCGTTACTGGTATCGAGTCATTATTAAAAAATCCATATGCGTTTTTTGCCGACAAAATTTTGCACCTAAAACCACTTAATTCTCTCGGCAAACAAATTGGTGCAGCAGAGCGCGGCAGCCTTGTCCACCTGGCCCTGCAAAACTTCATTGAAGCTTATCCCGATCATCTGCCGCTAGATGGTGTCGAGAAACTCGTGGATGAATTTGATGAATTGTTGGATGCAAGCATCCCGGACGAAAGCTTAAGAGTGTTCTGGCGACCGCAATTGGCTCGCATGGCTGACTGGTTTATAGAACGTGAAACAAAGTTGCGTAGCAATCGTCTTTCCAGCCATTTGGAAGTATCGGGACAATATTGTTTTAAAATTGCCGATATGTCTTATAGACTGACCGCGCGTGCCGACAGGGTGGATATACTCGATGATCGGACATCGCGTATCATTGATTACAAAACGGGTGTTCCACCAACTTTCAAAGAATCTGCAAAAGAATTTTCTCCGCAGTTATTGCTCGAGGCGTTAATATGCACGAAGGGTGGTTTTGTTGGTATCGGTGCACTACCGGCATCTCAGTTAATATATATGAAGCTGTCGGGAGGTATTCCGGCCGGAGAAATTAAATCGGCTCCCGCAAATTTGCAACCGCTTGTGCGAGATGCCGAAGCTGGAATGCTATCTCTGATAACAGCGTATTCGCATATTGAGCAGCCATATATGGCAAACCCTGCGCCGTTCCGGGTTGATGTGGAACGTGAATACGATTATTTATCACGATGGCGCGAATGGGCCCATTTGGTGGGACAGGGAAAGCCCGATGAGTGATCTAACCTCACGTGCTAGTCTTGACCAGGCCAGAGCATCTGACCCTGAAGTTTCTGCCTGGGTATCAGCCAATGCTGGATCAGGTAAAACCCATGTTCTGGTCAACCGTGTCATTCGCCTGATGCTGACCGGAACTTCGCCTGAAAAAATACTTTGTCTGACGTATACTCGGGCGGCTGCAGCTGAAATGTCAAACCGGCTTTATCAAGAATTGGCCAAATGGATTCCGCTTGATGACGACGCGTTGATCAGCAAGATACATGAGAATACCGGTCATATTCGATTTAACAAAGATCAGCTGGCTGAACCGCGGCGACTTTTTGCTCATGCGCTAGAAACCCCCGGCGGACTAAAAATACAGACCATCCACGCTTTTTGCGAACAACTTCTTCATCGCTTTCCACTGGAAGCTGGTATCACTTCCAGTTTCAAAGTCATGGATGACCGTGAAGCAAAAGACATGTTAGCAAAAATCCGGTCTGACTTTTTTGGAACTATCCAGAATGCTGACGATAACCGAACCGTCAATTTTCTGGCTGAAGTTATCAAGTTCAGCGGTGGTCAGAATAGCTTTGATGATTTATTGGAAACACTCCTCAACAAGCGGGACGATTTACAGGCGGTTTATCAGGACCTTTCGGGAGCTGCCACCAGACTGGCCAGTGCTTTGAAGATTGACTTGGAAGGCACTGAAGGCTCGATCATTTCGCAAGCAATAAATGGGTTTGATCGTAAAACGCTGAACGATCTGCAACAGGTGTTGGAGTCACGACCCCTTAAAACTGATAAAGATCAGGCAGCAATACTGAAAAAACTCCTGACATCAGAAAATGATCGGGCTGTTTTCGAGCATTTAAAAGAACTGACGCTAACCAAGAAAGGTTTGCCAAAAGCAAACACAAAACTGTGCTCCAAAAAATGTGGCGAAGAACATCCTGAAGTTCTAGAAGCCCTGCAAGACGAAGCAATCCGTCTGGTCGGGTTTCTCGACAAAATCAAGTCTGTAAGCATATTGCACGCGACCAATGCGCTACTCCACATTGGTAAAATCATTACCGATCAATATGATGCGGAAAAGAAACGCCTGGGGTTTTATGATTATCACGACCTGATCGCAAAAGTGCTTGCAATGTTTGCCGAGATGCCCGATGCGGCCTGGGTACTTTATAAACTGGATGGTGGGCTTGATCATATTTTGATTGATGAGGCGCAGGATACAAGCCCGGCACAATGGGACATAATACAGTTTCTAGCAGATGATTTTTTCTCTGGTGCCGGTGCCCGTCATGAAATCAAGCGAAGCATTTTTGCCGTCGGGGATCGCAAACAATCCATATACAGTTTTCAGGGCGCTGCGCCGGAGTCATTTGATCAACGAAAACTTTATTTTGAGCAGGTCGTAAAACAGGCAGATCGTTCATTTTCAGAAGTGGATTTCGATGTTTCGTTCCGCTCTACCGTTCAGGTATTAAACCTGGTTGATGAAGTTTTTAAACAACCTCTTGCTGCACAAGGTGTTGAAAATACAATTCACTCTGCTGTTCGGACCAAAGCAGCCGGTGTCGTAGAGCTATGGCCTGTTGAAGAAAAATCAGCGGTTGAGAAGGGCTCTATCTGGATTCCTAAAACCGGTGAACGGTCTGATCGTCATCCAAGAGTTCAACTGGCAGAAAAAATCGCCCGAAAAATTCGCTACTGGCTCAACAGCAGGGAAATACTTTCCAGCGAAAATCGTCCGATTAGACCTGGCGATATTCTAATCCTGGTCCGGCGTCGTACGCAGATGATGGATGCGCTGGTTCGAGCTCTTAAACTTGCCAAGGTACCTGTTGCGGGTGTCGATCGGCTACGATTGACTCACCATATAGCCGTGCAAGATTTGATGGCGCTGGCCCGATTCACATTGTTACCGCAAGACGATTTGAATTTTGCAGGCTTGTTGAAGTCCTCGTTACTGGAGAAAGATGACGGCTCTTTGTTTGATGATGATGATCTGATTGCCATAGCTGCTTCACGGGATAAAAGGTCAGTCTGGGGCGCTTTTCTCAAATGTGTTGATGACGGGGCCGCCTACATGGAAACAAAGGCCCAATTACAAGCCTGGACTATCCAGGCCAGGCAGTTGTTACCTTTTGAATTCTTCTCAAAAGTCCTTAGTGCCGACCAGAAGCGAACAACGATGCTGAAACGTCTGGGCACTGAAGCCAGCGAACCGATTGATGCATTCTTGTTGCTGGCCCAGGACTTTGAAAGAACCAATGTACCAACCTTGCAGGGCTTTTTGAGCTGGATTGAAACCGGCGACACGGAAATCAAACGTGAAATGGAAAAGAATGATGACGAAGTCCGCATCATGACCGTCCATGGTGCTAAAGGGCTCGAGGCAAAAATTGTTATCCTGCCCGATACCTATGATGTTCCAGATACCCGGAATACGCCAAAAATAATGAACATTGGCGACAACACACCCATTTGGCGACTGAAAAAAGATTTTGAAATCGGGCTTACAAACGATTTAAAAGCAAAGTATCTAGCCGAAACACTGGATGAATATAATCGACTATTGTATGTTGCCATGACACGGGCTGAAGACCGTTTGTACATCGGCGGGGCAGAATCAAACAATACTATCAATGAACGTAGCTGGTATAAGTTGATTTCCAATGTGTTATCCAGGCACGAGTTTGAAGCCACCGATGATGTTTTTGGCAAAGTCTGGCGTATCGCTGGTGCAGAGGAAAAGACCGGGACATCAAAACAATCGAGCGAAAGTAGTACTGAACTCGCCGTGCTATTGCCGGGCTGGGTTTACGAAAAACCACTGCAAAATCCTGGGCCTGATAATTGGGTTGTTCCTTCCAAATTGGGATCAGATGGAACAGGAATAACGGAACACAGCATATCTCCACTTTCCGGACTATCAGAAAACCGGTTTGCACGCGGCAATCTGATTCACAAGATGTTGCAATACTTGCCAGAGGTTACGCCCGACAGACAAAAACAGGTGGCACGTGAGTATATGAATACCCATGGTAGTAACTTGTCTGAAAAAGAACAGGATGAAACGCTGGCAGAAATTGAAACCATTTTAACCGATAGCCGGTTTTCCACTGTTTTTGCACCCGGCAGCATTGCAGAGGCACCAATTGTCGCGCGAATCAAGACGGCCACCGGCGAGGAATTGATCCTGAATGGGCAGATTGACCGTTTATGTATTCAAAACGAACAGATTTTGATCGTCGATTATAAAACCAACAGGCCACCGCCTGCCAGTATGAATGCTGTCAATCTGCAGTATATTCGCCAGCTGGCGGCGTATCGACTGGCACTGCTTGAAATCTACCCCAATCATACAATTCATGCCGGTTTGTTATGGACCCACAATGCCGTTTTGATGGAAATTGATGAAAAGTACTTAATCGATGTTTTTTCCCGGTGAATTATTTACCGACCCTTGACCCGCAAGCTGTAAATACCTACGTTCTGACCGATTCAAGAAATAACGACGAGCGTTATTTCGTTTTTTCAAATGAGGTTCTTATGGCTACTGAAAAAGTATCTGATTCATCTTTCGAGGAAGATGTCCTGAAATCTGATGGCCCGGTCGTTGTCGACTTTTGGGCAGAATGGTGCGGTCCCTGCAAAATGATTGGCCCGTCATTGGAAGAGATTTCCAACGAAATGGGCGGCAAGGTTAAAGTTGTCAAACTAAACATTGACGATAACCCTTCCACACCATCCAAATATGGCGTTCGCGGCATCCCCACTTTGATGGTTTTCAAAGATGGCAAGGTTCAATCCACTCAGGTTGGCGCCAATCCCAAAGGCAAAATCGCCGAATGGATTGAAGCTTCAATCTAAATCACGCCAAAAACCAATAAAAAAGGCCGCAATTTCTGCGGCCTTTTTGCTGCCCAAAAGATAGCAAGTCCACTTGCATATTGTTCAATATGACAACACCTTGTGAACACAGTTTACCGGCCAAAAATTGCGATAACGCATTTGGCATGCCATATACATGATAATGTAAACTAAAATGGGTCATGTAATGAAAAAAATTGGTTTGATCGCTTTTTTGATAGCAGTTGTTTTTGGGGGGTTCTATTGGTGGAGCGACAACGAGCAGCCGCAATTTGCCAATGTTTCAGCCCCTGATCTTACAGGCTATCAGGTCGCGACTTTTGCTGGGGGTTGTTTTTGGTGTGTTGAAGCCGGGTTTGAGAAGGTTCCTGGAGTTAAAACTGCCATTTCAGGATACAGCGGTGGCAAAGAAAAAAACCCCACCTATCATGATGTTGGCTACGGTCTTACTGGCCACACCGAAGCTGTGCAGGTATATTATGACAGCAAGGTTATTACCTATGAAGGCCTTTTAGCGGCCTTTTGGCGGATGATGGACCCCACTGATAATGGTGGCCAGTTCAAGGACCGCGGCCAGCAATACCGTCCGACAATTTTTTACAGTAATGACAACGAAAAACAAATTGCAGAGAAGTCCAGGGCTGATCTAGTCAGCAACGGGCCCTTTAAAAAGCCCATTAAAGTTGAAATTACAAAGTTTAGCGCCTTTTATCCGGCGGAAACCTACCATCAGGATTACTACAAAAAAAATCCGGTGCGTTACAAACTATACACTCGTGGATCTGGTCGGGCTGACTTTGTTGTTGATTCGTGGGGCGATGAACTGGCGGTTGATTACAGCAAATACCGCCCGGTCGCCAGCCGGTTTTCAAAACCCGATGATGATGAAATCAAAAAACGCCTGACACCCTTACAGTACAAAGTTACCCAGCATGAGGGAACCGAAGCACCATACAAGAATGAATACTGGAACGAAAAACGCAAAGGTATTTATGTGGATATTGTTAGTGGTGAACCGCTGTTTTCGTCTAAGGATAAATATAAATCGGGTACTGGCTGGCCAAGCTTCATCCGACCAATTCGAAATTCCAGCATTGTTAAAAAGATCGATAAGAAGTTGTTTACGAGCCGGGTGGAAGTGCGTAGCGCAATTGCCGACTCGCATTTAGGCCATGTTTTCAATGATGGACCGGCACCAACAGGAAAAAGGTATTGTATGAATTCTGCTTCCCTGAGGTTTATTCCGGTCGAGGAGCTGGCAGAAAAAGGTTATAGCGAATATGCAAAAACCTTTGCTAAGCCGGGGATGTAATTTTTCCGTCTAGCTCCAGTTTTTTAATCAGCCGGTAGGTGTTGCGTTCGCTCACGCCCAGAATTTGCGCCACTTCTTTCCTGTTGCCGTTATGAGCATCAAGCAAATGGATCAGATAATTTTCGCGAATTTCATCAAATGTAGGTTCGTGATCAAATGACAAATCAACGGATGCTTTGCAGTCATCCGGGTTTTTCGGCAGTGAAATATGCTCGGGCAAAATGCGTGGCGAATTGGCCGAAATAAGGATGCTGCGTTCGATTGCATTTTTCAGCTCTCGAACATTTCCAGGCCAGTGATAGGCGGTCAGGGCCTTGAGCGTTGCAGGTGCTAAAACCTTCTTGATGTTTCGTTGAAAGTTTCGTGATTCAAGAAAATGAATAGCAAGTTTTTTGATGTCCACTTTGCGCTCTCTAAGTGGTGGCACTTGAATATTAAATGCCGATAACCGATAGAAAAGATCACTGCGAAAACTACCCTCTTCGGTCATTTCCTGCAGCGAACGGTTGGTTGCGGCCACAAACCTGACATTAGCAGAGATATCTTTTACCCCGCCAAGGCGGCGATATTTTCCAGTTTCCAGTACGCGTAATAATTTAGCCTGAATAACAGGGCTGATTTCCCCGATTTCATCAAGGAAAACGGTTCCGTGTTCGGCAACTTCGATCAACCCGTCTTTCTTGCGGTCAGCCCCGGTAAAAGCACCGCGTTCATGGCCGAATAACTCGGATTCAAACAGATTTTCCTGTAAGGTACAACAGTCTATTGCAACAAAATGCTGGTCAGCGCGTGTGCTTTGCTCGTGGATGGCACCTGCAACAAGTTCCTTGCCAACGCCGCTTTCTCCCTCGATTAAAACCGTTGTTTCGACCGGTGCCACAAGAGCTATCATGTCGCGCACCTTAGCAAAAGCTGCCCCGCTGCCAATCATGTTGGAACCGGTTTCCGATTTTACTTTTGATTCCCAGAATTGAGCATTGCGCTTTAATTCGGCGTTCTCTAGCGCCCGCGTAACGGCAAGTTCCAGACTTGCAGGTGAAACCGGTTTGATCAGGTATTCTGCTGCCCCGCTTTTTACAGCTTTTACCGCTTGATCAATTGACCCGTACGCGGTCAGAATAACAACCGGACAACAACTGTGAAGATCAGGCAGGAAGTCCAGACCATTAGCATCAGGTAATCGCATATCGAGGATTGTCAGATCGGGTTCAAAATCTTCCAAGACGTCCTTAGCCTGCTGGCGCGAAGTAACGCCTTTTGTCGTAAAACCAATCCGCGATAATTGATCAAGCAACAGTCGGTTTAAGGTTAAATCATCTTCTACGACAAGAATGCGTCGGGCACGACGTTTAGCAGTCATTGATCTTGCCTTTCTGAATCAGCGTCATGAAGCAGTATTGAAAATGTTGTACCAACACCAACCGCACTTTTTGCTTTAATTGTTCCACCTAGCCTGTCAACGATTGCTTCGCAGATTGAAAGGCCAAGACCGCGTCCACCACTGGCATCTGCTCGCTCTGTCCAGAAGGGAAGAAAAATTTTATCCAGATTATGCTTTGCAATACCTACGCCTGTATCGCTGAATTCAAGCGCAATCTGATCAGCAATCCGGTGCCCTCTAATTTTCAGTTCGCCACCTTGAGGCATTGCGTGAAGGGCATTTTGCACCAGATTAATCACGATCATTCCCACGTCGCTTTCACAGGCAATAATACGCAGATTATCCTCAAGATCAAGCTTCAGGACAACCCCGTCGTGCTCGATTTGATATGAAAGAAGCGAAAGGGCTTTGCGCGTGGCTGAACTCACATCAATAAGCTCGCGATCATCGCTTGGTGGCAGGCTCAGCATGAGCAATCGGTCGGTAACTTCAAGACATTTTTGGATTTCTGTCTCGGCAATGCCCAGATAATCAAGATCAGCCTTCCGTTCTGTCCCCAGGGTGTCGATATCACCCTGCATCGCTTTTAGAGCAAACATGATAGAAGAAAGCGGGTTGTGAATTTCATGCGCAACGCCGGTTGCCAGCAGGCCGAGTTCTGACAGGCGTTGCTCTTGCGATATTTTAGCCTGTTCGGCCAGGTCACGAATGGATTCAATAACATATGAGGAGGTTTTGCCGTTAAGGGTCAGTTGAACCCGAGCAGCTGAGACTTCCACAAACAACTCGCTTCCCTCATCATTAAAATGCTGATGATGGGTCTTGATGGTTTTTGTTGGGGATTTCTTTAGTTCAACAATCGGACAATCGACCAGAGTAATGGGACAAGGCTCCTTGCGGTTGTGGGAAGACTTGTAGCATTTTTCTGCGATCACAGTGCCCATCGATTGTCCAGCCTGTTCGCAATAGGCCTGATTGGCCTTGATAATGTTAAAATCGTCATCAATGACGCGAATACCATCTGGAATGGAGTCAATCACACTTTGCAAAAATTTCTCGGAGGCATTCAGCGCTTGCAAGGAATCACCAAGACGCTTTGCCATATGATCAAAACTATCGGACAATTCACTGATTTCGTCATGTCCCGCGATATTTGCCCGGGTTTCCAAATTCCCTCTGGCCAATAAACGACTGGCATGACGAAGGCGGCGCAACCTGGCAACAACAAGCCACTTTAACGCCAGCCAGATACCAAGCCCGGTCGCAAAAACCACAATTGCACCAATGCCGCCTAACATAAGTGCACTGTTTAAGGCATTTTGTTTGATGCTGGCGGCATTGTAATCAATCACCAGCAAACCGTTTACGGGATTTTTATCGGCTTCCCCATGGCATTCTTTGCATTGGGGTTTATTGTGAACCGGGTTTATGCTGCGCAGCAGATGGGTGCCGTCATTTAACGATATAAAACGGGTTTGCGGTGTTTTGCTGCCAAGGGCTTTCTGGACCATTGGCGATGCCATCGTCTTTTTAAACTGGTCGGCACCAGAGGTGAAGCGGACTTCAAAATCGGGATTGAGGATGGCAACCCCGGCGATGCCTTCCTGCTTGCCAAGCCGCCTAACGATATCACGCAAACCATCAATGTCACGCTTTAGCATGGCATTTTCAAGGGATGCCTGAAGTAACCGGTTTACCTGCAGCGAGGCGCGCGCATGTTCATTAACAAGTTGGGTTTTATAAACAGCGATTACCATCGCAAGAAATGCTGTCGAGGTCACCAGCAGTAAACCGGCTAGGATAATAACCAGTTTTCGTTGCAGTTTGCTATCGATCCAGCGGGCCAGTTTTGACAATGATCCAGGCGGGTTCATGTTAGAACCTGAAACAGCTTCTTGTGATGCTGTGTCTGTGAACAGATCCTGCATAAACTGTCCTCTTTAGTCTCTGAACCTGGCACATGGCATGCTACTCCACACGATGTACAGGTAAAGGCCTGCAATGGAACGATGCGGGTTTTGCACACATCCATCTCTGACAAAATAATTGCATCGTTCTGACATACATCCAGACACAATTCACACCCGTTACAATTTTGCGGTAGTATTTCGTAATGGGTTTGTGAGCCATTTTCATTGACTCTTGTCAAGGAATGGGCCGGACAAATTCTCATGCAGGCATCGCAACCATCACACCGGTCTTCATTAATTCGAGGAACCCATGAGAATATAGTTGTTTTTGGGGATGCGTTACGGCTCTGAAATTTTGCATGTTGTGACGCAGGAGCATCTTCCGCCGGTTCGTTATTATTATCGCTTAAATGCTTACCAAGAGCTGTAAAGAGTTTTCGTTTGCTGGAGTCCTCCAGCTCAAGTTCCTCATCTGCCTGGCACCATTTTTTATCAGGGACGCAAGGGCCAACAATCATTTCGATTGGGGACAGTTCACGGTTGCAGGCGAGCAAATTAAACTCTTGCAGGTGTTTTTCCAGCAATCGCCCTGGTGCAATGCAAGTCTTGCAATCAGCGCTAGCAACAATTAGTTTTCGGACACCTTGCTGATAGTATTTTGCCAATTGCTCCATACCCACCTGATGCAAACAGCTGATCCGTTGTCTGCCGTATTCAGCCCCGGTCTTTTCACACACCAGCAATACTTCATCACCGCGCACCGGCGGTTCGTAAACTATTGAAATAGCATTTTGCGGGCAGACCGCCTGACATAACCCGCAAGCGGTGCAAGCTGCTTCATCAAGACCAAGCATCTCATCATCCATGACGATGGCTTTAGCGGGGCAGGCATCAACGCAAAGCTGGCAACTTGCTGTGATAGAAATCGAATGCACACAGGCCTTACCATCAATTTCTGGCAACGGGCATTGTTTGACATTATGGTGAGTCGAATCCGATTTGCGTTGCCAGAACACCTGCCTTACCAGCTTTCAGATGTACCTGGAGCAAAAGGCCGATCCAGATCAATGTCGTAAACTCGTGCAGTATCCTCGTCCGTTTCAGGGTCTTCAGCAGGCCGGGCAATACCGGTGGCCACTTCAAGCAAATCACGTAACTCTTCCAGATACGCAGCGGTTAGCGATGCGCTGGCAATGTAGATTGGCTCGAGTGCCCGCTCACTCACGGCATTTGCAAAATCCGGTATCCAGACCAGCATACACTGATCAAGAAAAGCCACGGCATCCAATGCACTTTGTTTGGTATCCAATTCACACAAGACAGACAGAAACTGTAATTCATGCACGATGTGATCATCAGGGCGGATGCGCCAGTCCGGGGCTTTTACATCGTATTTGGAATACCATTCGCGCACCGCAAACATTGGCTCCTGACGCTCAAGTTTTTCTTCTGTTAGCCAGACCGAACCTGTCGGTGCGATACGGTAATTATGACATAAATAAATATTGGCATACTCCGCCGCAAGTGCGTCCAGCATGGTTTCACCAAGAGCTGAGGGCAATAAAGCCAATGCCGCATCAAGATTATTAGCAGCCTGAATGGCGGTATCTGATTCCATTGATACCGATAAAAACTCTGTGATCTTACCTTTTCGCAAACCGCTTAAGAATTCTGGTTCAAGTTCACGGTCATGGAACCTTGCCAGCAGACGCAAATCGTCAGCTATCGGCTTCAGGGTGATCTTTGCAGCATTTTCGTCAGTCGCTGTCATTTTCCGGTAAACCTTTGCTATGAGGAATAAAAACGATGGACGGATTTGTCAGTTCCGGGTCAGCCATTGAGCGAACCTGCCGAACAACTTTTTCGTGAGGAGCGCGCGCTTTGGTGTCATAGGTTCCTTCACGCAATTGATCAATCGGGCCGATATCCAGCACTCGCATCATGCAGGCCATAACGCAATAAGGTTTGCGCCCGGCTTCAATCTCATCAACGCACATGTTGCATTTTTTAACCAGATTATCGACCGGATCAAACTGTGGCGCACCGTAAGGACAAGCAGCCTCGCATCGCCGACAGCCGATGCACAAGGTGGAATCAATGTCAACAATACCATCCTCCTTGCGCTTGAATATTGCCCCGGTCGGGCAGGTGGGCAGGCAGGCTGGTTCTGCACAATGGTTGCATGACATATTGATCTTGAAGGCAAAAACCTCCGGATATGTCCCGCCCTCAACATATTGGACCCTCCGGAAACGCGGTCCGGCTGATAAACCGTTTTTGTCCTTGCAAGCCATTTCACAGGCACGGCAGCCAATGCAGTCAACATTGTTGTGGATAAAGCCTAACTGCATTTTTGGGACAACCGGTGTATAGGTCTCACGTTTACGCTTTTTTACCGCCGCTTTAATTTTTTTCTTGTCGAGCTCTTGAGCCATTTAATTCAATCTCCAAAAAATCAGTTATCACGACGGAAAACGTGCGAGCGGGAGGTGGAAAGCTTATCCCAGCCGGGCCGGTGGTCCAGATCGGTTTTTTTGATATTCGCCAGCACTGTGTTGTAGGCAAATGCACCTGCCGGACTTGGATCATCCTTGGTCAGGAAGTCCGGATTGCCAGAGCGATCAACCCCGTTTTCATCAAGGTCCATCCAGGCTCCCTCATGTAAAACAGCAACACCGGGCATACAGCGCTCGGTAACATAGAGCGGTGTAACAACCTTGCCGCGATCATTCCACACTTCAACAATATCGCCAGTTTTCAACCCGAGCCTTCGCGCATCAGAAGCATTCATGGTTGTTTCCTGTGAGAATGTCTCGCGCAACCAGGGAATGTTGTTAAAGATTGAGTGAGTGCGCCAGCGCGGGTGTGGCGAAATCAGATGGAACGGGAATTTTTTGGCAAGTGGATGATTGAGTGATTCCCACGGTTCAATCCATTTTGGAATGGCCGGGATCTCGTAACCATATTGCGTTTTAGTCCAGTCGGTAATCTGGGCAAGCGTGGTAGAGAAAATTTCAATTTTTCCAGAAGGGGTCTGGAAAGGTTTGCCATTTTCGATCTGCGCTTTAAAGGCAACATGGGGTTCTTTGAGAAGAAACTTGTAAACCCCGCGTTTTTTAAATTCTTCCCAGCTGATTTCAACACCCTGATGGTGCATAACCCGGTTCACCCACCATTCTGACAGATAAGCCTCATCGACCGCGTCAGCATTATCAAAATAGCTACGGTCGGCTTTTGGATTGAAACTTTTACCAAAACCAAGGCGGTAAGCCAGCTCGGTGAAAACCTGGAAATCCGATTTTGATTCACCCAGTGGCTCAATCACTTTTGGCCGATGAATATAATAATGACCTTTGTACCAGGGCAGGGCCACATCATGGCGTTCAAAGTGGGTGCCGATTGGCAACAGATAGTCCGCCCATATGCCTGACGGGGTAATAGTTGAATCCATACAGACAACCATTTCCATCTTTTCGATCGCCTTGATTTCCTTGTTGATATTGGTCAGCTGGTTGAACCAGTCAGACCCGTGCCAGAAAATCGCCTTGATGTTGGGGATTTGCCCATCGGTGTTATCCTGACGTGGCCACAGACCGATTTCTTCACGCTTCACATTGGGATAATTCAATACACAATGTGCCCAGCGATCAGATTTTAGCGAGGCAAACCAGACATTGGCATATTGGTCATAAGGGTGAGCAGTGCCTTCAACGTGAAAGCCCTTGCCAACACCTTCGGCGCAACCGCCAAGTTTGCCGATATTGCCGGTCATGGCCTGAAGGGCATTGGCCATGCGGGCATATTGCTCGCCATAAGCATTGCGGCCCGGTGACCATGATGCCTTGAGCGCTGCCGGTTTGGTTGTCGCATACATTTCGGCAAGTTTGCGAATGTCATCTGCAGAAACCCCGCAAATATCGGCGGCCCATTCAGGTGTCTTGGGCGTGTTGTCAAACGCACCGGCCAGATACTCCCTAAAGCTCTCCTGACCGCTGGCCCATCCCGGCATCGTACCCTTATCCATACCTTGCACGAACTTGTCGATGAACTCCTGATCATGGAGGTTCTTGTCAAAGATATGATAGGCCATGCCGGCCATCATCGCAGCATCGGTATTTGGTTTAATCGGAATCCACCAGGCATCATATGCCGAAGCTGAATCAGTGTGCTGGGGATCAATGATAACAAATTTGCAACCGCGCTGTTTGGCCATGCGCATGTAGTAGAAAGTATTGCCGCCGTGGAAGGTGTAAGCCGGATTCCAACCCCACATGATAATCAGCTTGGAATGAGCAAAAGCATCATCTTCATTACCATCCTGAATAGTGCCGTAATTGGTGCGCGAGGCAAATGTTGTTGCCTGATAAGAAGGAACCGACCATGAATTTGTCCGGCAACCGAACATGCCAAGAAAACGCGCCAACAAGCCTTCAATCTGGTCTGACTTATGCAGTACACCATAAGAAGCGCCAGCATAACTTTGATCAAGGATCGCCGTTGGGCCATAAGTCTCTTTAAGCTGCACCATTTTTTCCGAGATTTCAGTCAGCGCCTGATCCCAGCTAATGCGCTTGAATTTCCCTTCACCGCGCTCACCAACCCGTTTCATTGGGTAAAGCAGGCGTTCGGGTGAGTACAAGCGCAAGCGATATGAGCGACCACGCAGACAAGCGCGCAATTGCGGAACCTGTTCGGTGTCAGTTCCAAAAGCATCACCCTGATAGGTGCCATCATCGCTCGACAGGCGCACGATAACGTCATCTTTTTTATGGGCGACCAGCATATGACGTGAGCCACAATTGTGCGCACATGAGGTAACCACAGTGGTCAGATCATTGTCTTTGGGATAAGGCTCATAGGCAAAGGCTTCTGCCTTTTTTGCCTTGCCTGACATCACCAGCCCGGTCGCAGCTGTAGCAGCGGTTGATTGCAGGAATTTGCGCCGGTCCAGTTTAGCCGAGTTGCCTGACAGTAATTTGTTAATCAAAGTCTTCACGATTTTATCTCCTGTGTACCGGCAGATTATTTGACAGCCTTGGCTTTTAATTGATATTCAGGTTCTGATTTTGTCGGACGATTTTTAGCCCATTCAGGTGTTTCCTCATCCATGTCAGGCCAGGGGTGACGCGGATATGGGTAATTTATGCGGTACCATTTACGCCCGCCGTGGCAACCATAACAAACGTCAGAACTCTTCTTGGCCAGCTCTTCGATATTTGCTGCGTTGAGGTAAGTGACCTTATGACGGTTGGTCCTGAAGCCGTCTTCGCCATGGCATGTCAAGCAGCCATTGGGTGTTTCTTCGTCTTCGATATCTTTGCGCGCAGCGTGCCAAGGGCCTTCAACACCGTCCATAACTTCAAATGGAAATTTGCCATGACAACGCAGGCAGACCTGCTTGGGGTTGACCATTTTTCGTAGTGTAAAATTCGGTTTTGCTGATGCTGTAAATAATTTTTGACCAGGTTGCATGTCCGGTGTTTCTTCACGCGGGTCATTACCCTTGTGGCAGAAATTGCACGACAGGTTCATCACCTGTTTGGCAAAGTCACTTTCCAAATGCCGGAAATGAAATGATTGTTGTTTGCCGGCATATGTATCAAGCGTTTGATACCAGGCCAGAATATCGGTTGATTTTACGCCCGCTTTTGAAACCTTACGAGGCTTTCGGGTCATAATTTCTGTATGACAAACCAGACATTCTTTGTTGCTGGCTTTTGAAATTTGTGGTTTGAAATGTATGGGATGGTAACGGGCTCGCTCATAGTCGATGCTCTTGACCGACTTTTGCAGTGTCGCGACTGCCTGAGCTATGCGTGCCTGCTCTTTGGCTGTGCGGGCGGGCGGATTAGCATATTTGATGGTTTGATCTTCTTGTGTATCTGCAGTGGTCGTTGTCTCACTGCTGGCCGCCACACGAATTACTTCAGGTTTTCTGGAAGCAGGGGCGGGAACAGGGGATGAATTTGCACTTTTTTCGGCGTTTGAAACATTTACTTCAACAGCTGCTTTAACGGGTATATTGGGGTTATACGCCCCTTTATCGACGACATTAAAGAGTGCAAAAGCTGCCAGACCAACAGTTGAGGCAACGCCTGCTAAACCCAGAAAAGACATAACGGACTCCATTTTGTTCACTGTTCAAAGCTCCTCTCGCAGCTTTTCGGATTAGCGGGAGGCAGACTTGCCGCCTCCCGCAAAGATTGTTTGGTAATGTTAGTTGGAAGGTGGGGTCCAGGTTTTAGCCGCCATGCCGGACATGCCTTTCATACCGGACATTCCGCCCATACCTGACATGCCTTTCATGCCTTTCATGCCAGACATTCCACCCATGCCGGACATGCCTTTCATACCGGACATGCCGCCCATACCGGACATGCCGCCCATGCCGGACATGCCGCCGACATAGCTAGGTACGAACAACCACTGTCCTCTGCCGTTGTTTCCACCAGGAATAACGACCCAGAAACCGCCCATGCCAGACATTCCTGACATTCCGCCCATACCGGACATGCCTTTCATACCAGACATGCCTTTCATGCCGGACATACCGCCCATGCCGGACATACCTTTCATGCCTGACATACCGGACATACCGCCCATGCCGGACATTCCGCCCATGCCGGACATACCTTTCATGCCTGACATTCCGCTCATGCCTGACATTCCGCTCATGCCGGAATTACCAAGGGTATATTGGGTGCAAACCCAGCGAGCGCCTGAATTACCACTCATGCCAGACATTCCGCTCATGCCTTTCATGCCGGACATTCCACTCATGCCTTTCATGCCAGCCATTCCGCTCATGCCTTTCATGCCGGACATGCCTTTCATGCCAGACATTCCGCTCATGCCTTTCATGCCGGACATTCCGCTCATGCCTTTCATGCCAGCCATTCCGCTCATGCCTTTCATGCCAGCCATTCCGCTCATGCCCTTCATGCCAGCCATTCCGCTCATGCCCTTCATGCCAGCCATTCCGCTCATGCCCTTCATACCGGACATTCCGCTCATGCCTTTCATACCGGACATTCCGCTCATGCCTTTCATACCGGACATTCCGCTCATGCCTTTCATACCGGACATTCCGCTCATGCCGGACATGCCAGCTTGTCTTGCACTAGCAAGAGAGTACTGTGTGCAAACCCAGGATTGAGCTGCTTGACCTGACATCCCGCTCATACCGGACATGCCTTTCATGCCAGACATTCCGCTCATTCCACCCATGCCGGACATACCTTTCATACCGGACATGCCACTCATACCTGTTTGACCTGCCATTGCTGTGGCCATAGCCATTAATGAGGCTGAGCACACTGTGGCGGCCGCCACATATTTTAAGCGCTTAATTGTCATTTCTTGCTCCTCTTTTTGGTTGTCAGCGGCCGCATGTTTTTCAAACCGACCGCCTTTTTACCGGAATGGTTCCGGTATCTGTTAAACTCGTTGATTGTTTTGAAATTTGCTTACTTGCCTTTGTGCCACCCGCGAATGTCATAAGGCCCGGGTGCACCGGGATGGATAAAGGGATTGAACCATCCCCCTTGATTTTCAAGGAAATGCAAACTGTAGGGATAGGGCTGGGCAACGCCTGTAAGCGCTTTGCCATACCAGTTACCGTTCTTATCTATTTCTTTGGAAATGACCGGCGCATTTTCAGGTCGCCTTTCCGGACTTGTGCCAGCAATAAATAAATCCTGACAAAACCCGGAACCCGGCAACACACAAACCACCGTTGCCGTAATGAACAATCTCTTAAACCTCACAACCCTGCTCTCCCGCACTAATTTTGCTCTACGGTTTCCGCCGGTAAACCCGGCATTAACTATGTCAGCAACAATCGTGCCAGCTGTGAAGGGTGGCTTAAGTCATTGAAAATTATAAGAAATATTGGTAGATTATTTGGTTGAAAAATTAAAACTACCATTGGCATGACAAAATGGCAGTGAAAATGGCGGCTAAAACAGATAAAACCTTGAATAATAACAGTTTCAGCGCATGACATTTTGTCAGACGCGGGGTTTCTGTTTTCTTGAACTAGAGCGTTTCTGGTTTAGTTGCGGATCACAAACACAATCAGAAACGCCACAGTGTCAATGACTTAACCTGGCAAAAGATGCAACAATAATAAATGCTTTGACAGGGCAAATCGCACCAAATCTGAATCAGA
This sequence comes from Anderseniella sp., assembly GCA_030626025.1. GTDB lineage: Bacteria > Pseudomonadota > Alphaproteobacteria > Rhizobiales > Aestuariivirgaceae > JALWJW01. The sequence continues at coordinate 36,853 of DAOUPT010000007.1, read as the reverse complement.
TTGGGTGCGATACTTTAGGGCCTGTGGTCATTCAAGGTTACGGTGCTGGTTTGGCCAGATTGGCCCACTTTTGTAGTGTGAGGACGAAGGACATACATGTATATCGGTGTTTGGTAAGCAAGCAAATTGAACCATTAAATATTTATGCTGCCGCGGGTTTTCTTCTGGTGCGCCTTCTGCGGTTTGGGTTGTTGTTGGTGCTGCTTTTGTTGGCCATGGTGTTTTGTTTTTGGCGTTTACGGTTGGCGCGGCTTGGTTTGTTTTGGCTACCTGTAGCAGCATTTGCTGCATTACCGTCATCGTGTGCTGGTTTGTTTCTTTTGCCGGCGTTTGCAGATTTCTTCTGGTTGTTGCCGCCACCTGAACGACCTCTGCCGCGACCCGACCGGCCCCGGCCTTTCTTTGGTGCATTGGCTATTTCCAGGTCAGTGAACTCACCACTGGCGGTGGAAATTGTTTTGCCCATCAAACGTTCGATTTCGCCAAGCAGATGCATTTCTTCCGGTGAGCAGAAAGCAACAGCCTCGCCACCAGCTCCTGCCCGTGCCGTGCGACCGATACGATGGACATAGGCTTCAGCCACTTCAGGCAGGTCGTAATTATAAACATGGGTAACACCGGGAATATCAATGCCACGGGCTGCCACGTCGGTTGCAACCAGTATACGGGCTTCACCACTGCGAAATTCATTGATGGCGCGGGTGCGCTGGCCTTGACTTTTGTTGCCGTGGATCGATGTTGCTTTAAAGCCGCAGTCAATCAGATGCCTTTTAAGTTTTTCGGCGCCGTGTTTGGTGCGCGAGAAAACCAGAGACAGATCATCACGCCGTTCAGTCAGACAGTCTTTTAATTTTTCGGTTTTGGCTTTTTGATAAACCAGGTGAACCGATTGGCGGATTTTATCGACGGCCCGCCCCGGTGGGTTTGTTTCGACCCGCACCGGATCATTCAAAAAGGCTTTGGCTAGATCTTCGATCTGTTTTGGCATGGTGGCTGAAAACAGCAGGGTCTGGCGCGGGGTGCCGACCAGTTTTGAAATCTTGCGAAGATCGTTGATAAACCCAAGATCAAGCATTTGATCGGCTTCATCTAGTACCAGAAACTTTGCGGAGTTGAGAAATACTGCTTTGCGGTCAACCAGATCAAGCAGGCGGCCGGGCGTGGCAACCAGAACATCGGTGCCACGTCCCAGGTTTTTTTGCTGCACGTTGATTGATGAACCACCCACCACGCTGACAACGCGCAAATGGGTGTGGCGAACATAATTTATCAGATTATCAGCAATTTGTGCCACCAACTCGCGCGTTGGCGCAACGATCAGGGATCGGATTTGTCTAGGTTGCGGACGACCGTCAAGGCTGAGTAATTTGTCGACAATAGGCAGCCCGAATGCCGCTGTTTTGCCGGTACCGGTCTGGGCAAGGCCCATCACATCATGGCCGTCCAGCACAATTGGGATCGCCTTGAGCTGGATTGGTGTTGGAATTTCATAACCAGCTGTAGTTACTGATTTGAGGATTGTCGGAGAAAGACCGAGGTCTTGGAATTTAGTCAAAATAAAAATACCTTTTATGTGGTAAACCGTTCATACGGCTTGCCATTGAATTATTGAAACACGCATAACCGCACGCCAGACACAAATGTCAAAAGCGCACGAAAATCGTGCAATGCGGTTGCAACCATGGCGCGCCGTGGACCGAATTGTTCCTAATGGCAGCCAGACTGTCAGAACCCCGCGTGATATGGGAACTTGGGAGATTTGCCCTGTCAGGGCTGGGTGTTGTCAGTGTTGTTATTAACACAGGGGCTGCTCACGCGGCAACCAGTCAACATGCAGGCAGATAGTGACTGGTCCTGGTTTTGTCAAGGTCAGAAAAAATTTACACCTTGATGACAGCTAGACTGCCGCCTGCATAAAGCGCAAAAATTGCGATAATTATGATTATAATCAGGGCGTTAAACGCCTTGTTCCAGCCACCTGTTGCAGATCGAAGGTCGAGAAAATACGACAGTATCAAATTGGCTTTCAGTCCGGTGACGATCATAAGGACGGCAGTCCAAACCACACCGATGGAGGCTATTTGGGTGACCTTACCAGCCATCATGGTTATTGCTGTGGCCAATATCAAAGCCAGCCAAATGATAAACAGGGTGCGCGGAGCAGGGTATTGAGCGTGTTTCATTGGCCTACCTCAACAGATAAACGACAGGAAAAAGAATAACCCAGATCAGGTCAACCATGTGCCAGAAGGCTGTTCCGGTTACAACATTTTCCACCGAGTTTTTCCAGCCGACGATGAAAAGAATGATAATGCCAAACACCACATGCAGGGCGTGAAAACCTGTGGCAAGAAAATAAAGCATGAAAAAGCTGCTGGTGTCGGTTGAAATGCCGACGGCGAATTTGTCGGCATATTCGATAAATTTGATACCAAGAAAAACCACACCAAGAAGAGCCCCCGCAGAGAGCCACAGGCGTGTTCTGAGCGTGTTGCCGTTTATTTGATAGTGAACCGCCAGTGCAGCGCAAAACCCGCTGGAAACCAAAACCATGGTATTGATTGCACCGGCAAGTCGGTCAAGGTGATTTTGCGATTCGACAAATGCATCAGGTTCAGAAATCCGCAATATGCCAAAGCCGATAAACATAGCGCCAAAAACAACCAGTTCGCTGGCGATGAGCACCCACATGATCGGGTTGCCGGGAAGTCCCGAAAGCGGGCCCCAATCGTCGGAGTTGTCAGTCTGTTCAGGGTTCATGAAACCAGATGCCGATACATAAGAGGCAACGCACGGGTTAAATCGCTGGCATGGTTGGTGATCGAATAAGCATTGCGTCCAAATATGTATGGAAAATAGCTTTGGGCTTTTTTATCGATGGTAATGCCAAACACCGCTGATCCGGCCCGTCTGAGTTCACGCACCGCCATGGCGGTATCCTCAATGCCATAACGTCCTTCATAATGGTCAAGGTCATTGGGTTTACCATCTGTCAACACCAGTAATAATCGTTTGCTGCTGGCGGTCTTTGACAATTGTCCGCCCACATGACGGATGGCAGCACCAAGCCGGGTGTAAAATCCTGGCTGTAAGGCACCGATGCGGGAAAAAACCCGCGGTCCCAGGGGTTCATCAAAATCTTTCAAGGTCGAAACAATGACCCGCTCGCGCTTGAGGGAGGAAAAGCTGTAAAGGGCATTGTCATCACCACTGGCTGTTAACCCGATTGCCAGTGCCAACAAGGCTTCTTTTGAGATTTCAATTACCTGCCGACCTTCGATCCAGCTTTCTGATGAGCGTGAAATGTCAATAAGTACGCTGACCGACAGATCGCGGGCGGTTTCGCGGAAATTGGTAAAAATCCGGTTGGAACCCTCACCATTCGCAACAAGGTCACATTTTGCCCGGATGAGGGCATCCATATCAATTTCATTGCCGTCAACCTGGCGCAGATGTTTTTCGCGCCTTGGTCGTAGAGCTTCAAATTGCCGTTTTACCGCTCTTATCCGGCGACGGGCAGCTTTATCGGGTTGCCATGTAGAACCTTCCTCCAGCTCGGGGGCAGGACCTGCCAGTACCCGGCAATGGTCGCGGTGATAAATGTTCTTGCGGTAATCCCATTCGGGATAGGTGTGTTTGTCGGCAATAGCTTCATGCTCGACATCTTGTGGTGACAAATCAAGGTCAAATTTTAGCTTGGTCGATGCTTTTTTAGCGGTTTGGGCAAGTCCAATTTCTTCCTGATCATCAGCAGCTTTTTTGGCATTGTCTTCATCGTCATCTTCCACTGCCCGCGGGATATTCATCATCTCGGCCCACGATAAAATTGATTCAAACCGATGAAGAACCAGCGAGTTCTTGTTATCGACCTGATCTGATTTTTTCCGCTTGGCTTTGCGGCTGCGATTATCGGAGGTTTGGGTCGAGTCAGATGAGCCTTGTTCCTGAGGGTCCTTTTTTTCTCGCTTGCCAGGTTGGGCAAGAATGACTTCGCCCCAAAGCGCGAAGGGCAAAAAGGTCTTATAGCTCGTGCGGGCTTTAAAGCCGCTTATATCGGTGTTTTCCGTAGTGATGGCTCGCCAGACGTCTGGAGCAATACCGGCAGGCTCTTGCCCGGCTATCAAGGCCTGTATGCAAGCTTCAAGGTCGGCTTCTTGCGGTGGTAATTGGCGTTGTTGCCGACTGGCCAACAGTGCTGGGGCAATCCGGTCATAAACGACTTTCATGCCGGGAAACTGTTCAAACACCCGCAACGAAATGGTGTGAACAAAACCGATGAACACGATGTCATTTTGCAAGGGGTCGCTCATCACCTCCGGACTGTCATCACCCATAACGGCTGCCCATGCACACAACCATTTGTAAAGGTCTTCATTGAGTTGCTGGTCATCAAGCAGTTCAATTCGTTCAGGAAGAAATAGGTGATCCCCGTCAAACCGCGCCCGGCTGACCGCGGTTGAACCATGGCCGATTCTTGCCAGAAATTTTTGCCGATAATCAATAGACTGCGGTGCGATGGCCTTTATTTCAACACCCGGCTTGCCGCCAAGACCACGAAAGAAAATTTCCAGCCGACGGCGGATATCCTTTAATGAAACGCCAGCCTCAGGGAAACGTTGTTCAACGTCAACATCGCCAACCAAACGGTGCCAAAAGGCCCCGAACAGCTCTTCGGGTTCAAACAAGCTGGTGATACCTGCCATCTGTTTTATCCGTAAATCGCCTGCACGATGTCGCGTAATCCGGCTTTGACATCACTGTCATCGCTCAGGGGTTCGATCAGGGCCACTTCAATAGCCCGTTCAACTTTCATCCCGTCAGCAATCAGCGTTGCGCAGTAAACCAGCAAGCGGGTGGAGACACCTTCTTCGATTTCCTGGCCCTTGAGGGCGCGCAACTTTGCCGCAAGGCGTACCAATTGTCCGCACTTGTCATCATCAAGGCCACTTTCAGTAGCAACGATTTTGGTTTCGGCTGGTGCGGGCGGGAAATCAAAATCCAGCGCTAGAAAGCGTTGCCGGGTACTGGGTTTTAGAGATTTCAGAATATTCTGATAGCCAGGGTTGTAGGAGACAACCAGCATAAAATTATCCGGTGCTTCAAGTACTTCACCGGTGCGATCAAGCGGCAGAATTCTACGGTCGTCGGTCAATGGGTGAATAACCACCGCGACGTCTTTACGGGCTTCTACAACTTCATCGAGATAACAAACACCACCATTTCGAACCGCGCCGGTCAGAGGGCCATCGGCCCAGATGGTTTCACCGCCTTTTAAAAGGTAGCGGCCGGTAAGGTCGGCCGCTGCCAGATCATCGTGACAGGAAACGGTGTTGAGCGATAAACCAAGTCGGGCTGCCATATGAGAGACAAACCGTGTTTTACCGCAACCGGTCGGGCCTTTAAGCAACAAAGGCAGTTTAAGCTTGAAGGCCCGTTCAAACACCTCGCACTCATCACCAACAGGTTGGTAGAAGGGTACGGTTGTTTGGGTATCCAGTTTGGTCAACATCGTTACTTTATTTCCTTATTCTGCTGGTGCAGTATCGACTGAACCGATCAGTTCTTTACGTGGTACAAAGGTTGCATAGATAAACAGCACAGCGCCTAGAACAAATACCGCACCAGAACCAAAGCGCATGATAAAGAACAGATTCAATTGTTCTTGCACGCTCATGAAGTCTTCACCGTTGACCCGTTGCAGGTGGGTTTGAATTGCACCGGCAAAAGTCAGCACGAAGGTCATGAAGGCCATGGCTGAGTTCATGATCCAGAAACTGACCATGTTCAAAACCTGGTTATAGGGTTCGCGTTTCAACAGATACGGCATTGCATAGGTGATGATTGCCAGATTGATCGAAACATAGGCCCCAAAGAAAGCCAGGTGACCGTGGGCGGCTGTAACCTGCGTACCGTGCGAGTAAAAGTTTACACTCGACAAGGTATGCATGAAACCCCAGACGCCAGCGCCAAAGAACGACATGACAGCTGCACCAAGTGCCCAAAGGACGGCAGCTTTATTGGGGTGATCGCGGCCACCTTTCCAGACCATGGTGAAACTAAACAGAACCATGGCAAAAAACGGTACCACTTCCAAGGCCGAAAAGATTGAGCCGATCCATGTCCAGTAGTATGGAGTTCCGATCCAGTAATAGTGGTGACCGGTGCCAAGCACACCAGAGAAAAGTGCCAGAGAAACGATAACATAAACCCATTTCTCAACCACTTCGCGGTCAACACCGGTTAGTTTCAGCATCAGGAATGCAAGGATGGCAGCCATCACCAGTTCCCAGGTGCCTTCAACCCACAGATGGACAACATACCACCAGTACATTTTGTCCAGCGCCAGATTGGCAGGAACGTAAAGCGAGAACAGGTAGAAAATAGCAATACCCCAAAGACCAAGAATTAGAACGTTGGTAATTGCTGTTTTACGACCTTTAAGAACTGTCATTGTAATGTTGAACAGGAACATCAAGGCGGCAACGATAATCCCCAGCTTGACCCACAAGGGTTGTTCAAGGAATTCACGACCTTGCAGTCCGAGGAAGAAGTTACCTTCAAAAAGATTGAAAGTGTAGGTAACCACTGCACCCAATGTACCAACGACCAGCAGAATGAGCTGTAGATAGGCGATCAAGGGTGAGTGGATTTCACGTTCGGCTTCTTCAGGTACAAGATAGTACGCAGCCCCGAAAAATCCGAGTAACAGCCAAACGACCAAAGCGTTTGTATGTAACATGCGAACTACATTGAAGGGCAAAAGCTCAGACAGGAAATTGGGAGCAATATAAATAAACCCTGCCAACAAGCCCCCCAGAACCTGAATGGCAAACAAACCCATGGCAACTGCGAAGTAGGCCATGGCGATTTTCTGTGATTGGTATTTCATGGAAATCTCTCCTTAACCGGCTTCGTTTGGCGGCCAGCCATTTGTGTCAATAGTACTAACCCACTTGAAAAACTCAACAAGGTCATTAAGTTCTGTTTCAGTGAGATGAAATTGTGGCATCTGGCGACGGCCTTCAATGCCAGTTGGTTGCGCTTTCATCCATTCTTTAATGAAATCAGCAGCGCCCTCTGGATCGTCCTTGCCACCGCGACGGAGCCAGACATTGCCAAGTTCGGGTGCAAAATAAGCACCTTCGCCAAGAATTGTGTGACAGTTGACGCAGGATTTGTCTTCCCAGATTTTTTTACCGCGAGCTACCGATTCAGTTAAGGTAGCTTCGTTGGTTGATGTGTTTTTAATGTAATAGTGACTATGAGCTGTCAGGCCGAAAAAAATCAGCAGGAAAAACAGCGAGCCACCATAAAAAATATTGCGGGCAGCAGATTTTGTTTGCATTGCCAGCACCCCTTCTCTTTTATTTACCGGTTCGATGACTGTAAAAAATTTAGGGCAGTTCGCGCCTTGATCTTTGTTAAGCCCGATTGATCATCTGGTGTTGGAGAAGCCTTGCAAGGTCAAGAGGGCTGATTTTACCGTCTAGCTTCCGTTTTATCCACCTTTTAACGGAGGGAAAATACCCAGTTCGTCGTTCTCACATAGTGTTGTTATTGACCGTCGGGCTTTTGGTACGACGACGTCATTGAGAATAACCAGATAAAAATCATCTTCGGGCAAGCCAAAGAAAGCCATGACATCGGTGGGTGTCGAGCCTTCGGGTATATCAAGCACAGCTTCATCATTTTTGGCATCTGCTGGCAGGACTTCACTCAGCATACCGCCGGTTTTGAAGTTTATCTTCATGCGCTAATGGCCAGATTTTCTGCTATTGCCGCTGCCATAGCCCCTTGCGTACAGGCAAGGTAGGCCTCCATCAGGCGGGTCGGGTCTTTCATCAAAGTGGCTTTCCACTCCCCGAGCCGGATTTTACTTTGCATCAATCCACGCATAACACCGGGGTGAGCTGGAAACCCGAGGGACAGCGCACCGACCAGAACGTCATCTTTAAAAGCCAGCTTGATGTATTTGAAACGGTCTGCATCCACGATGCTGGTTTGATCACCACCATCCACCCCCATCCATTGCCCGTAGGAAGTTGAGACCAGGCCAATAGTGCTGAGCACATTCATTGACAGACTGCCCTGATAGCGTGTGCTTTGTCCGGCCATATTCAATGCGGCAATGCGGCCATGTTCAGATGCGGTGGGCTGTATGGCGTGAACCTCGCGGGCGTCGGTAAAAAATTCCGGTCCCTGCGCAATGTCACCGGCTGCAAAAATATTGGTCACATTGGTTGCCAGATGATGATCCACCAAAATCCCGTCATCGGTTTCAATGCCACTTCCGTCCAGAAAGGCGATATTTGCTTTAACCCCGGCAGCGCAAACCACAAGATCAAAATTTTGCGGGTTCCCTTGTGAGAACACTACAGTCATCGCGCCATTATGTTCGGAAATTTCCTCAACCAGTGTGCTGGTAAAAACCGTGACACCTTTGTCCTCACACCAGCGCTTGATCATATTACCGCCGGTTTCATCCATCATTCGCGGCACCATCCGGTCCTGAGCCTCAACAATAGTAAGTTCAACCCCGCGGGCAATCATTGCCTCAAGGACAATACAGCCGATAAACCCGGCTCCCATCAGCAAAACCCGTGAACCCTTTTTAGCCCGCGCTGCAATGGCGTGAGCATCTTCAAGGGTCCAGCAGTTTTGCACGCCGGGCAAGTCAATGCCCGGTACCGGTGGCCGCACAGCATGCGAACCGGCGGCAATCAACAAGCTATCAAACTCGATTTGCTTGCCGTCATCAAGGCTAAGGGACGTTGGGCCAACCTGATTGACATAGCCATTGACCAAGTCAATGCCAAGCATCTGAAAGTGATCAGGCTGGTGACGTAAATGGGTTCCATCTTCTTCAATGTTGCCGGTGAGAAAATAGGGAATAGCCATCCGTGAATAGGGCGCACTCGCCTCATCACCGATCATGGTGATGGTGCTGTCTTGATCTGTTTTGCGTAAGGTTTCTGCTGCGATAACACCGGCTGGACCCTGACCAATTATTACATAATGCATGCTCTATCCCTTCGCGTTGTCCGCAAGGCCCAGCCGTTGCAGGGTTTGGGTGGTTGGGACCCCGTCAGGTGCCCAACCGCGATAGGCATAATATTCCGGCAGCATGATATCCAGTTCGGCCACATGGCCTTTGGCGGCACCCGATGGTGCCGGTGTTTTAAGCAGGCGCTCGGGCAAATTGTCATCAGCCATGGTCAAACCTGCCTTAAGGTTGAACATACGCTCGAGCGTCCAGATGCGCTCACCGGCCAGATCAATTTCATCAGATGACCATGTATGATCGCAAGCCGTATTGAGCAGGTCCATATACATTGGTTTTTTCAAACCGGCTGACGAGGTAAACAGACAAAGACCGGTTGAATCAAGAAAGGCAATGTAGTCTTGCGAGTCTTTGCAAGGTTTGGCTTTGTCCTTGCCGGTCTGGTCATCCATATCAGGCCCGAAGGTGTCGTGGCGCAAATGACAGGCACCGCGATTTGAGGTGGCATAGCCAAGCCCCATACCTTGCAGCGCCCGACCATCATAGCCGGCAAATTCCTGCCCCTTGACGTGCATGGCGATTTCCGGATGGCCATATTTTTCGCACATCAATCGCGAACCAAGGCCAAGGATTTTACCAAACCCTTCATATTTGCCGGTTTTCTCGGCCATGATTGTCAAGGCTTCGGGATTGCCAAAACGCAACTCAATACCATCAGTGTCTTTTGTCGTGATGACCCCCATTTCAAACAATTCCATGGCGGCAGCCAGCGTACCGCCAAATGAAATCGGATCCATGCCATGCTCATTCATCATAAATCCGGCAAAGGTCAGCGCATCAATATCATCAATGCCGCACAATGGCCCAAAGGCATAGGCGGTTTCATACTCAAGTCCGCCCGATGCATGAATATACTCCTTGCGGTTGACGATGGTGAAATGGGTTTTGTCAATATGGGCAATGCGTCCACAAGCAATGGTGCAGCCAAAACAGGCTTTGTTGGCAACCAGATTTGTATGACCGTGTTCATTTGGTGTCCGTGCTGCCCGGGCATTTATATTCTTAACCCCGTCAAAGCGGGTATCATCGAAATTCCGGGTTGGCAGGCCGCCAAACTCATTCATCATATCAAGCATCGGATGGGTGCCGTATTTGGTAAAGGCCATCCGTCCCTTGTGACCGGCCATCCGCTCATGACTGGCTTTTACTGCCTGCATAAATCCAGCAGGATTATCAACGCTGACACCTATGGTGCCCCGCACCGCAATGGCCTTGAGATTTTTCGACCCCATAACCGCTCCGACACCGGAGCGTCCGGCTGCACGATGAAGGTCATTTACCACGCAGGCATAACGTACCAGGTTTTCACCCGAGACACCGATTGACGCCACTTTGATTTGTGGGTTCTGATGATGCGACTTGATCCATTCCTCAGTGTGCCAGACGGTGGTTCCCCAGATATCGTCTGCGGGCAATATTTTTATCTCGTCATCTTCTATCAACAAATAAACCGGCACTTCAGATTTACCGGTCAGGATCAGTAAGTCATATCCGGCAAATTTCAGCTCGGCACCAAACTTGCCACCTGAGTTCGAACAGGCAATTGCACCGGTCAATGGACCTTTGGTGACAACCGCATAACGCCCACTTGTCGAAGCTATAGTGCCGGTCAGCGGACCGGTGGCGAAAATCAGCATATTCTCCGGCGAAAGTGCGTCTTCTCCGGGATTCATCCCTTCCCACAAATATTTGGTTGCCAGACCACGCTCACCGACATAATTGCGGGCCCAGTCCATGTTAAGCGCTTCGGTTTTTATCGAGCCATCAGAAAGGTTTATACGTAATACTTTGCGTTGCCAGGCCATTATGCTGTCTCCTGCTGAGGGTTCGGGCGACCGTGTCCGGCAAGGGCGGAGCGCTTCATTCTCTCCAAGCCGCTCCAACTGTCCTCCACATAGGTTATTGCATCGGTCGGGCAGGCTTTTGCACAAGCCGGGTCGCCACCGCAAAGGTCACATTTAGCCACCTTTTTGCTGACCGGGTGATAGTTGATTGTCCCGAACGGGCAGGCAATTGTGCAGACTTTGCAGCCAACACACAGGGTTTCATTGACCTCAACTGCATTGGTCGTTTCGTTGCGTTTCAGCGCCTCAACCGGACAGGCATGCAAACACCAGGCCTCTGAACACTGGGTGCAGGTATAAGGAATAGCATAGCGCCCATGCTCAAATTCAAAGACCTTGATTCGCGAGCGAGCCGGGTTAAAAACCCCTTCTTTCTCAAACGAACAAGCCATTTCACATTGCAAACAGCTGGTGCATTTCCCCGGATCAATAAGCAAAGCCTTATGCATATGGTGTTTCCTTCCTGATGTTTTTTCTTGAGATCATGTAACAAAGGGCAACAAGTCGCAAGCGATACTTTAATGGCTGACGTGAAGAGTTTATGCTGATAAAACGACATGTAATCAGCCAGAATTTCACTTACTGAAATTTCATTTGGAAGCAGACTGACATGACAGACAGTGAAAACGACAGCATCCAGCCATCGGCAGAAATTCCGGAGCTATGTCAGGAATGTACAGCCCGCCATAGGGGAATTTGCGGTGCCTTGCGGCCAGATGAATTGACCCATTTGAATAAAATCTCCAAACAAAAAACCTTTGCCGAAGGTCTGACACTCATGGCAGATCAGCAGGAAGCGCCGTTTTTTGCCAATGTACTAGAAGGTGTGGTGAAGTTATCAAAGACTTTACCCGACGGACGTCAACAGATCGTTGGTTTGCAATTTGCTCCCGATTTTGTTGGGCGCCCGTTTCAATCGGAAAGCCACTTGTTCGTTGAAACGGCTTCAAAAGTTAAATTATGTACGATCCCGCGCAAAGGTTTTGAGCAGATGCTGGGCGATATTCCCAGTTTGCAAGAAAGACTTTTTCAGCAGACGCTGGTGGAATTGGACGAATCCCGGCAATGGTTGGTGGCTTTGGGCCGCAAAACTGCAAGTGAGAGAGTCGCCGGATTTTTGCACATGATTGCCTTGCATATGCCCAATAATAAAGAGAGTCCTTCTCAAGGTGACAAAAACACCACCTCTTTTGATTTGCCTCTTACCCGGTCTGATATGGCTGATTTTATGGGCCTGACAATAGAAACAGTGTCCAGACAGCTCAGCAAGCTGAAAAAACGAAACATAGTTTCAATTTCCCACAACAGACGTATAGTAATTCACGATATGGAACTGTTAGAGAAGACCAGTCGTGAATGAAACCTGTATAATATACCCTGTACAATATAACCTGTATAAAGTTGCTCCTGCTGAGGCATCGTTTATGTGCTTCAGACTGTCAAAAAGGTCGCACGGTGCGTCAGTCTGCCGTGTAAAACAAAAGTAAAATTTGATATAGATCAAAGTCTATGGTCTTGTTGTAAGAGTATTCAAGTGGTTGAATTTTAAACGACGATGGAATTTTCTGTATTGTCGTCGAATACTAGAGGGATGTTATGAATTCATTCGGGAAAATGGCTGTTTACGGCCTTGTATTGGTGTTGGCGGTTCTCGCAGCACTCAATGCTCATGACAGTCTGTTTGCAGCGCACGCAATTGTTTTTGCCCTGGCTTGTGCCATCGCAATCGTTGTGACTGCAAAACGGGCTGGTGCAAGTGCAGACACCGGTGACGGTGAAAAGTATCTGGATGGCGTTGTCCGGGCAGGGACAATTGCTACATTGTTTTGGGGGGTTGCCGGATTTCTGGTGGGGGTAACAATTGCTTCGCAGCTGGCGTTCCCTGCTCTAAACTTAGAGTGGGCTTTCACCAATTTCGGCAGATTGCGTCCTTTGCACACATCGGCTGTTGTTTTTGCCTTTGGCGGTAACGCTCTGATCGCAACTAGTTTTTATGTTGTTCAGCGCACCACCGGTGCCCGATTGGCCTTCGGCAATCTGGCCTGGTTCGTGTTCTGGGGTTATCAGTTGTTTATCGTACTGGCTGCCACTGGCTATCTTATGGGGGTTACCCAGTCTCGTGAATATGCCGAGCCGGAATGGTATGTGGATATTTGGCTGACTATCGTTTGGGTGGCTTATCTGCTGGTCTTTCTGGGAACGTTATACAAGCGTAAAGAGCCTCATATCTATGTGGCCAACTGGTTCTACCTGTCATTTATCGTAACCATTGCCATGCTGCACATAGTCAATAATATGGCCATGCCGGTATCGTTTCTTGGTTCAAAAAGTTATTCTCTATTCTCAGGTGTGCAGGATGCACTGACCCAATGGTGGTACGGCCATAATGCTGTAGGCTTTTTCCTGACCGCTGGGTTCCTTGGCATGATGTATTACTTCGTACCCAAGCAGGCCAATCGTCCAATTTATTCCTATCGCCTGTCGATCATTCACTTTTGGTCTTTGATCTTCATGTATATCTGGGCTGGTCCTCACCACTTGCACTACACCGCGTTGCCTGACTGGGCGCAAACGCTTGGTGTGGCATTTTCCATCATGTTATGGATGCCTTCATGGGGTGGCATGATCAACGGTCTGATGACCTTGTCTGGAGCCTGGGATAAACTGCGTACCGATCCGATTATCCGCATGATGATCATTTCGATCGCGTTTTACGGCATGTCGACCTTCGAGGGCCCAATGATGGCGATCAAGTCGGTTAACTCACTTAGTCACTATACGGACTGGACCATCGGTCACGTCCACTCGGGTGCGCTTGGCTGGGTTGGTATGGTGTCCTTTGGCGCTTTATACTATCTGACTCCACGATTGTGGAACCGTGACCGGCTTTACAGCCTGCGGCTCATCAACTGGCATTTCTGGTTGGCAACGCTTGGTATTGTTGTCTATGCGTCGTCCATGTGGGTTTCCGGCATTATGCAGGGTCTGATGTGGCGCGAGTATGATGCGCAAGGCTTCCTGGTTTACAGTTTTGCTGAATCCGTGGCTGCCATGCATCCGTTTTACATAATCCGCGCAATTGGTGGAGCAATGTACCTGGCTGGTGCGTTGATCATGTGCTGGAATATTTACCAGACGATCCGTGGCAATAAACGCAATGAAGCGCCCATGGGTGTTGTTGCGTCAGAAGCAGCGTAAAGCGAAAGAGATAGAACATGTTAGAAAAACACGAAAAAATCGAAAAAAGCGCAACGCTGCTCTTTGTCCTTTCCTTCATTGTTGTGACAATAGGTGGATTGGTAGAAATTGCACCGCTGTTTTATTTGGAAAACACTATCGAGAAGGTGAAGGGGATGCGTCCTTATTCACCGCTCGAACTGGCTGGACGCAACATCTACATCCGCGAAGGTTGTTATTTGTGCCACTCACAAATGATCAGACCTTTCCGCGATGAAGTTGAACGTTATGGCCATTATTCACTGGCTGCAGAAAGTATGTATGATCATCCGTTCCAATGGGGTTCCAAACGTACCGGACCTGATCTGGCCCGGGTTGGTAATCGTTATTCTGACGAATGGCATGTTCAACACTTGATCAACCCGCAATCTGTGGTGCCGGAATCTGTAATGCCCCGTTATGCCTTTCTGGCAAAAACCGAGGTAAGAACAGATGACGCAGCTATGCATCTCAAAGCCAATGTCATGGTTGGTGTGCCATACACCAAAGCCATGCTTGAGAATGCAGCGACCGACATGGTTGCCCAGGCAACACCTGATCACGATGGCGCAGATGCTGTTGCTGCCCGGTACCCCAAAGCGCACACTCGTGACTTTGATGGTGACCCAAAGCGCGTTACCGAAATGGATGCGCTGGTAGCCTATTTGCAAATGTTGGGAACACTGGTCGACTTCAAAGCCTACAAAGCTGAAGACAACCTTAGATAGGAGAAATAGACATGGAATATGAAACTTTCCGTATTTTTTCTGACAGCTGGGGTCTAGTTTATATGGTTGCAGTCTTTGTTGGCGTTGCACTGTTTATTTTCCGACCCGGAACAAAAAAACACCATGAAGAAGCGGCTAACATTCCGCTCAAGAGGGATTGAGCTATGAGCGATAAAAAAGATATTGATCACATTACCGGTGTCGAAACAACTGGTCATGAATGGGACGGCATTAAAGAGTTGAATAACCCCTTGCCTCGCTGGTGGCTCTGGACATTTTATGCCTGCGTAATTTGGGCCGTGGGTTACATGATAGCCTATCCTGCAATTCCTCTTCTCAAGGAGGCAACACCAGGATTGCTCGGGGTAACAGATCGCGGCAATGTTGCAATTGAAATTGCCAACGCCAAACAGGCACAAAAGAAATTTGTTGACCAGATCGCAGATAAATCTCTTGCTGACATCCGTAAGGATCAAGGCTTGTTCCAGTTTGCCCAGGCGGGCGGCAAAGCAGCTTTTGCCATCAATTGTATCCAGTGCCACGGCTCGGGTGCACAAGGCAGTGCCGGTTATCCTAATCTCAATGATGATGACTGGATCTGGGGTGGAGACCTTGAAGCAATTTATACGACCATCAAGCATGGAATACGCTTTGCTGGCGATGATGATACACGGGTCTCTGACATGCCAGCTTTTGGTAAAGATGAAGTGCTGGAGAAAAATCAGGTACAAGAAGTTGCTGCTTTTGTAGCAAGCTTGTCCGGTCAGGAAGCTGATGCCGCCAAGGTTAAAAAAGGTGCTGTTGTATACGAAGAAAACTGCGCGGCTTGCCATGGTGAAAAAGGTAAGGGTGGCCGGGAGTTCGGTGCACCGAACCTGGCTGACGCCATTACATTTTATGGTGACAAACAAGAAGATTTTGCTCGTCAGGTCAACAATCCACGTCATGGTGTAATGCCGGCCTGGACAGGTCGTCTTGACGATAACACCATAAAGCAATTGGCAATTTACGTGCATGCGCTTGGCGGTGGTGAATAAATAAAAAGTACTGAAGTACACATATGTACCAGTAAGACAAGCATTCAGAGCGCCAGATTTTGGCGCTCTGAACCAATTTGCGAAAGACAGGCAAGATGGTCAAAGTACATGATGGTATTGAGCGGCTTGATGTAGAAGCTGTCAATGCCAAGGAAAATCGGACGCTCTATCAGGCTCGAGTCAAAATTTTTCCAAAACGGGTAACTGGCACATTTCGTTCATTCAAATGGGCGATGATGGCATTCACACTTGCCGTTTACTATATCACGCCGTGGTTGCGTTGGGATCGCGGTCCTTATGCCCCCGATCAGGCTGTGTTACTGGATCTCGCACATAGAAGATTTTATTTTTTCTCAATCGAGATATGGCCACAGGAGTTTTACTATGTTGCCGGGCTGCTGATTTTGGCCGGTATTGGGCTTTTTCTCGTGACCTCTACAGTCGGCCGGGCATGGTGCGGTTATAGTTGTCCACAAACTGTTTGGGTAGATCTGTTCCTTGTCGTTGAGCGTTGGTTGGAAGGTGATCGAAATGCCCGTATCAAACTCGACAAAGGGCCCTGGAGTGCCGACAAAATTCGCAAACGTGTGATCAAACACATAATCTGGATATTGATAGCAATTTCCACTGGTGGTGCCTGGATTTTCTATTTTGCCGATGCGCCGACATTGTTTAAGAACTTTTTCACACTGAATTCTCCATTTGTGGCTTATGCAACCGTCGCTGTACTAACTGCTACGACGTATATTTTTGCCGGCTTTGCTCGTGAGCAAATCTGCACTTATGCCTGTCCCTGGCCCCGTATTCAGGGTGCCATGATTGATGAACACTCGCTTGTGGTCAGTTATGACGTCAAGCGTGGCGAACCGCGCACCTTGAGAAAAAAAGATAGAGAACAACTTGGCGATAAAGCTGGTGACTGTGTTGACTGTAATGCCTGTGTTGCTGTTTGCCCCCAGGGCATTGATATCCGCGATGGTGAACAACTTGAGTGCATAACCTGCGCGTTGTGCATAGATGCCTGTGACGCTGTAATGGATAAAGTTGGCAAGCCGCGCGGATTGATCTCATATGCGACATTCGCCAACCGTGCCACCAGCAAAAAAGGTGTACAGGCGGAAACCACGTGGAAGTCTTTCATCAGACCCCGGACATATGTTTATATTGCCGGGTTTTCAGCGATATGTTTGGCTCTTTTGGTTACACTGTTGATGAGAGATCGCCTCGATATCTCGGTGTTACATGATCGAAATCCACAGTTTGTAAAACTTTCAGATGGCTCTATTCGCAATGGCTACACTGTAAAAATTCTCAATATGATCCCGCAGCCACGGACCTTTATTTTGTCTATTAAAGGCCTTGAAGGCGCAACAATGAAAATTGCCGGGTCAGATAATGTCGCCGCAGCGTTCATTGAGGTCAAGGTCGAACCGGATAAACTACGGTCTTTAAAAGTCTATGTAACCACCAATAGAAAAAATTTGCCAAAAACCAGTAATGTTCTGCATATTACAGTGGAAGATACACTAAGCGACGAGATCGCAAAGTATGAAGCAATTTTTGAAGGACCCTCAAAGTGACCCTTGCGCAAGTGTTTACGATAAAAGAGTTCACCGGTCGGCATATGTTAGCTGTTATTGGTTTGTTCTTTGGAACGATTATTACCGTTAATATGGTCTTGGCCTGGTTTGCCGTAAACTCCTGGTCGGGACTGGTTGCCAAAAATGGATATGTTGCTTCAATCGAGTTTAAAGACAAGCAGGCAGATGTTGAGCGGCAACGATTGCTTGGCTGGAAAAGTCAGATGAAACTTGCAAGCGGCCATCTGTTGTTTTCAATTAAGGATGCAGCTGGCAAGGCGATCACTGGACTGTCAATTGTCGGCAGTGCCGGACGTCTGGTTACTGAAAAAGACGATAGAAACCTGAAATTTCGCGCGGGAAAACCAGGTGAATATTTGGCACTCGCACCCAAACAGCCCGGACAATGGCGAATAGATGTGCTCGCCACCAATGCCGAAAACCAGACCTACCGCAAACTATATCGGGTTCTGGTCAAGGTACAATAGTTGAGATGGTAAGTGATGACCTGTTGCCCTGCTTCCAGTACAGTTAAATCAGCAATAGACACTAAAGTGGATGCTAAAGGCCATGGCGGGCCAGAATCCGGTTTGGCGCAGTGGGTGCACCAGATTGATGATCAACACCAGTCAATTGATTTGCTGGTACCAACAATTCACTGTGGCGGGTGCATAAAGCGTATTGAGTCTGGCTACAGCAAGCTGGAAGGGATCACCAAAGCCAGAGTAAACCTTTCTACCAAGCGCCTTTCGCTGGAATGGCAGCCAGACAAGATTTCAGCCGGTCAAGTGATTGATGTTGTAAGCAATCTTGGATTTGATGCCCGCCCGTTTGATAAAAGTCAGTCAGGTGAAAAAGATAGCGATAAGATCGGCAAGGAACTGCTTCGCGCCCTGGCTGTCGCTGGTTTTGCCGCTGCAAACGTAATGTTATTGTCCGTTTCTGTCTGGGCTGGAGCTCAGGGCATGACCCGGGAACTGTTTCAGTGGTTGTCAGCCCTGATCGCCCTGCCTGCTGTCATTTATGCCGGGCGCCCATTTTTTCGCTCGGCCATCAATGCCTTGTCGCACGTGCGTCTGAACATGGACGTACCAATTTCCCTTGCGGTGATTTTAGCCAGTGCAATGAGTTTGTACGAAACCTTCAACCATGGCGCCGAAACATATTTTGATGCAGCGATCACCTTGCTGTTTTTCCTGCTTGCAGGTCGTTATCTTGATCACATGATGCGTGAGAAAGCTCGCTCGGCGGTCTCCCAGTTACTCTCACTCAATTCAACCGGTGCGACTGTTATTGTAGAAGACGGCGAGCATCGTTTCGTCTCCGTCAGCGACCTCGTGCCGGGGATGATCATTCACGTGGCAGCAGGTGAGCGTGTTCCCGTTGACGGGCAGGTTGTCTCCGGTGTCAGCGATGTCGACAGATCACTGGTAACGGGTGAAAGTCTTCCGGAAAAACTGCAGGCGGGCATGAAGCTTGAAGCTGGTGTAATGAACTTGACTGGCGCTCTTGAACTGCGCGTGACAGCGGTGGGTAACAACACCTTCCTTGGTGAAGTTATTAAATTGATGGAAACTGCCGAGCAAGGCAAAGCTCGCTATATGCGTATCGCTGACCGGGCCGCACAAATCTATGCACCGGTGGTACATGTCCTTGCCGCCCTGACATTTGTTGGCTGGCTGTGGTGGACTGGCGGCGACTGGCATGCTTCGACATTTGCAGCGATTGCAGTGTTGATTATAACCTGCCCCTGCGCACTTGGTCTTGCCGTACCAGCGGTTCAGATCGTCGCCAGCGGTATATTATTTCGCCGTGGTGTATTGGTAAAAGATGGTGCAGCATTGGAACGCATGAGCAATATTGATACGGTTGTTTTCGATAAAACCGGCACGCTGACCAGTGGTGAGCTGATGATGGAGAGTACTGCAACCATCGATGATGAAAGTGCTGCATTGGCAATGGCGTTGTCCGCTTCCAGTCTACACCCGTTGTCAAAAGCACTGCACAAAACCCTTAAATCACGTGGCAGTCGCCCAGCAAAAATCGATAAACTAACAGAAACACCCGGATTCGGCGTTGAGGCGGATTGGCAGGGTAAGACGGTGAAATTGGGTGAGATCAGTTGGTGTGGAGGCCAGGCATTGCAGCATCAAGCCGATACGAATTCGATCGTTGCTTTGTCGGTGGATAACACGGTTAGCGCAATATTTCCTTTCAAGGACAGTTTAAGAACTGGTGCCAAACAAACGGTCTCACAACTTATCTCACAAGGCATCAATGTCGTCATTTTGTCGGGTGACCGTGAACCCGCGGTTGCCGACATCGCTGACAAACTTGCTGTCAAAGGGTTTCAATGGGGAATGACGCCCCATGGCAAGGTGAAATTCATTGAGAACCAAATTGCCGCTGGGAAAAAAGTGTTGATGGTCGGTGACGGGATGAATGATGCTCCCTCGTTAGCTGCTGCAACAGCTTCAATGGCACCTTCCACCGCATCCGATATTGGCCGCACAGCTGCCGATATGGTCTTTACCCGCCCTGACCTTTACGCGGTAATTTATGCTTTGGACATTGCGCAGCACTCAACCAATCATGTTTTGCAAAACTTTGCACTGGCAATAGCTTATAATTTAGTTGCGGTACCCCTTGCCATAACTGGGTTTGCGTCACCTTTGTTTGCAGCTATTGCGATGTCTTCTTCATCGATCATTGTGACTTCAAATGCGCTTCGTCTGCATTGGATGGTCAAGCCACCCAAAACTCCTGAGGAAACGTCAGGGCAAATGGAATTGTCCAAACAATGTGAGGTCAACTAATGACATCGTTGCTGATTTTGATCCCTGTTGCCCTGTTCCTCGGACTATTGGGGTTGGCGGCATTCTTGTGGACGTTGCGCTCTGGCCAGTTTGATGATCTTGAGGGAGCTGCGGAACGAATATTGTTCGACGACGACGAAGATCAGCCTGACCAGGTGAATTTTGAATCGGAAAAGGATACTTGATCAGTTAAAGGTCGGCATTTTTAAATACAAAAAAGCCTGCATCAGCAAACGCTTAATGCAGGCTTTTTAATTTGTTTTTCCGAAAATTTCAGCTTGTGAGCTTAGGCCAGCGCCTTAATCCGTGCAGACAGGCGGGAAATTTTCCGTGATGCTGTTTTCTTGTGCAGGATGCCCTTTTGAGCATTGCTCATCAATTCAGGTTGTGCGGCACGCAAAGCTTCGCTTGCTGCGACCTGATTGCCCTCGGCAATAGCAGCTTCAACTTTTTTAACTGTTGTACGCATGCGGCTGCGTCGGTTTTTGTTTACTGCGGTGCGACGCTCTTGTTGACGGATCGCTTTTTTTGCCGAACTTGTATTCGCCATTTAATGTATCTTCCTGATCATAGAAAAAACCGCCCAAATGGACGGCTAATAATTGCCGATGCTTATACGCCTGACAGAGCACGGCGTCAACACTTGAATCTGCTTCATAATTGCGAGTTTAGGTTATTTATTCTCAAATTCAGCTTTTCGTTTGTCGATAAAAGCCTGCATGCCTTCTTTTTGATCTTTGGTGGCAAAAAGAGAGTGAAAAACCCGCCGTTCAAAACGGATACCCTCAGCCAGAGTGGTTTCATAGGCACGATTAACCGACTCTTTGGCAATCATTACGGATGGCAACGACATCGCAGCAATTTTTTGTGCTGTTTTAAGAGCATCAGCCACTAATTCGTCAGCTGGAACAATTCGCGAAACAAGTCCGGCCCGCTCGGCTTCTTCGGCATCCATCATCCGACCGGTCAAAACCATCTCCATGGCTTTGGATTTGCCAACAAACCGGGTTAGCCGCTGGGTACCACCGGCACCTGGAATGGTCCCCAGTTTGATCTCCGGTTGCCCAAACATGGCATTGTCGGCAGCGATAATGAAATCGCACATCATGGCAAATTCACAGCCCCCGCCAAGGGCATAACCCGCCACCGCAGCAATAATCGGCTTGCGTTGGTCCGCCAGATGACCCCAACTGCCCAGGAAATCATCCATATAGGCATCCATGTAGTCTTTGGATTGCATTTCCTTGATATCAGCCCCTGCAGCAAAAGCCTTTTCACTGCCGGTAATCACGATGCAGCCAACGGATTTGTCATCGTTAAAAGTCTTGAGGGCCTGATTTAGTTCGCCAATAAGCGCCGAATTAAGAGCATTGAGTGCCTTTGGCCGGTTCAAGGTGATCAGGCCAACAGCGTCGCGGGTTTCGCAAATTATGTTTTCATAGGTCATGGGGTGACCTTAATGTTACCGGCAGGTGCAGACAAGCATCATTTTTGACATTTAGGGCAGTAAAAAGTCGAACGGCCTGACTGAACCAAGCGTTTTACCGTTCCGGTGCATCCGTCTTTGTGGCATGGCAGCTTTTCGCGGTCATAGACGTCAAACCGTTGCTGGAATGAACCTTCGTTACCATTTGCATCAGCATAGTCGCTCAGGGTCGACCCACCGGCTAATATCGCTTCATTGAGGCATGCCCGGATGGTTTGCACCAGTTTCTCACCCTTTGCTGTGGGCTTACCACGATTTGATAAAGTACTGGATTTTCGTGTTGGTGAAAGGCCAGCCCGGAATAATGCCTCGCATACATAAATATTACCCAAGCCGGCAATGTACTTCTGATCCAGCAAAGTGGCTTTCAATGGTGCTTTCTTGCCAAGAAATTTCTCTGCTAGATAAGCGGCATTCAGCTCATTACCAAGCGGCTCAATGCCAAGATTGGCCAGTAATTTGTGACTGACAACATCACTGGCTGGAAAATGGTCCATAACACCGAAACGCCGTGGGTCCGTGTAAACAATCTTTATTCTATTGTTCAGTGATAACACCACATGGTCGTGTTTGCCTTGCCCGGCATCCTCACTACCGGGTTGAAAGTAGAATTCAGCCAGATTTCTGCTGTTTTCGCCATCTGCAAATACGGTAAACCGCCCGGTCATGCCTAAATGAGAAAGCCAGACGGTATCGTCATCGAGAAAGGCAAGGATATATTTGGCCCGCCGTTCGAGTCTCACAATTGTACGACCAATCAGCTTATCAGCAAACCTTTCTGGAAATGGAAAGCGCAGATTTGGTCGCCGTATTTCAGCTTCAACAATGGTTTGTCCGACAAGCGCTGGCTCCAGCCCACGCATCACAGTTTCTACTTCGGGGAGTTCAGGCACTTATATCTCGTTTTTGTTTGCGATATTAACTTTAAAGACTCTAACAGCCGCACCATGCTAAGGACAATAGCGTTTGTTGATACAATGGGTTATGGTCCCCGACAAATGAGTAACAAGCAGAGCCGGAAAATGGAAAATCACGAAACGGCCCCCTTTGGCTTCAAACAGGTCTCTGAAGGGGAAAAGCAGGGCATGGTCAACGAGGTGTTCTCCGCCGTTGCCAGCCGTTATGACCAGATGAATGACTTGATGTCGGGAGGTCTGCACCGGTTATGGAAAGATGATTTCATCACCGATCTGAACCCGCCCCGCAATGACCAACCCTTCAGGGTGCTTGATGTGGCCGGTGGTACAGGTGACATTGCTTTTCGTATTCTCGAAGCTGGCGGTAGCGGTATTAATGTGACCATTGCCGACATTAACCCTGAAATGCTCAAAGAGGGTCGCAAGCGGGCTGAGGCTCAAACCTTTAAAGGTGAATACGACTTTGCTGTCACCAATGCTGAAAAGCTGGCCTTTCCCGATAAATACTTTGATGCCTATAGCATCGCCTTTGGTATTCGTAACGTGACCCATATCGATCAAGCCCTTAAAGAGGCTTATCGCGTCCTGAAACCGGGTGGTCGTTTCATGTGTCTCGAATTTTCGCATGTGGATGTTCCGGCCCTTGAAGCTTTATATGATGCCTATTCCTACACAGTGGTTCCGGCAATTGGTAAAGTTGTGACTGGTGATGGTCATCCCTATCGTTATCTGGTTGAGAGTATTCGCACCTTCCCCAACCAGAAAAACTTTGCCACTATGATCACCAAAGCCGGATTTGCCCGGGCAAAATACACCAGTTTGACCGGTGGCGTTGTGGCTATACACTCAGGCTGGCGGATCTGATTTTCAATGTATAAACAAGCATCACACCTCATCCATTTGATGCGCGCCGGTCTGGTTTTTGCGCGCCATGATGTTATACCGCCTGAACAATTGTCCGGGGCACCTGCGCCGGTTCGCCTGTTGTTTAAAGCGGCAAAACTGGTCGCGGGTAAACCGACTAAACATTCCGGCAGCGGCCTGAATGCAGCACTTGAAGAACTTGGACCCAGCTACATAAAACTTGGTCAATTCCTGGCAACCCGCCCGGATTTTGTCGGCAAGGACCGGGCAAACGAGCTTTCTGCCCTGCAGGATAGACTAATCCCGTTCCCCCAGGAAATAGCCGAAGCAGAAATTGAAAAAGAACTGAACAAGCCATTAAAACAGGTGTTCAGTAAATTTGGCAAGGCCATTGCGGCAGCATCAATTGCCCAGGTCCATAAGGCTGAAATTAACGGCGGCAAACATGAACTGGCTGTAAAAATACTACGACCTAATGTGAAACGACGTTTCAAGAAAGACCTTGATGCTTTTTTCTTTGCCGCGCGGATGATGGAACGCTGGAACGAACCAATTCGCCGTTTGCGACCGGTTGAAGCTGTTAGTGTGCTGGCCCGTTCGGTTGATATGGAAATGGATTTACGTCTGGAAGCAGCGGCCATGTCCGAGATGGCTGAGAATACTCAAAATGATCCCGGCTTTCGTATCCCGAAAGTTGACTGGCAACGCACGACCGGTAGAATTCTTGTCAGCGAGTGGATTGATGGCATTCCGCTGAATGAACCGGAAAAGTTGGTTGCAGCAGGGGTTGACCTCAAAAAACTGGCAGAAAATATTATCCAGTCATTTTTGCGCCACGCCATTCGCGATGGGTTTTTCCACGCCGATATGCATCAGGGTAATTTGTTTGTCGACAGGAAAGGCAATCTGGTTGCGGTGGACTTTGGCATCACCGGCCGACTTGCCATGCAGGACAGATTGGTGCTGGCCGAAATTCTCTATGGCTTCCTCAGAAAAGACTATTTGCGCGTATCACAAGTTCACTTTGATGCCGGATATGTGCCAGCAACCGAAGATGTGCAGGTCTTTGCTCAAATGCTGCGCGCCATTGGTGAACCGATTATGGATAAGCAGGCCGAAGACATTTCCATGGGCCATTTGCTTGGGCAATTACTTGAAGGCACTGAGCGTTTTAATATGCAGACCCAACCGCAATTGATTTTGCTGCAAAAAACCATGGTCGTAGTTGAAGGTGTTGCCCGTTCTCTTGATCCGCAGTTTAACATGTGGAAAGCTTCTGAACCGGTGGTTAAAGAATGGATTGAAAAACGTCTGGGGCCGCAGGGAAAACTGGAAGATGCCGCCGAAGGTGCCGCAAGTCTCGGCAGGTTTGCTGCAGCATTTCCCGAATTCTTGCAAGAGATGCGGCGCGGCGTTCATATTGTTTCCGATATCGCCAACAAGGGTGGCATCGGGCTTGATCGACAAACCACGCAAGCGCTGGCCAAAGCCCAGGCATCGCAGGGCCGTTTCGGTCGCATGGCTTTGTGGATCGGCGCTGTCTCTCTGGCAGTCATTGCTATTGCCCAGATTGTTTAGGAGGTGTTGTTTTGCTGACTGGTAAAAAAATACTGCTGATTATTTCGGGTGGTATTGCCGCCTATAAATGTCTCGAACTCATCCGTCTGATCAAAAAACAGGGTGGGTCGGTGCAAGTGATTTTAACCAAAGCGGGCGAGAAATTTGTAACACCGCTGTCGGTTGCCAGTCTTAGTGGTGAAAAAGTATTTACCGATCTTTTCAATCTGACTGATGAAACAGAGATTGGCCACATCGAATTGTCACGCGCAGCCGATCTTGTTGTCGTTGCTCCCGCCAGTGCTGACATTATGGCCCGAATGGCCAATGGCATTGCCAGCGATCTGGCCACAACCGCGTTGCTGGCCACAGACAAGCCGGTTTTGGTGGCCCCTGCGATGAATGTTCGTATGTGGGAACATGCTGCGACGCAGCGAAATATCGAGACTCTGAAAAGTGACGGCATTTTGTTTGTCGGGCCTGATGAAGGTGATATGGCTTGCGGTGAATTTGGGCCGGGGCGGATGTCTGAACCAGCAGAGATACTGGCGGTGATCAATGAGAGTTTAAGCGAGGCAGCCGGGCCGCTGGACGGCAAAACCGTGCTGATTACCGCAGGTCCGACCCATGAGCCGATTGACCCTGTACGCTACATTGCCAATCGGTCTTCTGGAAAGCAGGGCTATGCCCTTGCTCAGGCAGCCTATGATTTAGGTGCGCGGGTAATTCTTGTTTCCGGTCCGGTGAACCTGCCGTTGCCTGAAGGTGTTGAAGTTTTACCGGTGGAAACCGCCAGTGATATGCTATCAGCGTGTCTTGAAGAATTGCCGGTTGATATTGCAATTTGTGCTGCTGCTGTTGCAGATTGGCGGGTTGAAACACCTGCCAATGAGAAGATGAAAAAGCAGGGTACAGGTGATGTACCGGATCTCAGTCTCAGGCAAAATCCGGACATACTGCACACCATCGCCAATCACCAGACCGCCCGCCCAAAACTGGTCATTGGCTTTGCCGCTGAGACGCAAGATGTCATTGAAAACGCACAACAAAAACTGAAATCAAAAGGCTGCGATTTGATCGTCGCCAACAACGTTGGCAGTGGCAGCGATGTTATGGGCGGGGCTAAAAACACAGTTCATATTGTAAGCCACGAAACCGTCAAAGACTGGCCCGAAATGCCAAAACGGCAGGTTGCAAACCAACTGATGGCATTATTGGCAGAACAATTGGAAAGCAAGTGATGACAGAAATTTCAATCAGGCAACTTGACCATGGCCAGGGTTTGCCTCTGCCATCTTATGAGTCCGGCGGAGCCGCCGGAATGGACTTGCGTGCAGCCTTGCCTGAGACTGAACCTGTTGTCTTGAAACCGGGACAGCGGGGCTTGGTTGCAACAGGTATTTCCATCGCTTTACCGCAGAATTTCGAGGCCCAAATTCGCCCGCGCTCCGGCCTGGCCATCAAACATGGACTGACCTGTCTCAATACGCCAGGCACCATCGACAGCGACTACCGGGGTGAAATCAAGGTCATTTTGATCAATCACGGCGATCAGGATTTTACCATCTCCAGGGGCGATCGCATTGCCCAAATGGTTGTTGCACCAGTGAGGCAAGCAAGCTGGATACAGGTGGAGGAACTGCCGGAATCCGGTGTTGGAGAACGCGGAGAAAGTGGTTTTGGATCAACCGGAACATGAATTTCTCCGCACCAGAGCTTGAACGCTATGCCCGCCATATTTTGTTGCGAAATGTAGGCGGCACCGGTCAGCAAAAACTCAAGGCAGCTCGAGTTCTGGTTATCGGTGCCGGTGGTCTTGGTGCGCCGGTATTAATGTATCTGGCTGCAGCCGGTGTCGGCACTATTGGCATTGTTGATGATGATGAAGTTGATTTATCCAATCTGCAACGCCAGATTATTCACACCACTGATCGGGTGGGTTCAGCAAAAACCGATAGTGCGGCGGCGATGCTGCATGACATCAATCCGCACGTTAATGTCATCACTCACCAAACCCGTATCAATGCTGAAAATGCCATGGAGATCGTTTCAGGTTACGATATTGTGGCTGACGGCTGTGACAATTTCAAAACCAGATTTGTGGTTTCCGATGCCTGTTTCTTTGCCGGAAAAATTCTGGTGTCTGCTGCGGTTGGTCAGTTTGATGGTCAGCTTTCAACTTTTAAACCTCACCTTAGCGCCCCTGATGGCAACCCTTACCCGTCTTATCGCACTCTTCATCCTGAGGTGCCGCCAGAGGGTTCTCTGCCAACCTGTGCCGAGGCGGGTATTATCGGGGCGCTTACCGGGATCATGGGTTCCATGCAGGCGATGGAAGTCATCAAGGAAATTTTGCAAATTGGTGACAGTCTGGCTGGAAAAATTGTCATGTATGATGCTTTGGCGGCCAGCAGTTTTACCGCCACGCTGAAATGGCACGACAGCGATCCGCTAAATGGTATCAATCCGACGATTAAAGGTCTTTTGGATCCGGTGTCGAAATAATGTTGTAGCCGGCATCGACATAATGAATCTCGCCGGTTACCCCGCCTGATAGCGGCGACAATAGATAAAGAGCACTGCCGCCGACATTTTCAAGGGTAATGCTTTTGCGCAAGGGCGAATGGGTTTTTTGAAAATTAAACATTGCCCGGGCATCAGAAATGCCAGCGCCGGCCAAAGTGCGCATCGGACCGGCCGACAGGGCATTGACCCTGATGCCATCACTGCCAAAATCGCTGGCAAGATAACGAACCGATGATTCCAGCGCTGCCTTGGCAACGCCCATGACATTGTAGTTTGGCATGACTTTTGTTGAGCCGCCATAAGTCAGGGTCAGCATCGAACCGCCATCATTCATGATGTCAGCCGCCCGCTTGGCGATTTCAGTAAAGGAAAAACAGGAAATAACCATTGTCTTGATGAAGTTTTCCCGACTGGTATCAGCATACCGGCCTTTAAGTTCGTTCTTGTCAGAAAAGCCGATGGAATGGACAAGAAAGTCGATCTTGCCCCATTTCTCTGCCAAAGCAGCAAAAACCGCGTCAACTGACTCAATGTCTTCCACATCGCAGGGCAAAACAGTGTCACATCCAACCGACTCCGCCAGCGGTTTCAAACGTCGCCCAAAGGCTTCACCTTGATAGGTAAAGGCCAGTTCAGCCCCTTGTTCAGACAAGGATTTTGCGATTCCCCAGGCGATCGAATGGTCATTCGCCACGCCCATAATCAGTCCTCGTTTGCCTTCCATGAGGTTCGTTGCCATGCCGGTCAATCCTGTCTTGTAAATTTATGAATAACGCTGAAAGACCAGACAGGCATTAGTGCCGCCAAATCCGAAACTGCTTGATAGCACCACGTCTACTTTAGCATCATCGATGCGTTTGCGAACAATCGGCACATCGGCAAAATCAGGGTCGATTTCGGTGATATGTGCACTCTCGCAAATAAAATTGTTTTGCATCATCAAAATAGAATAGATCGCTTCCTGCACACCGGTTGCACCCAGTGAGTGCCCGGTCAGTGATTTGGTTGAGGAAATGTGCGGGATTTTGCTACCAAAAACGTTTTTAATCGCGGCAATCTCGCGGGTATCGCCAACCGGTGTAGCTGTGCCATGCGGATTGATATAATCAACCGGTTCATTGACACTTGCCATTGCCATTTTCATGCAGCGCTCAGCCCCTTCACCCGACGGCTGGACCATATCAAAACCGTCTGAATTGGCGCCATAGCCAACCAGTTCACAATAGATTTTCGCACCGCGCGCCTTTGCATGCTCGAGCTCTTCCAGAACCAGCGTGCCGCCACCGCCTGCGATAACAAAACCGTTGCGGTTTTTATCAAAGGCCCGTGAGGCAACATCAGGGGTTTCATTATAGGTCGATGACATGGCACCCATGGCGTCAAACAATACCGACAGGGTCCAGTCGAGTTCTTCGCCACCACCGGCAAACATAATGTCCTGCTTGCCCCACTGGATCATTTCTGCCGCGTTGCCGATGCAATGGGCTGAGGTTGAACAAGCTGATGTGATGGAATAGTTGATGCCGCGAATGCCAAATGGAACAGCAAGCGTTGCTGAATTGGTGCTCGACATACAGGCAGGAACAGCAAACGGACCAACCCGCTTGGGGCCTCTTTTCAAGGTGGTTTCTGCTGCCGCAACGATTGTTTTGGTAGAAGGGCCACCCGAACCCATAATCAATCCGGTCCGTTCGTTCTTGATCTCATTTTCTTCCAGGCCTGAATCTGCAATGGCTTGTTGCATGGCGATGTAATTCCAGGCAGCACCATCACCCATAAAGCGCAATGTTCGGCGATCTATATGATCGGCAATATTGATGTCCGGCGCACCTTGAACCTGCGAACGAAAGCCGAGCTCGGCAAATTTTTCAGACCGGGAAATACCACTTTTAGCTTCGCGCAATGAAGTTGTGACTTCGCCCGCATCGTTACCAATGCACGAAACAATACCCAAACCTGTAACAACAACCCGTCTCATAATCTAACCTGCTTTTTAAAAAGTCTTACTGCTATTTAGCTTCTTCGGCATCAAACAAACCGACTCTGAGGTCTTTGGCCGTATAGATGACTTCGCCATCAGCCTTCAAGACGCCATCGCCGATACCCAGTTTTAACCGACGCATGATCACCCGCTTGAGAGTAACGGTGTATTCAATCTTTTTTATGTCAGGCGTCACCATGCCGGTAAATTTGACTTCACCGACCCCAAAAGCCCGTCCCTTGCCGGTGCCGCCGAGCCAGCCCATGTAAAACCCGAGCATTTGCCACAGGGCATCCAGACCAAGACAACCGGGCATTACCGGGTCGCCGACAAAATGGCAGGGAAAAAACCACAAGTCCGGCTTGATATCGAACTCGGCAACAATCTCTCCCTTGCCGTGCTCACCGCCATCGACGCTGACATTGGTGATGCGATCAAGCATCAGCATCGGCGGCAAAGGAAGCTGTGCATTGCCCGGCCCGAATAATTCTTCGCGAGCGCAGGACAGAAGGTCTTCATAGGTATAAGTGGATTTTTGTTCGTGCATGCCAGTATGGGTCTTCTCGTTCAATTATCGTTGATAATCGTTCCTACCACACCAATTGGCAACGCTCAAAGTTAAAAGGGCCTAGGGCCTGTCATCAATTAAGGTTACGGCGCTGGACTGCGCTTTTCGCGTCTTAAAGTGCCAGCACTACTGCGTTGCGAAAGGCTTGCCAGCAAACAAATGCACTTCGCCAGCACCATAACCTTAATTGATGACAGGCCCTAGAAGCTTGCGAAAGTGTTTGTTGCGACTGATTGTCAAATATAATATGATTGCTCTAAGGAAAAACAGACAGAGCTACAGAAAATGGACAAGAGCATCGAACTCAAATTGCGCAACGCCGGTTTGCGACCGACACGCCAACGTCTTGCCCTGGCTGCTCTTTTGTTTGCCAAAGGCGACAGACATGTAACCGCAGAGGGCCTGCATGCAGAAGCCCGTGTTGCTCAGTTACCGGTTTCACTGGCGACAGTTTACAATACCCTCAACCAGTTCACCGATGCAAAGCTGCTGCGCGAAGTGGCGTGTGAAGGCAACAAGTCCTATTTTGATACCAATACCTCAAATCACTATCATTTTTATGTAGAAGGTGATGGCGAGTTGATTGATATTCCGGTTGACTCAATTGACGTAACCGGACTGCCGACAACGCCTGCCGGGAAAAAAATAGGTCGAATTGACGTTATCGTCCAATTGGTTCCGGAAACTCTTTAGAGAAACGCCCTAAATTTTCTCTTCCGGATAGACACCCCAAAGCATGGATTGATTTATCCAGCCTTGAAAAGAGCCCAAATTGACCTGACACCAGATTCCGGTACATTTTTCTATGTTACCAACGGCACCGGCTTTGACATTGGCAATAATAGCACCAGATGAGGCCGGTGATTCAAGAAGGTCGATTGCCATTCCTTTTCGCCATGGCGCAACTGTAACGGTGCGCTTTCCGGCCAACAATGTGTGGTAAATCCAGCCTTCCTGCCCATCACTATCACGAACCCGGCGCCAATGTTCAAATTCGGCCACAATTTCTACCGGCAGGCCTTTAAGGTGGAAAATCCAGGCAATTTTGTGTTCGCTGGAAGGTCCGCGCCGAACGTTGACTTTTGATCGTTTCAAAGAAACAAATCGTGGTATGGGAAGCCCGCTGGGTCCGGTCTCACGTTTTGGCTGGTCTGATTTTGCCGACTTCCCGACCGTAGCGGTAGTACTTTTGGTAGTGGCAGGTGTTTTTACCG
Organism: Anderseniella sp.; assembly: GCA_030626025.1. Taxonomy (GTDB): domain Bacteria; phylum Pseudomonadota; class Alphaproteobacteria; order Rhizobiales; family Aestuariivirgaceae; genus JALWJW01. The sequence goes on along the minus strand of DAOUPT010000007.1, from coordinate 5,458 downwards.
TATCATCGGTCGTTGCTATGCTGCTGGAACTAGAGAGAATATACAACAAAACGGTGCCAACCGCCACGACGCTGACGACCATCAAAACCAATCCGAATATGCTTCGTTTGCCTGACCTTCCAGTCATATTGGCCAGTCCCCCTTAGGCGAGTTTCATTTGCGTTTTTTATCCATCCCTGAAAGGCAAATCAGTTATAACACATAATTTCCTAACAATTGTGTCTTCTTTTTGCATTAGGTGTTCTTTAGGGCTTGTCGATGCTTAAAAATTAAAAATATGTAGCCTCTTGATGCAAAAAAGCTGGCATCAAGCCGGTCATTTAAGGCATACTGTGGTTGCTAGGTCTTTCTTTGGGAAACATTCATGACAAAACGCAAACCAGTGGTCATCATTTCACGCAAATTGCCCGATGTGGTGGAAACCCGCATGCGCGAATTGTTTGATACCCGTCTCAATGAGAGCGATGAGCCGATGAGCCAAAGCGCGCTGATTGAAGCGACCAAAACCGCTGAAGTGCTGGTGCCCACGGTTACAGACAAGATTGACAAGGCCGTCATCATGCAGGCCGGTGATCAGCTCAAACTGATTGCCAACTTTGGCACCGGCGTTGATAACATTGATGTTGAAGCAGCATCCAATCGCGGTATCACGGTAACCAACACCCCTGGTGTGCTGACAGAAGACACCGCCGATATGACCATGGCGCTGATTCTCGCTGTTGCCCGTCGGGTTATTGAGGGTGCCAACACCATAGGCGATGAAAACGTCTGGAAAGGCTGGTCGCCAACATGGATGCTGGGACACCGTATTTACGGCAAACGCCTTGGCATTGTCGGCATGGGGCGTATCGGTCAGGCGGTGGCACGGCGGGCCAAGGCCTTTGGTTTGCAAATTCATTACCACAATCGCAAACGTGTGCATTCAACCATTGAAGAAGAACTCGAAGCAACCTATTGGGATAGCCTGCCGCAAATGCTGGCCCGTGTGGATGTGGTGTCAGTCAATTGTCCCCATACGCCGGGCACCTATCATTTGTTGTCAGCTGGTCTTTTAAAACTGATGAAGCCAACAGCTATCATCGTTAATACCGCCCGCGGTGAGATTATCGATGAAAATGCCCTGACACGAATGCTTGAAGCAGGCGAACTTGGCGGTGTTGGTCTTGATGTGTTCGAGCACGAACCGGCAGTCAACAAAAAGCTGCTCAAAAACCCCCGCGCCGTCCTGCTTCCCCATATGGGCTCAGCCACTATTGAGGGCCGCATCGATATGGGCGAAAAAGTAATCATCAACATAAAAACTTTTACTGACGGGCATACGCCGCCCGATCGGGTTTTGCCATCTATGGTATAGGTTGCAGCCGGGTTCGGTGGGTAACTGGTAGCATCGGGATGAGCGGTGTTTATTTCGCTCACGCAAATTTTGCTGCGCAAAATGCCCCGCGGGGCGGCGCGATTGCGCGCCGGGCCTCAGTCGGCCAGTCGTCGCAATGCTCCTCCGTTGCGGAATCAATGTAAATTTGGAAAAGCCCGCCATTGTTAATTTTGAAGCCGCAGCGGACGAACGCAGTGAGGACCTCGGCGCGTAATCGCGCCGCGCAAGCGCAGGCCCGACCGAAGGGAGGATACGCCGTGAGCGATATCCAGAATCAAAAAGCGCGGCCCCTTGGACCGCGCTTTAAAATCTTGCTCAACAATTAACGCCGATTATTCAGCATCGTCACTTTTTGTCAGATCTTCGCCAGTTTCCTGATCTACTGCTTTCAGCGACAGGCGGACTTTGCCGCGGTTGTCGATGGCCAGCAGTTTGACCTTGATTTCATCGCCTTCATTGATGATGTCGGTAACTTTTTCAACCCGCTTTGGAGCAAGTTCGGAAATGTGAACCAGACCATCGCGTGGGCCAAAGAAATTAACGAACGCACCAAAATCAACGACCTTGACGACTTTACCGTCATAGATTTCACCAACTTCAGGTTCATCAGTGATCGACTTGATCCATTTGATCGCAGCTTCAATCGAAGCTTTATCGGACGAAGCAACCTTGATGGTGCCATCATCGGCAATGTCGATTTTTGCACCGGTTTGCTCAACAATCTCGCGGATCACTTTACCGCCAGCACCAATGACTTCACGAATCTTGTCGGTTGGAACGTTGATTGTTTCAATGCGCGGGGCATATTCACCAACAGCTTCGCGGCCACCGGTCAGGGCTTCTGACATTTTTTCAAGAATATGCAAACGACCGTCTTTTGCCTGATGCAAGGCGGTTTGCATGATTTCTTCGGTGATACCGGTAATTTTGATATCCATCTGCAGGGATGTAATTCCCTCTTCGGTACCGGCTACTTTAAAGTCCATATCACCAAGGTGATCTTCATCACCAAGGATATCAGACAGAACAGCGAATTTTTCACCTTCCAGAATAAGACCCATGGCAATACCGGCAACCGGCTTGCGAACCGGCACACCGGCATCCATCATGGATAGCGATGCACCACAAACAGAGGCCATTGAAGAAGAACCATTTGATTCTGTAATTTCCGAGACCACGCGAATGGTGTAAGGAAATTGCTCAACATTTGGCATCATCGCATGCATGGCGCGCCAGGCAAGTTTACCGTGACCGATTTCGCGGCGTCCGGTAAAGCCGACACGACCAACTTCACCAACTGAATAAGGCGGGAAGTTGTAATGTAGCATGAAGCGTTCTTTGTAGGTGCCTTCCAGCGAGTCGATGAATTGCTCATCATCGCCAGTACCAAGAGTGGTTACCACCAATGCTTGTGTTTCACCGCGAGTAAACAGGGCTGAGCCGTGTGCCCGTGGCAGAACGCCAACTTCACATTTGATGGCGCGAACGTCAGCCAGACCGCGTTCGTCAATCCGTTTGCCGGTTTCAATGATGTTGCCGCGAACGATTTTTTTCTCTACCGCTTTGAAGGCTTCACCGACTTTGCTTTTGTCAGCCGCATCTTCATCATCTTCGGCGCATAGCTTGGCCATTACGGCATCTTTTGCTTCGGCAACCTTGTCAGTGCGTTCTTCCTTGGTGGTGATCGCATAGGCTTTACGAAGATCATCCTCAGCCAGACCAGAAACTTCAGCCAGAAGAGCAGAATTGTCTTCGGTTACAAGTTCACGAGGCTCACGAGCTGCTTTTTCAGCCAAACGAATAATAGCATCAATAACCGGTTGGAAAGCTTCGTGACCGGCCATTACAGCACCGAGCATAATCTCTTCAGAAAGCTCATCAGCTTCTGATTCAACCATCAACACTGCATCTTGTGTACCTGCCACAACCAGATCAAGGTTGCTGTCTTCTTTTTCTTCTGTGGTTGGGTTGATGACATACTCGCCATCACTATAACCAACACGTGCTGCACCAATCGGGCCCATGAACGGGATGCCGGAAATGGTCAGGGCAGCAGAGGTTGCAACCAGTGCAACGATGTCAGGGTCATTTTCCAGGTCATGGGAAATGACAGTGGTTATGATTTGGGTTTCGCACTTGAAGCCTTTGGCAAAAAGCGGACGGATCGGACGGTCGATCAAACGACAAACCAGTGTTTCCTTTTCGCTCGGGCGACCTTCGCGTTTGAAAAAACCGCCTGGTATTTTACCGGCGGCGTAGGTTTTTTCCTGATAGTTTACAGTAAGCGGGAAGAAGTCGAGACCCGGTTTTGGCGAACGGGCAGCAACAGCAGTTGCCAGCACAGTCGTTTCACCATAAGTCACCATTACAGCGCCATCTGCTTGACGGGCAACGCGCCCGGTTTCGATGCGCAACGGTTTTCCGGCCCATTCGATTTCTTCTACATGAATATTAAACATTTAATTTCCTTTTCGGACGGTCCTTGGTTGTCTCAAAATGCTTGAAATTTTTGCACCGACAACGCCCCTTGTGGACCTGATAATAGCAACAAGGCCCCATTGCCTTTTGCTGAATTTGGGGGAAGCACAAGCGAGCGATTGCATCGCTCGCCTTTGTTGTTTTGTTTAGCGACGAACGCCAAGAGTTTTAATCAGTGCCTGATAGCGGGCAACATCTTTGGACTTGATATAGTCCAGAAGTTTACGGCGGCGGGCAACCATTTTGAGCAGACCGCGGCGTGAGTGGTTATCTTTTTTGTGGTCTTTGAAGTGTTCTGTGAGATTTGTGATCCGTTCGGTCAAAATCGCTACTTGAACATCCGGGGATCCTGTGTCGCCCTTGGTTTGGGCAAATTCTTCGATCAGCGCTTCTTTGCGCTCTCCAGTAATCGACATCGTATTCTCCTAAAAATTACCGTGTTATGACGGCGTCTGGTTTAAATTAAAAACGCGTTTTGGTTTCAGCATGCCTTTTTCAACACTGGCAAGTGCCACCGGTTTTCCCCGGTATTTGGCAAGAACTGTGTCTTCATTGACAGGCGCATCACGTCCACGCAGAATAATCGCCCGGCCCTGTCTTAAAGAAAATGCCTGACTTTGGTCAATTAACACTGCCGGGATGTCGTCCAGCACGGCGTCAATCGGTAAAAGGCAGGCCATAAGACCGGTTCGATCAGCGCCCTTATGACTCAAATCCTCAAGTTTTTCCAGTAAAATCATGTCGCGGCTTGAAAAAGGCTTAACGAAGGTGCGGCGCAAAGCAACCACATGGCCAAAACAACCCAGATCACGGCCCATATCGCGGGCCAATGCCCTGATATAGGTGCCTTTGCCACAGGTCACTTTGAACATGGTGTGGTCGCGATCGGGGGTTGATACAATCTCCAATCCATCGATCTGCACATCGCGAGCAGCTATTTCGACCGTTTTTCCGGCCCGGGCCAGATCATAGGCCCGCTCGCCAGCCAGCTTAATGGCAGAAAATTGCGGCGGAACTTGTGAAATCAGGCCGGTATAGTTCGGCAACAGGGATTGTAACTCACCCACGCTAGGACGGTTATCTGATTGCTTAACAATCTCGCCTTCGGCATCATCGGTGTTGGTTTCCTGCCCCCACCTGATCGTCACCTCATATTCCTTGGCACCATCCATGGCAAAAGGAACCGTTTTGGTAGCCTCGCCAAGCGCGATGGGCAACAAACCGCTGGCCAGTGGATCAAGGGTTCCGGCGTGACCCGCCTTTTGAGCGTTAAAAATTGCCCGCACTACGGCGACTGCCTTGGTCGAAGTCATGCCATAGGGTTTATCAAATATGCACCAGCCATTGACTGGCAAGCCTTTCTTGCGTCTGGCCATTAGTCAGCTTCCAGAAATATCGTCGTCAGATTGCGGTTGCAAGTCCCGCAGCACTTTAGGGTCGTGCAAAATATCATCAATGCGGCGGGCATGATCAGGAGCCGTATCAAGCATAAAGCGGATGTTGGGCATGAATTTCAGCCCGAGCTTTGGTGACAACAGTTTGCGCAAGTATTTTTTGTTGCGTTTCAGCGCCGCCATCAATTGCTCATCATGTCCGTCAATCAGT
>DAOUPT010000085.1 GCA_030626025.1 Anderseniella sp. | reverse complement strand
CCCTTCACCAACTTGTACCGCTGAGCGAACTCTGGCGAACAGACAGGTACCAGCGACCCGGGAAACAACGTCACCTCGTCAAAATTGAATGTAGCCGGTGGCATAAACCGGATTGCGAAATCGAACTCGCCCTCGAACAGGTCCACCTTAATATGCGTCGTGTCGATGCGCAGGTCGACACCAGGAGAAATTGCAAAAAAACTGCTCAAGCGCGGAGGAAGCCAGTTTTCCGCAAGCGCCTGGGTCATCGTGACGGCAAGCCGGTTTGTTGACGTAGGTGATCTCAGTTGGGTCAATACATCGTTTATTGCCGAGAAGCTGCTGGTAAGCGAGCCTGCCACTCTTTTCGCCAGTTCGTTCGGCTCCACGCCTGTCTGCTTACGATAAAACAAGCTCCGACCGACAAACTCTTCCAGTGTGCGCACTTGTTGTCCAACAGCAGCTGGAGTCACTCCCAGTTCTCTGGCTGCAGCGCGAAAGCTACCATTACGGACAGTTGCCTCAAATGCCTTGAGACCGTTGAGATGGGACAGTTTCATGAAGATAAGTGTATAGTTTTTCTTTAGATATGAATAGGAAAAATGAAATGACATTTTGAATATCTCAAATTATACAACAACCACAAGCACCGGAATGAAATAAATAGAAAGTTTTTCTATACATTCTAGTGTCGTTGACCAATGATGAAGGGAAAACAAAATGCTGAAACGATTTGCAATTGAGCGGGACATCCCCGGAGTGGGAACGCTGACTAAATCAGAGTTGGGAGCTGCTGCTGACACCTCAAACAAGGCACTGTCCAAGCTGGCGCCAAAGGTACAATGGCAGCATTCGTATGTTGCAGCCAACAAGACGTTTTGCATCTATCTTGCGGAAAGCCGCGAAGCGATTGAGAAGCACGCCGAAATCAGCGGTTTTCCCGCAAATATCATCACAGAGATTACAGGGATGATTGATCCTACGACGCGCGCTGCGTGAACCGGCCTAACAAATCTGCGGGCCATGCGGAGATAGCTCTGTTGCCCGCAGCATCGACCGCATTCCTACCAAGAATGCTGAATTGAGTACCGACACTTGCCATAGGTCCGTATTGGGTCAACTCTTGCCGATCACACAGACCCGATGATCCGTCCAGTTTACCCTCAATAGCTGCCGCTTTACACACAAGCTGTGTTCGACCGAAATGTGCCAAGAGCCGAAGTATGGGAAACTTCAGCTGTCGGCCCATACCTGCCGTTCGAAGCAGTCAGACCGGTACTCCGCCAGGCAACCGAAGCAGACATTCAAATTGAATATACGTGAAACCTCGGTTGATTGACCGCAGTGCGGACTAAGTACCTATCATTTAGCGTAAGGGCAATGTCTGCTTGCCTTTCACATAACCAACTGTGATTTCTTAAAATGAACTATCTATCGGTTTTCCTGATTACCTGCTGGGTTCCAATCTCATGCCGTCACTTCCGCCAACCATTTAACAAATTTGTGTACGCACCATCGGTGTGGTACCGTTTTATTCATGATGATCCAATAGGCGTCCTCAAGAAAGACTTGGTTGTCGCCGCAAAGCCGCACCAACGCGCCGGTTTGCAATGCGTCCTCTGCAAGGTGTCCCCGCGCTAAAGCAACACCGAGACCTTGCTCTGCTGCTCGAAGAACAAGGTCTGAGGATGTGAACCGGGCGCCTTTGCTTACATCAAGTTCCTCCGGGCCGTGTTCGACTTTCCATCTCTTCCAAGACGTGTGCGGATCTCGGTCATGCAATAACGACCAAGACAGGACATCATCACGATTTACCCGTCCCAAGTACATTGGGCTTGCGACTGGAAACAGGTGATCGTCCATTAGCGCAAGCACACCCTTTTTGGACTGTATGCCACCCATGCGTATGTTGAGGTCCGCACCGTGTTCAAGTGGTGATCTGATCTGCTGATCGACGACCACCGAAACCTCGATAGAGGGATGGGCTGCGTAGAACTCGGGTAGACGGGGTAATAGCCAACGAACCGCAAAAGACGGCGTAGTAGCAACGACTAGCGTGTTGCCGCGATGCGCTTCGCGAACCGAAATGATGGCGTGTTCCAGGTCACGGCAGGCTGCAAGCGCCGCTTTCCCGAGAGCTTCACCCTGGGCGGTGAATTTGAGCATCCTGCGCCGACTGTTTGCTTCAAACAAAGGAGTGTCCAAAAGGGCTTCCAACTCGCGCAAATGGCGGCTGATTGCGGAATGCGCAACGCGCAAAGCACGCCCTGCCGGCCGAATACCTCCGGTTTCATAGACAGCGGCCAATGCACGCAAATGGGATAGTGGAAGGTCATGCATGGTAACAATATTATACCAAAAATATGCTATTTGTGAACAGTCAATATGAATGTCTTCTGTTATTCTCATTTCTTAAAGATACGGAGGTGCCAATGGGAATGCTGATCGACGGGCAATGGGTTGAAGAAGATCGCATCATCATAGATGGCACTTTTCACCGCGCTCAAAGTGCCATCGTCGCTAACGAACTTGAGCCGTTGGCCGCCGCGATATCAGCCAATCCAAAACGCTTCATACTCCTTGCATCCAGAAGTTGCCCTTGGTCGCATCGGGTTGTTTTGATGTGTGGTTTGAAACAGTTATGCCTTCCCACACATTTTGCATTCGGTGAACGCGTGCAAGGTTATGCGCTGAATGGTGGTGGTGTGTGGCGGCTTCCCGGAACAGACAAGCCCCTCCGCCACCTCCACCAGGTCTATGTCTGTCATGATCCATCCTATACGGGCAGAGTAACGGTGCCTGTCCTTTGGGACAGCGCGGAGCATTGTATTGTTTCAAACGAGTCAGCTAACCTGTTGTCTTTGCTGGATAAGGTTCACCCGAACAGGGGCCCAGATTTCACGCTGAGACCTCCCAGCCTGCATGCGCAGATCGAAAGCGCCAATGATGAAAATTATCATGGTTTGAATAATGCGGTGTATCGTGCCGGCTTTGCGACGAAGCAAGAGGCTTATGACGCAGCCGTGATGGAGGTGTTCAACACGTTGGATCGCCTTGAACGGCACCTGGCCACATCCCGTTATTATTTCGGAACGGTGATTTCGGATGTCGATTTGCGACTCTTCCCGACGCTGGTTCGTTTTGATGCCATCTACGCCATTTTGTTCAAATGCGCATTCCGGCGCCTGGTTGATTACCCCAACCTTTGGGCCTATGCCCGAGACTTGTACGCTCTAAAAAGTGTTGCAAGCAGCGTTGATTTCGAACAGATGCGCCACGCCAGTTATCTGGCCGATAGCAACGACCTAAATCCGATTGTCGCGATTGCACCCGATGTGGATTGGACAGAACCGCACGGACGCAATGCGCTTGGCGTTACTCAAGTTTGGCTCCGATCAGGCCAGGTGCAAACTGTTTCGCCCGCCACGCTTCATCCGTTGGAAGAACCGATATGAACACGCTTGGTCCAGCAATTGGACTTTTAGTGGTCGCCGCCATCACGCCAGGCCCTAACAATATCCTGATGATGAACGCGACATTGCAAGGAGGGTGGCAAACCGCCGCCAAGATATTATTCGCAATCCTAACCGGCTCATTGGCACTCTTTACGCTGGTAAATCTGGGGTTGTCTTTGGCCAGCGACCAGTTCCCAATCCTGGCCAAGGGAGCTGTTGTCATTGGCGCATTTTATCTTGCTTGGACGGGACTCACTTTAATGATCTTCACGCCAAGTAATTCACGAACTGACGGTCTTTTCTCCCTGACATCCCTGATTTCGATTGCAACGTTTCAGCTGATTAATCCGAAGGGGTGGGTCCTCATGAGCGTGTTTCTGGCAGCAAGTGCGGGAAACAGCCTGTTCGTTCTGTCATTCATTCTTCTCGTCACCCTGGCCGTCTGCCTGTCTGCTTGGGCGTTCGCAGGTTTCGCCCTGAAGTCTGCGTATCAAAATCCTGTAACGCGACACCGCATTGATTTCTGCCTTGGCGGCACTCTCCTCCTTTTCGCAATTTTAATTGCAATCCAGAATATCATGACCGATGCGGCATAGATCACCAATAAATTTAAGGTTGATCACTTCCTCGGCAAGTTGAACCAAGAGCAGGCATTGTCAGCGAAGCCGGAAACAGTCACTTTGGGCTCCAAGGAGCAGTTGACCTTCCGTGCGCAATTGTTGAACTGATCGACAATCACGGCCCATTGCCGACCTTCTACGATTGCAAAGTTTTTGGGAGTCGAATCCCAAAGCGGGCATTTAGTCGTGGTCGCGATTGGGATTAGGCGCTGAAGTATAAATCGTTGCAAATGACTCAAAGTGGAACAAAGTGCCTGTTTAATGATAGTTTGAATTTTACCCTGGTTTTCAGATGCCAGCCAATACCTGGGCCAACGATTGATCGGTTTCAGGTTTTCTCTTCAAGTTTAAACCAGCATGCAGATCGAGCAGATGCTTGCGCATGATTTCTCTTGCGGCATCCCCGTCTTTATCACGAAATGCATCGACCAGAATATTGTGAGAATGATCTTCGCATGCAGTTTCAAGATGATTCCAATACAATGCAATAATCAAGGATGATTGGGTGATCAGTGATTGAACAATGTTTGAATAAACCGAGTGCCCGGCAATATCTGCAATGACAATATGGAAAATTCCTGAATAGGCCAGCGCCTTGCCGACGTCATTGGATTTTAAAGCCAAATGCTCAGCTTCGATATGAGCTTCCAGCCTTTTTAAGTCCTTGTCGCTGGCCTTGCCGGCGGCATGCCAGGCGATCTCCGGCTCTATCAAGACGCGTGCTTCGAAAACTTCGCGCGCATCTTCTACTGTTGGTTTTGCCACGTAAGCGCCCCGGTTTTTTCTGGTTTGCACCAAACCAGTGTGAGCAAGGGCTTGTAATGCTGTGCGGGCGATGGAACGGCTGGAGTTGAAGCTCTCACCAACCTCTTCTTCGGTAAGCTTCATGCCAGGACGCAACCGATGTTCTAAAATTGCGTTTTGCAGTTGCACACAAATATTCAGAGCAGGTCCAGGTGGAAGCGAAAACGACGGATCAAAGCCAAGCGGCAGCGCTGAAAAATCAACAATATTTTGTGAGGCTGACATAGCTTTCCAATCCATATTTTATCCACAAATGCATGGAGGTACATCTCTACATACCTCATTCAAGGATTGTACACAATTTCTTCCAAAATTGAGTGTGATTTTTTTAGTTTGTGGCAACAATTAATTAGAAACGCTCAAAGAATTTAATATTTTACAATAAATTCAATGTGTTACTTGTTTGATAATCGTTGAAAACGCTGCTAGACTACATCGCAAAAATAACAAAATCAAATGTAAGATCAGAGGGAAATGCGTTGTCTGAGCTAGAGTTAGTTTCTGTTACCAAGACTTATGGTGACATAATTGCAGTTAATAATATTGACCATAAATTCGTTTCTGGCACATATTCCTGTCTGCTTGGGCCTTCAGGGTGCGGTAAATCTTCCACCCTCCGCATGATTGCTGGTCATGAGATCGTTACAGAAGGTGAGATTACCCTTGGCGGTACCAATATCACAAGCTTGCCACCGGCATCGCGAGGTACAGCGATGATGTTTCAAAACTACGCCTTGTTCCCTCATCTCAGTGTTGTAGACAACGTTGCTTTCAGCCAGAAAATGCAAGGTATTGGGAAAGACGCCCGCCGTTCACGCGCAATGGAATTGCTGGAACTTGTTCATATGGAAGAATATGCAGACCGGATTCCAGATCAATTATCAGGTGGTCAGCAACAACGGGTTGCCCTTGCCCGCTCCCTGATTACGGAACCGTCAATTTTGCTTCTGGATGAACCGTTGTCAGCCCTTGACCCGTTCCTGCGCATCAAAATGCGCCTCGAGTTAAAGAAACTGCAACGCCAGCTTGGCATTTCATTCATTCATGTCACTCACAGCCAGGACGAAGCGCTGGCGCTTGCCGATGACATTATTGTCATGAACAATGCAGTGATTGAACAATCTGGCCCGCCCAAAGAAGTGTTTAACGAACCACGTTCAGAATTTGTTGCCAAATTCATTGGCGGGCACAATGTTGTCCATACGGATCAGGGAAAAATCGCCGTGCGTACTGACCGTATTGATGTCAAAAAGCGCAAAACCAAAAAGACGGTTTCAGCCACAGTTCGTGATGTCGAGTTTCTGGGGTCGACAATAAATATAGCCCTTAGCAGTGACGAAAAAGATGAACTGGTTGCTGCAATACCTGACAGCGTGTTTTTTAACCAGCCAGTTGAAATTGGTGACACGGTATTTCTCGATTGGAAGACGGAAGATGCCCACCTGCTTGCAGAGTAACCTGCAATACCTTCGAGCAAAACAGAAGGTCAACATAACGACGATAAAGTAAAAGGGAGAAACTATAAATGACCAAGGAAAATAATAAAGTAACTGTTAGTCGCCGATCAGTTCTCAAGGGAGCAGCGGCAACGACCGGCGCAGCACTTGGTGCAGGAGCGCTTGGCGGCTTTCCGACAATTTGGGCTCAAAATATCAAAAACGTCACATTGCGGCAGTTTGGTACCGGTGTTTCCAATTTGAATGATGTTGCAACAAAGGTGAAGGAAGATCTGGGTTTTACGCTCAAGATGACAGCGCTTGACTCTGATAGTGTGGCCCAGCGGGCAGCAACCCAACCAAAAAGTTTTGACATTGCTGATATTGAGTATTGGATATGCAAAAAAGTCTGGGGTGCAGGAAACCTGCAAGCCATGGACACATCCAAAATCAAGAATTATGACAAGATTGCCGGTACATTCAGATCCGGTAAACTGACCCCTGAATCCGAAATTGCACAAGGCACTGCGCCTCACACAGTTGGGTTTGTTGAAGGACCTGGCAGCAAGAAATTTGCCGATAACGAATCCGGCTGGATGACCCTCATTCCGACAATCTACAATGCTGACACCCTTGGAATTCGACCCGACTTGATCAAACGCCCGATTACCAGTTGGACGGAATTGCTAAACCCTGAATTTAAGGGCAAGGCATCTATTCTCGATATTCCATCAATCGGCATCATGGATGCGGCCATGGTGGTGGAAGCTATGGGCGAAATAACTTATGGCGATAAAGGCAACATGACCAAAGAGGAAATTGATAAAACCATTGCAATTTTCATTGAGGCCAAGAAGGCTGGTCAATTCCGCGCATTCTGGAAGACATTTGATGAAAGCATCAACCTGATGGCATCAGGCGAAGTTGTCATCCAGTCTATGTGGTCACCTGCAATTACCGCGGTTCGCTCCAAAGGTATCCCTTGTGTTTATCAGCCGCTTAAAGAAGGTTATCGTTCCTGGGGTGGTGGTCTTGGCTTGTCGGCAAATCTTTCAGGACTTGAGCTTGAAGCAGCCTATGAATACATCAACTGGTACTTGTCCGGCTGGGTCGGTGGATACCTGATGCGTCAGGGGTATTATTCAGCTGTTCCTGAAACGTCCAAAAAATTCATGACCGAAGATGAATGGGGCTACTGGTTCGAAGGCAAGGCAGCCAAAGGCGAAATCAAAACCCCAACAGGAAAAGTGCTGGAAAAAGCTGGTGCGGTACGCGATGGCGGCTCATTCTATGAACGTATGGGCGCAGTTGCATGCTGGAATTCTGTGATGGATGAGAACAAGCATATGGTTAGAAAATGGAATGAACTCATAGCAGCCTAAGCTTATGTAAATTCACAATCGCAATCAATCGACCCCGGCTCAATATCAGCGCCGGGGTCAACTGGAACCTTTTGCATGAACAACACAATTTCGCCCGAGAAAACCAGTTGGATGCTGGTAAGCCCGCTGGCTTTTATACTCGGCTTGTTTCTGGTCTTACCGATTCTTATTATCATTATGGTGAGTTTCTGGGACTACAATGAGTATAATTTTTTTCCGGCATTTATCTCTGAAAATTACGATTATCTACTGACTTCAAAGGTTACGCTGGACACCTATTTAAAAACCTTCAAATTCATGATTTTAGTGTGGTTTTTCTGCACTTTCATCGGTTTTACGGTTGCCTATTTCCTGGCCTTTCATGTCCGTACCCTGCCGATGCAAATTGCTCTCTTTTTGCTCTGCACAATACCCTTCTGGACATCCAACATAATCAGGATGATTTCGTGGATCCCGTTTTTAGGGCGAAATGGCATTGCTAATTCAACGCTTATCAGCGCCGGAATAATTGACCAGCCACTGGAGTGGTTGCTGTTTTCTGATTTTGCCGTGGTTCTAGCATTTGTACATTTGTTTTCTCTTTTCATGGTCGTACCGGTATTCAACACCATGATGCGTATCGATAAATCACTGATCGAAGCTGCGCGAGATGCAGGCGCATCGGGTTTTCAGATTTTGACCAATGTGATAATTCCGCTGTCAAAACCTGGTATCATGATTGGTTCGATTTTTGTCGTGACACTGGTCATGGGTGATTTCATAACAGTTCGTTTTATGTCCGGCGGGCAGAGCACCTCCGTTGGTCGGGTTATTTCGAATGAGATAGGCCTGCTACAATATCCTGCTGCTGCTGCAAGTGCGGTTGTGCTGCTTATAACCGTGCTCATCATGATTACAATTATGATGCGCTTTGTTGACATCAGAAAGGAGCTTTGAGATGGAACCTCGCTCGCGCTCTTTTTATGTACTGGTCGTTTTTTTCGGTCTCTTTGTTTTGTTTTTATACGGTCCGATTTTCACCATTGGCGTACTTTCTTTTCAGGGCCCTAATGGCGGTTTGACGTTTCCTATGAATGGCGTTTCCACCTATTGGTTTCACGACTTGTTTGAACAGCAAGCGGTTGGCGATATATGGGGTTCCCTTCGCCGGTCATTTGTCCTTGGGTTGATGGTAATGGTGATAACACTTGTGGTTTCGGTTATGGGTGGATTGGCGTTCCGCAACAAATTTCGCGGCTCCAGCGTGCTATTCTATCTGGTGATTATCAGCCTGACTATTCCCTCAATCTTAGTCTCTCTCGGGGTCGGGCTGATTTTCAATATTGTCGATTTAGAAGTCCACTGGACCACCTCAGGCCTGGGGTCGCAACTGACCTGGACCTTGCCGTTCGGACTGTTGATCATGTTTGCGGTCTTTAATCGTTTCGATAAGTCTTATGAAGAAGCTGCCCGTGACCTTGGTGCTACACCATGGCAAACCGTTCGCCATGTGGTGCTGCCAATTATTGCACCGAGCCTGATTGGCGTCGCCCTGTTCGGCTTTACATTATCTTATGATGAGTTTGCCCGCACCCTGTTAACTGCCGGTTCTGACAATACGCTACCGCTTGAGATATTCGGCATGACCACCAATGTTACCTCACCGGTACTTTATGCATTGGGAACGTTGACAACGGTATTTTCGTTTTTTGTCATCGGAACATTCCTTTTGATCGCTGTTCTTTTAAGACGACGTCAGACAGGCGCAGGCACTGATGCCGGAAAAGGTATGGTTTAATTAACGATGAAAATACTCATCATTAATCCCAACACGACTTCTGCAATGACCAATTCTATCGGCGAGGCTGCACGAAAAATTGCGACCGATGGCACGACAATAGTTGCTGTCAATCCAGAACATGGTCCGGCATCCATACAAGGGCCGCAAGATGGTGAAGACGCGTTACCGGGGTTATTTGAAACTTTTGAGAAAGAACTGGCAAGCGGACACAACTACGATGCGGTAATTATTGCCTGCTTTGATGATACCGGTTTGCCGGAGCTGAAATCCCGTATTTCAATTCCAGTTCTGGGCGTCGGTGAAGCAGCTTTTCATGCTGCAACAATGCTTGGTTCAACTTTTTCGGTCGTTACAACATTGGCAGTGTCTATTCCGGTTATTGAAGAAAACATTACCGCTTACGGCTTTGATAGCCATTGTTCAAAAGTCCGGGCATCGGGCGTGGCAGTTCTTGAGCTTGAAGAAGATGGGAGTTCTGACGAAGACATTTTGACCGAAGCAAAAAAAGCCATTCGGGATGATAATTGCGATGTAATCATTCTTGGTTGTGCTGGCATGGCCGATCTAGCAGCAAATATGACAGGTTCACTGGGGAGACCTGTTATAGATGGGGTTGGCGCTGCTGTCGTGATGTGTGAAGGTTTGGTTCGTTTAGAGAGTTTCAAATGAGCGATCTTGAAATAAGGCCGGCGACCCTTGAGGAATTTGCGATTGCTGTGGAATGGGCGGCCAGCGAGGGATGGAATCCAGGCTTCGATGATCTGAGTGTATTCCACAACGTCGATCCGGCTGGTTTTTTAATTGCCTGGAAAGCGGGCCAGCCCGTTGCATCAATTACGGTCGTCAACTACAGCGCAGAATACGGTTTTTTGGGATTTTATATTGTTCATCCTGACTACCGGGGGACCGGGGTCGGTATGGCAATCTGGAATGCCGGAATGAGCCATTTGGGGGACCGGACTATTGGTTTGGATGGCGTCGTCGACCAGCAGGAAAACTATAAAAAAAGCGGGTTTGTTTATGCCGGCCGAAACATCCGTTTTACCGGCAGGCCTAAAATTGTAAAAGCAAATGGACTTAAGGGCAAAATCAGAAACAACGAAACAGCAGATGTCCCGGCTTTGCTAGAGTACGACCGCCTGCATTTCCCTGCAAACCGGGAAAGTTTCACCCGTGCCTGGACAGATCCGGAATTCGGCCCAAGACGCAGAACAAAAATTGCTGTTATCGATAACAAAATTATCGGCTATGGAACACTCAGAACCTGTCGGTCAGGTTATAAAATCGGACCGCTGTTTGCCAATGACGAGCAAATAGCACATGGCCTATTTGAGGCATTGTGCAGCAACATTCCTGATATCAGCGAAGTCTCCCTTGATGTTCCAGAGGCAAACAGCGCAGCTTCCTCAATGGCCAGAAAATACGGACTTGAACCAGTTTTTGAAACCGCAAGAATGTATCGCGGATCAATAGCTCCACTGCCGCTGGCAACAACATTTGGAATAACGACGTTCGAACTCGGCTGACAAATCACGAATTGAGCTTTTGCAGCGATAATTTTAGCAACCAACTGCTGCTAGTTACCGTTGTCTGATCTGAGGCACATTTCACCAATTCAAACGGTGTCGGAAATTGTACAGTACGCCAATTCTGGATGTCCGCTTTGCCATATCGGCTGACATCTGGGCATATGTGTCTGACCCGATCAAGAGGTATCTTCCAGACCACCCTTCAAAAACTGCCACAACTGCCACAAGTGCCACAAGGTCGGAAAGCACAACGGAAGAACCTGATGAAAACAAGAATTCGTTACAGAATGGCAGTTGTGGCAGTTATGACAGTTTAACAGAAGGTCTTGAGAGCAAGCATAACCCAATATCTGAATATGCCACAGATTGGGAGGGTGAACTTTAATGGGGGCGGTTTCCCTGATGAAAGATTTGATTGCTGGAGGCGTTGAATTTGCAATCGATGGCGACCACATCCGCTGGCGCAACAGTAGAGGCAAGATGACCCCTGAGTGTGTTTCTGTTTTAAGAGATAACAAAGCCGAAGTTTTGCAATTTCTCATGAATGAACCACCCGGTGTTTTACAAATTGCAGAGGTAGCCATACTTGACGCTATTCGTGCGGGCAATAGACGTGATGGTGCAGTGGCAACCAAAACAAAGTTGGGTATGACCCGGACCTACCAGCTTATAGAACAACTAATTGC
>DAOUPT010000074.1 GCA_030626025.1 Anderseniella sp. | reverse complement strand
TGAACCACCCGGTGTTTTACAAATTGCAGAGGTAGCCATACTTGACGCTATTCGTGCGGGCAATAGACGTGATGGTGCAGTGGCAACCAAAACAAAGTTGGGTATGACCCGGACCTACCAGCTTATAGAACAACTAATTGCGATGGCCAAATACATCAAACCCATGATGGGCTTCTTTCGGTTGTAGGTACCGGATATAATCATGCGAAAAACAGTATCAAAGACCACAAAACCGAATGAGCTGGTGCATCTGCGCGTGGTTTTCTCCGTTAACAAAACAACTAATATTGGCGTGGCATCAGGATTTTGTTGCCCTATTCAATATATGGATTAACAGTCATGCGGCTGTCTGGATTTTATGCTGGCCAGCTTTGCCATGATCTGTTGGGCAATATCTTCTTGAGTTTGTCGCGGCTGTGATGGTTCATGTTCACCAGTTGTGATTTGTAACGCTTTACCAATTTCCCTTAAGGCTGCAACCCGGCTGCTGGGTGTGGTGGTACTGAGGTCATCGGGGTCAACTTCCTGCCAAATACGTTTCCACCACATGTCCTGATTATGCCCCACTAAATGTTCTTCAACCCTCTCTTTATCCTGCAAAAGCTGCTCAACCCTCGCCTTAACCTCGCTGTTACGGGCCAGCTCTGATGCACGGCAATGGACGGTGTGTGGCTTTGACCCTTCTGCGCTATAAGCCATCCGATATGCCTTGCTTTGATTGTAACCAGCCGCCAGATAACGCGCGAACTGTTCTTGTTTGAGGGTCAAGCCGGATGGGGCTTTCGGTGAGCGTCCTTCTGGCAGGCGTGGCGGCTCCAGCTTTGACTTTGGCTCGATACGTAAAGACTGTTTCATCGCTTTGCCCTCGGCTGTATTTAAATCAACAGTATCATAGCACAAATCCACCAGCCCCGTTGGCAAGCTCAAACTGAGTTGAGGGCGTTTAAACACTGAATTGCCTGTCAGTGCCAAACCCTTGAGCAACAATTGGGTAGCCGACCTTTACACCCACCTGCTTTAATGGCGGCTGTCGGCGGCAAGGACTCTGCTTGCCTGGATCTTATTACTCTGACAACGCCCTTCCATCCATTGTTGACAGGTTTTGGATTTACATTTTCAATCAGACTATTTATCGTCAATTGGCTCCATTTGATGGTGATTTGATTGAAAATATGGTACTGTCTAGCGTCTAGGAAGCATCTGAAATTATAAAACCGAAAAAACCTCGATTTTTTGTTCTGCTTCCACCGCAAACGCGACAAAAAGAAGGGAAAACAATACCAATCGCGCATTGTATTATCCATGAGGAGAACACCGCCTTGAAACGCGTTTTATTGTTATTTCCTGTTTTATTATCCCTTCTATTCATTTCAGTTCGGGCTGAGGAAAGAAAACCGGTCAGGTTTGGTCTGACAGCGGTTGTTGTAAGGGAAAATCTGCGTTTTTTTGACGATATGGCCGACTACCTCAGTCAAAAAATGGGCCGCCCGGTCAAATTTGTGCAGCGCAAATCTTACCGGGAAATCATGGATATGCTTGAAAGTGGAAAACTCGAATTTGCATGGATTTGCGGTTATCCATTTATCCAAAAGAGAAAACCTGAATACCTCAAATTGCTGACTGTCCCGATCTACAAGGGAGCGCCATTTTACCGGTCATATATCATTGTTCATCATGACAGTTCCTATAAGGATATTGCTGAGTTGAAGGGTAGTGTATTTGCTTTTTCCGACCCGGATTCTAATTCTGGTTTTTTGTATCCTCAGTTCTTCCTTACAACACGTAATTTCAACTTCAACCAGTTTTTCAGGCAAACATTTTTTACTTACAATCATGCTGAAACTGTCGAAGCCGTCGCTGCTCGTGTTGCGGATGGGGGGGCGGTAGATTCCTATATCTGGGATTTTTTGAAAAAGACCAATCCGCAGATTGCTCAGAAAACCAGGGTGATACATGCTTCATCCCTGTTCGGCTTTCCACCGATAGTTGCCCGGAAAAGCGTTTCTGTTGATCTGACAAAAAAAATGACTCGTGCCCTAACAGAAATGAATAAAAATCCGGCTGGCAAACAATTGCTCAATACGCTCCATCTTGATGGCTTTGGGCAATTCAGTGCTGATATTTTTGATGATATCAAAGTGATGGCGGAAAAAATCAAAAATAGACAAATAACTTCTAGCCTTGACCGATTGAACGGGACAGCAAAACCATAATGGGTAGTACGCGTATCAGCCTCAACAATCTATCGGCAAAGTTCCTGATGGTTATTTCCATCATCGTTGCAAGCGTCGGATTCACAATTGGTGCTGCGGTCATCATTCAGGACTGGTTTCGTTTTCAACAATCCCTTGAAGAAAAATCTCTGTTGTTAGCACATTCAATTGCATTGTCGGCATCAGAAGCAATCCTTCAAAATGATACGTGGTCTTTGCACAAAAACTTGCGCAAAACTGCATTGCGCGCAAATGGAAACGAGCGTGATACCGGCATACTTTCCGGCATGGTGCTAGATCCGCAAGGTGTGGTTCTTGCCCATATCGATCCGGCAAACAACCCTATTGGTTTAAGCTTGTCCCCGGCAACTGCTGTCGATAAAAAAGCATTTAGTGAATCTCTTCAAGCCAAAACAGCTAAGGTGTTTCATGGCGGCAGCTTGTTCAATGATCCATTCATAGAAGGGATCGTTCCGGTTTTTTCAGATCGAAAAAAAATTGGTATCGTGCGTTTGCGCCTTTCTACAGTAGAGCTTTATTCACAAGCCAGACGTAGTGCTATGACTGTTCTTGCAACAACAACTCTCCTTGTTTTGATCGGCAGTTTTTTTGGTGCTTTATTTTCTCGCCGACTGATTAAACCATTGACCATTCTTGCTAATGGTATGCAGTCGATTGGTCGCGGACAATTCCCTGACTTGCCACTAGACATTTTTGACAAGAAAGGCGAAATCGGGCAACTCGCCAAATCCTTCAAATGGATGAGCCGCCAGCTGGAAGATAAAAAGCAGTTGGAAGACGAAATGGCCGCCAACGAAAAAATGGTCGCCCTTGGCCGGATATCAGCCGGTGTCGCTCATGAAGTAAACAATCCTCTGGCAGGGATATTAAACTGTCTGGATACCTTGAAAAAACATCCCGATGACAAAGAGCTTGTAGATCGGTACTTACCTATTATCGAAAAAGGGCTTCACAGAATCAGACAAATTGTTGCCAGTCTTTTGGGTGAGCTTCGGGTGGAAGGAAAACAAGAGTTTTCTGATCCATCCTGTCTGGATGATTTGTGGGAACTGGCTTTGATCGAAATTGATGACAAGCCGATCCAGCTTAACTGGGATAACCGGTTAGACAAGGAAGTCGTTCTCAACAAACATAGAGTTCAGCAAATCGTGCTGAACATGCTTAAAAATGCTTTTCAGGTTCTAAAGAACCAGGGAACAGTCGATTTTCGTGCATTTCGCGACGGGAATTGCCTGGTGCTGGAAGTTCAAGACGACGGTCCAGGTATTACTAAAGAAAATAAGGACCGCCTTTTTGATCCATTTTTTTCCACCCGACCTGATGGAACAGGTCTGGGGCTTTGGATCACTTATCGCATGGTTCAAAGTCTGGGTGGAAGTATTGATGTTATAAGTGAAAAGGGTAAGGGGACAACATTTCAGGTGTTTCTGCCCGCCCAACAAGACAAACAGGAAACACAAAAAGAGACCGCATGAAAACACTCGACACCAGCATTGCCGAACTGCAGGTTCTTCTCGTTGAAGATGATGAAATTATGCGTGTTTCTATTGAGGATCGTCTGCGCATAGAGGGTGTGTGTGTGGTTGCGGCAGCTGATATTGCAACCGCCAAAGCTTATTTGAGGCGAGGTGATATTGATCTGATTGTTACTGACATCCGTCTGCCCGATGGTTCTGGAGCCGATTTGTTTCAAAAAATTTCAGAACGATACCCTGGAACACCGGTAATCGTGATGACGGCATATGGTTCGGTTCCACAAGCTGTTGAACTGGTCAAAGCCGGCGCTGTTGATTATCTGACCAAGCCGTTTGAGATGGATGCATTTGTTTCAAGGGTTCAAAGAAGCCTGTCACGAATTGCTGATGCTCGTCTTGCCGGCGAGATTACAGGAATTGATGGAACCCAGTTCAAGGCAGGCAGTGGTGTTCTCGGAAAAAGTACTGAAATGCGGCGTATTGAAAGACTTATTCAACGTATCCGCGATACCGACAGTTCAGTAATGATTACCGGTGAATCCGGTGTTGGCAAGGAAGTGGTTGCAACACTCATTCACCAGAACAGTCAAAGGGCAAATGGCCCTCATATTAAGATCAACTGCGCTGCTATACCGGCAAGTCTGGTCGAGAGCGAACTTTTTGGCCATGAAAAAGGTTCCTTTACGGGTGCCGGTCAACAACGTATCGGCCGATTTGAACAGGCTAGTGGAGGCACCATTTTCCTTGATGAAATTGCTGAAATTCCAACCGAAACTCAGGTCAAGTTGCTACGGGTTCTGCAAGAACGTATTGTTGAGCGTGTCGGTAGCGGAAAGTCTATTGTTCTTGATGTCCGTATCATTACAGCAACCCAGGTCGATCTGGAAAAAGCAATTAGAGAAGGAACGTTTCGTTCAGACCTCTTCTGGCGCTTGAATGTCCTCCATATCCATATTCCACCTTTGAGGGAAAGAATTGATGATGTGGTTTATCTAGCCCGATTGTTTGCAAGCAGGCAAGCAGCAGAAATGGGTAAAACAATTACGGGGATTTCTCCTGAAGCAGAAGGCTGGCTGCTTGAACAAAGCTATCCGGGTAATGTTCGCGAATTGCGAAATATGATCGAACGGGCGATGGCCCTGTGCGATGGAACTCGATTGGAACTACATGATTTCCTCTCATTTGAAGAAGAACCGGAACTCCGGGAAGCTCCATCGTTAAAAGGAGCGGTAAAGGAGGCAGAAATTCATGCAATCCACGCCGCTCTGTTGCGCAATGATGGTGCTATCGCTAAAGCTGCAAAAGCGCTTGGGGTATCACGCAAAAACTTGTGGGAAAAAATGAAACGATATGACATCAAGAACTAAGTCCATGTTGTTGAAACACCCCTTTGGTGTCTCTTTTGCCGTGTTATCAACCTGTGTCATGGCATTATTAACCCCGGTTTACGCGTGCGGTTGGTGGGGGGATGGGGAGATGACCCGACACTCACAGGAAATATTATCTAGCCCAAATGGTAACCCAGTAAGTACAAGACTGAATTTGCAAACCGCCAAATTACCGGGCAGAAAGGGATATGGCATCGCTGTTATCGGACCAGGGCAAGCAGTTCCCTATCTACAGGCGACTTATGGGCGGCCTCTTAACCGTATTAGCGAGTTGAAAACTTTCGGGTTCAATACTGTCATTGATTTGGGGCCTTCACAAGAAACAGCCCGAAAACATGAAGCAGAAACAAGAACAGCGGGAATGCTATATTTTACCATCCAGGTAAACGGCAATACGCCGACATCTGAACAAGTCACAGAGTTTAACCAGATTGTTTCAAATACAAAAAATGGTTCCGTGCTGGTTTACGCGCCCCAGGCAGCGAGCCTTGGAGCTATGTGGGCATTCCACCGTTTTAGCCTTGGCGGTCCAATTGCTTTTTCAATCTCCCAGGGTAGACTATTGGGCCTTACATCAAAGCAGGAAGCAGAACTTTACATGAGGGCGTCCGCAAAAAAGAAAATGGACTGATGTTTTGATTCTACCCGCCTGTTGCCGACATGGTTCGCTCAATTTCATCTGGCTGATTAACAAAATCGTGCTTGCGGGGTTTTAGAAGCAAGGCTTTCCGAACAGTTTCTTCAAGCGCGGTATCGCTAATCCCTGAACGCAACAATGAGCGTAAAGCAAAGGTGTGCTGATTGCCCAGACATAAGTGAATCTTTCCATCTGCAGCAAGGCGTACCCGGTTGCAACTGGAGCAAAAATGCCTGGAAAGAGGGGTGATAAAACCAACACACATATCGGTTCCTACAATCTGCATATAGCTGGCCGGGCCGCCGCCTGGCATAACTCCTGGGATCATTTTGTAATGAGATGCCAATTTGTCTTTCACTTTTTCAAGATCTACATAATGGTCAACAACCTGACGGCCGGAAGGACCGATTGGCATGGTTTCAATAAAGCGAAGCGTAAAGCCGCGCTCAAGACAGAATTCGGTCACATCAACAACTTCATCGTCATTGATCCCCTTCATAACCAGCATATTTATCTTTATCGGAGAAAAACCGGCCATCTTTGCAGCTTCAAGTCCATCAATAACGCGATCCAGATCACCACCACGGGTAATCTGCCGGAATCGGTCAGGCTTTAAACTATCGAGACTGACATTGAGACGTGAGATACCTGCCTGTTTCAACACTGTAGCCTTGCTGGCCAGCAACAGGGCATTTGTGCTCATGGAAATATCATCAATCCGAGGAATCTTTGAAAGCTTTTGTACTAGGTCAGGCAGCCCTTTTCGGACAAGTGGTTCTCCGCCAGTAAGTCTCACCCTATGTACGCCCAATGCGGCAAAGGCAGTCATTACGCGTTCAATTTCTTCAAAGCTTAGATAATTTGAAGTGGGTTCAAATCCCCGAAAGCCTTCCGGCATGCAATAAAAGCAGCGCAGGTTACATTTATCAGTTACTGAAAGGCGAACATATTCAATCTTTCTGCCATAAGAATCAGAAAATGCTGTTTTCCCTGAATTATGTGTAGAAATCATTTTTAAATCGCCCTCCTAAAACCTCACTCAGGCCGCTACACTCAGTTTTTCTTCCAGAAAATCTTTGTCATATGTCACGAAGGCTTTGGTCAACGCGGCCATCTCACCATAAAATCGCATAGTAGACTGTTCGATCACCTGATCACAAAATTCAGGCACCCATCTGGACAAATGATCATCGAGGAATCTTTTTTGCACGCCCAAACACCAATCCGCCTCTTTGGTTTCGCCCCTTGCCCGTTTATCTGCTTCCGTTGTTGCCAGTTTTTGCATGAATTCCATTTCAACGCTGACGTGATCAGGCATGCCGGTAAATTCAGACGTGTAGTCGAAACCTGCAGTTTCAATGAATTTTTTCACTTTGACCGTCACCGCCCCCCAAAGGCCGCCACTTCCTGCCTCGGTTTCAACAAAAATCGATTCATGAGGAGAAATATGAGGACCTGGACCAACAAACAGTTTTGTATATTCGATAGCCAGGTCCTCAACCAGTTGGGGAGATGGAACAGTGTAGAACTCAACTCCAAGATTTACGCTGAGGTTTTTAAGGACCCCCGAAAAACGGGGGGCCTTTATTTCGTCAAGAAGGGCTTCTTCAGGTTCTGCCCGAAAGATTGTTGCTAATAATCCATAGACTTGCGCTCGTGCCACTGCACCATCAGCTATTTCGTTTCGAACATTTCCCATTTTCATCCCTTTCTATATCCCGCAATCAAGCTCGGGAGACCCTGACCACCGTATCCATCCAGCGCTGACCTCCACTGATCGGGTCAGAGCTGTTGGGGATAATGGAATTGGGATGGCTGCCATGCTTTTTCCACCACATGTTTTTGGCGTCCGGATCAGCAGCAGCGCCTCCCGATATTGGCGAAGATTTGCCCGACCCATAAATGCCGGAGTGTTTTCGCCCCATATGATGGGAAATGGCAATAATGCCGGGAATAATTCCCTCTGTAACATGGGCTGTAGTGGTAATTTCGCCAATATCACTTGCAACCTTGATCGGATCGCCATCTTTGATGTTACGCTCAGCAGCCGTCTTGGAGTTGATCCAGGCAGGATTGTCATGCTTGATTTCCGACAACCACTTGCAATGGGCTGTTCGTGAATGAGTATGCACGGCGACCTTGTATGTGGTCAGGTGCAAATCATCCTTGCCCATCTTCTGGTGTTCCGGGGTTGGCGTGTAAGTCGGGAACGCCGGGAACCCCTTGGACGCATAATTATCCGAGTAGAAATCAAGCAGGCCTGATTTGAGGAACGATGTGTTTGGTGGATAGGCCAGACGTGGCGTGCCTTCGATGTCCTGAGCAACATAGCCATTCTTGGCATTTGTTGTCCCCAGATACCCCTTGGCTTTGGCATCGGCTTCATCCTTGGCGCCGGATTTCTTCCAGTTCCAGTAAACACCGGTTTTCCCATCAAGCAAGATATTGTCACCAGAAACGTCGACCTTGGCTTCAAAGAATCCAAAGTTGGGCTTGGCATTTTTATCGTGCCAAACACCATGCTTTTTCATATATTCAAAGCCGCCTGCTTCCTTGACACCAGGTGTCATGTTGCAGGATTGACGAACAAAATCCTCCTTGGTGGTGTAGGCAAGCTTGAAACCTATCCTTTCCGCAAGTCCGGCAAAGATTTCACCTTGATCTTTTGATTCACCCAGCGGTTTGATCATGGGCTGGCGGATATAGTATTCAGCGACTCCGGTAGGTGACACCATGTCCTCATAATCCCACCGCTCCAGGTAAGTAACATCCGGCAGGATGATGTCGGCATATTGTGAGGACTCATCATAGACGATGTTTGACGAAATCGAGAACGGAATAAGGTTTTCATCCTTAAGCACTTCTTCTGCTTCGTTATTGTTGCCATTGATGAAAGCCATATTGTTGCAGCTTGCCCAGTAGACCTTGGGCCTGCCATTTTGACCATCCTTGATCATTGGCAGATTCTGCTGGCTGACCTGATGGGTCGGGAACGCGGCCTCTCCAGGAAAGCCATTAACAATGTCGAGCCCCTTCTGCACTTTGGCTTTTTCCGATTTAGGATGTTTCCAACCGGCACCAACGCCCATTACACGACCACCAGCGCGATCGAGATTGTTGGTAATCGCCGCCAGAAGCATTGCTGCGCGCTCTTGATCGGCGCCATGGAAATGCATAACGGTGCCACGGTAACTTATTACGCAAGCAGCTTTAGCTTTTGCAAAACCACGGGCTATATCACGGATTTTATCGGCCGGAACACCGCTTTCCTTTTCGGCAAATTCCGGCGTAAATTTGGCTACATGGGCCTTGACCGCAGCAATCTTGTCATCAACCGAGGCCTTATGATCTTGCGATACCCGCATATATTTGAAATGATCTTTGCGGAAAAGCCCTTCATTCATGATCACGTTGACCATGGAAAGCATGACAAGCCCATCTTTGCCAACATTGATGGGAACCCATTCAGTTGACATGGCAGCAGTATTGGAGAGCCGTACGTCGAATGTGTAAAGTGGCACGTTGCGCTCAGCCATAGCCCTGATCAGACGCTGCGCTGTCGGGATGTGGTTGGTGTGAGTTTCAAACTGGTTCGAACCAAAATTTACCACGAAATCGGTATTGTCATAATCCCAGTTGTCATACATGCCACCCCAAAGACTTTCCTGGCCAACCCATTTTGGTCCTTCACAAACTGACGTATGTGTACCGATGGTGTGTGAGCCGAAAGCATCCATAAAATCATGCATGATCGAGGACTGGCTGCCCTTGTGGCGACCATATTGATACATGAACAATTCAGGCGTTCCAGCATCATAAAGTGGTTTCAGTTTCGATGCGATCAAGTCAAGAGCCGCATCCCAGGAAATCCTTTTCCATTTGTGCTCGCCCCGTTTGCCAACACGCTGCATGGGATAAAGTATGCGGTCGGGGAAATAGACTTGATTGACGCCTGCCTGACCCTTGGCGCAGATCTTGCCAAGTGTACGGATTGAATCGGGGTGCCCTTCAATCTTCTTCAGCCGCCCGTCTTCCACATGGCCGACAATAGCGTCACGTGTCACGCACTGCCAACAAGACGATGGGATTGTTTGTCGTTGTTTGCCAGTGGTTGGTGAAAAATCAAGTCCTGACGCTTCAGTTGACGGAATCTTCAATGAACCTGCTAGAGCCTGCTGGCTTCCAGCAGTTCCGGTTGCGAGCGCTGCGCCACTGGCACCGGCAAGTTTGAAGAAATTTCGACGATCTAAATTTGTCATTTTACTACTCCTATATCGGTTGCCGGTTTAGGTGATCTGATCCACAAAATGGTCCAGTTTTCCCTTGGTGCGTTGTTTGTAGATTGTCTTCAAAACATTATCTGGATCGATGTAGAAAACATGCGGATTTGTTCCCTCTTCATGAAGCAGCACATTATTCGGGGTTTTCAGATTATGTTCCTTAACCAGCTTTGAGACCTCACTGTCTGGATCATTGAGATCACCAAATATTCGCGCTCGTCCCTGACATGTATTAACACATGAAGGCTCAACGCCATTCTCAACCCGGTGGGTGCACATATCGCATTTGTCGGCGGCTTGCTCTGTCGGTTTTTTCCCGGCTTTCACAAACGGATCAAAAGACCGGACGCCGTAGGGACACGCTTCAATGCACTTGCCACAACCAATGCACAACGATTTATCGATTAGAATCAGACCATCAGGGCGCTTGTAGGTTGCACCATGTCGATAACGAATTTTTTTCCCGCTCGGGCTCGGCCATTTTCTGCGCTCGCCGGGATATTCAGGGCAAACTTTCACACACGGGGGAACCTTATCCTTTTCATTGCCTTCGCAATGATTGCACATGATGGGCAGGAAACCTTTTTTT
Organism: Anderseniella sp.; assembly: GCA_030626025.1. Taxonomy (GTDB): domain Bacteria; phylum Pseudomonadota; class Alphaproteobacteria; order Rhizobiales; family Aestuariivirgaceae; genus JALWJW01. The sequence continues at coordinate 5,364 of DAOUPT010000074.1, read as the reverse complement.
GTGGTAGGAAATGTTCCCCATGTTTTTTCCTGAACCACGGTCCTGAAACGACCAAGTGATACATCGTTCTCGGCTTTACATGCGACCGTACAGGCTCTGCAACCAATGCAGCGCCGCAAATCCATAACCATGGCCCAGCGTGGTGCTTTAGCTGCCGCCTCAGCTTCGCCAGACGATGTGGTCAGAGCAACAGCTCCGGCAACTGCCGCCCCAGTTCCGCCTAGTAATTGACGTCTATCTATATTCGGTGTTTTAGTTTGAGTCATTGTGTTTCCTCCTGATCAACTTTCTATTCCCGTCTCAAACATTGAAATGGTTACCTATGCAAAAAAACGTTCACCCCCCTTCGCCGACCAGTTCAACCACGTCTTCAAAATTTGTGATCGCCTGATCTAGAATATTGATTGAATATTTTTTGTTGTGGACACCATTGCCGAACTTGACAATTTTCAACAGCTCACGTCCGTTGGCCATCATCTTTGCGACCTTTTTGAGTTTTTCACTGTCAAGCTTGCCATTGGCAGCACTCAGCGCTTCTACAGCTTCTTTCTCAACTTCTTCGACCCCCTTGACCTCACGAGCCATGGTTTTCTTCCAGTCACTAAGCATGTCCTCATGTCCGGGCTTGTGGCAGGCTGCACATGTCTCGCCTGAAGCTGTCCTGACAGAGTGCCCCTTAGAACTCGTTTTTTTAGTATGGCAAGCCATGCAATTGACATTCACCTTGTACATAAGGTGAGGCGTAGCTGAGACATCATTATTGACCGGAATTCCGGCCAACAACAGTTTCTGATATTTATGTTGGTCTTGATGGCACAAGGAGCAATCATTGCGTACAAAGTCGAGATGGTCGGTACGGTTCTTGTGCTCAACCACCTTGTGGCAATCAAAACAATCAGCTTTTGCCGGAACATGTTTACCATGCATCAACGTTTTATTTTTTGCCTGTTCTAAAAGTTTTTTGCTGCGGTTGTGACACCTCAAGCACCCGTTGGAAACAACGTTGCCTGTCTCAATTTCTCCATGACCCTTGATCACCTCAAAGTGGCAACTCTCACAAGCCACACCGGCTTTCTTGATTGATTGGTGAGTGATTGGCTCCTTTAGAGTATCACTAGCCTTGAGCTGGGCCTGCAGAGATTTGGTTGGAATTGTATGGCAGATGTCGCACTTTGATTTTCCTTCATTGAAGTTGATCTTGGGCCTCTTTGTGAAGCTGATCTGAAAGCCTTTCTGTCCACCCAAGACATTTTTAGGTGCATCTGTTTGCAGCACTGGATCATCGGGCTGAGATTTGCCCTTTGCCGTTTTTGCCTTACTTAGAGTTGGCTTTTCCAGCTTGAGATGACACAGGAAACAGATTTCTTTTGGCACCTCAAAATGCTTTTTCTCACTAACTTTGAAGTGGCAGGTATCACAGGTTATTTTCTGTCCATCCAGCGCCTTGTCAGTGAGATGAACCTTGTGTTTAAATTTAGCCTTGCCGGCAAATTTGATTTCCTTATTCTCAAATTTTCTGTCCGAATGACAACCTGAACTCAAACACGCACCATCCTTGATTGCCGGGCGAATGGGTAAAGGTGCCTTTTTGTCATACAGATAGGCGGCAAGATGGCGCAAACCTTCAAACTTTGCCTTTAATGAAGAATGCTCGCCGGGAAGAAAATGACAGTCTACACAATTAGCTTGAATTCCTTTGGTGTTGTTACCCTTATGGTGGGTATCCTTTTTCCAAGCCGTATATTGTTCAGTCATTGTATGGCAGGAGCCACCGCAAAACGACGACGTCGAGGTGTATTTTTCAACGCCCTCATAGGCGGCACCCAAAATCACAATTAGTAATATCGGAATCCCGAACAAAACCGCCTTTGATTTAAGATTCAGCTTCAACGACCGCAACTCCCCAGTGTATTGTTTTTGTCACCAGCAGCCAGGTTTCCCTCAACACACTCACAAAGGAAGCTGACAGGTATGCTTACCGGTCACTTTTAATTTAATAAGGCTTTGCATTAACCATGCCAGTTTCACGCTCAGATCGTAACGTATTGAACAAAAACAATATTTTCAGGATTTCAAAAAACGCTTTACGCAAAAGAGTTACCATTTGGTAACTTTTATCAGGTGGGTGGTAACAATCGTATTTGTGCCGTTTTTTCAAAGCATTAACCCAACACTGACCGCTACACCCGTTACCATCAAGTAACACCACCAAAAGCCCAATATTGTAAGAGAATGCCCCAAATTATATCAAATCTAAAAGTAAGAATTTCGATCATTCGCCTTGCGGTGATGATGCCGCTCTGGCCGTATCAGCAGCCATCTAGCTGCCACCATGGTGTAGCATACCACCATCCACCATAATAATAACTGTTACCACGACGACGGTGCCGGAAGCGTGGACCATGGCGGCGGGGCCTGAAACGACGTTGGCCACGGAAGCGCCGACCGCGATGACGGGCTCTAACACGGCGCTGGTTACGATGGCCAACCTTGTGAACTTCACCTGCAGCCGTAGCTATTTGCGGTAATTCTGGCAAGAAAAGTACTGGAATAGGTGCGGCTGACACAGTCACCGATGAAGCAGATGAAATACTGCCTGCAACAACAGTGAGACGCTAACTGGTTATTACAAAAACCACTGTCAGGGACGGCGTTTTTGGGATTAAAACTGGATTCAGGTAGGGTACCACCACGCAGGTACTTTCCATTGAAAAAACACTGTGTGGCAAGCAGGTTTTAGGCTTCAAACCCCTATTCAACGGTCAGTGAATGATTGCAGTGGGCATCAACACAACCGGCAACACTTAAGTCAGACCATTTACCTTACTAATTGCTGATTACTGCGACTCAGAGAATCGTAAGACTGCCAGATGGAAGTTTCCGCACAAACCCTACTGCAAAACAGTAAATGACGCTGTATGAAGCTGTCAGTCATGGTAGCGCGAGTTGTTTCCACAATCGCATAAGCAGGGAGGGTATGACAGAGACGGGTGTTGCACCAAATAGCTGGTGAATTCATCCCTTAATCTTGGATGTCTGATAACACCTCAACAACAGACAGGCTATCAACCTGTCCCATAGGGTCGTTAAGTGCCAAGAACGGTCATTGGTTGAATTTGCAGCGAACGACAACTCCGAGCCCTGAGCGGACCTTGCAAGATCGTGATTTCCGAAATAACATTGGCATATCGCCGCTAGGAGAAATCTAATGCCTGCAATGATATCTTTTCGCTCCGTGGTCGACCCAGCGGACTGCGATTTTCTCGGACACATGAACGTCTCAAGGTACTTTGCTGCCTGTTCAGACGGTGTTTTTGCAATTCAATCGGAGATGGGATTGACGGCCAATGATATGCGCAAAGGTCGTCAGCTTTCGTTTGCAGTCGTGCGTGCCGAAAGCGACTTTCGGGCAGAGCTATCCGCAGGTGACGCAATACGGCTAGAGACTTCGATCATCGGGATAGGCACCAAATCTATCACATTTCGGCACCGCCTTGTACGGTCGGAAGACGGCGCGACTGCTTTCGAGACCGAGTTCAAGTGCGTGATGCTCAATCTTGCGACACGCAAGGCCGCTGAAATCCCTGATGAGGTGCGAGAGAAGGCAACGGCGTGGCTGGAAGACACTGAACAAAGGTCGTAGCGAGTGTTTTGTCTATTGCCGCTAAGAGCCCAAAGCGACGCGCAAATTGCTAAAGAGATGGGGACGTGACATGGTGCTTTTCCATACCACAGAGGACTTTATCATGCCCTATCCAGAATTTATCACAGCGTTTCCCAGCATTGATGTACCTTTCCCCACGGATATCGTGCAAACCGCAGTCGTAAGATCAGATGCTGGTTTGGTGGCATTCTTCACTTTCCTTAAGGACATGGAACTTCCTATGCATTCGCACGGAGCACAGTGGGGCACAGTCATCGAAGGCGAGATCGAATTTACTATTGGTGGAGAAACCAAGATTTACAACACCGGCGATAGCTACACTATTCCAGCTGGCATTGAGCATGGGGCGAGGATCAAAGCTGGGACACGGGTTATCGACGTTTTCGAGGAAGCGGACAGATACGCAGTCATAGACTGACGAGCGACCGCTTTGTCCGCTCTGCGGTCATTGATGCACGGTGCAGCGAATGCCCGGATTGAGCCCAAGAGTTACAAGTTGACGCAGAGTGGCGAAAGTTTGCTATTGTGGTTGAGGCGAAGTACTTTGAGACGGGCACCGGAGCTTTTGAGAATGACTGATGAACGCTATCGCAGCACCGCATGGCCCTTATGTATTTCCTTTGGCACCCTGACTTATCGGATTGCCAACCGCGAAGTGTCGACGAAGGGAGGAACCTGTGCCAGAATTTCAAGAACCTGATACCTTTGCCGCATTGGAAAAGCGCGAGTGGGCGGATGCGGGAGTTGCACAATCCTATGCACGGGCCTTTGCTCAAGCTGCGGATATGGTCGTCCCGCATTTGGTTGAAGCGGTTGAGGCCAGACCCGGTGTTAAAGCCCTTGATCTATGTTGCGGGCACGGCAACGTGACCTCTGGATTGGTCAAAGTAGGGGCCAAGGTTACTGGCCTTGATTTCTCGCCTGTCATGCTGGACATGGCTCGCGCCGCCGTGCCCGAGGCTCAATTCGTCGAAGGCGATGCAATGGCCCTGGATTTTGACGATGCGTCCTTCGATGCCGTCACAATCGGTTTCGGGATGCCGCATGTACCCGAACCACCAAGAGTTATCGCGGAAGCGCGCCGTGTTCTTCGGCCTGGCGGGCGACTTGCGTTCTCGGTCTGGTGCGGGCCTGAGGTAGACACTGCTCTTGGCTATGTTTTTGGTGCCATTGGTCAACACGGGGCTCCAGACATTGCCTTGCCGCCGGGGCCCGGTGCGAATGACTATGCTGATCCTGCTTTGGCCTTTCCTGTGCTGGAAGTAGCCGGTTTTACAGATTGCCGCCAGTCTACAGTCGCGTCTATGTGGAAGGTAGACGACCCCGGCGCGCCCTATGATTTCTTCCGTGATGGAACGGCAAGGGGTGGGGCGCTGCTGCGCCCGCAACCCACTAAGAATGCAACTGCTATCCGCGCGGCAGTGGTCACACAGGTGTTAGAGAAGCACGGGCAAGGACCCAATTGGAACGTGCCAATCCCCGCAGTGGTGACTGCTGCTGTTGTAATGTAGCTGCCGGCAGAGATCTGACATCAGCTTTTCCAGCGGCGAACGACAACGTGGTTTTTCGTGCTGGAGGCAAGCAAACCGATGGGTACAATAGCTCATCACGTCGATGCGATCTTGCGATCCGCCCTGTAGATGGTCTTTGCGTCATCTCTCTCCTAGGTCCGAAAGCAGTCGTCGAGAAAGGCGAATTGT
>DAOUPT010000113.1 GCA_030626025.1 Anderseniella sp. | reverse complement strand
GGCGCTTGGTGACATAGGTTTCCAGCACCTCACCTTCGTGATCCACTGCCCGCCAAAGGTAGTGTGGGTCACCATTGATTTTGACGAACACCTCGTCCAGATGCCATCGCCAGGTGGAGTATGCTTGTTGCTGTTGAACGCGTTTCTTTCGGATCTCCGCCGCGAACATCGGCCCGAACCGGTTCCACCAATACCTAACCGCCTCATGGCTGATATCGATCCCGCGCTCGCGTAGCAGATCTTCCACATTCCGAAGTGACAGCGGGAACCGGACATACAGCATCACCGCCAAACGGATGATTTCGGGCGAGGTTTTGAAGTATCGGAATGGGTTTTTCATCTGCGGAACCTACGAGGCGTGCAAACAGAGCTCAAGTTATTTTCCTCTGACAGTGCCCTTCTCCTTGTTCGCGCGTGGATTCTAAAACTTCTGAGGCATCATCGCCTCTGCCGGCCTTTGTCAAGTCCCTTCCGCGCGCCATCCGGGAATTTGACAGAAACTATTCGGTGCGAGTGATAGTTTACTTTGTCCGCGTTGCTCAAAATCCAGTGGTGAAGTTGATTCAACGTGGCAGCAGTGGGCAGGGTGTGTCAGAAATGAAGCCGAAGGAACATGAGATGATTCAAAGCGATCAGGAACTAGCATCCTTCGATCAACTCTGGCGCGATCAATCCTGGCAGAAACTCCCAAACTGTCCAGGGCGCTATAGGCTGATAAAACGCGAGTCAAATTTGACTCCGGGCGAGTTAATTGGTGGCGTTGCGGACGTGCGTGAGTATGATTTGCCTATCTGTATTGACACCGTTCTGATAGTTGAATTGAAGGACGGAGGCTTGATTTCTTATCACCGTTCAGACGAGACGTATGTGCATACACTCAACACATCCGACGGATTTAGGCGCAAGCTCAAGCAACTTGGTATCGGTTAATTGCGTCTCGACTCCCGAGGTACAATCAGCTTCAAGTCCGAAGAGGGTCAATAGCACGCATTTGTCATGCTAACTTTCCGCCCGATACCGGCGGCAAAGCGGACATTGGCCAAACGGTCGTTAAGTGCCAATAGGCGACACTGATCAAAACTGCAATGGTGCGTTGTCGGTTACTTCCTTCATAACAAAGAAGGTACGTGTCTGGCGAACCCCCGGTAGGGCGATTAACCGCTCACCATGAAGTTTGTTGAAGTCGGACATATCCCGCACGCGGATTTTCAAAAAGTAGTCGAAATCCCCCGCCACCAGATGGCAGTCGAGGACAAAGTTCAACTCCCTGATTGCATTTTCAAATTCCGCAAAACTCTCCGGTGTTGATCGATCCAATACCACGCCCACAATGACCAGGGCGGCACGATCGACTTTTTGTGGCGACACCATAGCGCGCACCGATTTGATATATCCTTCATTGAAAAGCCTTTGCGTCCGTCTGTGGCAGGTTGCTGGACTGACATTGACAAGACCGGCCAATTCAGCGTTCGTCGACCGACCATCGGCCTGTAAATGTTTCAGGATATTGCGATCGATGCGATCAATTTCATTTGGCATGAAAGATTCTTTCAAATTTTCTGAAAAAATGATACGTTTTGTGGCATTTTACTGGAAATTATTTCAATTTAAGTAAATTTTTTATCAAAAATAGAGAGCACCCTTCGCCTATCATATACTATTGTTTTTGCAATCGATACACTGGCAAAAGGTACCCCTATGAACCTGGAAAAATTCGAACGCTATCCGCTCACGTTTGGGCCAACCCCTATCGAGAAGTTGCCGCAATTGTCGGCGGCCTTGGGTGACGAGGTGGAAATCTGGGCAAAAAGGGACGATTGTAATTCGGGTCTCGCGATGGGCGGCAATAAGCTTCGCAAACTGGAATATATTGTTCCCGACGCAATTGCCGCCGGCGCCGATACGCTGGTTTCCATTGGCGGTGTTCAGTCCAACCATACCCGTTTAGTCGCTGCAACCGCTGCCAAAATCGGTATGAAGTGCCGATTGGTGCAGGAAAAATGGGTCCCACACTACGATGCCGTTTATGACCGCGTCGGCAATATTCTCATGACCCGGCTGATGGGGGCGGACAGTCGATTGGTCGATGATGGATTTGACATCGGCATTCGTCAAAGCTGGGAAGACGCGATGCAGTCGGTGCGCGATGAGGGCGGCAAGCCCTATGGCATTCCGGCGGGCGCTTCGGTGCACAAATTTGGAGGCTTGGGATATGTGGGCTTTGCCGAAGAAGTTCGAATGCAAGAAGCTGGGCTTGGCTTCAAATTCGACTACATCATAGTTTGCGTGGTCACCGGCTCGACGCAGGCTGGCATGATTGTCGGATTTGCCGCCGACAACCGGGCGCATCGGGTTATCGGCATCGACGCATCAGGCACACTCGAACAAACCCGCACCCAGGTGCGCCAGATCGTTGACAACACTGCTGAGTTAGTTGAACTGGGCCGTGAGGTCCGGGACGATGAGATCGTTATCAATCCCGACTACGCCTACCCGGCCTATGGCGTACCAAGCCAGGAAACCAACGAAGCTATTCGCCTTGCTGCTCGCACCGAGGCAATGATTACCGATCCGGTCTATGAGGGAAAATCCATGCAGGGGCTGATCGATCTGACCCGGAAAGGGTTCTTCCCGAAAGGCTCCAAAATTCTATATGCGCACCTTGGTGGTGCACCGGCCCTGAACGGCTACAGTTATTACTATAAGGACGGCTGAACCAAAAACAACGCCAATTCAAGTCCCTCCTGCAATGGCTGCTTGGGGTCAAGGTACGGACATGGACACACTTGAATTGGATGTCCGTTTTGTCCTTGGTGCTGACATTTCCAAGTGGAAGAGCGGATGGCGGCTAAGGGTCAACCGCAGACAAATTTGTGTTCATCAATTCACGTCTGAATTGTGCCAGCAACGGACCAATGGAAAATCCTAACCAGTCTTGTTGGTTATGAGAAACTCCTGCGCTTTTTCTTTAACATCAACAGGAATTTCTCTTGCTCGACGGGTTTCAAGGTCAAGCAAGACGCACTGGAACTTGGTCTCAAACGCAAGTGTTTGTTTTTCCGCTTTGAACAATTTGTGTTTGAAGACAATCGACTTACCACCAATTTCCTCAATTCCGCTGAGCAGATAGATGACCTCCCCGGCATGTATTTCGGACATGAAATCGCTTTCGGCGTGCACAACAGCAAAAGACAGTTTCCGTCCTTTCCGTATATCGCTGAGGCCTAGCCCAAGAGCCGTTTGAATGGAAAACACACCATCACTGCATGCCGCAAAGTAGCGTGATACATTCATATGACCCAGCACATCACACTCAGATGGAGCGACAACTGATCGAAATGTTTCCAATTTTAGCATCTAATATTATCTCCGCAATTGAAACTGTCCGTCATCAAATATAATGGGTCTCGGCACGGTTTGAGCTAAGAGAGAGTTTTGCTCATCTGGTTTGATATATTAGGCGGCATTCTTGCGGTGTTGCAAGCGCCTTGTTTTCGAGCGTTTGTTGTTTGATCCTTTCTCTTTTCATTAAAATGGTTTGCCCACGTCCGAAGTAGACATCAGCGGGTGTGAGGTTGTTGATGCTTTCATGGTATCTGTGATGGTTGTAATGATCAACGAAGGCTTCGATCTGAGCATTCAGGTCTGCCGGGAAGAAGTAGTTATCCAGCAGGATGCGGTTTTTAAGGGTTTGATGCCAACGCCTCCGCTGGCTGGCAGGCGTTGCTAGCAACGCTGAGAGGCGATCTTGCCCTGGGTTTGCGGGTGATATGGTGCACCACCACGCACATGATCCATACCCTTGTTCTCCAACCAGTCTGCCAGATCGCCAGAGATATAACTGGCCCCGTTGTCAGACAACAATCGAGGCTTGTGAGAAACATTGACCTGATCACACCCTGAAGCCTGCAAGGCAAGTTCCAGCGTATCGGTGACATCACTGGTCTTCATGGTGGTGCACAGTTTCCAGGCGATGATATAGCGTGAGTAATTATCAAGGATTGTTGACAGGTCCAGCCTTAGTGCAGTTAACACTTGAATGGTCAAATTGGAATGACGTGAAATTTCAATGAATCATTAAAATTATTTAGATGGAACTCGTAGGAGCTAAATGAATTTGGAACAGGTCCTACCTTCTTCAGCATAACCTGTTGATTTATATAATTTTATGCGCGGTTGTGTGTTTTTAGGTGCTGCCGCTCCCCCAGACGCTCCCCCCAACGACAAAAGGCGAAAAGTCTGCCTGTCGGCAAATCCTTTAAGGCATTGTTTTATTTAAGAAAAATTGGAGCGGGCGATGAGATTCGAACTCACGACCCCAACCTTGGCAAGCTACCCCCCCTCGCCCTCTCCAGCGGACCCTCTCAAACCCCAAAAAAACCGTGGCAGCCGTGGCACCGTGGCAAAAGTAATGCTGCGACACCAACCCTGGTCGGCATGGAATTGAATAGGCGAAAACCGGTCACCGTCGCGGTCCCTGATAATTCGAAATTATTGTGGTTGCAATCGTGGTTGCAGGTTCGATTGCGCAACAATCCCCGTTTAATTGTGTCGCTGTTTCCGGCGTGTTTTTCTTGGGGTTGTAATCGCACTGGAGAAGCCAAATGAACATCAATCCTTCCATTAGCCACCGCACTATCAAAAATCGGCACCGGGATGGTACGCGGGTTGAATACTCACGATACATTGTTGAATTCCGCGACCCGCGCTCTGGTCACCGCAAGGCCAGGAAGTTTAAACGTCGCCTCGACGCTGTGGCATTTCGCAACGAGTTAATCATTCAACTGAAAGACGGCAGTTACATCAATTCCCGTGAAGCGCCAACGGTTGCTGAGGCCGCTGAGCATTACCTGGCTGATCGCGCCAACCATGTCAAAGCCAATACGTTGCATAGTTATCGGCTCATTATGAAGCGTATCACCGATCCGTTGCTGATTGGCACTCCCCAACAAAGAGCCGATTACAGCCTGTCAGGTGCCAAACCTGGTAAAGCCCGGTTCATTCCCACACTGGGCAAGGTGAAAATATCTGATCTTACAACCGCAAAGATACGGCAGTGGCATAACATGGTCGCCGAACAATGTGGTGACTACACCGCACGGCGGGCTGCTGCACATCTAAAAATGGTCCTGGCGTTGGCTGAAGAGGACTTTGGTGTTCGGGCCCCGACCATGCCTGCCAACTTGGCGCGTAGAAAGCCAAGAGTAAAAAAGACAATTCTCAAGCCTGAAGATGTTGGCCTTTTGCTTGAAGGTGCCAGGTTAGATAAACAACGTGGGATCTACTATGCCTTCCCATTTCTTGCCGGCACGCGACCAAGCGAGCAACTGGGCTTGCTGTGGTCCGATGTTGATCTCAACAACAGTATGATCCGCATTCGGCGTGTTCAGGAACGCAATGGCACACTAACCGACATGACTAAAACCAAAGCCGGTACACGGGAAATACCAATCGCGCCATCACTGCTTGCGATGTTACTGGAATGGCAAGTTATCTGCCCTCGTAAGCAAGGTGAACTGCACCGAGTGTTCCCAGGGCCTGGAAGATTACAACCATGGCCATTGCCCCGCACTGGCGGTGGCGGGGCATGCAAACCCTGCTGTCACCCTGACCCATTACACCCAGGCTGTGCGCGGTGGCGAGCAGGCCATCAAAGAGTTGGAAAAGGCCTACGCCTGCAAATATGTGTGCAATGCCTGAATGTCGGCATTACACCTGACAGCAGACATAATAAATCATGGCCGTTGTGGTCAGGTTTGTGCCAACAACGGAAGTTGTTATTACCCAACCATTGACACGTTTGCGGTTACAGGTTTCTATGACCTAGACTTCTTTATTGGATGACAAACCATATGCAGACTATCTTCACCTATTTTGGAGCCGCCATCGCCGAAATTGC
>DAOUPT010000108.1 GCA_030626025.1 Anderseniella sp. | reverse complement strand
CTTATAACACCTCAACAGCAGACAGGTTATCAACCAGTCTCATAAGGCGATTATGTTCTAACGTTGGACGCTATTTGACATTTGCGATTTTTCGTTCTTAACTGTAATTGATAATTATAAAAAAAATGCCTAAGCTTTTGTTTTGGCTAAATTTATTCTTGGGAGGAATACCTTATGCGAAATTTTCTGTATTCGTCAGTAGCGGCATTTACCATGATGGTAACGGCTACATCTGCATTTGCCGGGATGGCGGAGGCCACCAAATGGGTTAATGATGAATTCCAACCTTCTGCAATATCAAAAGATGCACAAATAAAGGAAATGGAATGGTTCATCAAGGTATCCAAACCATTTGCGGGCATGGAAGTTAATGTGCTCTCAGAAGGCATCCCAACCCACGGGTACGAGTCTAAAACGCTTACAAAAGCATTTGAGGAAATTACCGGCATCAAGGTAAATCACCAAATTTTAGGTGAAGGTGAAGTGGTACAAGCTGTTCAAACACAGATGCAAACCGGCCGGAATCTATATGATGCCTATATCAATGACTCTGATTTGATCGGCACTCATTCTCGTCTGCAACTGGCTAGAAACCTCACCAAATGGATGGCTGGCGAAGGCAAGGATGTGACCTCGCCAACCCTTGATCTAGCCGATTTTATTGGCACGCAATTCACCACCGGGCCAGATGGCGACCTCTACCAATTACCAGACCAGCAATTTGCAAACCTGTACTGGTTCCGCAAAGACTGGTTTGATCGCAAGGATTTGCAAGAACAATTCAAGGCTAAATATGGCTACGATCTTGGGGTCCCCGTTAACTGGTCAGCTTATGAAGATATTGCAGAATTTTTTTCTATCCACGTCAAGGAAATCGATGGCAAGCGCATTTACGGCCATATGGACTATGGCAAACGCGCACCTGACCTTGGCTGGCGGATGACTGATGCCTGGTTGTCGATGGCCGGTGCCGGCAGCAAGGGTGAACCCAATGGTGTGCCTATCGATGAATGGGGCATTCGCATGGAAGCTGGATCGTGCAACCCTTCGGGTGCCTCGGTCAGTCGTGGTGGAGCAACCAATGGTCCTGCTGCAGTTTATGCCATTCGGAAATGGGATGAATGGTTGCGCAAATATGCCCCGCCTGCAGCAGCTGATTATGATTTTTACCAGTCATTACCAGCGTTATCATCAGGTAATGTTGCTCAGCAAATTTTCTGGTACACGGCCTTTACCGCTGACATGGTCAAGTCAAAAGAAGAAGGCAATAACACCATGGGCAAAAATGGCATACCGGAATGGCGCATGGCCCCCTCCCCGCACGGTCCTTATTGGCAGAAAGGCCAGAAAGTTGGTTATCAGGATGTAGGCTCATGGACCATTATGAAGTCAACACCAACCAAACGGGCAAAAGCTGCATGGCTTTATGCGCAATTTGTAACTTCGAAAACAGTGGATGTGAAAAAATCCCATGTGGGACTGACCTTTACCCGCAACTCAACCATCAGACATGCAAGCTTTACCGAGCGGGCGCCAAAACTGGGTGGACTGGTTGAGTTTTATCGCTCACCGGACCGTGTGGCCTGGTCACCTACTGGCATCAACGTTCCTGATTATCCCAAGCTGGCGCAATTGTGGTGGCAGCAGATTGGTGATGTGAACTCTGGTGCATTTACACCCCAACAAGCCATGGACCGCCTTGCCGGTGAAATGGATACCATTATGGGCAGAATGCAACGGGCCGATGAAGCCAATAAAACCTATGGTGGTTGTGGACCGCGTCTTAACAAGAAAAAAGACCCGTCAGAATGGCTTGGAAAAGGTGGCGCGAAAGCCAAACTGGATAACGAGAAACCACAAGGCCAAACCGTCAACTATGACGAGTTGGTCAAGCGCTGGGCCGCAAACTAGGGCTAACAGCGAACTGGTACTCTGAACTGTCCGGGACAGTGCTTCTGCCCCGGACAGAGTTTATTTCTGTTATTTCCAACAAATCACATACGGGTTTGGTGCATGTCTCTTGAATTGAAACAGGTGGTAAAACGCGTCGATGGGCAAACACATATCCATCCCGTCGACCTCGTACTGGAACCTGGTTCGTTTAATACTTTGCTGGGGACAACACTGGCTGGCAAAACCACCTTGATGCAAATTATGGCCGGTCTTGAAAAACCAACCTCTGGTGAAATCTGGTTTAACGGCAGAAACGTTACAGGCGTTGCGGTGCAAAAACGCAACGTTTCAATGGTCCACCAGCTGTTCATCAACTATCCGATGATGAATGTCTTTGACAACATAGCATCGCCGCTGAAAATTGGCGGCTATTCGGCAACCGACATCAAAAAACGTGTTGGCGAAATGGCCGAACTTTTGCATATTTCCGATTTGCTTGACCGGCGTCCATCCGAGCTATCTGGTGGCCAGCAACAACGCACGGCGATGGCTCGTGCATTAGTCAAGCAATCTGACTTGATTTTACTTGATGAACCTCTGGCTAACCTGGATTTCAAACTGCGCGAGGATCTGCGCGACCAGCTGCCGCGATTGTTTGCCAGGCGCGAGTGCGTGGTGGTTTATGCCACCACTGAGCCGGTGGAAGCGCTGTTGCTCGGTGGAAAAACAGTTGCGGTACACGAAGGAAAAGTAGTGCAGTTTGGCGTTTCCAGCCAAATATACCACCAGCCAGGCTCACTGATCAGCGCCCGGGTATTTTCAGAGCCGCCGATCAACACTACAACTGTGGTAAAAACCGGCAATAAAATCGCCATCAACGAGACCGTGCATTGGGCTTGTCAGGGCAGCACCAAACAACTGCCGGACGGGAAGTATACCCTGGCGATCCGACCTCACCATGTGACCCCTGTTCGCCCCCACAAAACAGCCATCACCATTGACGCGATAGTTGAGGTGGCTGAGTTGAGCGGTTCGGAAAGCATTATTCACTTTGAAGCATTTGGACAATCATGGGTTTCCCAATCTCATGGCGTTCATCCATTTGCCAATGGTGAAAAAGCGAAATTGTTTGCCGATGTCTCAAAAGCTTTCTATTTTGATGCTGAGGGTCAAATTGCCTGTTCAGCAGACGGTGGCATTTGAGATGGCTAAAATAACATTATCCGGCCTGGCCCATTCATATCTGCCAAGCCCTGTCAAACCACAGGACTGGGCTTTAAAGCGTCTTGATATTGAATGGCAAAATGGCGGTGCTTACGCGCTACTTGGCCCTTCGGGGTGCGGTAAGACCACTTTGCTGAATGTCATTTCTGGCTTGCTGACACCGAGTCAGGGCAAAGTTTTATTCGATGATAAAGATGTGACGGTCTTGCAACCTGACCAGCGCCACATTGCCCAGGTGTTTCAGTTTCCGGTGGTTTATGACACCATGACGGTCTTTGACAATCTGGCCTTTCCTTTGAGAAATCGCGGTTTGCCGGAAGATCAGGTTAAAACGCGTGTTCACACCATCGCTGAGATGATTGATCTCACTTCAATGTTGAAAAAACGGGCATCGGGCCTGAGCGCTGATGGCAAGCAAAAGATATCTCTTGGCCGTGGGCTGGTGCGCGAGGACGTTAATGCGATTTTGTTTGACGAGCCGCTCACTGTGATTGATCCACATTTGAAATTTCTGTTGCGGGCCAAACTCAAAGAGCTGCACCAGCGGTTTAACAACACCATGATTTATGTCACCCATGATCAGACCGAGGCGCTGACCTTTGCCGATCAGGTGGTGGTGATGAATATGGGGGAAATTGTACAAATCGGCACGCCGGTGGAGTTGTTTGAAAAACCGCAACACACCTTTGTCGGACACTTTATCGGTTCGCCCGGTATGAATGTTCTGCCCTGTGACATCGATAATGGCGCGGTCATGTTTGGCGGACGCAAACTGGCAACCACCAACAAAATAACCGGCCAGTCAGGGAAAACGGAAATCGGTATTCGCCCTGAATTTATCAAATTTACCAAAACCGGTATTGCTGCAAAAATTATCAAGGTTGCCGATGCCGGACGTTTTAATATTGTGCAGGCAGACTGCCACGGTACCCGGATCAATTTATTGGCGATGAAGAGCGAAAGCATCCCTTCAGAAAACGTCAAATTGTCTTTTGACCCAAAAAACACGCGCATATATGTGGATGGCTGGCTTGCGGGTGAAAGGGGGCTGCAATGAACAAACCGGTAAATCAGAAAGCCTGGCTGTTTGTTATGCCAGTGCTTGTTCTTGTGGCCTTTAATGCCATTGTGCCGCTGATGACCGTTGTCAATTATTCGGTACAAGAAACCTTCGGCAACAATGTGTTTTTGTGGTCCGGTTTAATGTGGTTCGAAGAATTGCTGCGCAGTGACCGGTTTCAGGATGCATTTGTCCGCCAACTGTATTTCACCTTCACTATTCTGGCCATACAAATTCCGCTTGGGATCATCATTGCCCTGGCCATGCCGCGCAAGGGGGCCTGGGTTTCTGTCTGTCTTGTTCTGATGGCGCTGCCATTGCTTATCCCGTGGAATGTGGTTGGGGCGATGTGGAATATCTTTGCCTTGCCTGAAATTGGCCTGTTGGGCAAAACCCTCAACAATATGGGCTTTGATTATAATTATACCCGTCAGGCAGGTGCGGCCTGGGCAACGCTGATTGTGATGGATGTCTGGCACTGGACATCGCTGGTGGTCCTGCTGTGTTATGCCGGCCTGACTTCAATTCCCGATGCCTTTTATCAGGCAGCACGTATTGATGGAGCCAGTTCATGGGCGATTTTCCGCTATATCCAATTGCCGAAAATGAAACGGGTGCTGACCATTGCTGTGCTGTTGCGGTTCATGGATTCATTTAATATCTATACCGAACCGCTGGTTCTGACCGGAGGAGGACCGGGCAACTCCACCACCCTGCTGTCGATAGATCTGGCCAAAAAGGCCCTTGGTGAATTTGACCTTGGACCGGCCGGTGCCATGTCACTGATTTACTTCCTGGTGATCCTTCTGGCGAGCTGGATATTCTACACCCTGATGATGAAAAACGAGGAGCAGTAGGATGAAACGATTTAGCTGGCTCATTCCAACAATCTATATTCTGTTTCTGATGCTGCCGATCTACTGGCTGATAACCATGTCGTTCAAGACGACCAATGAGATTTTGGGATCGTTTACGCTTTTCCCGCAAAAATTTACACTGGCAAATTATAAAACGATTTTCACTGACCCGACTTGGTATTGGGGATATTTCAACTCGATCATTTATGTTTCGCTCAACACCGTCATTTCTCTGGCCGCCGCCTTGCCAGCTGCTTATGCTTTTTCCAGATACAGATTTCTGGGTGACAAACATTTGTTCTTCTGGCTGCTGACCAACCGCATGGCACCGGCTGCAGTTTTTGCCCTGCCAATTTTTCAGCTCTACTCATCGGTCAGTTTATTCGATACCCACATCGCCGTCGCTCTGGCCCACACCCTGTTTAATATCCCGCTGTCGGTGTGGATTTTGGAAGGCTTTATGTCTGGTGTACCGCGCCAACTTGATGACACCGCTTATGTTGATGGTTATTCGTTTCCAGCCTTTTTTACCCGAATTTTTATCCCGACTATCGCATCAGGCATTGGCGTTGCAGCGTTCTTTTGTTTTATGTTTTCCTGGGTTGAGCTGCTTTTGGCCAAAACCCTTACAGCAGTTTATGCCAAACCAATCGCCGCCATTATGACCCGCACGGCCTCGACTTCGGGTTATGAATTGGGACTCCTTGCAGCAGCGGGAACGCTGACCATTATTCCAGGCGCAATCGTCATTTATTTTGTCAGACACCATATCGCCAGAGGCTTTGCCCTCGGTCGGGTTTAGGGAGGATACAATGGAAGAAATTGCATTTTTCAGCGCCCAATGGTGGACACAGCCTCTGGGAACATGGATGGCCTGGACCCGCGCAACCATCGCATTTTTTGCTTTCATCGGGCTGGCCATTGCCTGCATGGGGATATGGGAACGCGCTGATCCAGGTGGAAGTCCGCGTTACGGCATCTTTGCAATTGACACAACACGAGGTGATCGCCTGTTTGTTTCGCTGTTGGGGAGCGCCTTTATTTTTATAATATGGCTGTTTCTGTTTGGCGCGCCGGTTTGGTGGCCGTTGATTATTGCGATCGTCTGGGCGGCCTTCGTATTCAGATATGTATGAACATCCCTCAATCTTGAATGTCTGATGCCACCTCAACAGCAGACAGACTATCAACCCGTCCAATAAGGTCGTTAAGTGCCAACAACGGAAGTTGTTATTACCCAACCATTGACACGTTTGCGGTTACAGGTTTCTATGACCTAGACTTCTTTATTGGATGACAAACCATATGCAGACTATCTTCACCTATTTTGGAGCCGCCATCGCCGAAATTGC
>DAOUPT010000137.1 GCA_030626025.1 Anderseniella sp. | reverse complement strand
CAGAACTGGCGCTTGCTCATAGAGTGGGAAGCACAGTCGAGCGCGCCTATCGGCGGACGGACATGGTTGAAAGGCGCAGAGAACTGCTGGGCTGTTGGGCTGGGTTTCTTGGTGCGTAAGGGCGGAAAGCTGCTCTTCGCTGCGCTTGCGAACAAATAAGCCAGTTTCGACAAAGCGGACATTCCTATGTATTGGGTGCTTGGCAGGTCAGCCATGGACGGCGCAGAGGACAAAGCCAGGTCCAACACTCGCGACTTTCTATTGAATATTTACGACCTCAAAAACCGATAATGCGCACCTCTTCAACTGAGCCTAGCCGATGACGACTAGGAATTATTTCAATCTCGCGGGGGATAACCATATTGAGGCAACGTCGATTCATTAAAAGGACTGTGGATACGTGGGCATTTTATCAATTACCATTCTAGCGTTTGCAGCAATCGAGGCGCTGAATATTCTTGTGTTATATTTTATGCTGGGAACGACCCGGGGAAATGGATTGGGTGCGTTTAAGGCCTACGAAAAATCAATAACCGACCCAGAGGTATTCGCACTCTATGATGGTCTAAACCGGTAGATGGTGAAATATAGCATACTGTGCCCTAGTTTTTGCCAACTAAACCAGCGATCAAATTCCCAGCTTGTTTCAAACTTTCAGAATCAATCTGGTAGAAGGTCCACTGCTTAATTTTCTTTGAACGTACAATATTGGCAGCAATCAGTATTTTCATATGCGCAGTCACAGATGGTTGACTAAGGCCAAGCTTCTTTACGATCGCACCGGAACAAACACCGTCGGTGACAAGATCACCGTCCTGCTGCGCTGGAAAATGAGCAACAGGATCGTGCAGCCATTGCACAATCTGAAATCTTCGATCATTTCCAAGCGCCGCAAAAACATCGACGCTTGACATCTCTATGTTAGTCATTTAGCTATATACCTAATTAGTTAATGCACTATATATCTTACGCGTTGAACGAGCAAACATCAATGCCAACTTCACAAGGAAGACACATAATGGCGTCAGAACAATTAATTCACCTCAACAATGCAGCGGCTTCGCTGACCCTTCCAGGCGTCTACCAGGCAATACGTGAACACATGGAGAAAGAGGCTGCAATGGGCAGCACGGAAGCCATGATTGCCTCAGCTGAGCCGCTATCCGCCATTTATCAAGATTTGGGCAAACTGGTAGGCGTTCCAGAACGCCGCATCGCATTCTCTGGCAGCAATACGGATGCGTGGCAGAAAACATTTCTGGCCTTGAATCTTCAGCAGGGTGATCGGATCTTGGTTGGAGAAACCGAGTGGGGCGGGAATATATCCGTTCTGAAATACCGCTGCGATTTGCACGGTGCCAAACTCGAAATCATCCCTTCGACTGACGCAGGGATGATCGACACAGATGCCTTGGCAAACATGCTTGACGATAAAGTGCGGATGGTATGTGTGACGTGGGTGCCTGCGATAAATGGCGGTATCAATCCCGCTTATGCGGTGGCAGAAACGCTTGCCAACAGTCAAGCTTGGCTTTTCGTCGATGCGGCGCAATCTTTCGGACAGGTTTCGCTTGATCTGTCGCATCCTCGCTTCGACGTGGTGACTGTGAGTACCCGTAAGTACCTGCGTGGGCCGCGTGGAATTGGGTTTGCGGTAATGAGCGAGCGCTTTCTGGAACAGGTCAACCCGTGCGGTGTTGATCAATTCTCGGGACCATTTGTTGGCAATGTCGTGAATATCCGTGACGATGCTAAAAAGTTTGAGTATGGCGAGTCATCCTACATGATCCGCTTGGGGCTGGCGAATGCGCTGCAAGTTGCGCTGACGACTGATTGGCAGGAAATACAGTCAACAATCGCCGGACTTGCAACCCGGTTAAGAAGCGGCCTTGGTGCGATCAAGGGTGTGACCGTGCAAGACACTGCAACCGACCTGTCTGGTATCGTGACATTTAGTCACGACCATCTGTCGCCATCGCATTTTGTCAAGCATCTGGCGGCAAGAAATATCAATATTGCGGCCCCAAAGCAGACTTATGCACCGTTCTGGTTTGATGCGGGTAGACCGGCTGTAAACCGAATATCCCCTCACGCGTTCAATACCAGCAGCGAAGTTGAAGTGGCTCTTGAAACCATTGAATATTCAACCAAACAAAAGGGCTAAAGCATGCTAACCACACCTAAAACCGTCTGGGATGGGCATATCACCATGTCACTAGAAAAACGCCGTGTTGTTGTTAAAGTGAATGGCGTTTGCCTTGCTGACAGCACCGACGCAATACAGTTCTGCGAGGGTGATCGCGCACCGATATATTATATCCCAATCTCCGATGTAGATCGAAGCAATCTTGTGGCGTCCACGCTCCTGACCCATTGTCGTTGGAAGGGAGAAGCCAGTTATTTGACTTACAAGTCTGAGCAACAAACGGTCGAGAATATCTTATGGATGTATCCGCATGCGCACACGCCGGTTGCCGAGATTCGTGATTGTGTCTCCTTTGATGTCAGCAAAGTGATTGTTACTGTGTCGGAGCGTTGAAAGTGCACGTCCGTTGTAAATGATTCAGTCAGCGCGGCGACCTTCCTGAAACCCTCCGGCCTTATTCCAGCTTAAATCTTCCCTAAACCCATGAGGAAAACATGACGAAAGAACCGATTTTTACGGATAAGGTCTCTGCACCTATTGGCCCATATTCTCCTGCCGTTCGTTCGAATGGAGTTATATATATTAGTGGCCAGGTTGGCCGAAGCCCGACAACTGGTAAGCTTGTTACCGGCGGCGTTGAGGCTGAGGCGAAGCAAGGGTTTTCTAACTTTGAAGCCATCCTTACCGCTGCTGGCAAGGGGTTTGAAGATGTTGTTAGAACCTGCGTTTATCTAACCGACATGAACGATTTTACTGCCGTGAACGCTATTTATAGTGAGCATTTTCAAAAACCGTACCCGGCTCGTACATGTATTGCGGTTGCAGCATTGCCACAGTGCGCGCGTTTTGAAATCGATGCAATTGTTCAAGACTAGGCCTTAGAATCTTAGCGCCTCAAAAATGTTGAGAGAACGCATCAATGTCTGTAATGACAGGCTGCATCGCAGCATTTGAGATTGTCACTAATGGCAGCTAAGGGCCGGAAGCAGACTCAGTCACGATGCGTGGTCTGAACAGTTTGTCAGCTGAGCCTGTGTTAGCACTGG
>DAOUPT010000014.1 GCA_030626025.1 Anderseniella sp. | reverse complement strand
ACACACCCCGGGACTGGTGAGCCGTTTAAACTGAAAACAACGCCATCATCACGGGTTCAGGCCCTGAAAGTGGCTGGCACGGCATTGGGGGTAATTGGCGGCGACCCTGAACCAGTCGTGCCACGACAAACATCACACGACATTTCCCGGCAGATAATAGAAAAACTTAACGCCATCAAGGCAAGGCAAACACGTGGCGATGAATGCATTTGACGTGTCAGCCAATTCATAGCTGTAAAGCTTTACCACATGAGCACACATAAAACGGCGCAGGTCGTAATTAATGAGGATTCAGGATCGGTTAAAAACATGTTCTGACAAATGTAAAAGAAGCCTTACTATAACTAATCATTACCACCTCCTTGGTGTGTAGTTATATTGTGGGGAAAAATTGCCCCCATACCAGATGATACAAATCAAAATCATTGCCTCATTGAATAGTGCTCATATCCCAGACGTAAAGAGATGCGTCACCATACTGCGATCCACCTATGTGAATGCGCCGGATAAAACCCATTTCAAGGAGACGGTTGCGAAATTTTCTTATTGTTTTGGGACTCATGTTGAGTGGTTCCGCCATCGCTTCCGGGCAGATGGCAAAGCCCACATGGTCTCGCGGAATGTTGAACCAAATATAGCTGAACAGCTTGCACACATTACCTGTCTCTTGCATCAGGCGGACATGAATAGTTTCAGGGATAACCAGCGCTCTATTATTTTTCCCATACAAGCGGCCTTCTGTTTTCATCTTCCAGACCGATCCAGCAACCTTGACGACTTCATGTTCTGGCAAAGGTGGTTTAAACGCGCTGTTATATTCCCTGCAGAAGTCCATAATCTCAGTTAAGCTTGAAACATGATTTTGGATCGCAAAGTCTTTTGCCGCCATAAACAGCGCGTCATTACGCCCTTGTCCGCGCGGTTGGGGTGCCCCCTTCACTTTTGTTGCTTTTGCCGACTTTGCTTGTTTGGGTTTGTGAGGAAACGCACCGGGGAGAATTGTTGGTAAAGTTGCAATGTCATCAATGTTACCATAAACAAAGCGGTAAGCATTCCCATCAGGCCGTACACTGGGCGGTGCAACCAGCAGCGAATTACCGGCAAGAATATCAATTGGCTTGCCATCAAGTTTGATTTGACGAAGCTCGCCATTTGCCCTGTACCACAAGTGCCCACCACCGCTGGGCGTACGCGTCTGTAACGGCGTATCGCCAAACCTTTCAATTGCTTGATTGATCAGCACAGGACTATCGACATCAACAATCAAAAGTTCAGAATGCCCAGCATGAACGGCTAGATTTGCATCACCATGAATTCTGCACCAATCATCAAATTTGACAGGAGTGACCGGATCAGTCCACTTTCTGACAAGTGGGCGTTTACCATTTCTACCGCCCACAGGAATTACATGTAAACCATATGAGGCGTAGCGTGGGGCGTTATCTGAAAATATACCCATGGTACATTTCAACCTACTCTGCAGGCTGGGCTATAATGTCCTACTTTTCGATATGACTATTTCTCGTCATCGTTTTCAGGATCGTCTGGCTGGATGGCTGGTTTTATGGCAAAACCGCGGTAAGCTGGATTGGGGTCTTTACCAAATCTAAAGTCAAAGAGTTCGCAGTGTTCTAGGTGACATTTTCTCACTTCACCTACGCTGCCACCTGAACAACCGATACAATAACTGCGTATAGAATGAAGGATTTCAGCTTTAGTGGTCATAGTGAAGCTCCTGCCGTTTCTGTGTAATCATCGCTAAGTTTTTCCACACACTGATCCAGCCATAGACGTCGCCAACGACTGGCACGGCCAATTTTAAGTGGTGGGTGCAACATCCCTTTTTTTATTAGTTCGTAAAATGTACTGCGGCCCACGCTTAAAAACTGCATGGCTTGCAGTGCAGTGAACAACGCATTGGCGTCAGTGCTTATGTTGAGGGGGTCGAGGGGTGGGGATCGCTTTGTCATGATCGTCATCCATTAAATGTTTCAGATGACTCGCTATTATCTGCATGAACACGCCTGTGTATGTAGAAACAAATAGGGGTGTTTATTTCCACACTTTCAGGTTTACTTTTTTTCTTGAGATTTTTTCGCCGTCAACAATTGCCGTTGCAGCGTTTGTACTCTTTGTTCAGTTTCTTGCTCAGTTCGCTTTGATTGAGTTCGCTTTGCATTTTCTTCGATAACAATCTGCTTGAGAGCAGCCCGGTCAGATAATTTCTTGTTGAAAAACAACTTTGCCACCAGTTTCTTTGTCCGGACTTCATCCAGCAAACGTTTACCGTCCAGCCATTTGTTTGGTCGACCATGTTTTTTCTCAGGATTGAGCAGCTTATTGGCAACAAGATTTCGAATATCATCAGTTATTTTACCACCTTGTTGCACGTAAACAGCTAGGTGCTTAATATCGCCTGTTTTCATGTAGTGACCTAAAATTACTGCAAGGTGGGCCTCACCAAGCTTCATTACACTTGCTTCCCCATAAGGTGCTTCGTCGCTTTCTGTTGTGTTCGTTTTATTTGCTGTGAGTTTTTCGTCAGCCATACCAGTTACCCATGTAGTTTCACAACACGGTCAGCGTTCAACCCGCCACAGTAATCGACCCATGCCTGCATCAGCGGGCGCCGTTTTTCCAATAAGTCAGACCGATCATAGGCTCTTTCGGTCTTGCTTTTCACAACATGGGCCAGTGCCCGTTCCGCTACCTGTCGTGGAGAATTTGTCTGTTCCGAACACCAGTCCCTGAAACTGGAACGAAACCCGTGAGGCACATAGCCAACCTTCATGCGCCTCATAGCCATCAGAAACGTCATGTTGCTTAGTTGCCCACCTCGTGGCGAAGGAAAGACATAATCACTGCCATCAGCAAAAGCTTTGATCTCGGTAAGAATGGCAATGCACCTGTCTGATAGCGGCACACGATGCTCAAGACCCATCTTCATGCGTTCTTCTGGAATTACCCATAAGGCGTTGTCCAGATCAACTTCATCCCATCGCATGCCAAGCACTTCAGATGTCCGGGCTGCTGTCAGTATCAGAAATTCCAAGCCAAATTTCGTTGCAGGCCATGCATCAGTGCCGTGTAGGTCAGCTAAAAATGTTCCAACTTCATGATACGGCATTGCTCGATGGTGCTGGGGCTTCTGGTTCTGCTTACCCAACCCCTTAGCCACCAGATCAACTGGGTTTACCGTGTTGTAATGACCTGAAGCAAGCGCATCGTCCATGACGACTTTCATGCGCTGTTTAACCCGTCGGGCGGTTTCCTTTTTCGTCAGCCAGATTGGTTTCAGTACGCGCATGATGTCGGCGCGGGTAATCTGATCCACCGGCATATTGCCGATGGCCGGGAACGCATAGGTGGTGAGTGTATTGATCCATTGCTGCTGGTGCTTGGGGCTCTTCCATTCACCTTTGAGGAGTACATACTTTTCCTGTGCAAGTTCGGCGAATGTCGGGGGCACCACCTTGGCCAGTTGTTCTTTCCGGTATAATACAGGGTTGACGCCTTTTCGGGCCAGTTTGCGATACTTTTCGGCGTCTTCTCTTGCTTCGGCCAGCGTTACATCTGGATAACGGCCTAAACCCATGTCCACAGACTTACCTGCTCCCCTGACAGTGGTCCGCAACACCCATTTCCGGTTCAGCTTATTATCGGCGACAACATATAGGCCGTGGCCATCGCCATATCGGCCTGCGGCTTTAATGGATTGAATTGCCTTTGCTGTCAGCATGGCTTTCGTCCTCACGAATTTCGGTACCAACATGAGTACCAGCAAATCCGCGGCTACACAAGAACAGCTACAAACATAAAGAGACACAAACCGTTTAAACAGTCCGGTTTTCTGCGATGCGTTTAAACATAAGGAAACTATGGCAAACAAGAAGGTGGCGGAGAGGGAGGGATTCGAACCCTCGGAACGCTTGCACGCTCGCCGGTTTTCAAGACCGGTGCATTCGACCACTCTGCCACCTCTCCAATTGGGTGCGAATAGGTTTTCGCGAAATGCTGGCTTTCTAATAGTCACAAGGTAACGCCATTGCAAGCCCCATAAAGCACCTGATCAACAAAAAATAAAATGAGTTGCCACAAAGATTACAATTTGTGGCAATAATGGTCCTTATCCCGTTATTTCAAATAAACAAATGGTTGCCCTAAATGAAAAAACGTCTCCAAAATTTCGGTCTTGTTATCATCGCTCTGGGGCTTTTCCTTTCACCTCTTGCTGCCCAGTCGGTGCTTGAAAACCTGTCTTTCTGGAAACGCATCAAGCTGGCCAAGGCAGGGGATGTGGAAGCGCAAATTTCAGTAGCGGCTGATTATGAAGCCGGTGCTGGCAAGATCGGCAAGAATTTGTTTAAAGCTGCCAGTTGGTATCGTAAAGCTGCAGAACAAGGCGATGCGCAGGGACAGTATAAATTGGCTCGAATTCTTCACAATGGCGGCAAGCGGGTAAAAAAGAGCCCGGAGCTGGCTGTGCCACTGTATCAAGCCGCCGCGAAAGCGGGAAACGTCAATGCGATTTATTGGCTTGGATATGCTTATCAGCACGGGCAAGGGATTGCAGCATCGCCAGAAAAGGCAATCATCTGGTATGAGAAAGCAGCAGCCAAAAATCATCCGGCATCGCAGAACAACCTTGGTTTGATTTATCTCGATGGCAAACACGTAAAGCGGGATCTGGGCAAGGCTTTTGAGATGTTCACCAAGGCGGCTGACAACGGCAATCCCTGGGCCATGAACAATCTCGGCGGCTTGTATGAGATGGGTTGGGGAACCAAAACCGACCGTGAAAAAGCCATCTCACTTTATCAGCGCGCCGCAAAACGGGGCAATGAACCCGCCGGGAAAAATCTGGCCCGTTTAAAGTCCTGATTTCAATAAGGCGATAAGGTCGGGCACTGGACCATCATGTTGCATATCAGTGATCTGATTTATCAGTGACTCTGATTTGGCAATGCCAGAAAACTCCAGTAAATTTTTTGCTTTGCTGGTTAGTTCTTCGGCACTCAAAGCGGCGTCCGGATCACCTTTGGCACTGTCTGTTTGTTGACGCATAGACGTGCCATCAGAAAACTTCAGGATGACTGCCGATCCCCAGTTTTCAGGGTAGGGGGTTTCAAAGGCATCCACGCACCTCACTGTCACTTTGTTTGCCAGGGCAGAAACGCGCGATCGGGCTTGTTCATCAAAACTGCCCAGGTCAACCTTGCCGCGGCCCAGAGCTGTAGCAATGCAATGCTGTAAAGAAAACTTTGCGGCATATACAGAGTTTGGCCGGGGGCGATCACACAAATTGACTGCGGCTTGATACGTTTCAACAATTATTTCGCTCACATCGCCCAGTCTTTCAGCGATCTGGTTATGAAGAACCAACCCGGCCTCAATCGCCGGATGGGTGTGACGACACGATGGCCATGGTTTGATGGAAGTCTGGTGCATCTGCCACGGCAAATCCGGTGCATTCAACAGGTTTTCAACTGGCGGGTTTGTACATGTTGCCCTGAAAAATCCTCGTGCGCCCTCCAAAATATCCGGCGCGCCAGTAAATCCTTGCGCCGCCAATTGGGCCGCCACCACGCCAGCTTCAGCACCACGCCCGGCATGTAAATGCTTGGTTTCGGCACCGCTATCAAGAAACTGCCATAGTCCAGATGACTGGCTACCGGCATTTCCCAACGCGTGGACGCACTGATCTTCGTCAAGGTTGAGCAAATGGGTCGCTGCCATTGCCGACCCGAACGGACCGCAAGTTGCGGTGTTGTGCCATATTTTATAATGTTCAGGACCTACTGCCATGCCGACCCGAGTTGTTGCTTCAACACCTTTCAGAAAAGCGGTCAGGGCGTTCCGGCCGCTTTGGCCTGCCGCCATTGCAAAAATCACCGGGGCAACAACACAACCGGGATGAACAACCGAGGCGCGATGCAAATCATCAACTTCGAGAATGTGGCACAATCCGCCAAACAGAAAAGCCTTTCTGGCGACATCCAGTTTATCGAGATCACCCTCAGGTGCAATACCACGCGCCCATTTCAACAGTTTTTGTCCTGCCACGCTGTTTTGCCCGGCGATAATGTTAGCGGCAGCATCGAGCAAAAAAAGTTGAGCGATTTCAATATCGTGGGCGTTGATCGGTTTGTCAGCAATCAGACGTGTCAGCTGGCGGGTGAGGGTGGTCATGATCAGGTCTCAAGTGCGGCTATGATCATTTTCGCATGTTTGGCCAACGCGTCATTGTCAGCCATTTCTGTGGTGTGATTTCCAAGCCGTACGCTATCGAAACGTGGCAGAATGTGCATGTGGGTATGAAATACCTCTTGACCGGCGGCGGGCTCGTTAAATTGTTGAATGGTGATACCATTGGCCTTAAAGGCTTTTTTGACAGCCCGCATCACGATCTGGACACTTGCCATCATTGTGGCCAGGTCTTTTGGATCGATATCGAGCAGATTGCGTGACGGTTTTTTGGGAACGACCAGACAATGACCATCACAGCGGGGCATTACATCCATGAAGGCAAGCGTGTCATCATCTTCATAAATCTTATGGCAAGGCAGTTCACCACGTAAAATCATGCCGAATACATTTTTGTCGTCGTAGGTGCTCATTGATCTGTCCCTTTTTTAAATGGTGTCTGGTTCGACAATATCTCATTGTCCTGTTCCACATAAGACCTTTCGCGGTTTAGATAGTCACTAATGGCGGCAGAAAAATCTGGATTGCTGATGTGGTGGGCTGACCATGTCGTGACTGGCACATAACCTCGGGCCAGTTTGTGCGGCCCTTGTGCACCGGCTTCTACTGTTTGCAAGCCTTGAGCAATGGCAAATTCCATTGCCTGATAATAACAGGTTTCAAAATGCAAACCCGGATAGTCTTCAAGGGTGCCCCAATAGCGCCCGTACAAAGTACTGCTTCCAATGAAATTCAATGCACCAGCGATATAGCGATCACCGTCCTTGACCATGATCAACAATACATCATCGGCCATGTAATGGGAGATCAGGCTGAAAAAGCTCCGGGTTAAATAGGGAGTGCCCCATTTGCGGGCACCGGTGTCATGATAGAATTCAAAAAATCTGTCCCAATGGTGCTCCTTAATGTCCTTGCCTGATATCAGTTCGAACGTAAAGCCCAATTTGGCAACGCTGGCCCGTTCCTTTCGAATGTTTTTGCGTTTGCGCGAAGAAAGGGCACCAAGGAAGTCGTCAAAGCATTGGTAGTTGTTGTTCTGCCAGTGAAACTGCGTATCGGTGCGTTGCAACCAGCCCAGTTCGCTCATGGCTTCTGATTGATTTTGGGTCATGAATGTGATGTGAGCTGACGATAATTGGTGCCGCTCACACAGTGAGCGTAAGCCGTGTTCCAAAGCCTGAATTACCGGCTTTTCATTGTCTGTAGGTTTGATCAAAAGACGCGGACCAGTTGCGGGAGTAAAGGGTACACTGACTTGTAACTTGGGATAGTAATTCCCACCGGCCCGTTGAAACGCTTCGGCCCATGACTGATCAAATACATATTCACCGCAACTATGGCTTTTCAAATAGGCCGGAACCACAGCTCTCACCTGACCGGTTTCATCCCGTAAAATCAGATGTTGGGCATACCATCCGGTTTCAGCGCAGGCCGAACCCGAAGCTTCCAGTGCATGCAAAAACTCATAGCGAATAAAAGGGTTGCCAGATTGGGCGCAGATGTTCCATTCGGTGCTGGAAATATCATCCAACGTCGAAATGGTTTCTAGCGTCCATTCGGTCGTACTCACTTTGGTGTAAAGCCTTCAAAAGTCATCTGGTCACAATATTTATAGCCAAAATCAGCGGTTTTTTGATCTTTTATGGTCCAGCAAATAACCGGTTTTGTTGCCGATTTGAATTTCCACACAAACTCGCTGGGCAGGCCTCTGACATCATAGGACAAAAAATCAGGATCAACCAAATCAAGCATCGTTGCCGATGGCGTTTCGCCCGTCGGCGGATTTTCATGCAGGGGAGACTGCAACCACAGTTTTTCTGTATCAGGCATGACAACAGCACCGCGCAATATTTGTGGTGCCAGGTCTTTAACCGCCCGCATCAGCATCGGACCAAATGACATGATACTGTAGTCGCCCTTATAGGTGCGCAGAACTTCAATCGCCCGTTCTGCCAGGCGCATGTCTCCATCGACCAGAGATTTAAGCTCGATAACAAGCGGCACTCTACCAGCGACCTGAGACAGCAATTCACCAAGTGTTTGAATTTTGTCATCACTGTCCCTGAAGTTGACTTCTTTCAGTTGGGCGACAGTCAGGGAATTTACATGTTCTTTCTGAAAAGTAAGCCGGGCGAGATCAGGGTCGTGAAACACCATGGCCTCGCCATCGGATGAAATCTGCAAATCACACTCAATGGCATAATTACCAGCGATTGCCAGATCGAATGCCGTCCTGGTGTTTTCAACAACCCGTTGTGAAACATCGTGCAAACCACGGTGCGCAATCGGGCGGGCTCTTAGCCAGTCTATGGATTTGGTCATTGTCGGAAACTATTCGATCTCAAAGATGCTTTCAATTTCCACCGATACATTAAGGGGCAGAGAGCCTGCGCCAACGGCTGAACGGGCATGTTTCCCCTTGTCACCGAAAACCGCAACCATCAGGTCCGACGCACCGTTAATGACTGTCGGCTGGCCCTGAAACTCCGGCACACCATTAACAAAACCGACCAGTTTCACACAGCGCACCACCCGGTCAAGATCACCACCACAGGCTGCTTTGATCTGAGAAAGTATGTTGATCGCACATAACCGTGCTGCAGCGGTTGCATCTTCAATACTGACATCTTTGCCAACCACACCCTGATACTGAAATTCACCGTCCTTGAGTGGCACTTGTCCGGCGGTAAAAACCAGATTTCCCGTTTGCACGAATCCGAGATAGTTCGCAACCGGTGTGGCAGCTTCCGGTAATTCAATGCCGAGCTCTTTTAATTTATCGTCGATCTTGCCCATTTTATCCTCTTTGAGATTATTATTTGTAAGTTACCTGATCACCGGGCTTTTGCCCGGCAAAAAACTGTTGCAGATTATCTACTGCCCGCATGCCCATGGCAATACGTGTTTGCGGCGTTGCACTGCCTAAATGCGGCAGCAGAAAGACATTTTCCATTGTCCGGTATCGCGGATCTATATTGGGTTCATTATTAAAGACATCAAGGCCCGCCGCCGCCAGCTTTCCTGATGAAAGAGCTTTAACCAGTGCATCGTCGTCAATGATATCACCGCGCGCCGTATTCACGATTACCGCATCATCGGGCATCAAAGCGATTGTTTCAGCATTCACAGACCCTTTTGTTTCGGGTGTGGAAGCGCAGTTTATTGAAAGAAACTGGCAGTTTGGCATTAATTCTTCCAGTGATTTATGAAAAACTGCTCCTTGCTCAAGCTCCTGCGGTAATCTTGAACGATTGTGGTAATGAATTTCCATGTCAAAGCCGCGAGCCCTTTTAGCCACCGCCTGACCAATCCGCCCCATCCCCACAATGCCAAGTTTGCAGCCGGTCACATCCAAACCCAGCGGATGGGTCGGACACCACTTTCCCCAGGTTTTGTCCCTCACCATTCGCTCACCCCAGTAAGCCCCGCGTGCGGCACCCAGCATCAGCAAAAGCGCGATGTCTGCGGTTGCATCAGTTAAAACATCTGGTGTGTTGGTGACAACAAGTCCGGCATTGTCGGCAGCAGCTATGTCAATATGATCATAGCCGACAGAAAAAGTAGCCAGAATTTTGACTGAACCGGGCAGGGCGTTGATAAAATTGGCGTCACATTTGTCAGTTGGACAAACCAGCACGCCATCAAAACCATCCAGTTTTTTTATGATATCGGCACCACTGATTTCCGAATCATCTTGACTTAAAACAACGGCAAAATCAGTGCTCAAACGCGCTTCAACCGGTTCAGGAAGGTGCCGCGTTGCCAAAACTTTAGGTTTTTGGGACATTTTTACGCCTTTTTTGGCTGGTGATAGGTTATAAGTTGAAATGCAGCAGATCACAGCTGACATGAAAAAGGGATTACGATGACAATAATGAATTTGCCAAATGGTGCAACACTTGTGCGCACCACAGTTGCGATGCTTGGTCTGAGCCTGATGATGGAGACCTCCGCAGTCGCATTCGTGAATTTGTCACCTCACAGAGCCGTTTATGACCTCAAACTTAAATCAGCCCGTGCGCGGAGCGGCGTAAAGGATTTGACGGGTCGTATGGTGATCGAAATGACCGGTTCGGTCTGTGAAGGCTGGAGTGTCAATTTTCGCTTGGTAAATGACTTTCAATTTTCTCGTGGCAAGCAACGACTTGTCGATTCTCGCTCCACATCATGGGAATCTGGTGATGGTTCGCGGATGTCCTTTTTAGAGCGCGAATTTATCGACAACCGCCCTTATCAGGTGACCCGTTTAAAAGCGTCACTTAACGATGGCAAGGTTCGCCAGAAAAAACCAAAAATACTGGTGTTTGATATTCCTCAAGATGCGGTCTTTCCAGTCACGCACCAGATGCGGTTGATCGAAAAAGCCCGCGGAGGAATTTTGCGCGACAAAAGCGTTGTTTATGATGGTGCTGATCATGATAACATCTATCAGGCAATCACATTCATCGGCAAAAAACGGATTGGTACAAAGCAGTCCAGAAACCTCAAAGGTAATGGTGAGAATGCCTTGTTAAACAACACCATTTCATGGCCGGTAACGGTTAGCTATTATTCTTTGAAAGACAAAGAACATCAGGATACGCCGAGCCAGCAAATAAGCTTCCTGATGTACGAAAACGGCATCGCAGGTGACCTGACCATCGACTATGGTGATTTTGCCATGACCGGGAAGTTGACCCACCTCGATAAGCTCCCGCAACACAAATGCGAGTAGCAGGCGCTAGGTTTTTTCCGGTGGCTCAAATCCACGCCCTTTACTCACCGCATCGGCACCAAATTTCGATCTGAGTTTGTCCATTGCAACTTCGGCTTTGGTTTGTTGGGCAACACGCTGATCAAGGTCTTGGGGCATGTCACCGACCAACAGGTTTTCAAGGTGTGAAATACCGACACCGAGCAAGCGGAATGCAGTACCGTCAGCTTCCTTTTTCAACAACGGGCGAGCGGCCGAAAAAATGCGATCGGCCAAAAATGTCACATCATTGAGCGTCGTTGATCTGGTGCGGCTTTTAAAACGTGATGTGGTAAGTTTAACCGTCACCGTTCGTCCGGCAAGTGCTTTTGCCTTGGCCCGCCGCGAGACATTTTCACACAATTTCCATAAAGTTTTTTCAAGCGTTTCAAAACTGGCGATATCATCGTTAAAAGTCGTTTCATTGCTGATGCTTTTTGTGCCACTTGACACTGTAACTTTACGGGCATCTTTACCGCGTGATAGATGATAAAGTCGGGCACCCATGACACCGAAGTGGCGCATAAGCTCGGATTTCTCGTGTTGACGTAATTGCTTGATGGTCGATATCCCTTGAGCCGCCAGCGATTTCTGCATCGCCTTGCCAACACCCCATATAAAACTGACCGGTTTGTCTGCCAAAAATGTCAGGGTTTCCTGTTTGCCGATAACCGAAAACCCTCGCGGCTTGTCGAGATCGGATGCAATTTTCGCCAGGAATTTATTGTGGGAAAGACCTACCGATACCGATATGCCAACCTCTAGTTGAATGCGTTCAGTCAGTTTGGCCAGCAACAGGGCAGGAGGGTTTTTCAGCAATCGTTCCGTCCCTGAAAGATCAAGAAAGGCTTCATCAATCGAAAGGGGTTCAACCAGCGGTGTCAACTCGCGCATTAGCTTGCGAATTTCACCGCCTGCTTGTGTATATTTTTTCATATCACCGCGAACAACCACAGCATCAGGGCACAGTTTCTTGGCTTTGAACATCGGCATTGCTGACTTCACACCATAAATGCGGGCCACATAGCAAGCGGTAGAAACGACACCGCGTTTGCCGCCGCCAATGATCACCGGTTTGTCTGCCAGCTCTGGGTTGTCACGCTTTTCAACCGCCGCATAAAAAGCATCACAATCTATGTGAGCGATTGACAGATCGAACAATTCTTCATGTCGGACCAGACGCGGACTTTTGCATTTTCTGCAGCGCGCCTCGCTACCGGATATCAATTCATAGCAATCGCGACAAAATCCAGTTGCTGGGTTGGTTGAAGAGGCGGTCATACCCACTAATCCCACAATCGAGCCGCGCCGCGAACCCCCGATGCATCGCCGTGGACCGGGGAACGTATATCGGGACTGAAGTGATCAGCAAAAATATACGGCTCCATCAATTGCGGCAATTGTGTATACAAATGGTTCATTTTTGACAACCCGCCACCAAGCACAATCACATCTGGATCAATTATATTACTGATCATCGCCAGACCGCGCGCCAGTCGATCACAATGTCTGTTAAGCAAATCACGGCAAACTTCATCACCACTGCTTGCTCGTTCTGATATTTCATCGGCAGTAAAGTGCATCCCGCTGACGGTTTTACAATCGCGCTCCAAACCGCTGCCCGACACCCATACTTCAAGGCATCCTTTTCGTCCGCACCAACAAATTGGAGCCGGAAATTCACTTTCATCGGGCCAGGGCAGGGGTGTGTGCCCCCATTCACCGGCAATTGCATGGCGACCTGTAGCCAATTTGCGGTCAACAATAAGTCCGCCACCGCAACCTGTGCCAATAATCACACCGAAAACAGTTTTGGCGTCGCATGCAGCACCGTCATAGCTTTCCGACAGCGCAAAACAGTTTGCATCATTGGCAAGCTTAACCGGTTGGCCAAGTGCAGCAGCTATATCGCTCCGAAAATCCTGACCGTTCATCCATGTGGAATTGGCATTCTGAATGAGGCCTGTTTGCGGTGATTGGGAGCCGGGAATGCCGATGCCAATGGTCGCCTCGCCGTTGCAAAATGTCATGGCTTGCTGGACCAGAGCGTGAATAGACGCAATAACGCCTTGATAATTCCCCCTTGGCGTCGCCACCCGTGTTTCAAACAATACACCCCCAGTTGCTGATAAAACAATCGCCGCGATCTTTGTTCCGCCAAGATCAATGCCAATTTTATTGCAAACTTTCATGATGTTGCTTCAGTTGCAGGCATGTTCACCTCCTAACACCGTGTGAGCTGTGTTGATATTTTCAGGTTGCATATTGTTATTCTGGCAAAAAACCAGTAACAGCGAATCGTCGGTCAGCAAATAGGCCAATACGGCTGTTAAAAAATCTCGACTGCCGGAAATTTCGGCAATATCTGCGAGATCCAATCCAGTCATATCGGCAAATCGTGAAAAGTATTCAGGTTCACCAGCAAGAAAAACAAACGCAGAAACGGCTATACTCTCTGCCTGAGACTCACTCAGCCCTGACTTTATCGGTTTTATTTTTAAACGATTAACCACTTTCATTGGCGTTTTTTCTTTTCTGTTCCGGTTAAGAGGTTGGTTACTGTTCGCAGGCAAAATAGACCCAACGAAAACAAGTTGAATTTTCAGGAAAATAACTGAATAGTCAACAAGACAAGGTGGATTGAACATTGCAACAAGGTGAATTGCGAACAATGGGATCATCAGATACACCAGATGCGGGCTCACAGACGCAAAAGAAAGTGCTGGTCGTTGAAGACAACGAGTTGAATATGAAGTTGTTCAACGACCTGCTAGAGGCCCAAGGTTACGCTGTTTTGCAAACCAGAGACGGTTTGTCTGCGCTTGATATCACCCGGCAAAACATGCCGGACCTAATTCTCATGGATATTCAACTGCCTGAAGTTTCCGGCATCGAAGTTACCAAGTGGCTTAAAGAAGATGATCAGTTGAAACATATACCGGTGATCGCTGTCACAGCCTTTGCCATGAAAGGCGATGAAGCAAAAATTCGCGAAGGAGGCTGTGAGGCCTACATTTCCAAGCCGATATCGGTTGTTGGATTTCTACAGACTATAGACGGGTTCTTGAAAGCAGAAAAATGACCGCACGGATTTTGGTTGTCGATGATCTGCTTGCCAACGTAAGGCTTCTGGAAGCCAAACTGACAGCAGAATATTTCGACGTAAGCACTGCAATGAATGGAGTAGATGCCCTGGAAACCATCCAGCGTACCAATCCTGACATCGTATTGCTTGATGTCATGATGCCCGGTATGGACGGCATTGAAGTTTGCCATCGTATAAAATCCAACCCCGCCACTCAACATATTCCGGTGATTATGGTCACGGCGCTGGACCAGCCCGAAGACCGGGTCCGCGGGCTCGAAGCCGGTGCCGACGATTTTTTGACCAAGCCTGTCAATGACCTCGCACTGTTTTGCCGGGTAAAAAGTCTTGTTCGCCTAAAAATGCTTACCGACGAATTACGTTTGCGCGCTTCTGAAAACGACAAAAAACTCGACATGCCGGTTGTCGGTGAATTCACCGAAAGTCTGACCGACTGCAACATTCTGGTCGTCGATGATCACGGTACTTTATTTGAGCGAATTTCTTCCGGAACATCCAACCTGCATCGGTTGACCAAGATCACCGACCCGCAGCAGGCTATTTTTGCCGCAACAGAAACGCAATATGATTTGGCCATTGTTGATCTGGATATGCAAACCTTTGACGGATTACGATTGTGCTCACAATTACGCTCGTTGGAGCGGACGAGGCAAATTCCAATTCTTGTTATTGTGGACCCGGATGACAGCCGCAAGATGCTGCGTGCCCTTGAAATGGGGGTAAATGACTATCTGACCCGCCCGATAGACCAGCAAGAGTTAGCCGCCCGCATCAACACGCAATTGCGGCGTTGGCGTTACACCCAGAAACTACGTTCTCATGTCAGTCAGACGATGGAACTTGCTGTTACTGACCCTTTGACCGGCTTGTTCAATCGACGACATATGGAAACTCAGATTTCTATACTTGTCGATAATGCTTCAAACCGGGGAAAATCGCTTTCTGTGCTGGCACTGGATGTTGATTTTTTCAAGTCAGTAAACGATACCCATGGGCATGACGCGGGAGATGCGGTATTGAAAGAGCTGGCATTGCGCTTCAAACAGAATATTCGCAATGTTGATTTGCCATGTCGTGTTGGCGGCGAGGAGTTTATGATCATCCTTCCCGAAACCCATCAAAAAATTGCGACCAAGATTGCCGAACGGTTGCGCCGTGCAGTTTGTAGCAAACCATTCGTTGTTCCAAATCAGAACAAAGGTCTTGAAATCACCATTTCCATAGGGTTGGCGGCGCTTGATGGCACCAATGACACACAAGAACAATTGTTCAAGCGCGCCGATCAAGCGCTTTATGATGCGAAAACTCAGGGCCGAAACAAAGTAATTGCCTACGCAGCCTGATTAGTTCGTTTCCACATCGGTCACAAAATGGCCAAATTTGGCGGATTGTCTGACGTAGTTCCACCAATTATCAAATTTCAACCACAAAAAACATCTTCCGGGCCCCATCTTGGCACCAAGGTTGCATTGTATATTCCCGAAAACCGAATTGGTTCATCGTGAAACACTTGTCCTCGCATTCGGGGCTTCAAGTAATAGGTGAATCAATCGATCTACCCCCGCGGTGCTTCAGGTCCGCCGCATCTCCTGATGCCCATGGGGTCGGCCGATCCGGAAAGTTCGAGAGGCCTCCTCGAAAAACTTCCCCGGGTCGGCCCCTTTTTTTCTGGGTTCCCGACGCTTGCGCCTTATCAAGTTTGCATCACGCGCGGCAGGTTTTCCGTCGGTGAAATTCCTTCACGCATCACGGCATTGCGCAATGGTGTAATACGGTCGACCAGATTCAGGCCCAAAGCACGGGCATCGTGAATAAATGGCAATTTTGAAAGCAGTGAGCGGTTCATCAGATCAATCACTTTTTGCCGTGGCCAGACGTCACGGCGCCGGTTTGTGTCGTACTTTGTCAGCACCTTGTCACCACCAATATCTTCACCAAACCGGCAGGCATCACCTATTAGCTCTGCTGCCATCGCTCCGTCACGCAAAGACATATTCAAACCTTGAGCGCCGATCGGGGGAACCACGTGAGCAGCTTCGCCAATCAAGATCACCCGGTTGCTGGCGTATGTCATGGCATTCATTCCCTGCATGGGGAAGGATTTCCGGTTGATGACATCAGAAATAATCCCAAGCTCGCCGTGTAGTTCCAATTGCAATTCCCCGGCAAATGATTTTGCACTCAGCGACATCAGTTCTTTGCCACGTTCAGGTCGGACCATCCACACAAGGCTTGAATGATTATCGGGCATCGGCACCGTAGTTAAAGGCCCATCCTGCTTGTGGCACTCAGTCGACATGTCATTGTGCGGTCCCGAATGGGCAAACACCGCGCCAATGGCAACCTGGTCATAGGACCACTGTGCGATGCCAATACCAGCCGACTTGCGCAAGTTTGAAGCACGGCCATCAGCGGCCACGACCACCTTGGCTACCAGGTCATCCAAATTCTTCAGCTGGACCAGCACTCCATCACCTTTTAGAGGTGCGCCAAGGGCTTCATCTTCATAAAAGTCAAAGCCGGATTTTTTTGCCAGGGCCAGCAATGCCAGCGACAAATCAGGTAGGGGAACATTCCAGCCAAAGGGCTGATCGCTTAATTCCTGACAGTTAAACGTAACTTCTGTTCCTGAAAGCAGGTTGCCGCTGTCATCGAGCAGTCGCAAATGTTTCAGCGGGCTGGAAACTGATTCAAGTTCGGTTGGCCACAGCCCCATGTGTTCCATAAGTCGGACTGATGGTTGCATCATGGCAATGGTGCGTGGGTCCCGTTGGCCTTGTGGCACAGG
Source organism: Anderseniella sp. (assembly GCA_030626025.1). GTDB lineage: Bacteria > Pseudomonadota > Alphaproteobacteria > Rhizobiales > Aestuariivirgaceae > JALWJW01. The sequence continues at coordinate 53,004 of DAOUPT010000014.1, read as the reverse complement.
TTTGGGATAAAATGGCGACACAATGGCAGTTGAAAGCTTTTGCTCTGCCAACAGGCAAGCTGCAGATAAACCGGCAGGTCCACCACCAACAACAACGACATCATACTCTTTAAGATCGCTCATAAGCGTAATCCTGATAAATCAATCTGCAACAATCTATAGACTAGTCTATAGACCAGATTACCGCGCCGGTTTAGGGTTTTCTCAAATCAATGATAAATTCAGGGAAATGGAAATGTCGTACGAAAACCTTATACTCGACTTTGACGGTGACATTGCTGTGATCACCTTAAATCGCCCCGACAAACTCAACAGCTTTACCCAGGCCATGCACGCTGAACTGCGCTCAGCCTTTGAGGAGATCGAAAACAGCAAGGTGAGGGCGATGATTATAACCGGGCAGGGACGAGGCTTTTGCGCCGGGCAGGATCTGGGCGATGAAGCCTTCAAAATCAATGACGATTTTGATGCTGGAGACTCGATTGAACAAAACTATAATCCTCTGATCAAAAGAATAATCAACATGCCATTTCCGGTCATCGCTGCCGTTAACGGCGCAGCAGCCGGTGCCGGTGCCAATATTGCTCTTGCCTGCGATATCGTTCTGGCTGCTAAATCAGCAAAATTCATTCAGGCATTTGCCAAAATTGGCCTGATCCCCGATGCTGGCGGCACCTGGACCCTGACACGTCAGATAGGCATGGCCCGGGCCAAAGGCCTTGCCATGCTGGCCGAACCCCTGAGTGCTCAAAAGGCTCTGGAGTGGGGCTTGATTTGGGATGTAATTGACGATGAAGACTTGATGCCAACCGCCATTAAAATGGCAAAACATCTTTCTACTCAACCAACGAAAGCCTTCGCTGCAATAAAACAGGCAATGCACGCTGCCACAAGCAACGACATGGTAACTCAGCTGGAGTTGGAAAAAAAGCTGCAATCACAAGCGTCCCGCAGCGATGATTTTCGTGAGGGGGTAGCAGCATTTATGGAGAAACGAGCGGCCGTTTTTAAGGGACACTGATCGAATAGCTTTATTTGGCAAATTCCGGGTCCTGCAAGGCTGATTTATTACGATCGAAGAAATGCACCGGGCGCAGGGTGAAGCCGAACCACATTGTAGGCATGATCAGGAAGTCTTCCGGTCTGGTGATGTGGTGAAAGGCTGCATTGTACCACAGGACGATATCTTCATTGTCGATGCTTTCGCGATCACCGGCAAAGACTGGCAGGCCGGTGTCTGTTTTGGAAAGATTGGGATAATCACCGGCTGCCCATAGTTCGCGTGGTTTGAATTTTGTCATCCACAGGGAGCTGCTGGTGAATTGGGCTCGAGTTTGGGCCGGGTCGTTCGGAGGCATCAGCGATGTGGTTGTATGCCAGGGCATCAATTCATAACTGGGGTAGTTTTTCAGAATTGGTGTTTTCTTGTTTTGGTTTTCCACTCGCCATGCCGCTCCATCTGTAGCTGGTTTGCAGGCGGTAATCGGACTTTCGGTTTTCTGGATTAACGAAGTCAGCGTCCAGATGCCACGACGACGGTTTGATTTGGGCAGAGATTGCCGGGTAAAAAAGTCCCGGACAAAATTGTTTTTCTGTCCGTCCACATCAAGATCAATACGATAATTGATGTGGTGGTCGTGATAGGGCGCTACTGTATAAGGCGCAACCAGGGCTCCGTAACGGGTATCCTTTTTGGCGGTCGGTGATTCCATGTTTTTCGATTTCGCCGAGCGGATGGCAACAAACCCGGATGCGCCAACCCGCACCTTGATATTACCACGCGACTGAAAGATATAATCTGAAATGTAATCGTAATTTCCAACCGTTGGCATCATGCGAACCACCAGTTCTATTTCCGGCACACCTTCAACGGTCTTATTGGTAACGTCCCAGTGCCGGAAAGCCGGATCGCCCACTGAACGTTCAAATATGCATAAAGCCCGCGGCGCCTTGAAAACCCCGCCACGGTCACTTGGATAAAGCAGATCAACGAAAAATGCACTTTCAGGGCAATCAACGCCCGGTTTCAAGGAGGAAACCAGATACCCCAGCCCGAACTCACCGGCATCCAGATAGGTTCTGAAATTCCACGTCGGATCAGGGTCCATATAAGGCACAAACATTTCCGAGATGTTCATCTGGTAGGCAATCAATCGCTTCTTGTCGCCGTCCTTGAATTTTATCAAAGACATAATTGCCCCGGCCCGGCGGTCTGCCCTGATGTGAAACGACCAATTGCGCCATTCCACTTCTACCGCACCCTTGATCTTGATATTGGTACCTGAAGGAGAGTCCAGGATTACTGGCAGTAATTTTGCTTCCAGCTTCGGTGCGGTCTTGCCATAGCCCTCGGGCGTGGGGGGAGACGGTACAATTTCGCCGGTATCGATGACTTCAACAACTTTACCGGCATTGGTATCTACAACCGCAATTACCCCCTCGATTTCACGGGCAATGGTCGGGTGTAATCTGTCACGACCATCGTAGCAGGGCACTTTAAGCAGGCGGCGTCCGGCATTCGGGTCATCTTCAAAAAAACCGGCAGACAGCGGTGTGCATAAAATGCCTTTATCCGAAGTAATGCCACGTTTTTTCATTGCCGCTTGCCAGCGTGGGTCTTGAAACGTCAAGTCACGGGCCAAATTCCATTCTTTTTGCAAAATCGCTGGCTCAGCACCGGGAACAACTTTGTGGGAATTGATTTTGTTGCCAGTAAGGTCGATTACGGCTTCAAATGTTTTGTTGTTGCGTCGGGAAATGACAAAAGCCTTGCGGGTAAAACTGCCGCCGGGTTTCCACGCAAGGACTTCCTTTTTAGGTGCCTCATACAGAGTTACCATAGGATAAAGGGTGTCTTTATCCACATGACCAGCTGCCTTAAGAAGTTGTACAGCCCGTTGCACCTCTCCTGGTGTCAGCGCATCCATCGGGTGGCTGGCATTGAACGCTTGTGCCAATAACGCAGTCGGGTTGAATACCAACCCTAAAACGAGTCCCAAAGCTACCAGTCTATTGCGCATTTCGTTGCCTCCCAGTGATTCGATAGTTTTGCTATTTTGCGCCGCAATTTCCAGCCACGTCAATGCGGTGAGTAAATCAGCGAGAATTTGCCAAAATTTGCCAAAATTTGATTGCAATCATGGCTGTTTTGCTGTTAGAAACGATCGTTCGTTAAAAAGAACGAGGGAAATTATGTACCAAGGTGACGTCAGTCCGAAACAGGCCTATGAAGCGCTTTCATCAAACCGCGATGCGGTACTAATCGATGTCCGCACCCCGCAAGAGTGGACCTATGTTGGCATTCCGTTGATGGAAGCCATGATACAAGCATCATGGCCGCCGACGCCGGAAAACCCGGATTTTGTTCATACCATCAAGGCATTGGGCGTACCGGCTAATGTACCAATTTATCTAATTTGCCGATCAGGCGTTCGCTCTGCCCGTGCCGCAGCAGAGTTAACGGCAGCGGGATTCGAAAACTGTTACAATGTTGCTGAAGGATTTGAGGGCGACAGGGATCAGGCTGGCCATCGCGGTACAATCGGCGGCTGGAAAGTTGCCGGATTACCGTGGGTGCAAGGATAAAAGAGAGAAAAATGACTAAAAACTGGCGAGAAGCAACCAATCTGGTGCGTGGTGGTACAGAGCGGTCACATCACGGAGAAACTTCTGAGGCGATATATTTAACCTCGGGGTTTTGTTATGACGATGCAGAAACCGCAGAACGCCGTTTTAAGGGCGAAGATGACGGATTTGTATATGGCCGTTATGGCAACCCGACCGTAGAAATGTTTGAAGAGCGTCTGCGTCTTCTGGAGGGGGCAGAGGCATGTTACGGCACCGCCAGCGGTATGGCAGCAGTTTGGGGCGCGCTGTCATCTCACCTGGAAGCGGGAGACCACATCGTAGCAGCCAAAGCATTATTTGGGTCATGTTATCAAATCGTGACCAACATATTACCACGCTTTGGCATCACCTCAACGCTCGTCGATGGCACTGACCTTAAAGCCTGGCGCGAGGCAGTGACACCTCAAACCCGTTGTTTTTTCATGGAAACACCATCCAATCCGACATTGGAAATTATCGATATAAAAGCTGTTGCCGACATCGCTCATCAATCTAATTCTATTCTGGTAATTGATAATGTATTTGCCACGCCAGTTTTGCAAAAACCAATGGAATTTGGCGCTGATATCGTAGTTTATTCCGGCACCAAACACATAGACGGGCAGGGGCGTGTACTCGGTGGCGCGATACTTTCCAGCGATGAATTCAAGGAAGACAAGCTAAAACCAATGCTGCGCCACACCGGCCCGTCATTATCACCATTTAATGCCTGGGTGATGCTGAAAGGGTTGGAGACAATAAAATTACGGGTTGAGGCGCAATCTAAGGCTTCACTGGAAATCGCTACCGCGCTTGAAACTATGAGCGGTGTTTCGGGGGTTCTTTATCCCGGTCTGCCGTCGCACCCGCAGGCCAGCCTTTGCAAAAAACAAATGGCGGCGGGCGGCACTTTGGTCACTATGGAAATTATCGGCGGTAAACAGGCAGCCTTTGACCTGATGCGCAAACTTGAGATCATCGACATTTCAAACAATCTTGGTGATTCAAAATCGCTGATTACGCATCCGGCAAGCACCACACACCGGGCCATCGGGCAAGAAGCGCGTGCCGAAATGGGGATTACTGATGGTATGCTGCGGTTATCAGTCGGATTGGAAGATGTACAAGATCTAATAGAAGATCTGCAGCAGGCAATATCATCATGACAAAATCAAAAAAACAGGGTGGTGTCGGCCCGGCCCTTGGCAACGCCATTCAACGCCTGCGCAAAGCCTATAACATGTCACTCGGTGATCTGTCAGAGCAGTCCGGCGTTGCCAAATCAATTATCTCCCAGATCGAGCGCAACGAGACCAATCCTACAATTGGCACGGTCCAGCGCCTTTCGAAAGCGCTCGATACAACCGTTGATGTTGTTTTAAGGCAAGACGATACCCCCAACTTTATCGATCACCAGAGTAAATCTGCTATTCCGATATTGGAAAGCGAAGATGGCCTGTGCCGTCTGGCCATTGCCGGACCGCTAAATCTTGTTGAGCATGTGCAATGGTACGATTTTCACGCTCAAAAAGGCGGAATGCTGGTGTCCGAACCCCATCAACCTGGTTCAATTGAACATTTGTATGTTCTTGAGGGCGAACTGCAGGTGAAATGTGGTGAAGAAACCAAAAACATCAAACAAGGCGAGTCGCTTCGTTATCGCGGCGATGAAGCCCACACCATTACCAACATTGGTGCCAATGGTGCCCATGCGACAATGGTCTTGATCATGAGGCCTATTGCCGGTTAGAGCATACAAATGATCTTCAACAATTTGCCCGGTAATGTTCGCGGAACCATATTTGCACTGGCCGCGGCTGCAATGTTTACAGTCGTGACTGCCTTGGTAAAATTGGCAGCGACAGATTACCATGTGGCGCAGATTTTGTTGTTTCGGCAAGCTGTCATGTTGATATTTCTCTTGCCTCTTCTCCTCAAACATTTTCCGCAAAGCCTGATTACCAAAAGGCCAGGACTACATGTGCTGCGCTTGTCCGGCGCGCTTGCAGCCTTGACGCTCAGCTTTACAGCTGTCGCATATTTACCGCTGGCAACGGCAATCTCGTTTTCTTTCACCAAAACACTATTTGTGACAATTTTTGCAGCAATTTTTCTTGGTGAAGCTGTCGGTTGGCGTAGGGTCTTTGCGATAGTTGTAGGGTTTTTCGGCATGTTGATAATGTTGCGCCCCGATGCCGGTAGCGCCATCAGTTATTACGCTATAATCGCCATCGCCGCTGCTGCAGGTGCTGCAACCGCTGTAACCTGCGTTCGTGCTCTGACATCAACGGAAAGTACAGTGACGCTGCTGTCCTACCAGGCCATATTTGTTGGCCTACTTGTGGCAATCCCAAGTTTTTTCGTCTGGCAGACGCCTGATACAACAGGTCTATTGATTCTCATCGCCATTGGCGCGGTGTCGGTCGTTGCCCAATGGCTGGGTGTGCAAGCTTATCGGGCAGGGGAGGTCAGTGTTGTTACCGGCATGGAATACACCAAGTTGATCTATGCCAGTTTGATCGGCATTTTCATATTTTCAGAATGGCCTGACAGCAAAACCCTGATCGGTGCAGCCGTTATCATCAGCGCCTCTGCTTTTACCATTTGGCGTGAAACCAAAGTGGGAAAACCAAAAAAGGCAGCTCAATAAAGAACTGCCTTTTATGAATTTGGCTCCCCGAGCAAGACTCGAACTTGCGACAAAGCGGTTAACAGCCGCTTGCTCTACCAACTGAGCTATCGGGGAATATTTAAAAACCTAATAGCAAAGGTTTATCCAGTATGTAAGCCCTTTTTACAAAAAATTTGTTTATTTTTCTATAAATATCGACAACGCTTGCAAAGTTTTACATCAATTCCCAATTTATACAGCATGTCAAAAATAAATTTCGCCGGACGAACCTACAATTTACCTGCCAGCAGACTGGCCCGTATGATCATTGGCGGTTTGCTGATTATTGGCGGCATCCTGGGATTTCTGCCCATTCTTGGCTTTTGGATGATTCCTTTGGGCCTGACGATATTATCCATAGATATCCCGGCAGTACGCCGCTGGCGCCGTAAGATGACAGTGAGATTTGGTAATTGGCTAAAACGGAACTACCCAAAACTTGCAGAAAAGGTCGGTTTTACGAATAACAATAACAAAGTGAATAATCACAAATCAAAATGAAACGTGGTGGCTCTGTTTTGGCTCAAGAAATTCCATCTTGAGTTGGGTTGTTACATGGGCCAACTGAGATGGATCCGCTTTGTGTGTCAATTTCCACCTCGGAAGAATAGTCAGTACGGATTTCATGGCTCGTGTAAATGAAATGGCTGGCGTTATATCGCTCCCGATGGAATCTTCCATCGATACGCTCGGTTAGCTGCAATTCTGAGTGGCTATGTACAAAAGTACGTAAAATACTTGAGAATAGAAGGAAGCGTATGATCCGTTCGCAAGTCATTTCACTTAGTAATTCGGCGTGTACGCGGCCGATTGTTATCTTGGTATCAAGACTGCTCAGGTCGACCACAATCAGGTCGCTAAAGAAGCGTTCGTTGATTAAGGCGGCTGTTCGGTCTGCACGATGCCAAAACAATGGCTCGTCAAGGATCATCCAATCTCCAGAAGTGGAATTTGCAGCTATCTCAGTGTCACCAAACCGCCCCGCAACAACGTAACATATATCTGCTGTATCTCTTACGTTGAGGCCACGCCAAAAGGCTGTGTCGCCCGATACCGAAAACTCATTATCTGGAGATTGTTGGTCAGCACTCACGATTTCTTCCTTACACGCAGCCAAGGCTTTTTGACGTGTTACCACGTTCCGCTAGAACAGTAAAAGCAGGTTATTTGTTCAAAGGCATTAGTCCAATTTGACTCATATCAACGTTTAACGGAAATTGTAGGCGTAGAATAACACATCTGCTTGGCCAAGCTCCTAATAACCAAAAAAAGGAGTTCAAGAAGTGTTGTTAATTCGAAAAATGGTCTTAGTATCGGTTGTTGCCGCTGCCTTTTCTCTAACGACGTTTGGGACAGCAAACGCCGCTCCTTGTCGATCGAACAATTGGCAGCCAACATTTGTTCACGATCTGCGATTTCCGGACGGTCCCTGGTATGTTATGCCCGGTGGGAATTTCCAAAAAATGGGTCAAAGAAATGGTAATTGGACCGCGCATGCCTGCGATTTGATTAGGCGGTTTGGCGTCCGTAATCGACGTGGGTACAGGAGTTGCCAGACATATACACGGATACAATGCGGCTGCCAGCGTGGTTTAAGCGAACGCAACTCGACTTGTGCCCGTTTTTTCCGGCAACATCGCAGATCATTCCCGACCACCAATTACTGAGTCGCAAGGCTAGGGTATTACGATCCAATTAGGTGGCGGGGTTATTGCATCAAAGGTGCTGATCCCGGCACCTTAAACTGAATTTGACCTATGTTAATATGACTGCGGTCCAAGGGTGTACTCTAACTCCAAAGGAATTGTAACAATTATCAACAAGGTCAATTCATATTGAATACGGGCGGATTTATTCATTAGAGTTTCTAAGGCTTTGTAACCTGTTACATAAAATGAAAAATGGTTATATCTTCTGTCTTTTGCCGATTTCTTGCGGCTGTTGGCGTCTTTTTAGCCTTGTCCCTATTGGGACCTGTTGATGCTGTGGCCGAGACATATCGGGTGTATGGCGTACGGAGTTCAGACGTATTGAATATCCGGTCAAAACCCTCTGTTCGAGGGAGGAAAATAGGTTCAATTCCGCCCAGTGGTTACGGAATAAGAATACTTGGTTCATGTTGGTCTGGTTGGTGCCCGATAAAATACCGAAATATGACGGGTTGGGTCAGTAAGCGTTTTCTTGTTCGCGAAGCGTTAGGAAGTACGCCGCATCGCGTCACCGGAATTGCTAGCTGGGATGTTCTTTATATCCGCTCGCGTCCCTCAGCCCGAGGGCGAAAATTAGGTTCTATTCCACCTTATGGCAGAGGCGTTAGCATGCTTGGTCCTTGCCGTGGCAATTGGTGTGAAATTAACTACCGAGGAATTGTTGGTTGGGCCAGCATGATGTATCTCATTCCTGACACATCCACCATGAGGGTTGCCCCCAGACCAGCACCAACTCCAAGCCCGAATTTCTACCAACCAAATAACCCGCAGTCGGACAACACTGCGCCAAATACACCACCGCCAGCCGACATGTTCGAAGGGTTGGATGATCCGCAATAAAGTCTGAATATGGGAAAGAAAAAAGTGAGAACAGCATTGATAGCGGTATTGTTCCTAATGCCGGTGGTTGCACAGGCCCAGAGCTTGCGTACCAGTGAATTCAGCTCAGGCGCATGTATGGTAATTTGTGAGGACGTAAGCTTCTGTAAGAATATGGACTACAATCGCCAAACCGGAATATGTACGATTTACTTCAAGTCCACTGATTCAAATTACTCGCGGCTACAAAAACTTTGCCCGCAGATACCTTCGGAAATGTGGGCCATTTCATACGCCAACGAAAGGTGGTCAATTGGATGTCCGTCCAAAAACCCGAGTGGGTCGAATAGGCAAACTACACCTTTACAGCCTGGCCTGTTCGAAGGTTTGGAGGACCCTCAGTAAAACAGCATTCTCGGCAATCAATATGAAACAAATATAAAACCAAATATTCTGTAAGGAGTTATTCGCGATGTCTGCAAAATTCCATTTAAACATTCCATACGGTGGAGTTTTTTTTCTTTCTGTTTTAGCAGTTTTTACAACTATTACTCTTGGATCGATCAAACAAGCACAAGCTGTTACGCGAGAAAATCTCAACGAAGCCAGAAATGGTGCCAGGATTGAATGCGCAAGAGCTCGTAGACAATCCGTTGCTGTCAGGAGAAGCCAACAAGATTTGACAAATGCCAGACAACGCTATGAGCGTGCCAAAGCTGCCCTCAGAAGGGAAAGTGCTAATTTGAAGCGGATTAGCAAGACATACAGGCGCATTCTGCCCAAGTTTAAATACCAGGCGAGAATTTGCAGACAATCAAAGCAATCCTATGAAATAATGAAGCAGATGCTTGGTCAATCTGCCGTTCCGCCAAGGTCGCCCAGCAGAAACCCTAACCGTCGTAATTCCAATACGCCCCAACGTGGGTTATTGGGAATTGAGGCACCCCCAACCCCCACCCCCAACTTCAACGGGTTGAACCGGCAATAACGACTTGATTCTAGCCCGGACAGGAAACTGCAACTTGGTCAACGGGGGATTCGATTGGGCGTACGACAATGACTGCTTCGGCTAATCAAGCTGTATTTTGATACAACGGCCTGAAGGTTCGTGATCTAGGTATTTATGCGTTTGCAGATATTAGAGGTTAAAACAATGATTACCAAAACGTCTTTTTCAATTTTTGCTCTACTCGTTATCCTTGTTTCACCAGCTATTTGTGCAGAGACAGGCGTTGTAAGTATCTATAATGAATTGCAGCGTTCAAAGCATCTCGGCCTCGACTAGTCATGGCCACAATGCCGCTGATTTGCCCGTCAGGTAGTAGTACAACAGGCCAAGCCATTCTTTGATGGCCAGATCAACAACCGTAAACGCTTCACCACTGTCCATTGTGAACAGGACACGACCATTCTGACCTTCCGTTTTGAAATCGACCGGATAAGGAATCGTTTTCCATGCCAGTTTTTTCAGTACCGCCTGGGCACGGGGCATATGATAAGCAGACGTGATGATAATCCATTTGCTGTCGGCAGATGGTTTTAGCAAATTGTGCGAGAAGCGAATGTTTTCGTCGGTGTTCCTGCTATTGATTTCTAATTTAACGCGGGATTCCTCGATTCCGACACGATCGAGAATTTGCCTGGCGAACACAGCCTGACCTTCCAATTTCCCCGCCAACGAGGGATTGCCTCCCGATATCACTGCTTCAACGTCTTTGTATCTGCGTAGGAGTTTTGAAAACTCCAAATATCTTTCCGCACCGTCACGAATGGACAATTGCTGTCGTGCAACCGTCATTCGACGATCCAGAGGGCCGGAAAGAACTAGAATACCGTCAACTTTTGCAGGTAAATCCGGATTTGCCGGATATCGGTTTTCCAACGGGGCGATTAGGAATTGACCGGCCGAAAGAAACACAATCGAACAGTAGCAGAAGCTTCCAATACCCACCGCAATCAGTCCCATCGTTCTCCTGTTGAAAACGAGCAGAGCAATCCCCATCAACAACAAGAGCCCTATAAGTATTGTTGGTTGTACGACAGCCCAGATTATTTTTGAGAGATAGAAAGACATGGTTGGATTTTCCTGCTTGTTTCTGGCCATCATACCGCAGCAAAAAACGTGCCAGAGGCACTGTCAGAGGAAAATAACTTGAGCTCTGTTTGCACGCCTCGTAGGCTTGGTTGATGAAAAATCCATTCCGCTATTTCAAGGCTTCACCTGAAATCATTCGCGTTGCGGTGATAATGTACGTCCGCTTTCTGCTCTCACTCTGCAACGTGGAAAATTTACTTCATGAACGTGGAATCGATATCAGTCTTGAGACGGTTCGATTTTGATGGTATCGGTTCGGTCCAATGTTTGCATCCAAGATTTTGTCCAATTTTATATGATGGCAAACACTTTACCATTCAGGTTTAGTTTAGTTGCCCATGGTTGAATTTAACTTCCAGTAAATAATTGAAGGCTACGATTAAAGCATGTCTCCCAAAAGTGGGCACCGGTTTTGGGATAAAGACATGCGTAAAAACAAAGACTTAAAGCATGTCACATGAATCTCAAAAAAGGAGCCATGCTTTAGTGGAGACGTTATGCGAACTTTATGGGAGTGCCAGCAATGAAAGTAGTCGTATTAGCAATTGGAATTTTATCTATGGTCCTACCAACAATTGCCCAAGCACATGGTGGCGGTTGCCGAAAAAGTTCGCCGCCTGGCCAATGCTGTCACATGAAAACTAGTACAGGCGTGGTCCATTGCCACTAGGCAAAATACCGACCGGATTCGGTGGACGACGAAGGTTATAAGGACCAATGGGTATTTCACAAATTAACGGCAAATATGGCATATTGGCCCCTAAGTATTGATGGTTTTCTGTCCCTTACAATTTTTAGAGTTTTCTAGGCTTTGAATTTCACCACGTTATCAGCATTGCCTTTAACCTCAACAATCTCAAAGCCCAGGTATCCAATGCCCTGCGCTTTTCAGCCAGCTCCGCCGACTATACGGTATTTACAATGGCGAAATTGCGGTGGGGGACGTTGGGGGCATCCGCAATAAAGGTTTCTGGCTTCGGATTTCGGGATGTAGCAGACCATGTTTTTTACGTAGGCAGTGCATGTGTCATCGCGCCAGCGCCATTCGTTGCATGGCCTCTTTGCCACCGGTTTTACGCATTTGCCACGGCGTGACAAGCGTTCGCCTTTCTTGCAGGTTTTCAGAACACACTTGCCGTTCCCGACAACAAAACGGGCACCGCAGCTAAGCGGGCAGACCGGTCCGCTGGTTGCCCGCACGGTGTTGTACAAATCTCTTGACGGTTCACCATCTGTCGCAACGCCCGCATATTGAATGAAAGTGTCGACCGCCCTGCGGCTTCCATTTCCCCATATGCCATCTACTTTCGCGGAATAGCAACGTTGTTTTTTCAACTCAGTTTGGATAGCGCGCACCAGTTCGCGCCTGTTGGCAAATTGGAATTCAGGTTGTTTATTTCCCTGTGCTTGGCCAGTATTTTCGCGGAGCGTGGGCTTGGCGGGCAATTGTTCATCTGCACCGCCATCCGATCCGCTCTGGCCACGCAGCTCCTTGATCCGGGCTTTGGCCAGCTTTGCATAGATGGAGTCTGGAAACGCCTCAACAAAAGCCTCAAGAATGGCAATGCTTTTGGTATCCTTTGTTGTTACCCATACTTCGCTCACCGTTTGCGCCAGAACTGGTTGAGCTGGCACAATCATGATTGCGAAACTGAAAAGCAACGCGCCCATAATGGGTGCAAATATCCGCAACGCCAAACCCTCCCATTTCCCGATTGACCGCAAATGTGATCGCACAGCAAGTCTGAGAAAAGCGCGCGATGGTATTGAGTTCAACTATAGCGGCTTCACATTAACGCGCAAGGCTCGGATATCTTTCCATCAACATAACTTGAAAACGTTCCCCGCCGCCTCTCCACCTTCAACAATCCCTATAACTCTCACCGCCCACGCGTCTAACGACCTCTGTCTTTCACCCAAGTATTCGTTTTGACCGTATATCCCAGTAACAGCAGCAGCCCTGCCGGAATCATTGGCATGGTTGAGAACCAAAGGCCAAACTTTAAAGCTTCACGAGGTATTAAATGTGGTACGATTCAAATGGTGTTTTCGAAAAAATCGACTAACTCATTGAAATCATTGGAGGCCTCGTCCAGAATCGAACTGGAGTACACGGATTTGCAATCCGCTGCGTAGCCACTCCGCCACGAGGCCTCATATGAGTGGTGGGCGCTTGTATAGAGCAATACCTTCCACAAAAGAAGCCGTTTTATCGTCCTAAACTGTTTTATTTACAATCATCATTGAAGAAAGTTTTAAAACCAAGGAAAAACCAATTAAAAATTGGCTAACTTGAGAATATGGGGTATTTGTGAGCACTTCCAAAGTCAGTATCAGGATGTCGGGAAATGGAATTCTCAGTTGCACGTCAAAATATGGTGGAATCGCAAATTCGCCCCAACGGCATCACCAGTTTATCGTTGGTATCTGCGTTGGCCGCGGTTGAACGCGAGCATTTTGTAAGCCCGTCGCACCGCTCAGTTGCATATCTTGATGAAGAATTACCGATCGGCAACGGTCGTTTTTTGCTTGAACCCATGGTTCTTGGCCGCCTTTTGCAATTGGCCGAAATTAAACCATCAGATCTGGTCCTCGATATAGGGCCGGGGACGGGCTATTCGACTGCGATCATTGCGCAATTGGCAGAATCGGTGGTCGGCATTGAACAAGACAAAGAACTTTGTGAACTCTGTGGTAAAAAACTGCTTGAGCTGGGTGTCACCAATGCAGCGGTAGTCTGTGGTGATCATGCCAGCGGTATGGCCAGTGAGGCACCCTTTGACGTAATTGTGGTAAATGGGCGCATTCCTGTTGCACCACAATCATTTATTGATCAATTGGCTGAAAATGGCCGATTGGTAGCTGTAATTGGTGAGGAAAATCGGGGAAAAGCAACCATTGTGACAAAATCTAATGGAAAACTGTCATCTTGGGCGGCATTTGATGCTTCAGCACCGTTGTTGATGGGCTTTGAGCCCGCCGAAAGAAGTTTCCAGTTTTAAATTTACAACATAAATGTTTCTACACCGGCCTTTCGAAATTAACATCATTTATCCAAATATCTGACGGTTTTCTGCGTAAAAGGTGTGTCGTCAACGCAGAAATGGGATCAGGAGATAGAGTTCAATAAATTTCATATGAGTTCTTTTGTGCTCTTGCCTGCGATATAGTGGTTTGCTAAGAATGCTGACAATCCTATATCAGACTGATATATATAAAAAAACAAAAGAGTTTAACAGCGGGCACCTTACAATGCGGGATACAATGCCGAAAATTGCGCAAAAAACCAGTGCGGAAATTTGCGTTAGGCAAAAAATGGTCGTTAATTATGCATCAAAAACCACTTTTTTAGCAATTGGGCTAGCAGTGTTTGCAGCCGGTTTTGGTCTCTCTAACTCTGCCGATGCTGAATCCTTACCCTCAGCTTTAAAATCTGCCTACAGGAACCATCCTGGTTTGCAGGCCGACAGAGCCCGACAACGCGGAGTTGATGAAAACGTTTCTCAAGCCCTTTCCGGCTGGCGACCAACAGTGTCTGCCAATGCGGACGCCGGCGCTCAATGGTCAAATTCAACAGGTTTTAAGACCAGTAAAACTAACCCTGCCGGATTTTCGATAACCTTGAATCAGCCGATTTTTCGTGGCTTTAAGACTGTTTCCGGCACCAAGCAGGCAGAAGCTGTTGTAAACGCCAGCCGCCAGCAACTCTTATCGGTTGAGCAAGGTGTTTTACTAGATGGCGCGACAGCTTATATGGATGTTATCCGGGATCAGGATATTGCCGCGTTGCGTCGTAAGAATGTTTCTTTTTTAATTAGTCAATTGGCAGCTTCCAATGCCAGATTTGCCGTTGGTGAAATTACACGTACAGATGTTGCACAATCACGTGCCCGTCTTGCCAGTTCCAGGGCTGACTTGGCTGTTGCCCGTTCAAATTTGGCAGCAAGCATTGCATCATACATTCGCGTAATCGGCCACCGACCGTCGCGACTGCGCTTCCCCGGTATATCACGAAGTGTGCCGCGAAGTTTACAGGCCGCATTGAACACGGCTTCAAAAACTTCACCTAGCATACTGGCGGCCGCATTTAATCTTGAAGCAGCCCAACAAAACATAAAAGTGCTCAAAGGTGACCTGTTACCAACCTTGAGTTTGCAAGCCCAATATTCTTTGCGCTCAGAACCTACATCAACTATAAAGCGTACCGGCACCGGGGTAATTCAAGGTGTTGTGTCTATTCCGCTTTATCAGGCTGGACGGGTCTATTCACAGGTTCGTCAGGCAAAACAACAGGCCAGCGAACGTCAATTGTTGATTTTGGATACCCGCCGACAGGTTCGACAATCTGTGGTCAGTACCTGGAATGCCTTTGTTGCAAGTCGGCAAACCATCACTTCAATCAAAGCGCAGGTCAGTGCCAACGCTTTGGCTTTGAGTGGGGTTCGTCAGGAAGCACTGGTCGGTTCACGAACCACGTTGGACATCCTTGATGCCAAGCGTGAGCTTGTAAACTCTCAAGTGACTCTGGCGGTTGCTCAACGCAATAAAGTTGTTGCCGCCTATCAGTTGATAGCAGCAACCGGTCGCATGACTGCGCGTCATTTGCGTCTTTCCGTGGCGATTCATGACCCTTCTGTGAATGCCCGCCGGGTGCGTGACCAATATTTTGGCGCCAACATCAAATAGTTTTAACAATTGTTTAAAAAACTGTTTCATTGCGGGAATCGCTCAAAAACAAGCGTGACGAGTACTTTTTCTGTCTATAAGCTGTGCGTAGTTGACAGGTTCAGTTTGCACTGAACCACGATATGGGCAAATTTAAAGTTTATAAAAGTTTAGTGATTCGCGTAAAGTGACGTAAAGTGATAATGACCATGAGCAGGCCAGACACACAAAATCGGGCATCCACACAAAGCCAGCCGAGCGTTGAAGAATTGTTGGTATCAATTCGTCAGGCAATTCATGGCGATGCAAAAGGTCAATTGATTCAGCAGGCATCGGTTCCGCAACAACAGTTCGCTGAAAAGCAGGCTGTCGGTGCCACTGTTTCCGGTTCGATGAACCAGACACGAGTCAGTCTGCAACCAGCAAATGGTCAAGCCAGCGGCTCAACCCGTCAGCATTCAGAAAACTTTTTCAAACTGCGTAATCAACTGCATGAGCTAGGTGCCACTTCACCCCATGCACTCGCCCGCAATACAGCATCAAGCCCAGCGCCGCTGCGACACACCACCGGCGCTAACGGGTTTGCCGGAATTTTAAGCGGTGACGCTCGTCTTGAAGATGCCCTTGAAAAATTAAAACGCGCCGGACTTGGCGACCCGCAACCAGACGCAATTGACGAGTTTCGGACCGGGGATCTGGAAACTGATGAAATCAGCGACGCTGAATATGTCGAAACCCAGGAAGAGTACATCCAAGAGTACGGTTATGCTCCCGAACCCGAACAGTTTGAGGAAGTGGAAGATTCATTCAGTCCGCAAACCCGACAAGCTTATCTGGAACCGGAACCAGAGATTTTGCAGGAACAACACTATACGCCCGAGACACAAACCATTCAGCACGTGGTTCAACCGATTGTTGAAGCTGCACCGCAGGTGCCAACCCAACAGGCACCAACCCAACAAGAACCAGTACCGCAGATGCCAGTACCGCTAACATCAGATGAAAGCGCAGCAGAAACATCAGCCGCTTTTAACCGGTTGGCAGATACAATTATCGGCAATGCAACATCGGGTGAACGCTCCATTGACGAGATCACCCGAGACTTGCTACGTCCAATGCTGCAATCATGGCTTGATGAGAACTTGCCTCGGCTTGTTGAGCGGTTGGTACGCGAGGAAATCGAGCGCGTTTCCCGCTGGGGCGGCAAATAACGACACAGCGTCTTGCAAGATGATGATTGGAGCGTTAAACCGCACCACAAACCAATTCAATCTATATCGCTGATATTGCCGAAAGTCCCAAAATGCTGGAAAAACATTTCAAACCGGAAGATGTTGAACAACGTCTCTATCAAGCCTGGGAAACCTCAGGTGCGTTCAAAGCAGGCAATAAGCCCGATGCCGACCCGTTCTGCATTGTCATCCCGCCACCCAATGTTACTGGCTCACTGCACATGGGGCATGCGCTAAACAACACCATTCAGGATATCCTATGCCGCTTTGAGCGGATGCGCGGCAAAAATGTTTTATGGCAACCGGGCATGGATCATGCCGGTATCGCCACCCAAATGGTTGTCGAACGCCAATTGGCTGCTGCCAATGAACCGACCCGCTGGGAGATGGGACGCGAAAAGTTTGTTGAACGGATATGGGAATGGAAAGAAGAATCGGGCGGCACAATCACCCGGCAACTTCGTCGTCTCGGCGCCTCTTGTGACTGGTCGCGCGAGCGTTTTACCATGGATGAGGGACTGTCCGATGCAGTTCGCAAGGTTTTTGTCCAGCTCTTTCAAGAAGGCCTGATCTACAAAGACATGCGGTTGGTCAATTGGGACCCAAAACTGCTGACCGCGATTTCAGATCTTGAGGTCGTTCCGGTTGAGAAGGAAGGCCACCTTTGGCATTTCAAATACCCGATCGAAGGGCAAGATGGACAATTCATCACGGTCGCTACAACCCGGCCGGAAACTATGTTGGGTGATAGCGGGGTTGCTGTTCATCCTGATGATGAGCGCTACAAGGATCTGGTTGGAAAATTCGTAATTCTGCCATTGGTTGGCCGCCGCATTCCAATTGTCGCTGATGAGTATGCTGACCCTGAACAAGGGTCCGGCGCCGTTAAAATCACCCCGGCCCATGACTTCAACGACTTTGAAGTCGGTAAACGCTGTGATCTCGATCAAATCAACATTCTTGATAAACATGCCCAGATTGATATCGATGGCAATGAGGCGTTTTTGAAGGATCTGCCAGTCAGTGCCAACCTTGATGAAACAATGAAGCTGCACGGTCTGGACCGGTTTGACGCGCGCAAGATCGTTGTCGAGCGCTTTGAAGCTGCCGGGTTACTCGAAAAAATAGAACCCCACACCAACAAGATACCCTATGGTGATCGTTCGGACGTTGTTATTGAACCGTGGTTGACGCCGCAATGGTATGTAGACGCGCAAGTATTGGCAAAACCGGCCATTGAGGCGGTTGAGCAAGGCAAGACCAAATTTGTCCCGGCAAATTGGGATAAAACCTATTATGAGTGGATGCGTAACATCCAGCCGTGGTGTATTTCCCGCCAATTGTGGTGGGGGCATCAAATTCCAGCCTGGTACGGTCCCGACGATGAGATTTTCGTTGCCGAGACCGAAAACCTCGCTTTGGCAGCAGCTGAGCGTCATTATGGCTCGCGAGTTTCACTGCGACGTGACGAAGATGTCCTCGATACATGGTTTTCATCGGCCCTTTGGCCGTTCTCAACCCTTGGCTGGCCTGAATCCACCAAGGAACTCGAGCAATTCTATAAAACTGATGTGCTGGTCACTGCTTTTGACATTATTTTCTTCTGGGTTGCCCGAATGATGATGTTCGGCCTGCACTTTATGAAAGATGAAAATGGCGAGCCGGAAGTCCCGTTTCACACGGTTTACATCCACGCTCTGGTGCGCGATGAGCACGGCGCCAAGATGTCCAAATCAAAGGGCAATGTCATCGATCCGATTGGTCTTGTTGATCAATACGGTGCTGATGCCTTGCGCTTTACCCTGGCTGCTATGGCGGCGCAGGGCAGGGACATTAAACTGTCCATTCCCCGCATCGAAGGTTATCGCAACTTTGGCACCAAGCTGTGGAATGCGGCACGCTTTTGCGAAATTAACGAGTGTTTCGGACTGGGTGCTTTCGATCCGCAAGCCGCACGCCTGCCTGTCAACCGGGCGCTTATAGGTAAAATGGCGGTCGTTGCGGACAAAGTTGCCGTTGCCATTGAAGATCACCGCTACAATGAAGCGGCCTCGGCGCTCTATACATTTGTCTGGAATAATTTTTGCGATTGGCATGTCGAACTCATTAAACCGGTTCTGCACGGTGAGGATGAGGCGGCCCGCGACGAAACCCGTAAAACCGCAAATTTTGTACTCGAACAAATCATCAAGATGCTTCACCCATTTATGCCATTCATTACCGAAGAACTTTGGCAACAAACCGCTGGTAAAGGTCAAAAACGTGATGGCTGGTTAACCGATCAAACCTGGCCAAAATTTGAAGGCCTGAGCGATGCAGTAGCAGAATCTGAGGTTGACTGGATTATCGATTTCGTCTCCCAGGTGCGCTCGGTGCGCTCTGAAATGAATGTACCAGCCGGTGCAAAAGTTCCTTGCCTGTTGGTCGGGGCCAATGCCGACAACCGTCGACTCGCAGGGCAGTGGGAAGTTGAAGCCTGTCGGTTGGCGCGATTGGAAGGGCTGAAAATTGCCAGTGAGGTCCCGGAAGGCGCTGCTCAAATCGTTTTTGGCGAATCGACAATCGCACTGCCGCTTAAAGGTGTTATAGATTTTGATGCCGAAAAAACGCGGCTAAACAAGGCTGCCGAAAAAGTAACAAAAGAGATCAAGTCAATCGAAGGCCGTCTTGCCAATCCCGGGTTCGTTGCCAAAGCACCACCTCATGTGATTGAAGAAACCAAAGAAAAAGTAGTTGAATTGAAAACCAGTTTGGCTAAAACGCAAGAAGCTATGCAGCGATTGGCAAGTGTATCTTAAAAACAAAATGCCCCGGTGCGTAGCCGGGGCATTACAAATGAGTTTAATCTAATAAAGTTCTACCGGTTATCCTTCATGCAAGCATAATAGGCATCCCACCAGCTTGGATCACCCGTCCATACGGCTTTATTTTTGTAATAACGGCAATACTCTTTGGCATAATCACCTTTAATGCCAGCATTTGCTTGAGATGTTGCCGCGACAATTCCGATTGTCGAGCTTGCGACCATTGCGATTACCAGTAACTGTTTCATTTCTTCGCTCCGTTGGGTGTTGATTATGTAACCAACATACCTTGACGTGCTTGAATGAAACCTGAGCCATCTGTTCATCGCCGGTTAATACAGGCGGACAAACCACTCAATTACTTCTACTAGGCTTAAGCAGAATTGAAGCAGCATCCTGCAGACTGAAACTGTTGTAATTCATATAAGAAACCAGCAGTGAAAAAAGAAGCCTTGTGTCACCCTTCAATACAGCAGTGTTGATCTTTTGATCCAGATCGCACGGTAGCACCACGCCGAATTTATTCTCTTCCATTATACAAGTAATCCTTTCCGCCATTAGCATCCACAATTATCGATTGGTGGTAAGAGGATTATTAGCATCTATGAACGTGGGTCAATTACTCAGGTTTCAAACCATAAAGCGCATGAAGTATACAGCGATGTATGATTTATTTACCATTTATGTGAGGTACGTGACGTAGAGATTTGTTTCGCTGCCTTGGTGCGTACTCTTAAAGCTATTCAAAAGTGCCATAGCCTCAATCGTCAACACGCCCAGTTTGCGTCATTCTCAACTCCAATATTGCTAATTGCTGATTCCCCTTGCAGATTTTGCCGGTAAGTTTTACCACAAGTGCAATACAAGCCTGATCAGGCATTCCTCCAATTTTATGAGTCTCGAAATGCAACCAGAATTAGTTGATACCCGCACGCCAGATCCCAAAAAATTTATTCAGGGCGCAACTGGTGATTGGGAGATAATAATCGGTCTTGAAGTCCATGCACAGGTGTCATCGAAGGCCAAACTGTTTTCAGGCGCTTCGGCCGAATATGGCGGCGAGCCCAATGATCACGTGTCGCTGGTTGATGCGGCAATGCCGGGTATGTTGCCGGTAATCAATAAATATTGCGTGGAACAAGCTGTTCGCACCGGTTTGGGTTTAAACGCCAAGATCAATAATTATTCGGTCTTTGACCGCAAAAACTACTTTTATCCTGACTTGCCACAAGGCTATCAGATTTCACAATTCAAGCAGCCAATTGTTGGTGAGGGGATTGTTACCATCAACCCGACCCCTGAAGAAGATATTGAAATTGGTATTGAGCGTTTGCACCTCGAACAGGACGCCGGCAAGTCTATCCACGATTTACATCCGACCATGAGTTTTGTAGATCTCAACCGGTCAGGCGTTGCGCTGATGGAAATTGTCTCCAAGCCCGACATGAGATCAGCCGATGAGGCCAAAGCCTATGTCACAAAAATACGGACCATTGTGCGCTATCTGGGCACTTGTGATGGGAACATGGAAGAAGGCTCGATGCGGGCCGATGTCAATGTATCCGTACGCAAACCAGGCGGTGAATTTGGCACCCGCTGCGAAATCAAGAACGTCAATTCAATCCGCTTTATGGGACAGGCGATTGAGTATGAGGCCCGCCGCCAGGTTGATATCATCGAGGACGGTGGCACCATTGACCAGGAAACCCGCCTGTTCGACGCCAAGAAAGGCCAAACTCGCTCCATGCGTTCCAAGGAAGAAGCGCACGACTATCGCTATTTCCCCGATCCCGATTTGTTGCCGCTTGAGTTTGAGCAATCATGGGTAGATGAAATTGCCGCCACATTGCCGGAATTGCCCGATGCCAAGAAAAACCGGTTGATGACTGATTTCGGACTGGCAGCCTATGATGCAGAAATACTGATTGCTGAACCCAAATCTGCTTTGTTTTTTGAAGATGTTGCCGAGGGCCGCGATGGTAAAATCGCCGCCAACTGGGTTATTAATGAGCTTTTTGGCCGCTTGAACAAGGAAGGTGTCGATATTGCCGACAGTCCGGTTTCAGCCAGGCAGCTTGGAGCAATTATTGATTTGATCGGAGAAAAAACCATCTCCGGTAAAATTGGCAAGCAACTGTTTGAGATTGTCTGGACTGAAGGCGGTGACCCGCACCAGATCGTTGAAGATCGTGGTATGAAGCAGGTCACTGATACCGGCGCCATTGAAGCTGTTATCGATGAAGTAATAGCCGCCAATCCGGAAAAGGCTGAACAGGTCAAGGAAAAGCCAGGCATGGTCGGCTGGTTCGTTGGGCAGGTCATGAAAGCATCAGGCGGCAAAGCCAATCCACAAACCGTCAACGAGATGCTGCGCAAAAAACTAACTTGATACCATGTCTGATATCAAAATTCGCAAAGGTCAAGCCGGTGATGTCGAGGCAGTAAGCCATCTTCTCAAAGAGACATGGCGTGCTACATATCGCAATATATACAGCGCCGAACAGATTAGAGATTTGACCGGACGCTGGCATAATCCTGAAATCATTCAACGCCAGTTGGGTGATGATGGCTCACGGTTTCTGGTGGCAGAGCTGGATGATGGAGTAATTGCCGGGCACCTGCTGGCACGGCTCCGGGCAGACAATACGATTTTGCTAACGCGCTTGTATGTGAGACCGGACGCACAGGGCAGGGGGATCGGCAAAATGCTCTATCAACACATGTTGTCAGTTTTTCCTGATGCAAAATCGATCGAACTGGAAGTCGAACCACAAAACACCAAGGCGTTAGGGTTTTACCATGCACTTGGATTTGTTAATACCGGTCGCACCAATAGTTGCGGTGGGGACAGTGATATCCCGGCGCTGATAATGGAAAGGTTACTTTGAATGACAGACCTGAATTTGCGCCTTGCCACTCGTGCTGACGTTCCTGCAATCCGCGCATTACTTGGCGATGACAAGCTGGGTCAAACCCGTGAAGATATGAGTGAAGAGGGATTGCAAAAATACCTCAAAGCGTTTGAGGCCATAAACAACACTGCCGACAATGAATTATGGGTAGCTGAAAACACCGGAAAACATAACACAGGTGAAATTGTCGGCACGTGGCAGGTCACCTATATTCCTTACCTGTCACGCGGCGGTAACGTTCGCTGTCTGATTGAAGCGGTGCGAACAGCGAGTAACCGGCGAGGTGAGGGGATTGGCTATACAATGATGGAGTTTGCCCTCGAACAAGCCCGACAGCGCGGTTGCTTGTTGGCCCAGTTAACGACTGACAAGACCCGGGGAGATGCTCACCGTTTTTACCAAAAACTGGGTTTCATATCCACTCATGAAGGTATGAAAATTCAACTGTAACCCCGCCGCTTTTCCGCTACATTGCCACTTTATCAGAGGCAGAAAGTGATTCTGGAGAACAGGCATTGATGCAAGAGCCGCACAGCGATTCTGAAGTGGACGATCAGGACGAAGACGACGACTACAGTAACGGCAAGGCGTTGTGCGCGCTTGGCGTTGTTGCCTGTGGTTTGCTGATGTTTACCTTGCCTTTGTCGAAAGTCGTTCTGGCAGTCGACATGCTTACTCACTTCTCGCTGCATTACATGATCGCTGGTGGAGCGTTGCTGGCCGGTTTTTTCTTACCCCGATGGAACTTGCGAGTGGCGGTAATTTTAATCGTCGCCGGTGTGATTATGATCGGTTACAATGCCACCCATAAATCGGTACCGGTCGAACAAGCTGCAACTGCAGGCCAGAAACGCTTAAAGCTAATGACCTTCAACACATGGCTAAGGAATCACAACTGGCAGGGTATCGTAAGGGAGATTATCGATAAAAAACCCGATGTTGTCACCCTTATGGAGTTTGGTGACGATAAAGCCCCGCTGTTGAAGGCGCTAAAAAAACAATACCCTTATCAACTCAGCTGTCTGGAGATCCATTATTGCCACATGGCGATACTTTCGAAATTTCCATTCATCAACAGTAAAGTCCGCACACGCTGGCGCGGACCACCTTATATTCGAATAGCCTTTGGCAAGGCACTTGGAAATTTGAACCTATTTGCTGTTCACACCATAAGGCCTCCGCATTACAACGCCCATATGAAACAAATTAGTTACTTGTCTGCTGCAGTCAATCAGCGCCGCGGTCTAAAAATTGTTATGGGTGATTTTAATTCGACGCCGTTTTCCCGCACCCTGAATACTTTTGCCAAGCGAACCCGACTAAAACGCCTGACCGATACACCAAGCTGGCCCGCCCATATTGGCGGTTTGCCACAGGTCGCTATTGATCACATTTTTGTATCGCCAAAGATCAGAATTCTTTCACCTCATCGTCTTGGCAACAGCAGGGGGTCAGATCATTTCCCTGTTAACGCAATTGTGGCTGTACCAACCAGTTAGACACTTGCTATGCTGTCTTCATGAGCACAGAAAAAAACAAAGAAAAACCCATAGAACTGTATTACTGGCCGACCCCGAACGGTTGGAAGATTTCCATTATGTTGGAAGAGTGCCAGTTACCTTATGAGGTTCACTATATCGATATCCTCAAAGGCGACCAATTCGAGCCGGAATTTCTGAAAATCGCCCCGAACAACCGTATGCCGGCGATAGTTGATCATGACGGCCCTGATGGAAAACCGGTTTCGGTTTTCGAATCCGGTGCCATCTTGCAATATCTTGGCGATAAAACCGGCAAATTTTACCCGTCAGATCCACGTACTCGCATTGCTGTCAACGAGTGGTTGTTTTGGCAAATGGGCGGGTTAGGGCCAATGGCAGGCCAGGCGCATCACTTTTCACAATATGCCAAAGAGAAAATTCCCTACGCCATTGAACGCTATGAACGCGAATGCGGTCGCCTTTATGGGGTCATGAACAAACGCCTTGCCAACCATGAATATCTGGCTGGTGAATACTCTATAGCTGATATGGCCTGTTTTGGCTGGATCATTCCCTACAAGCGCCAGGGGCAGGAGATCGAAGACTTTCCTCACCTCAATCGATGGTTCAAAGCTGTTGGCCAGCGTCCTGCGGTCAAACGTGGCACCGCTGTGGGCGAGGAGTTCCGGCGAAAACCATCTGACCTGAAAGATAATGATACAGCTCATGATCTGCTGTTTGGCAAGGGCCAGGAAAAACGCGTTTGAGATTTAATGGTTATCTGATCGTAAACAATTAGCATCGAACATTAAAAATACCCGCGGCGAAACTGTTGAAATGACTCAGTTTTTTGTCTGCGGAAAAAAATACGTTTAAAATTCTATCGAAATATTCAGTTCCCGTTAAGCGTCATTCTTAACCGGGTTTTGAGAGAATTTGAGTCAAATTGTTCCCATAAGCGATGCACTCGCAACAACTTCGGTAACCGAAATGAAAGTCGGGAACCAGAGGCATAAAACAGAAACAAAGGGGAATTTAAAATGGCTCGTATGGAAATGAATGAAACACAGTTGATGGCTGCAAGCGGCGGCAAAGAAGCTTTGTATAATCTTGGTATGATGTACTGCATCGGCCGCGATGTCGAAATTGATCTTGTATCAGCCCACAAATGGCTCAATCTTGCCGCACTGCGCGGTAACGAAGATGCAAAAGCGGTTCGTGCAGAAATATCTTCAGAAATGTCGGCCAGCGAAATTGCCGAAGCTCAGCGCCAGGCTCGCAATTGGTTGCAAATTCACTAACAGCTCAATTGCGCGGGCGGGTACTTGATCCGTCACGCAAGGGTTCCTCAATGTTCGCGATTGTTTGTGACATTAGACCCATTGCTGCCATTTGTTCGCCACTCGATTGCCGTTTAAATGCCCATATCCGATGATACGGGTTGCTCAGGACGGTACTATTGTTGGGTCTTTTTCCGAATAATTCGGGAGGGACAATTGAGAGGACACCAATGTACCAATTGAGCAAATGGCCGTTCGCCATTCTTTTAACTATTTTATTTTTCGCAGTCTTTGGGCGAGTGCAACTGGCACAGGCACGTCAGGTAAATATCGCTCCTGAACTTCCCTATGTTGATATAACAATAGCTGGAAAAACCGTCAGGATAGAAAGAAATCAAGACCTCAAGCATCGACTGACAAACGGGTTCTCCAAGACTTCACGCGCATGTCCACCCTTTTGTGTCCACCCGATGAAGGCTGCTATTGGCGTAGAAACAGTCGCTGAGATTGAAGTCATAAGGTTCCTTAAGACCAGAGTGGAGGACAAAAGTGGCTTGCTGATCGATGCGCGATTGCCTTTTTTTTTCAAGAACGGCACCATTCCCGGTTCAGTCAATATTCCGTTCAACTTGTTTTCACATAAAGACAACCCTTATTTTGAAAGAATACTTGCCGTGCTTGGCGCGGTCAAAAAGCCTTCAAAAGAATGGGATTTCTCAAAAGCAATGGGATTGATGCTATTTTGCAATGGCCCGTGGTGTGACCAGTCACCGCGCGCGATTAAAAATCTTATTGCTTCTGGTTATCCAGCCAACCGCATTTTCTACTATCGCGGTGGTATGCAGAACTGGCAGGCGCTGGGCTTTAACATCATCAAACCCTGAACCAATTTGCAATGGGACGGCATTGTTTCATGTAAGTAGCGTAAGGAGAATGTTTATGAATAATGCGCAAATCAGTGACGCCAACCGTGAGTTTTACACTCGAAAGCAACCATCAACTCAAAGCAACCCAATTCAAACATCAGGAAAATGGTCTGAAAAAGTATTTACCTCAAAAATCAAACTGGCACTAGCCAGTGCCGGTGTAGGTTTGGTCGCCTTGTTGATTGGTGCCGGAGCTGCAGCTTTTGTTATTCCCCCAGAGAACAACAGTCAGATTCAGGCAATTGTTGAAGATCGGTCCGTCGATCAAAAGCCCATTAAAATTGCTTCGGCTGGTGTGCTAGCGGTTATACCGGGCACGTCGTCAAACACGCTCCGGCAGATCAAGACAGCCGAAACAATTGTTCCCCGCCAGGCAGAATCCGGACTCAACCCATATGCTAAGACGCAACGTTTGCCCGCAAGGCAAAAAAGCCTGCCCGCTCCGTTGCCGGTTCCTGATTTTCAGGCGCCAGTGAGTTCCCAAAAAAATACTGGTTTAAGTAAGCTGACTGACAATGTTGTCAGCACACTTGAACGACTAAAAAAACAGGAAAATAAAAAGGATACTGAAAACCTGACAACCACTACAAAGGACCTGCGTGAGGCAATCAGCGCACTGGTTACGCAAGCAACCACAAAGGGCAAATCTGGTGCGTATATTCAGACATTGATTAATGATGCTTTGGCTGGCCGCGATGCTGTTCCCTCGGCGTTGGCCAATTCCGATGGCAAACTCGATACCAGATTGCTATTGGCGACTGTTTTGCCAACGAAAAATATCACCAAGGTTGGCAAACCCGATAGTGAATATCTTTCAACTCTTGAAAGCGAAAGCAGAGTGCTTTCGTCGAAAAACCTAAATGATGACAAAACGAATCGTAAAACCAAAAAGCGCTATATCATCGTTCGACTTGGAGACAATTTAAGCAAAATTGCCATGCGTGCATATGGTGATCCTTTGGCCTATCCAAAGATTTACCGCGCCAACAAAAAGCTGCTGATAAATGCTAACACTGTTGATATTGGCCAGCGATTGTTGATCCCGCGCTAGACTGTTTCATTCTTTGACTGAAACAGTCTAGGTTTACTCCGCTCACGCAAGATGCGCCGTGCGCATCGCTCCGCTTGGGCGGTGCAGGAGCACCGGGCCGCAGTCGCGGCCTTGAGCAGTTCCTTGTAATCATGAATCGCGTTAAATCAAACTGCATTCAAGTGGAAACACTTGAATGTCCACAAGTCCTAGCAGTGTTTCTGGTTTAGTTTGAGTTGCAAACTCGATCGGAAACGCTCTAGTAACGTGGGCGGTTACTTGATCCGCCGCGCAAAAGGCTGTCACGTCCAAAAATACGCATGTTGCTAAAAGTGATGGCAGTTTCACGATTGGTGCGGGCAATTTCAGATTCATATATATCTGCCCGAGAGTTTATGCGGTCACGGCGCGAGTTAAGGGCGGGCAGCCGTTGTTGGCTGGGAGAATAGCTGTGGCCGGATGGAATGCGATTGGCGCTATCAGCAAAGGCCATTGATGTGCCCGCCAAAAATGATGCCATCAAAACCCCACTCAAAACGCTACGACGAACAGTCATTGTACTCTCCAGTAAATTAAGTCTTTGCACCAATACTTTGTGTATCAGTTAGTTAGCATTAAACGATAAACTTGCACACGATAAATATTCCTTAACCATGGCATTTTTTTGAATGTAAAATGAATAACGCGACCTTTCACAAAAAGCTACAACTTATCTCTTGAACAATAATCAAAATAACGGCATAAGCGCCGGTGGAGAGGTGGCCGAGTGGCTGAAGGCGCTCCCCTGCTAAGGGAGTATACGTTAACGCGTATCGAGGGTTCGAATCCCTTCCTCTCTGCCATATTTCATCGTAAGGTATTGTTATTTAACAATTATATATGATCTAGTCGATATGGCCCCACATGTAGACCCACATAAGCGACGTTGTTGACGTCGCTTGACTAAGACGGGTCCCGTATAACTACCATGCCAGCTGCACCAATGGTGCTTTTGCAAAAAGAATTCTTTTTCTGCTCAGACGGGGTAAGGGGGGAATGGGTTGAGCAAGGGGGTGCTACTTACTTGTTTGCTCATAAAGTTTTTTAAAAATTTTGAATTTGAGATTAGGCTGAATACTCATTACCCAATCGAGATGATCAACAAATGCGTTCTATGTCCGTTATTTAAGGTATCTAAATGATGCCGTAGAAGGCGCATACACCGTATGGCGCACCAAAGGCAACCTGACCGACCTCAATCCCTATATTCTGGGCATCGCATCACTGGCCATACACAACAGGCCGCTTAATATGGTCCACCGGTGGGCATCTACCGCACGGAAAATGGTTGGTGATCATGGCCGTAACCCGTTCAAGGTCGGTCGTGTGATTGACTGGGACGCACCTGTTGGGACGATGTTGCCCGGTCCGGTCATGCTTCACGTTGAAGGTGAGTATACTCGCATCAGGTGATGGTCTAAATCGCCCCGGTCGCGAGCCTGCTTTACCGTAGCGGTTATCTCGGCTTTTGGCTGTGTGCCAGATTGTAGCGTTATGGTTATTTTCTATGTTTCGCCATCCATTCACTTGCCAATTTCTGGGCCTCAGCAATTTGTGCTGGTGTCATTTTTTTAGCAATAGCGTCTCGACCAAATGCCAATACGGTTTCATTAGGTGTCGCTAAGTTGTACCACATATGCGCTTTGACGTAATTTTGAACTACTCCCTTGCCGTCGGCATACATCAGAGCAAGGAGATATTGAGCGCTGGCATACCCCTGTTCAGCCGCTTTCCTGTACCAACGGACGGCCTTGAGGTAATCTTGAGGTAATCCCTTGCCGTTGTCATACATCGAGCCAAGGCTAAATTGGGCCATAGCATCTCCCTGTTCAGCCGCTTTCCAGTACCAACGGACGGCCTTGAGGTAATCTTGAGCTACTCCCATACCGTTGTCATACATCAGTCCAAGGAAAAATTGGCCCCCTGCATTTTCCTGTGCAGCCGCTTTCCTGTACCAACTGATGGCCTTAACATAATCTTGAACAACTCCCATGCCGGTAAAATACGCCCCACCAAGTAAAAATGGGGCTCTAGCACCCCCCTGTTCGGCCGCCTTTTTATACCAGAGGGCAGCTTTAACGTGGTCCTGAGGCACTCCATGGCCTTTACCATACATCATACCTAGGCTGAGCTGAGCGCTAGCATCCCCCTGTTCAGCGAGAGACTTGAACAACCAAAATGCAGCCTTGTAATCCTTGCGACCAGCCGCGGCGACTGCATCCTCCCAAGGGCCAGCCACCCCTGCTGACACAAACATCACCGATGCCAGAACACTTACGATTAGCAGTTTGAATAATTGGTGCATGATAAAGTCTCTCTCACACTTGAATTTGCATTATGACCAAGAGGGAGCTGGGTTGCAAATTACTTCGACTGGTTTTGAGGATATCGCCGCCATCCTTTACTGGTTTAACATAGGGTGTTTTCACCCTGAATCGACGTTTGTCGAACGCTTTCACCAAACCCTCCTTGTAAGCCCACACCATAGATAACCCCACAAGGTCGGGTGGAACCATTGGCGAGAATCTGCGTCGGACTTCCAAGGTTTCAAACGGTCGCTCAAGGCATCTTCGACAGCCTTCACTGCCCATTGCCGTGCTTCAATTGCCATATAGTGGTGGTAGGTTGTGACATTGTTTCCTGACGGCATGACAACTCGCTCTTGGTAGAGGATGTCACCTGTATCCACGCCTTCATCGACCAGATGCATTGTAATCGCCAGGCTCTCCGCATCACCGCTGGAAAGCGTCCAGTATGCGCCATTCATGCCGCGATAATTTGGGGTTAATCCAGGGTGATAGTTTATGAAAGGGGCGTCGATGCAACTCAATGTGGGCCTGCTGATAATCCGGGTGCCGACGACCATTACGACATCCGGTGCTGCGGATTTGAGTGCCTGTCGACATTCCCTGGAATTTACACTCGGAACTCTGACGACGGGGCACCTTCTTGGAAAGTCTGAATTTGCCCCAGCATCTGAAATGATCTTGTGATGTTGATGCCAGCTTAATCTGTAGATAAACTTAGTCAGAATACCGAATGCAACTTGTCCTATAACTGCAACGCGGCCAAGTATCTTTATCCGGCGCTTGAGAAACACGCCTTTTGACTCAGCTTTTTCCTGGATAACGAGTATTGGCCCGAACCGCTCAACTAAGGCGTTTGCAATGATCCAGTAGAGTTCACCTCCACTGGTCAAAAAAACAATGCGCGACTTCTGTTCATTGTCAACCTTGTCGCCCAATGGCGTTTCGGATACGTTACTCATCAACCTTCCTTCCAGTCTGCAGGCTCTCCCTGTCAGAAAGAGACGTGCATGTGCTATGCCTGATAACTGAGCAATGATCGTGCCAATGTTGCAAATCTGGCAATTCTTGAGTTTTAATCAGACTCTATTGAAGATGGCTAAAAGCACAATCTATCAATCAAAACGACACGCCGAGTGTCAACTTGTGGCACTCTTTCACCGGTCAATATGTTTGCCAATGTTGTCTGCAGTTGAGATAATTACTGCCGTACATTTCAATCCACGCTTATGGGAGTTTTTGACCCAACTAAGACTCGGGAGGTAGAATGGAGCGGGCGACAGGATTCGAACCTATGCACACAATCGGGTAGATCGCAGCTCTGCCGCTGAGCTACGCCCGCGATAATCGTTAAATGATCGCTATCTCTTCAGCCACACATTGTTTCGGCCAGAACCTCCTGCCAATGCCACGGGCACGGGCACCGAGCTGGATGCATAATCAGCATTTATGTGCAAAATTGAATTAGAATTCAGCTCAAGCGTCTTGACGATAATTGCAGTCCACGGCGAACTTTCTGAAATGTTACCATTGCTGTTCAAATGCAGTGGTGAGTTCGGCAGATAAATCGTTCCTTCGACGATCGATGAGGAATCGCTGTTTAGGATTGAAAAATCCGCCACAGCATCACGTGCCTGGAAAAACACGATGCCTGCATAGGTTCCTGAAGTTGGGGCACTGAACTCAATGTGGCTGTTGCTGTTGATATTGAAACGCGGATTGTTGGTTGTGCCTGTTAGATAAAACATGACACCTTTGGCGGTCGCAGTCGAATGGCTGTTGACGATGAATTCACCATCGCGGATCACATATATGCCAGGCGAAAATATGACATTCGCACCGCTGTTGAGTTCAAGCTTCTTGCAGTAAACACCGGGGTACAGGGTGACAATCCCTTCCACAGTGAGGTCGGTCCAGTCGCAGGCATTGCCAGCTTCAGGCGGTGGAGGCAATGCTGCCAATGGATCGCTTACTGGATCGCACTTTTCAGGGGTCGGGTTGAACTGGGAATTGGAATCGCTTACCCAATTTCCGTTGACACAAATTTCTTTGGCCGAAATGTTCCCATTACTGTTTCCTCTGAGGGCCTCACTGTTTGATGAATTCACCTGGACTGCGCAGTCAGGGGCAATAATGTTGGCATCGGAATTTATTAACAGAGCGTTCTTGACGGATGTATCCAGGGTTAAAATGCATGGCCCTGGCCGTGAGCCGTAGGCTGCTGTCGCAGAAACAGTGAGTCGGTTCTTGCTGTACCCGACGACATTCATCAATGTTGATTTGAGATTGGTGGTGGCGGCCACACGCACTTCATCAGACCCGACAGTCACATTTACGACCGGCACCGCGACGCCTTTGTCCAGGTTCGAGTTAAATATTACCTTGGCTGCCGCAATCCGCTCTTCGTCTGTAGCACCATTTATGAGGGCCGCCCCAAGTGCTGCAGCATCAGCACCAACCTGCAATTCCGTATGAAATTTTATTGCACGAGCATAATCTACAGCAATTCCTGCTCCCGCGATGAGCGGAACGGCGGCCAATGCAAAGGTTACAGCTGTAGTCGCTGCCCGGTCTCTAACAAATTGTTTTAATCTGCTGAATATTAATTTGATCATCACTGTTACTCTCTTTTTGTAACCCCGGCAATGAGTTTGTTAAATCTACGCTAAAAGCCTTGCTAATTAATTTAAAAAAAGATCGAATAAATCGAAAAGTTTATGCAAATTCATAACGACCTTTGGCAAATAATGGATGGGTAAGAACGGCTGGGCATCACACCTTTGTAGGGCCATTGTTTCGGCTTATGCTAAACGCGTTACAAGCATTTACAGTTCCCTTATTGTCCTGATGTTACAATTTAAAAATGTGCCAAGATGGATGACCAGATTTGTATAGGACAGGATTTTGGCAAATTTTATAAAATAATTTTTGGCAGAAGTTATCATAATGGTGTGTGAGGTAACCTACCTATAGCGCCGCAGTATATAGGCGGAGGTGGGGCCTCTTGCCGATTGCCGTGAGCTTTATGCTGATACCCCATACCCTTGCCAAACAGTCGTTGCACTGCCAGCCATGACAACAGTGTGCATTGCTACGGTTCACGGTGCGGATGTCGCCACCACGACAACAGGCTTCCCCGGTTCAAGCCATGACAGCGTGACCTATGCTTACGGTTCAAAGATATTGAATGGTTGGTTCACCGGCTGGGCTTGCCCTCGACAATGTATCTGTCGGTTTGGCGAGGCGCTGGAGGGTAAGTTCAGGGACTATGCGGCCCGTTGTCGCCGACAACGCGAGCACCCTGGCTGGCGCACACTGTCAAATCGCGACCTTCACATCGTTTCAGGCAGCACCGACGACGATATCGCACTGATCGATGTGTCATCCAGGGGCCTGAACAGCAAACAGGTTAAAACAATTCTGGAACGGGCTGACATCACTGCCAACAAGAACCCCATCCCCGGCGACAGCCCGCGTCTACCAGAGTGGACAGGGGTGCGGCTGGGCCAAAACGGGCGTTTCGCCCATATTCGGACGATGCGTTAACCATGCCCGTCGATTATTTAAATGGTCCGGTTTGTAACGCCTGCCTGTAACCAATTTTTAATCCCCCTTGATTAACATTTAGACAGGATAAATATTCGGAATTTTCTCATGTTTGATACACTTTTTGAGTTGCTTAAGGCAAAACAGGACATCATTTTACCAATCGTGATTGCAGGAAGTTCCGGCTTTTTGATCCGCTATGCCCTGTCAGCTGTTGGCCAGCGGTGGGTCGCAACCTATCACCACACCCTGACTTTTGTTCTGCTGCCGCTGATCACCCTGGTCATTACCAAAGTCATTTCAGGAAATTTGACGTTGTCAATCGGTATGGTTGGCGCGCTGTCGATTGTACGTTTCAGAAACCCTGTCAAAAATCCGTTTGAACTGGTTATCCTGTTTTCCCTGCTGACAATCGGCATTGCCGCCGGGGTTAACGCGCAATGGGCCTTGCTGCTGCTGGGACTGGTATTGGCAACAGTATTTGGTGCCCATTTCCTTGAGAAAATCTATGCACGCCAAAACACGCCGCTGTTCTCGTTGTCGTTTGATGAAGGCATGCCGGCCAATCTGATCGAAACCAGAAGCAAAAAAGTCATCGATGCACTTTTACAGGCTGAAAGTCTGCAAAATGTTCAGCTTGACAAGCAAAACGATATCTACAGCTACAGACTGGCTTTTCGGACCCGGCAAGAAACTGACCAGATGATCAAACGTCTGCAACTGGACCCTGAAATCGACAGTGTGAATGTGCGTTATTCGGGGAACCTGATCTAAGGGCCCTGAAAAATGAGTTTTCGTGTCGAAGAAAAACTGCTCGTTAGGGCCAATCAGCTTGCAAGTCTGTTTAAATGGCTTTCGGATGAAAAAGCGATTTTGCTTCATCCCAAACGCAAGATCTACTCAACCTATTTCGATAATGCCGAGCTGGATATTTTCAACGCATCAGAGGAAGGCTCTGTGCCGCGCAAAAAAATCCGTGTGCGGACATACAACGCAAATACCCATCATGACAGGGACAACGCGTTGGAAATTAAGGTGTCTTCGATTGAAGGGCGCCATAAAACCACCAAAATGCTGTCTGGACAAGAAGCGCAGGAGTTGCTGACTCAGGGCATCTTTGACCGGGAATACGGCTTTTGCGAACCTGTTGTTTCTGTGGCTTACAACCGTGAATATTTTCAGATCGGTGGGGTGCGACTGACCATTGACACTGATCTGGAGTATTGTGCAACCGGGTCGTTTTTTCCGATACGTGACGACAGTACAGCGGTTGAAATCAAGGCCGGATTTGATGTTTCGATGGATATGCTAGCAAAAGCGTTTCCGTTTCGCCGTACACGGTTTTCCAAATATGCCCGCTCGATTATAGCCACGCAATCTGGCTCGGGTGAATGGCTATGAAAAAGATAATTGGTTTTGTTGCAGCTTTGTGTTTGTCAGGTGTTTCTTCGGCTAGGGCAACGGGTCTGGAAGAACTGGCGGAGTTGCCCGGTTGCAATGCATTGCCCTATACGCAGTCACTGGCGCTTCACCCTGATGCGTTCGGTGAAGTAACCTTTGAGATCGCGTTCGATGATTATCGCGGCTGGGTAAAAAAGAAGATCAAAAACTATGTGTCGCTGGCAAAACGCGGTCATGCGCGAAAAAGAAAGCGTAACAAAGCAACGATTATTGTGCGGACCAAATCAGCGGTTTCGTGCAGGGTGAAGGCGAAAATCCGTGCCCACGGAGACCTTGGTGACCATTACCCTGGTGATATGACCGAGGAACCGAGCCTTAATATATCGCTGGTAGACGGTCATATCTTTGGCATCACCAAATTCATTCTGTTCCGACCCGAAACACGTAACGGGAAAAATGAGGTTTTTGCAGCAACACTGCTGGCGCAACAGGGATTTCTGTCACCACGTACGTCGATGGCGACAATGAGCCTTGTCGGGGGCAACAAGCCGTCGGTAAAAGTCATTTTCCAGGAAAAAATTGTCAAGGAATTTCTTGAAGCCGGCCGCTTCCGCGAAGGTCCGATAATCGAGGGGGATGAACGCTTTGGCTTCAGTCAGAAATACGCACATCTGAAAAAGGGTGCGGCTCTGGCGCGGATATCCAACTACAAATGGGCCCGAAAAGGGCCAACAAGCATGGCAATCGCCGAAAAGGCATTGATGCAATTCAATAAGCTGCTGTTTCGCTATGACAAGAGTTGGGCGACGATCTATGGTAGCAACATGGTCGATATTGTCGAATTGGCCCAGCGCCTGCAAAAAGGCAACCAACAACTGACTTTCGTCAACTACCCGGTTTTTGAAGCCGTCATTTTCAGCATGGCCGGCACGCACGGGTTTTCCCAGGATGACCGGCGGGCGGTATATGACCCGGTTTCCAACAGCCTGACACCAATTTATTATGATGGTGGTTCAACGATCCTGACAAAGCCTGACGAGAAACTGGACAGAAACATCACCCTGTCAGCACAAAAGGCGGTGCCTGATGCCACAAAGCTGGTCAAGGGCCTTGATGTTGGTGAACTGGAAAAAGCCCTGAAGGTTAGAGGTGTTGATATTGGCCAGGAAAAACTGCGCTCGGCAATTGCTTCGATGCTCAAGCGTCTGGATGCGATGGCAACCTCGAGTGAAGTTGAGCCGGTCAAGGTGAAAGCCAGAACCTTGTATCGCAAGGCAAATAACCGACTCAGCTACGTATTTAACACAGATCAGCAGGGTGAAGTTGAGGTGTGCAGGGATTCTCTGGAGCAGTGCCGCCTGTTCAAGCCGGACAGAAAAATCATGGCTGTGCTGCTTGCCCAAAACTGGGTCGATCCAAAGGGTTTTCCGGCGATCTATTTTGCCTTCAAGAAGTCTGAACTGGACAAACCATTTACCGGATTTGCCGACCGGCAAGCGACTGCGACGAAACACAAGAAAGTGTCGCTTGGCGGCTTTCGCCTTGACCTTTATGGCGATATTTCACAACATATCGACCGGGAAAACAGAAAAATTACTTTAAAGCGGACGGGTGCAAGCGGACGGGCGGTAATTTCCAACGGCCAAGTTGATGGCTGGACAGTCGAATTTGACGATGTGTCAGGGCATGTCAAAGATACCAAAAACGGTGAGCAGAATTTTGACCGTCAGGGCCTGACAGGTTGCCTGACAGTGATCGATGCCGAGTTGTCGGATTTGCAATTGACGGTGAACAACGCAACTTGTGAGGATGCTGTAAATCTGGTCCGGGTAACCGGCAATGTGAAATCCGCGCGTATCCGCAATGCTGCATTTGATGCGGTTGATTCTGATTTTTCCACGCTGAAGTTCGACAACTTACGGGTTGAAAAAGCCGGCAACGACTGTCTTGATCTTTCTTATGGCACCTATCGGGCTACTAATCTCAATCTTGTTGAATGTGCCGATAAAGCGGTTTCAATAGGCGAAACTTCCAAGGCGCAGATTGAAACACTTTTTGCCAAAAATGTCGGCATTGGCCTGGCTGCAAAAGACTATGGTTCCATTTTGCTCGGCTCCGGCAAGATCGAAAATTCTAAACAATGTTTTCAGCTCTACAACAAGAAACAGGAATTTTCCGGCGGCTTGCTGGAGATAAAGGCCGGTGTCCTTGATTGTGGAGGCGTGGCAGGAAAAGTCGGACCAACATCTCTTGTCCGCGGTTATAACGCGTACTGATCATGGCATTTGACCACCCATCATTGTGGCTGGTTTCATCCAGTCCCTGGTTGCTGGCATGGTTTTTGCGTGCCTATTTAGTATCAGGTATCGACTCACACATCGATCAAAGCGGTAAACATGATTGAAAAAGCCATGATGAAGAACAAAAAAGGTGTACTGCTGCTGGGAAATTATCGCCCGGCACTGGTGGTTGCCCGCAAGCTGGCCAAACTTGGATTTTCTGTCATGCTGGGCAAGGGAAGCGGTGAGGGTGGCATCGAATATTCCAGATTTGTCGCCCGTTGCTGGGACCATCCCTGTCCGCAGAAATCACCGAAGGTTTTTCTTTCAGAACTCAACAGGCTTTTGCAGCTCTGTCCGGAAATTCAGACCATCGTACCGATTTCGGAAGATTTTGTTGTGTTGCTTGCGCAAAAGGCAAACCGGCTTTGCCGCGATGTGACTCTGGCCTCTCCTGATGCTGAAATTGTTAAAAAGTTCTGGAAAAAACAAAGTGCCTATGAAGTGGCAGACAAAGCCGGTGTTCCGTGTTTGCCAACGGCTTTGGTGGCCAGCCATGGCGAACTGTTGCAGGAAGCGGTCAGGGTCGGCTTTCCGCTGATCGTGCGGCCTGTCGGCATCACGGCCCGGCTTGGCCACAAGAAAGCGGAAATTATTGAAAATAGTGATGCGCTGGCCGCCCTGTTTCCTGACTGGCCGGTCGGCCACAACCAATTGCTGTTGCAGCGCTTTGCGACAGGTATCCGGCACAATGTTTATTTTGCTGCCGACAAAGGCTCGCTTGTCGGGGCTGTCGAGAGCCGGATTTTTCGCACTGATCATCCTGATGGCACCGGACTTGCGACCGATGGCCAAACCGTAAAACCAACTGAAAGTCTGATTCGCGATACTAGCGCCCTGATAGCGGCAACCGGCTATTCGGGCATCGGGCTGACCCAGTTTATAATCGATGAGCGCTCGGGAGAGCGATGCTTTCTCGAACTAAACCCGCGCATTTCAGGCAGTCATGCCGTACCCGAGGCTGCCGGGCTGCCGCTGACAGAATTGGCGGTGACAATTGCCAACGGCCAGTATGATCGCGGCCGGGTGTCATACAAAACAAAAACCGGCTTGCGTTACGGCTGGACCTATGGCGACATTCGAGGCCTCAAATCAGCTATTGCGGAAGGCGAAATCGGTATTTTCGATGCTGCGGTGTGGGCGATGAAGATGGTAGTTACCGTTATTCGGGCCGATTTCCAGTTAAGTGGAAGCATTTCAGATCCTGTGCCCGAACTTGTGCTGTTTGGTCGGCAAGTGCCAATCGTGCGGCGGTTTTTAGACAGTTCCCGGTCAGGGAAAACAATCAAAACTCTTGAGGAGAAAACATCATGAGTCGTGTTATTGCGCGTCCAGAGGCTTTGGTCAGTGCCAAAGAGATTGCTGCTAGGTTGCACTCGGTGCCCGGGATCAGTGTGGCAATTGATCAGTGCACGCGCGAACAATGGGCGCAAACCATCTGCCAATTTGAGGATGCAACCTACGATCAGTCGACCTCGTTTCTCGCCGATAAATGGGGCAGCGAAAAACTGAGCCATATTGTCGTTAGCCAAAATGGGGAGCCATTGGCTGCTGCTGCTTTGGTTGTTCTGACCGCGCCGCTGATCAACAAGGGGATTGCCTATCTCAAAATGGGTCCTATGTGGCGACGCAAGGGCCGACAGCCTGATCTGAATACGCTGGCAACAATTGCCGAGGCGATCAAACAGGAATACAGCATTCGTCGCGGCCTGATGGTTATGGTGCTGTTGCCACCGGATGCTGATTTTGGCAGGTCGGCGGAAAAAGTCCTGCACAATCACGGTTTCCAAATTAGCGGCAAGATGGTCGACCCAAACCGGTTTCTGGTCAATGTGAGTCTGGATGAGCAGGCGCAAATGAGCAGCTTGCAGCAAAAATGGCGCTATAATCTTCGCAAGTCGCTGAAAAACGAATTCACCATTTCAGCCAGCACTACGGGTGAGTCTCTGGACCGTTTTATGTCGCTGTACGAAACAATGATCAAACGTAAGGGGTTCAATGAAAGCACACCGGTCAATGCTCTCAAAGACCTGGCAAACGAGCTTCCTGACGGCATGACTCCGGAAATTGTTCTGGTCGAACACGACGGCAAACCGACAGCCGGGGCTGT
This sequence comes from Anderseniella sp., assembly GCA_030626025.1. Taxonomy (GTDB): domain Bacteria; phylum Pseudomonadota; class Alphaproteobacteria; order Rhizobiales; family Aestuariivirgaceae; genus JALWJW01. The sequence continues at coordinate 14,033 of DAOUPT010000014.1, read as the reverse complement.
TATTGGATCGATTGGTGATACGGCTTCTTATCTTTTTGGTGCAACCGATGATCGCGCCCTGCAATTAAAGGCGGGGTATGCGATGCAGTGGTGGATCATCAACCGGCTGAGCGAGCGAAAGGATGTCCACTGGTATGATCTTGGCGGTGAGGCCATGGAACCGGGATTGCGTCAGTTCAAAAAAGGTCTGACCGGCAAGGAAGGTGTAATTTATGCCATGCCCGGTGAGTTTGAAACCTGGGATGATCCGCTTAGCTGGATTGTGGCTGAAAGTGTAACGGGTTTGAGGTCGCTGGTCCGCAATGTGCGCAGTTTTAATGCGCAAACCGTACAGAGCTGGCTTGGCAGATGACACCACTCAGCTTTCGAGTTCTGGTAAAGCTTGCCGCATCAGTATTTTCGTTACGGCTCGGCGGGGCAGTTCTGGCATTGATATTGCAAGTTGTTCTGGCCAGGTGGCTGGGTGCGGGGGAACTGGGAACTTATGTTTTGACTGTTGCGGTGGCAGGCGTTATGGGGATAGCTGTTTGTCTGGGATTTCCATCGGTAACACCGCGCTTCATACCACCATATCTAGCGGATAAAAAATATAGTTTGGCGGCAGGGTTTGTGCACTCAAGCCGGAAGCATCTGGCTTTCATGTCGGCTGTTGCCCTCAGTATTGCAGCCCTGGCATATTTGCTTCCTTCCTCAATCTTGCCTGATCATGTAAGAATTGCGCTCGGCTTTGGTAGTTTTGCTGCGCCGTTTCTCGGGCTAATGCGGCTTAATGGCGCTCTTGCTGTCAGTTTGCGCTATACAATCTTGTCGTTTCTTCCGGACCTTCTTGTTAAACCGGCCATGTTGCTTGCAGCGACCATGGCGCTGGTGTGGTTTTTGCCCGGCCCGAATGTTCTACCGGTTCTTTGGGCTTTTGTAACGATTGTCTTTTTGCTGTCAGCGGCACAGATGTTTATTTTGCAGCGGCGTAAAAAAGAGCTTTTTACCGCCCGGGCCAAAACAGTTGATACGAAAACCTGGTCACGGGCCGCGTTGCCAATGACCATCGTCGTTATGCTCACGTCGCTCATTGGTGATCTGGACATACTGCTGCTGGCGCTGTTGTTATCAAAACAGGACATTGCAATCTTCAGCATCTGTTTTCGTTTGGCGATGCTTACCGGGTTTGTGCTTCAGGTGATTTTCCAGTTGCTCATGCCGGATTTGTCCAAGGCCTATGCCCGTAACGAATTTGAACAGATAATGGCATCCTTGCGGCGGGCCAATGGGCTGACAATAGCGTTTGCGGGCACGGCAACCTTGCTGGCGGCTGTCTATGGCGAACAGATACTTGGTCTGTTTGGTGAGGAATTTCGTGTCGGTGCAAAGACCATCGTGGTACTGATGGCAGTGCAACTGGTCATCGCTATGTGCGGGCCGAATGTGCAATTGCTCAATCTTGCAGGGCAACAAAACAGAATGATTCCAATTTTCGGCTCCGGCCTTGTTTTACTGGGGCTGCTGAATATTGGACTTGCGACAGGATATGGAATTAATGGCGCGGCTGCGGCATTTGTTTTGGCATCGCTGTTCTGGCATACCCGGTTAAGTCATGCGGTTTATTACACCTACGGTTTTCACGGTTCGGTGCTGGGATTTTGGAACCTCAAGCGTGATGCCGGCAAAGTCGTCGAGATAAAATAACGCCTGGCCTGTGTCCTTTGCACCCCGAACCTTGCTGTCCCGTTTTGGTACGCACAGATCGGTTGATAAATGGCACGCAAATCGCTCCTTTCTTAACTGTGCCATGGTTCGATGCCGGTGATTTTATATTTCCGGTTTGTTTGAGAGCATGTTCAAATTCGTCCAAGGTAATACCTGCCGGGAAACCCGGTCAGAAAACGGCGGCAAAAAAGAGGATATTCAGCCGCGGGTCATTGTTGGTCATGTTGAAGACAAACCGGCATTTATTGCACCACTGGGGCTGAAGCTGGGACACGGCACCTCGCGGCTGGTGTGGCTGGCAGACCAGTGGAATGATTACAACGCGCCGATTGTGTGCCGCAATGCGCTGGCAAGGCTACCCTAAAATTTGTGTACATTTTTAGAGACCCTCTAAAGCTACTCATTCTATTTATGGTTATTTATAGATCAGTTCATCATACCTCCACACTTCCAGGAAACCACAACGCCCTGAACACATCATCACCAGACCATTTGCGCTCACGCTTAAAGCCCAGTTTGCGCAACGCAGTGCCGAAAAAGCTCGCCGGGATGACAAGTGCCCCTCCAGCGGCCCCTGAGACTCGCCTGTAGGGTATTCAGTGACAGGCCTTCATTTTGGACACCGACCGGTATAGTAGTCAGTAGCTTCTCAAGGCGAGTTTCCAGGGGTGTCAGGCGGTCACGAACGGTTTGTTGCTCAGTATCACGAATTTTGGCCTGTTTAACTTGCTCGGCCTCGGCAAGGGCTTTTAGTTGATTGACATAGGCGCTCATATTTAGCTCCTGCTGTGATTTACTGAGGGGTTGTGGCAACCGAAAAACCGAATCGGTACCGTTTCGGGTGAATCCACTTACCGAAGTACCGAATCCCCCTAAGGGGTTCGGTTTCGGGGGATTTCGGTAGATATTAAACAAGATTAATTACCCCCTCATTGTCAGAAAGATGGCCGTTGATGATCAGCCGCTCAATTGTCTCCTTGGCAATTGCATTGCTACGACCCGCGGGACACTCGAGTTTTGCTGCCACCTGCTCAAGTACACTTTTGCGGTCGACCCCGTCAGGATGCTTTTCCTGCAACTCCCGTAACTTCTTCATGCAGGCGACCTGGTGTTTACCAGTAAGTTTCTTGAGCGGTTTGTGCACCGCGTTGATGGTCCATTGTATTGCACAACTTGTAACTTCCATCCCATCCTCGTCATTACCAACAACATAACGGACCAACTCGAAATTCAAGCTGATACCCCCTTCATCGTCTTTGGCCTTGGCCACCTTCCATGACCTGCCGACCAAGGAGTAGTTAACTTCAACCGCCGCGTCCAGGGCAGCTATCAGTGATGAGTGCCCCCTCAATCCACGTTTTTTGTCCTTGCCGGTGTGATGGATAAGAACAACAAGACCGTTTATGCGCTCAGCCAGTAATTTCGCATTGTTAAGTATTTTTCCCATGTCGGCAGAGCTGTTTTCGTCGGCACCGGGGGCAGACTGATTTAGTGTGTCAATGACAACTACGCCCCTTTCTCCCAAAGCATCATTGACCGCGGTGGCCAGCTTCTCACTATCTTCGGTGATAAGAAGGCTGAAGTCGCTCAGCCATATTCTTAACTGTTCAGGTGCATCTTTCTTATGGTGCATTTCCCAGGCCTTGATCCGCTTTGCAATGCCCCCTCGGCCTTCAAGAGCGACGTAGACAACAGGTGCAGGCTTAACCGGCATACCGAACCAGTCAGTATGCTCAGCAGCAATTGCAAAGATCAGGTCCATAACGAGGAACGATTTCCCCGAGCCCGACTCACCATAAATAGCCGCAACCCCTCTTGCAGGTAAAAGTCCACGTACGCGATAGGGTTCGTTCGGAAGGTTTTTAACCTCTTCTGCGGTGAGAAGCCGCCCCTGAGTAGGTCCTGTACTTCCCGGCAGGTCGATAGGCTTGGTGGTAGAAGCTTGCGAGTTTGTCCACCCGTTCTGCTTGGCATGGTAGTAAAGCGTTCCCAATGTGATGTCTCTGGACGGATCAAAGCTTGTAACCAAATTCTGAAAAGTACTTTCCGAAAACTCGTGTTTTCGGTCATCTATTTTTTCAACGCTTTTGCTCCAGTCACGGGCTAAGTCCTCGGCGCATGCCCAACCCGTTGACAGGACCGACCATACTATATCCCTATAAGCCTGGTATTCGATATCGGGTGATGTATGAGTCAGGAGATCATTAACGCGTGCAATATTTTTTTCGGTTTCAGGCAGGTCTCCTCCCAATATGTTAGGTTTGAGCGCTACGGCGTTGTTGTCTGCACGCTTAGGAAACCACCGGTTTTCTAGAGCCTTTAAACCAGAGGTATTTTCCCTGATTTTCCCTTTTGAGCCTACACCAGTGATGGTCATAAAGCGGTCGCTTGAATACATCTCATGACCACTGCCGTCATTTCCACCTTTGATAGGCTCGGTACTGAGGGCGAACATTCTGAGACCGCGACCACTTGGCGAGACTTCGACATATGGTTGGCCAAGTTCTAACTTGAGTCTTTTGACCTCTGTGGCAGAGTTGACCACATCATCCAGATCCAATGCCACCAAGCAACACTGCTTGCCATCGTAATGAACGGGATGCTCGGCGCTCAGGACAATACCTATACCGCTAACGTTACCGGTGTTGTAAAAGCTTAATGCCTGCTCATAGGAAAGCCAGTTGTTTGGGGCTAATCCGTTGATATTGTGGCCGGTAACTGGATCACATGGTATTTTGCTGAACTTTCCAGTTTCGTTCTGCTTACCAGCTTTCCAGATTACCCAGCGATCAAGACCTTTCAGTACTTCCGGAATGCCGTCCGGCTCGACTTTAAGTGGTTTAACGGACTTTATTTTTAGCTCAGCCATTTCAAACTCCGCAAAGTTCGTTGACCAACCGATCAATGCCGGGCAGGGTGGTAACTTTTTCCTGCAATGTACGATCGTTGAGATACTCAAAAATCGGCGTCCCACCCGTCATTTTGGCTCTTATGGCTCTGAGGTGTGGCGTGCGGTCAAAACGGCTAATCTTTCGTCGCCTCTGGAGGCGGTCCGCTATGCCCCGAATCTCATTTTCATATTGCCAGGTAAAATCCGTCATCTCTGTTATCGTTGCCGCTAGCAGTTTATGGCGGTCGTTCCCCAATGTTTTTGCGGCTACAGCTACCAAAAAATGAAATTCAAGTACTTCACTTATTGAGCTGAGGAGGTCACCAGATCCTAACAGTTCTTCGGCCCAAGGACCCGCAATGGCAGTTTTTGCTTCTGCGATGAGATCGTTAGCAGTGGGATCAGACCACGGGTCCAGCCGAGATTCATACGGGGCAGCGCTGCCTGACCAACCACCGCGTCCGAAAGGCGTCCCCCTTATCTCCGACTGTCCTGCACCGAGCCCCTCGACTTCATATGCCACGAAATGTCCCGCCTCGTGCAGTGCGGCCTGCTCTTTTGTGGCCGTCTGCATCGGATGCCAATTCAAAAAACCCCTCACTGCAATAAGTATTTGCTCTTCAGCATCATTCTGAAGCGTTATAATTTTCTTGAGGTAATATGTCAGGCGCCTGGCATGCGTAGCTGCTTGGCGTTCAATTTGGTCTAATCTTGAGCGTTTTTTTCTCATGATAACACCACCCCACCACCTTGGCTGGAGACGTTGTTGTTTTGATGAAAAATGTGCTGACTTTCAGTTTGTGACTATGTTTCATCACTTACCATCTGCTCCGATGTTTTCACTTTAACCCACGCGAGAAGCTGACGTTTATCCCCCCCCTGCATCAATGCTCGCAAGTCACCAACGCGCCACCGTGTGCACCGTTGACCAATCCGGACGGGCTTTGCAAGACGGCCCGACTTCACGTCCCGCCAGATGCTTGCCTGACTTCGCCCCAGGAGCAGCGAGACGACTCTTACTGAGACAAGAGCACTGTCTGGCAGTTGATCAAATTGCCGCAAAGAGTTTGCTGTAACTGAGTTAATCCCGTCACCACATGACGGCGTGTGTTGATAAAGAACGTTTGTAGGCATAGCTCACTCCTCGTGTATGCGCCAAGTTTGGCCGAGAGCGTTATTTTCTTTTGTGAGTGAGTGAGTGAGTAAAGATTTTAGCATCTCAGGATGAATCAAGATGTACAGGTTAATTTAAGTATTATCAAGGTAAATTTTTAATAAAAACAAAACTATACTTTAAATACTATACTTTAAATACTATACTTTAAAACCTATATTTTAAATTTTAATATTGTGTACTTACATTTGTATCTTGCCTTTCCAGGCTCAGGACCCACTAATTTTCAGGATTCCATTTTGGGTTGATTTGTGATTCCCTGTGTTCAGGAGGATTCGCAAATGAATGATTTGATTTGGCTTTCTGACGAGCAGCTTGAACGCATTAAACCCTGTTTTCCACGGTCTCACAGTATCGCACGTGTTGACGATAAAAAGGTGATTTCCGGCATCATATTTGTTCTGCGTAACGGCTTGCGCTGGCGTGATGCACCACGAGAATAACTATGTAGCATCCATGGTTTGATAAAGAAAACTAACAGCTATGAGCATCAGGTCGATGTAGGCTCTGTACATATTTTGCCCAAGCCTCCATCATCGCCCGCCGTTGTTCAAGCAAATCCGTTCGATGATACGCAGCCTCAGATTGATTTGTAATAGTGTGAGCAAGGGCCCGTTCTGCTAAGTCGCGAGCATACCCATTTTCTGAAGCCCAGTCACGAAAGGTCGATCGAAAACCGTGCATGGTGGCCGTTCTGCCTACTGTACTGCTGGGCGCCTGACGATCGCGCAAGAACTTTGTCATTACCATATCGGAAAGAACTTTGCCCTGTATCGAGGGAAACACAAGGTCAGTGTCTGGGTGCAAAACGCGTTGCGCGTGAAGAATAGCAATCGCCCTAGCTGATAACGGCACTCGGTGCTCAACTCCAGTCTTCATTCGCTCTGCAGGGATAGTCCATATCTTGTTGGCGAACCCGATTTCCTCCCAGCATATCGCGCGTACTTCGCCTGAACGAGCAGCCGTCAAAATTGTGAACTCAATAATGGCCCGCGTTACATTCGTTTTGCCATTATGAAGGACATTAGCTACGAACTTCGGCACCGCTTTCCATGGCATAGCTGGTTGATGTTGGACCCTAATCCGCTTTGCAGGCTGCTGGGGCAACAAATGATCAACGACGTCCAATGGATTACCCTGCACTAGACCGCAGGCCCAGCACCACTTTATCACTGTATGACAACGCTGCTTAACTCGCGATGCCGTCTCAGGTTTGCTGAGCCAGATGGGCCTGAGCACATCAGCGAAATCTGCGGGTGTCAGAATATCAACCTTACATTTACCGATATAAGGAAACACATAATCTCGCATTGTAGTAAGCCACTGTGCCTTATGCTTAGTGTTTTTCCAAGCCGGGCTCAGTTCCGCATGCACCTTTTTCGTAGCCTCACTGAAACACAAGACGGCTGCTGAGGTTCTCCTGTCTCGCTTCCTGGCGTTGCGTTCGTCAATTGGGTCCCGACCAGCAACAATTTCCTGGCGTGCAGCGTTCGCTTTCGCTCTGGCATTGGCGATTCCAATATTGGGGTAAGTCCCTAAACCCATGTCCCTTCGATTGCCTGCAACTGGCGAGACATAACGCAAAATCCATTTGCCACGACCTTTCACCGAACCAGGGTGTAGACTCAGTCCGGTAACTACTCCGTCGCTGATTGATTTACTGCGAGGAGCCATATTGCGGGCGAGAATGTCGGTAATTATTGCCATAAGCTATAGACCCACGTTTAGCCCCACATTTTTAATGAGATTGACTGATGTCTTGTGAGGCTATATGAGATACACTATATCACTAAATGGCGAGAATAAAGGGATAATGTTTGCTTTAATGAGATGATATGAGACCATATGAAACTATTAATTGGCAGACTTCCTCTCTGCCATTCTACCTATAGCGTTTCGGATTTAGTTTGAATCACAAACTCAATCAGAAATGCAATGACGTCAATTACTTGCTCTGGCCCTTCGTGTTCATTCTGCACACGAAGTGCTCTAACATAAAACATTATGTTAATCCGAGTTTGGCGGATATCTTTTTAAGTCGAGTTTTATATTTGTGATCGGGCGAGTCAGTCTATAGTCCTTTTTGCCGGTTGTGGGCAAAGGTTGAGAGCAAAGATGGCTGATGAATTACAAACATTGATTATTCATGACAGTGATGGTGCACTGACGGCGGCATTCGTTCGGTCTGTTTCAAGTGCTCTGGCGGAAGATGACAACAAAGCAGTCCGTTCTCTTACCCGGCAATTGCATGCTGCCGATCTCGCCGATCTGATCGAACAATTACGGCGTTCGGAACGGGTTGATTTGATCGACAAGCTGGGTCGAACCTTCGATGTCGAATCACTGCCCGAGCTTGATGAAGATGTTCGTGATGAGTTGATGAAGGCGTTGCCGAATAGCGTTATTGCTTCGGCGGTGCGCAAGCTTGAAACCGATGATGCGCTTTATCTGATTGAAGACCTTGCCGATGAAGACCGCGAGGAAATTCTAAAAAAAGTACCGCGCACTGAGCGCGATGCTCTTAAAAGAGCGCTGGATTATCCCGAAGATACCGCCGGCCGTTTGATGCAAACCGAATTTGTTGCGGTACCATCTTTTTGGACCGTCGGACAAACCATCGACTTCATGCGTAAAGACGATGATTTGCCACAAAATTTTTACGAGGTTTATGTGGTCGATGTGTCGTACCACACCACAGGATGGCTGCCGGTTTCACACATTTTGCGGCAATCGCGGGACACATTGATCAAAGACTTTATGCAGCCGCATACCAATGTTTTCTCGGTTACAGATTCAGATTCAGACGTGGCCTATAAATTCGAACAGTACAACATGGCATCTGCAGCTGTAATAGATGAGGACGGCAGGCTGGTCGGAACCTTGACGATTGATGATATGGTTGACGTTATCCAGGATGAAGCCGAGGAAGATATCCTCCACCTTGGTGGTGTTGGCCAGGAGGACATTACTTCATCCATTTTCACAACAACTCGCTCCAGGCTTGGCTGGTTGCTGATTAATCTGGCAACGGCGATTTTTGCGTCATGGATTATTTCCTTGTTTGATGCCTCGATTGAGCAAATGGTTGCTCTGGCAATATTGATGCCCATCGTTGCTTCCATGGGTGGCAATGCCGGAACTCAAACCATGACAGTCACGGTCAGGGCAATCGCCACCCGCGACCTTGGCGCGGCCAATGCGGCTCAGGTGATTGGCCGCGAAACCACTGTCGGCATTATCAATGGTTTAATATTTGCCACGGTTTTGGGATTGTTTTCGTGGTGGTGGTTTGGCTCTGACCTACTGGGGATCGTGATCGCCGTCGCGATGATCGTTAACATGCTGGCAGCGGCACTGGCCGGCATTTTGATCCCGCTGGCGCTGGACCACCACGAAATTGACCCGGCTGTATCATCGGGTGTTTTTGTAACAACCGTGACAGATGTCGTCGGGTTTTTCGCATTTTTGGGTTTGGCAGCATGGTGGTTGTTATGAGCGACAAAATTTCGGTTCGAGAGGTTGACGAGAACGACCGGGCAGGGTGGGAATTGTTGTGGCGGGGCTATCAAGACCACCTTCGCACCAAAGTACCTGACACATCAGTGGAAGATACCTGGAACAAGTTGATTGACCCAAATGTTCCCTTGATTGGTCTGGTGGCCATGATGGATACCTTCCGCATGGCTGGTCTGGCACATATAAGTTTTTCTCCATCAAGTTGGTCCAGGGGGCCTTTGTGCCATCTTCAGGATTTGTATGTAGCTCGGGACCTACGCGGTCAAGGAGCGGGGCATGCGCTGATGGATGAAATCTTTGTCACCGCCGACAAAAGGAAAAGTTCGCAGGTGTTCTGGCACCTCAATCGCTCAGATTTTCGCGCCAAGTTGCTGTTTGATGAATACAACGCCGGACCAGAAGGTCAGATCGTTCAGGTTCGCCGCATATTAAGTCGATAGTTTATAACTAGTTGTAAAACAACGAGTATATATCCCAATTGACGAGACCGTTAAATGCCGATAAAGTGCGTTTAGAGGTCTGAAAATGAAAACTGATACTCAAAAAAGCGCGTGGAGAGCCGTCAAAGACGAACGACTATGGGCTGTAGGCGAACTAGCTGCGGAAAATGACATCACCACTCGAACGATCCGGTTTTACGAAGAGCAAGGGTTCTTAAAACCGTTACGACGTGGGCGTACCCGGTTTTTCCGCCAGAAAGAGCGTGTGCAACTCAAGCTTGTTTTACGGGGCAAGCGTTTGGGATTTTCACTCGCAGAAATAGCTGAAATCATTTCCATGTATGATGCCACACCGGGAGAAAAAGGGCAGCTTGAACACTTTCGCACAAAGATCAGTGAGCGACGGACGGCATTGCTGGAAAAACAAAAAGACATAGAAACCACATTGACTGAGCTGGATAAAGTTGAACAGCGCTGCGATGCGCGCATGCAGGAGTTGCAACAAAAATGACCACGCCTGATACCAAATTCAGTTTTCCCGACGACGAAACCAAAAGGCGGATTACCGAAAACTTCAACAGGCAGGGTTTTCTTATCCACGCAGGGGCTGAACTGGGTCTGATTTTACCTGGTTTTGTCGAAATTCTACTGCCGCACAGCAGTAATGTAGATCAGCAACACGGATATTTTCACGGCGGTGCCACAGCAACCATTGCCGACAGCTCGGCAGGAATAGCGGCTCAAACTTTGATTGCCAACGGATCAACGGTACTTACCACCGAATTCAAAATCAACTTCGTTGCCCCGGCAATCGGTGACAGGTTAATTGCCCGTGGGCGGGTTATAAAACCGGGGCGAACGTTGACGGTTTGTCAGAGCGACATTTATGCGGAAAAAGAAAACAAGGAAACGCTGATTGCCACAGCATTATTGACAATGATACTTGTACCAGCGATGAGAAACAGGGAAAAAGACCATGTTGCCTAACAGTTTTGCGGGCCTGAATTTCAATCTCGGAGAAACCGCCGATATGCTGCGGGATATGACACGCAGTTTCAGCGCTGATGAAATTGCGCCGATTGCATCACAGATTGATCAGGACAATGAGTTTCCCCGCCATTTATGGCCCAAACTGGGTGAACTTGGTTTGCTGGGTGTTACGGTCGCAGAAGAGTATGGCGGGGCAGGTATGGGCTATCTTGATCATTGCATCGCAATGGAAGAGATATCACGGGCATCGGCTTCGGTCGGGCTGTCCTATGGGGCCCACTCAAATCTGTGCGTTAATCAGCTAAGCAAAAATGGCAGCGACGAGCAAAAGCGCAAATACATGCCAGGCTTGTTGTCGGGCGAACATGTTGGGGCTCTTGCCATGTCCGAGCCTGGTGCTGGTTCCGATGTTGTGTCGATGAAGTTACGTGCGGACAAGAAAGGTGACCGATATGTCCTCAACGGGACCAAAATGTGGATCACCAATGGTCCCTGCGCCGACACCCTGATTGTTTATGCCAAAACAGATATGGACGCCGGTCCAAAGGGCATAACAGCGTTCATCATAGAGAGTAGCTTTGCCGGGTTTTCAACCGCTCAGAAACTGGACAAACTTGGCATGCGCGGGTCAGATACCGGCGAGCTGGTTTTTAACGATTGTGAAGTACCCGAAGAAAATATTATTGGCGAACTGAACAAGGGCGTTCGGGTTTTAATGTCAGGGCTAAATTATGAACGGGCAGTGCTTGCTGCGGGTTCTTTAGGAATCATGCAGGCGGTAATGGATGTGGTACTACCCTATGTTCATGAACGAAAACAATTTGGTAAGGCGATTGGTAGCTTCCAATTGATGCAGGGAAAGCTGGCCGATATGTATACTATTATGAATGCCGCTAAATCTTATGTTTACACGGTTGCCCAGGCCTGCGACCGTGGTGAAACCACCCGAAAAGACGCCGCTGGTGCAATCTTGTTTGCCGCTGAAAAAGCCACCTGGATGGCACTGGAGGGGATTCAGTGTCTGGGGGGTAACGGTTATGTAAATGAGTTTTCGACCGGGCGCCTGTTGCGCGACGCAAAACTGTATGAAATCGGCGCAGGAACCTCAGAAATTCGCCGGATGCTGATTGGTCGTGAATTGTTTGAGGAAACTGCTTGATCGGGCAACGCTGTCGGTTATTGTGGCTTTTTTTTATTTGAAAGTCAGAATATGCCCGGCAAATTGAAAACCAATTATGATGACCTCGTAAGAGAGGCAACAAAGCAAATTGAAAACATCCCTCCGGTCGCAGCACTCGACATGATGGAAGGGGGCAATGCCATCATCATTGACGTTCGCGATATTCGTGAGCTGCAACGCGACGGTTGCATTCCCGGCGCTTATCATGCGCCGCGCGGATTGATTGAAGGCTGGATTGATCCTGCAAGTGAATACTTCAAACCTCTATTTGCAGAAGACCACAAATTTCTGATCTGCTGTGCGTCTGGACGCAGATCAGCCCTGGTGGTTCAGACATTGCAGAACATGGGATTTGAAGGGGCGTCGAACATGGTTGGCGGATTCGCCGCCTGGAAGCTTCTCGATGGTGCTGTAAGCGATTTTGATGCCGCAGAGCACATCGACCTGTTTGATCCAAAAGATCAATTGGTTGAGCTTTAACGAACTGATGCGTGATATCGGGCATTTACCCGCTCCAGACAATCGTCGAAAGCAATCACTTCGGGGCGACCATGCCACCAGCGTGCAATGGGTGCTGAAATGAACCATGCAGAAATGGCAACTATCCAGCCAAGATAGGCGTCCATGGCATAGTGCCAGCCTAGATAAAATGAGCCAATGTAAATTAAAAAAGCGTGGGCCGCCAAGAGAATGGAACCTTTTTTATTCAAGTGCCAACCGCCTATAACAAACAATAACGCCGTTGCATTATGCATACTTGGCATTGCTGAAATTCCTAAATTTAATCCTTGATTTGAATACTCTCTCCACATGCGATCCTGGATATCGATAGCCCAAATGGGCAGGGTCTGGTTGAGTTCATGTAAATATGTCATCAACGGAGCATAAGGGTCTGGCGATAAACCAAGACCCGAATAAAAAGCAGGGCCAGCAGATGAAAATACTGTTGCCAGCAAACTACCGCCAACGCTCCATGTCAGAAAGAATGCGAGAAAATACTGTGTTCTTAGTTGTGTGTTGCCACTCGAAAATGCGAAAGGAATCATGATCAGCCACATCGTAATAAACCAAAAATGATAGTTTATACTGAGCGCCAAAACCAAATATGGGTTGGAGGAAAAAAACGGATGAACCCATTCCCAGGGTGAAACACCGAAATGAAGTATTTTATCCCACTCATAAAACAGCTGATCCCATGAATAGGGATTGGTAACAGATATATGGTTTTTAATTTCTACATAGCTGATCAAATAAAGGTTGAATAAAAAAATAAATGGAATTCCAAGTGCAGCACGTCGACGGTCCGTGGTGTAGTTCCAAAAAGTTTTTATGAGAGCAACTGTCGCTGATTTTGGCTTCTGATGTACCAGCACGTCGTAAAAGCTCAGCAAGAACATACCAGCTATCACGCAAAGAATCATTCCAAAGAAAGAGGTTGCTGCGATGATTGTAAAGTTCAACGGATCTTGGTTTGGCATCGCCGGGATAAGCAACACGTATGCGGAAAAAGAAACCAGCGTTAGTGCAATTAACAAGCTGTGAGCTGAAAATGACCGGGCAAACAGTTCGAATGTTTCTCCAAACTGCGAACGTGTGAGGACTTTCCCACCGATTGTATTATTTGCCATCTAGCCCGTCTCGCTGTTTATTTTAGCGGCCATCATGACATTGGAGTGTTGAATAAGAATGAACGGTCCAAAGCAAACAAAAAGGCCGATGTAAAAATACCGACCTTTTTCAATTCTGAGCTGAAAAGCAGATTATTTAATCTTGGCTTCCTTAAAATCCACATGCTTGCGCCCCACTGGATCATACTCGCGTAGGTAAAGGTTTTCTATTTGTGTGCGTGAATTCTGGATGGCATATATGGTCTACTGCCACCTGGAAGAGTCTGGACGGCGCTGAAAGCGATTTTGATGCTGGCAAGCACAATCGACCTGTTTGACCCGGCAGATCAGTTGGTTGAGCTTTAACCAGCGATGCTTGCTAACGGGCATTTAACCGTTCCACGCAATCGTCGAAAGCGGCGACTTCGGGACGCCCATACCACCATCGTGCAATGGGGGCCGAAGTGAACCAGGTACCTATGGCAACTGTCCAGCCAAGATAGCCATCTACGGCATAGTGCCAGCCAAGATA
>DAOUPT010000025.1 GCA_030626025.1 Anderseniella sp. | reverse complement strand
GTCCGCACCGCATCCTCAGCAGAGAATTCAACATTAGGGGTATATCCAACAGCACGGGTCACTGCGGCAACAGCCGTATCCAGGACCTCCTGTTTGCTCATTTTCAGCTTGTACTTCATATGGATATCGCTGGTGGCGATAAAAGTGTGAATCCGCCCACGCTCGCCAGCATACTTCAAAGCGTCCCAGGCCCGGTCAATATCCATATTATTTGAGCGTGAGAGCCCCGCAATCTGCGCTCCCTTGATAGTTTTGGCAATTTTCTTAACCGCCTCAAAGTCACCATCAGAGGCAATTGGAAAGCCAGCTTCAATAACGTCAACATTCAAACGTTCCAGTTGATGGGCAATCCGTAGTTTTTCTTCGATATTCATACTAGCGCCGGGAGATTGTTCACCATCACGCAAGGTTGTGTCGAAAATGATGATTTTGTCTTTATCTACAGAATTCTCGGAAGTGCTCATTGGTTAGTCCTTTAGGGAGCGTTCAAAGCGGCAACAGCCTGCGTATTGAACATAATCTGATTTGGTAAATTTTTACATCCCCTGAAAGCCCGCCCGCAATATTAGGGGCAGCCGACGATCAGGGGCAGATAAGGAGGAGTAGGTCAGATGGCAGCAAAAAGTCGCTGAAGATTGCACGGCAACCAGCGTTCATTTTGAAAGTATGTGCGTTTGCACTCATCATCTGTCTCTAAAAAATCAATGTTCCTCCTCTTACTCTGGAACAAAAACATTAACAACTGTTTTCTGTGAACAGTCGCCGAACGGTCTCACAATAGCCACACGACAGCAAATATGGCGTTACCGGCAAACAATCAGCACAACAAACTCACATAACCGGCAAGCCATCACCACAACCACCCAGTTTACTGACCGGCGTAATCCTGAAGCGGGGCGATAACGTGAACAGGGAAACTTAAACGCAATACAAAGGACTACAACAATGAAAAAACTTCTTTTGACAACCTCAATTCTTCTCGCTGCTTTCGTCAGCCCGGCACTTGCTGCAGGTTGCACCGACATGATTGCCAAATTTGATACAGCAATCGTTGAGTCCAGCGTCAGCGATGCGGCAAAAATGAAGGCTCTTGAGATGCGAGAGCAAGGGGCAAAACAACAAGCTGCCGGCAATGAACAGTCCTGCGTGGCAACCTTGACTGCTGCCCTGCAAGAGCTGAACGGTTAAAGCAGAAACGGGGTGCATAAAACTTGCACCCCGAACTGAAATCTAGATTTCTATCTCTCCTCGCGACACCCGAACCGCCCGACCACCAACCTGTACAGCACTGATTTCGCCGCCCGCAATGTCGGCAGCAAGAGCAATCAGGCTGGGGCGCCCCATATCCTCTCCTTGCGCAACATTCCAGCCGTAGCTACCATCAGACAGTTTTGCAGCTTTGTGAATTGCACCGGGAAATCCTGCCGCAGCCGAGCCAGTCGCCGGGTCTTCAATTATCCCGGACCGGGGGGCAAACATTCGGGCATGAAAATCAACACCATCCCCCTCGCCCTTGCAATAGACAAAAATACCGACACCCTCCTGCCCCTGCAGCAAGTCCCATGAGCCTGTTTTCGGTTGAGATTTGGCCAACAGGTCACGGGATCTTACCGGCACATAGAAAAATCTGTTGCCAGCGTTAAACAAAGCCGGTTGGTGATTTTCGAATCCAATATCGCCAGGTGACAATCCCAACGCTTTAGCAACATTGCCCGTTGTCGGCACCCCGGTTTCTTCAACCGGCATAACCGCGCCAAACAATTCAGCAAATGGCGCAGATGTATCAAGCTCGCTGACATTGACCGGTACAGGGCCAACCCCTTCTTCCAGCACAAGACTGCCCGCGATGCCTCTCAACTGGGCCAGCAAAACAGCCGTGCCAACGGTCGGATGTCCGGCAAAGGGCATTTCGCGAACAGGCGTAAAAATCCGCACCTTTGCTGTATGCGCAGCATTTTCTGGTTTGAGCACAAACACCGTTTCCGAAAGGTTGAACTCGCGGGCAATGGTTTGCATCGTCGAACCGTCAATATCATCGGCCCCCAGAACCACCGCCAGCGGGTTGCCGCCAAAGCGGGTATCGGTAAAAACATCGAGCGTGTAAAATGTGTAAGACATGCCTTCCTCCAAGTTTAGGTAAGTAATACTGTCCTATATTTGGAGGCTTGTCAAATGGTGATAACTCCCCGTGAAACCCGCAACGCATTGCCGCCAACTTTCACCGAAATTACTGCGCCATCAACCACATCAGCTTTCAGGTCAATACGGCTTGGCCGCCCCATATCTTCGCCCTGATGTATGACCCAGCTGTGACTGCCATTCTCAAGCACCAGCGCCTCATTCAAAGCCCCGGCAAATGCCACCGCCGCAGAACCGGTTGCCGGGTCTTCAACAATACCGTTCTCTGGCCCGAACAACCGGGCATGAAATTCCTCAGAACCGTTATTACCCCGGCAATAGGCATAGACACCAAAATCACCAGCAACCCCAAGTCGGTCCCACTCACTTTGGTTCGGTTTAATTTTTTCGAGAATCTTCCGCGAGGCAAGTGGCACAAATAACGGTGCATTGCCTGCATCATACATTGCAACTTTGTGTAACCCAAAGCCAATATCCTGCCGGCCAATCCCCAATGCTGCTGCCACCAGATCATCATCTGGGTTATCGGCGATATACACCGGCAGCTGGGCCGCTGTTAACTCGCCATAAGTTGTCTCACCAACCGGCTTTGAGACTTCAACACAGACCAGACCGATTTTTTCTTCCAATCGAATGGTTTTTTGCCAGTCTCGCGAAAAATTCGCCCCTAACTCGGCCAACAAGATAGCCGTCCCAATAGTAGGGTGCCCGGCAAAAGGTAATTCGCGGGTTGGTGTAAAAATACGTAACGCCGCAGTATTCACCTTGGCTTTAGCACGCATGACAAACACGGTTTCAGAAAGGTTAAATTCCGCTGCGATCTGCTGCATTTGCCGATCGTTAAGCCGGTCGGCTTCATTGACCACCGCCAGCGGATTGCCGCCAAACCGCTCAGTCGTAAAAACATCAAGCGTGAAATATTCACATCCTGTGACCGGCTGTCCCATTGTCTGTCCTGTTATTCCCTCAGCTAGTGCAACCTGCACGCCGATGCGTGCAGATAAGTTGCACTAACCTTTTAGAAGCGATCAACTTATCTGCAATCAGGTGTAACCACCTGATTGCAGGTTGATCTAGCGGACATAATGCAAGCCAGCAGGAGAAAAGACTAATGAACATTTGGTAAGAATTTTTATTTTGTTTGCACCATGCAGAAGATCAGAAACCCTCAGGTGTATGTTCCACCCGCTGCACATGGCCGATATCAATGCGGCGCTTGATCCGTTGCACACTGGCAATGACAACTTCAAGAAAACTGGCCAGCTTGAATTGAGTCTTGGCCGCCATATCGCTTTCTTCACCCTCAATAAATTCGCGAAAGGAAAAGTCTGGTTTTTCAATTTCATCAAGCACATCATGGTCAAGTGGCGGCAGCACAACCTGCCCCTGCCCGATAATCTGGTTAAAGATCGAAAGTTTTTTGAAGTCTTTCAAATCCTCATCCATCGCCTCATGGCGGACAATAAAAAACCGGTCGACAGTAAAATTATCATACATCATCTGGGCTGTGGTCAGCGATTTGACCGATCCCTCAACCAGATAAAACACGTTGAGCTCAAACCCCTCAGCCCCGGCACCTTCGAGAAAGTTGATATCGTCCATGACGGTGAAAAACTTATCGAGAAACCGCGCCGGTACATCAAGCACATAGTCGCGCCCCGGTGTCGCCAAAATCCAGTCAAACAAATCCATTTGACCGGACACGGTGGCAATATCAAAAACCTCGGAAACTTCCGGAAAATAATCGCAAATACCACCGGTGGGCGCATCAAGGTCAATCACAAACGGATTGCCGCCCTGCACCAGCAGAAAATCAGTGAGCAAACGCGCAAACAGCGTCTTGCCGTTGCGCGTCTGGTCAGAACACACGATGTAAATGTGTGATTTATGTTCCATACAATTTAAAGGCGATCAGCTCTCATTGTCTTTTGCTTTAGGCGCTGGCGCCACACCGCCTCTACCAGCCTGCAACAAGCTCTGAATCAGCTGGGTTTTTTCCAGCTCGGCATCAATGTCATTGCACCACTTGTTGACATAGCCGCGCAGCGTAAATGAATATCCGCCGTTTGAACCATCAGGTGCCTTGTTGTCGACAAAGTCCTTAAAGGTCACCCCGGCAAGATCAACCTGCTCATAGGCCATCTCATTCAGTTTCGGTACGACAATTTCATGGGCCGAATTGAGATTAGCAAAATACTTTTTGAAGGTTGTTTCATCCCACTCAAAGAAATTGGTTTCATTGATGAAGTTGCGGGCGATAACGTAATCAAGATTGCGGACATATTTGGTCACTTCATTGATTTCATCAAGCGATGCAATCGAAGGCCCGACCACATGCACCAGCGCCAGATCAAATTGCCCGTCACGCGCTGCCTCAAGCACCCCGATACGATCAAATAAATCAAGCGCATAGGAAAGGTTACCGGCTTTCAAATCAACCACAGTGACATTGGCGCTGTCAGATTCCAGCGTATCAAGAATCGCCATCTGATCAGCCACATCGGCCAGATCAATAATTTTGGTGTTGGCCGGATAAAACCGATTCAGGGTTCCACGCGGATTTTCCGTATCAAAACCACGGGCCAGAATATTGTGTCGGGCCAGATAATCCATCAAAAAACGTGAAATGGTCGTCTTGCCAACGCCGCCCTTATCTGCGCCAACGATTATCAATGTAGGTTTCATCCACTCTACCTCTCTTTAAATGCAAATCCCTCAAAGGGTTATTCCATGAATTGCCACACTAACACAACAACAAAGACGGAAAAATGACCTACACCAGCTTGGCCCGCATAATATCAATCACCTTGCATTCATTGAGCTTACCAAAACCTTTATCAGCCAACTCCTGAAAACTGCCGGCAGCAACATTGCCAAAATCAGCCCCTGCCCCCAGATTCTGCGCCAGTTGCACCCCGTAGAGCGCGTCTTTCAAGCGCATCGAACCGGAAAAAATCGGGTTGCTATCATGCTGACTGGTCGCCATCCGCTTGACATTGCGAGCCACCTGCGGTGATGCCGCCTGACCGCTGCAAATGGCATTAACCACCAATCCCAGATCCAGCCCGGCCTTTTCAGCCATCGCCAGTCCTTCGGCAGCCGCCGCAATCTGCACCGCCCCCATCAGATTGACAATCAGCTTGTAAGCAGTGCCAGTCCCGACTTTGCCAAAGTGCATGATTTCCTTGCACAGCGGGATTAAAAACCGCCGTGCCTCATCAAGATCATCCATTTTCGAGCCAACAAACAAAACCAGCTCACCTGCCGCTGCTGCATCGGGCAATCCGGTGACCGGGGCATCGATGTATTTGAGACCTTTGGCGCTGACTTTATCCGCCAACTCCAATACCCAGCTATGTGACAGGGTCGAGCATTCAACCACCAGCGCACCGGGCGCAAAATCACCCTGAAGCACGCCATTTTCACCTAACCAGACTTCGTGCGATGCCCAATTGTCCGAGACCATGGCAAAAATCGCCTGTGCCCCGGCAACAGCCTCGCGCGGTGTATCAGCAACTTTGGCCCCAAATTTGGCCAGCGCCTGGGCTTTCTCAGCGGTGCGATTATAAACCGTCACCTCGAAACCGGCATCCAGCAGTCGCGCCGCCATGCCGCTCCCCATTGCACCTAATCCTATAAACGCTACTTTGGTCATTTTCCTCTTCCCTTTCGCTACTGTCGCCTGCCAGGTGCGTGATCGTCTTGCATTTATGCAAGGCGTGAATCACCCACCCCCTAAAATGTAAAAAGCCACCCGGTTAGGGGCGGCTTTTAAATGAGATATTCAATTCTCTGTTTCGGTAAAGCTACCCTAATTTTTTTCCTTGTCCACCAGCTGATTGGCCGCAATCCAAGGCATCATCGCGCGAAGTTTTTGTCCCACTTCCTCGATTTGATGATTGTCGTTGACGCGGCGAATGCCCTTAAAGCGCGCGCCACCGGCCTTGTGCTCTTGCATCCAGTCAGACGTAAACTTGCCGGTTTGAATGTCGGTCAGAATGCGCTTCATTTCCGCTTTTGTTTCAGAGGTGACAATCCGTGGACCAGAGACATATTCGCCCCATTCTGCTGTATTGGAAATTGAGTAATTCATGTTGGCAATGCCACCTTCATAAATCAGGTCAACAATCAGTTTGACTTCATGCAGACACTCAAAATAGGCCATCTCAGGGGCATAACCGCCTTCAACCAGCGTTTCAAAACCGGCCCGGATAAGCTCAACCAGTCCGCCACAAAGAACCGCTTGCTCACCAAACAGGTCAGTTTCACATTCTTCTTTAAAAGTGGTTTCGATAACCCCTGAACGCCCGCCACCATTGGCACAGGCGTATGACAGCGCGATGTCGTGGGCGTTGCCAGTGGCGTCATTGTTGATCGCAATCAGCGTTGGCACACCGCCACCTTTAAGATATTCACCGCGCACCGTATGACCGGGGCCTTTGGGCGCGATCATGATCACGTCAATGGTATCGCGCGGTTCGATAAGTTGAAAATGAACCGCCAAACCGTGTGCAAAAGCAATCGCTGCACCATCTTTAATATGTGGCGCAATTTCATCCTTATAGATCTCAGGCTGCAATTCATCGGGCGTTGCCATCATCATCACATCAGCCCAGGCCGCAGCTTCAGCCACTGTTTTGACTTCAAACCCGGCTGCATCGGCTTTTTTCGCCGTAGCAGAACCAGCCCGCAAAGCCACACACATTTCTTTAACACCTGAGTCTTTCAGGTTCATCGCATGGGCATGGCCTTGTGAACCAAACCCGATAATCGCAACTTTTTTGCCTTTGATCAGATTAACATCCGCATCAGCATCATAATAAACACGCATAACAGTCACACCTTTTGACAGAAAATTCAGCGGCGACAATAGCCAACCCGCAAATAAAAACAAGCCCTGTGTTGCATAGTTTTATCGAGAAAATGCATGCGTTGCATTGTCACCCACTTTTCCAACCAGCCTCAACACAAATTCTGACTTCTATAACAACCCTAATTCCCTTCATGCCGTTTAGGCGCAACGCAGCTTAGATCAGGAAGCCGCGACAAGAGAAAAGCCCGATCATCAGTCTTTCGGGTGATTTGGCGCATATTTGCATCATCCTCACCGCATCCACCACCAGCACCGACAACTCGAAAACCCCACGAACCGGTTTTCAACAGCAACCGGCCATCCTTGCGGGCTTTCAATTCAAACCCGCCGCCATCGCATTCAATCCCACAACGCAACACGCCGTTTTCACGACTACATTCCCCAGATTCTTCGAATAATCCCGCAGACCCGCGAAAACGTATAGCAATAGAGAAATACACTTGGCGTGTTTGTTCATCAAACCGCACCTTGCCATCTTCCCCGGTCGTCCCCCACAAATTTGGAAAATGCTTGAACTCAATCGAGCGCACCGTCTGATCAGGATGCCTCTTCAAATGCGCCGCTGTATAAACCCGCTGATAACAGGAATTGCGATCACCGCTGAAGTAATGGTCAAGCGAGGCGCTTTGGGCTGGGATTGCAAGAAAACACAATGCAGTACCAGAACAGCCAATATTCCTGATTGCTTTACGATTTAACATTTGCATTATCTTCTCCTTTACCTCACCGCAGCCCCCACGAGTGGGTCACCACAAGCTGCCCGATATTTCTCCACCGCACCTGCCATACCATACTTCAGCGCATCTGCCGTAATGCAATGCCCGATCGACACCTCATCCAGAAATGGCAGGCCGAATGTTAATTGCATCAGATTGTCCAGGGTCAGATCATGACCGGCATTCAAGCCCAATCCCGCCTGCGTCGCCATCATACCGGCTGACACAAGTTTCTCCATCTCCACTGCTTGCTGGGCCGGGTCATCATAACAAGCTCCATAGGGGCCGGTATAAAGCTCTACCCGGTCAGCGCCTGCTTCTTTGGCCAGCACCACTGTTGAGGCATCGGCATCGGCAAACATCGCCACCCGCATGCCTTTTGCTTTCAGCCGCGCCGACACGCCTTTCAGCATCTTCATATTTGCAGCAAAGTCCCAGCCGTGATCGGATGTATCCTGTGAAGGATCATCAGGTACCAGTGTCACCTGCGTCGGGCACACCTCTTCAACAATCGCCATGAAGCGTTCATCAGGGTAGCCTTCGATGTTAAATTCGCGATCCATAAACCCGCGTTTCATCATCTCCTGGACTTCAAATACGTCCGCTTTGCGGATATGACGCTCGTCAGGCCGTGGATGAACCGTCAGCCCATAAGCACCGGCCTCAAGCGCGATGCGGCCAAGTTCAGTTACAGAAGGCCAAGGCAAATCACGCCGGTTGCGCAACATGGCAATGGCATTGAGATTTACAGAAAGTTTGCAGGTCATACCTTCATCGCCTTTGGTCCGCGCGATATCGCGGTTACGCCGGTGCGCACCACTTCGGTCAGACCGAGTGGTTTCATCAATTCGATAAATTGATTCACTTTCCGTGTCTTACCGGTCAATTCAAACACAAAGGATGAATTACTGGCATCAACCACCCGTGCCCGAAACGCTTCGGCCATACGCAAGGCTTCGACCCGGTCTTCACCGGCTCCGGCAACTTTGATCAACGCCAGTTCGCGCTCAATCGCTTCACCTTCCAGGGTCAGGTCAAGCACCGAATGCACCGGCACAATACTTTCCAGCTGAGCCCGAATTTGCGCCAGCACCATCGCCGTTCCCGAAGTCACTATGGTGATCCGCGAAATATGCCGTTTGTTCATGGTTTCAGAAACCGTCAGCTGCTCAATATTATAGCCGCGTCCTGAGAACAAACCAATCACCCGGGCCAGAACCCCCGGCTCATTATCGACCACAACAGATAATGTGTGCTGTTCAATCTTCTCATGGCTTTCTTCAATAAAGTAGGCCGATGCAGGTTGATGCGGTTTTTCGTTTTCGCTCATCATCTATTTCCTTAAACTAGTGACTTGCCATCTTCGCTGATGGCACTGCCAATTGACTCATCATCGACTTCATCATTCAAAAGCATCGTGTTGTGCGCCTCCCCTGACGGGATCATCGGAAAACAGTTTTCCAGATTGGCCACCCGGCAATCAAATATCACCGGCCCGTCAAATGCAATCATTTCATCAATCGCTGCTGGCAAATCAGCAGGCTTGGTACACCGCATACCCTTACAGCCAAACGCCTCAGCCAGAACAACAAAATCGGGCAAAGCTTCACTATAGGTTTCCGACAAACGATTATTATGCAACAATTGCTGCCACTGGCGTACCATGCCCATATACTGGTTATTCAGAATAAAGATTTTAACCGGCAGATTATACTGAACCGCCGTCGACATCTCCTGCATGTTCATCATGAAGGATGCATCACCGGAAATATCAATCACCAGCGACTGCCGATTGGCCATCTGCACCCCGACAGCTGCCGGCAAACCATAACCCATCGTGCCCAAACCACCCGAGGTCATCCAGCGGTTTGGTTCCTCAAGTTTCAAATACTGCGCCGCCCACATTTGATGTTGGCCAACTTCGGTGGTAAAACGCACATCCTTGCCAGCGGTTTTCTCTTGCAAAAGCTCCAGTGCATATTGCGGCATGATCACATCGGCGTTTGCGGTGTAAGACAAACAATCGCGCCACCGCCATGTTTCGATCTGGGCATTCCAACTGTCCAGGGCCGCCTTGTCTGTCGTTGGGTTTTTCTTCTTCCAACTGGCAATCATCGCCTCAAGCACATTTTTGCAATCACCAACAATTGGCACATCCACCTTGACGATTTTATTGATTGAAGACGGGTCAATATCCACATGGATTTTCTTTGAACCGGGTGAAAACGCATCAAGCCGCCCGGTAATCCGGTCATCAAATCGCGCCCCGATACAGATCATCACATCACTATCATGCATGGCCAAATTGGCCTCATAAGTTCCGTGCATGCCCAGCATTCCCAGCCATTTTTCACCAGAAGCTGGATAAGCCCCCAACCCCATCAGGGTCGATGTAACCGGAAAGCCGGTCAAAGCCACCAGTTCACGCAACGCCGCCGAAGCCTCAGGTCCGGCATTGATAACCCCGCCGCCGGTATAAAATATCGGTTTTTTGGCGCCCGCCATTAACTCAATGGCCACTTCAATAGCCAGTTCATCACCGTCGAGCTGGGGCACATAGGTTTTGTGAACAATGTTGTCCTTGCCCAGATAGTCGCCAAGCGCAAACTGCACATCCTTGGGAATATCAACAACCACCGGCCCCGGTCGACCGCTGGTTGCCACATAAAACGCCTCGTGTAATATGCGCGGCAACTCTTCAATGCTTTTGACCAGATAATTATGCTTGGTACAGGGCCGGGTAATGCCGACCGTGTCACACTCCTGAAAGGCATCAGAACCAATCAACGGCGTTGGCACCTGCCCGGTCAGACAAACAATCGGAATGGAATCAAGCAGCGCGTCGGTCAACCCGGTCACCGCATTTGTTGCACCGGGACCAGAAGTTACCAGCACCACCCCGCATTTGCCGGTCGAACGAGCATAACCTTCAGCCGCGTGAACAGCGCCTTGCTCGTGTCGCACCAGCACATGCTTAATGGCATCTTGTTGAAAAATTTCATCATAAATCGGAATAACCGCACCACCGGGATACCCGAACACATGCTCAACACCCTGATCAACCAATGCTTTGAGGATGATTTCAGCGCCATTCATTTTTTCTGCTTCTGAGCTACTCATTTTTCAGTCTTTCTTTGCACTTTTCAGCTTGTCTTGTTTATACGAATTTTCCAATAAAAAAAGGCCCCGTTTTAAAGGGACCTTGTCGCGCATCACCGTTTCACCGAATTGCCTGTCAGACAACCCCGGAGATGCGCGAGATAACCACCACTAGAATTTGCTTTTTCATGGGTGAATTATTACGGGGCAAGATCGGGGGCGTCAAGAGGCATTTGTAGAAGTGGTGGTCTTTGATATCTCTCGCGGCTATTCGAACGCTAAGCGTTCGGCCTCCGAGGGGCGGCCTGACCGGCCGGGGTCCTCACTTCGTTCGTCCGCTGCGGATTCTCAAGTTGAGTTATAGAAAACTGGTATTAACTCCGTTTTGAATCCGCAGTGGACGAGCCCCCGCGAGGACCCCGGCGCTTATGCGCCGCGCCCGCGCAGGCCCGACCGAAGGGAGGATACGCCGTGAGCGATATCAGAGCATTAGAGCTGCCAAGCAGCTCTAATGCGACATCAGAACCGGTACTGTCATGCTGGCAAGAATTGTTCTGGTGGCACCACCGAATACGAACTCACGCATCCGCGAATGGCCATAGGCTCCCATGACCAGCATGTCGGCACCAATATCACTAGCATGAGACAGCAACGCTTCACCGGCGGCAAGTCCCCCGGTTGGAATAGCTTCAACCAACACCTTGACATTATGACGAGCCAGAACCGTTGCGATCTCCGCACCAGGCAAATCCATGTCGTCCTCAGTCTTGTCAGGATTAAGCCATGAGACATCCACCTTGTCAGCGCTTTTCAGGAAAGGCATTGCGTCAAACACCGCCCGTGAGGACTCACGGGTTCCGTTCCAGGCCACCAACACCGAATTACCGAACTCTTTGAAATCACCATAAGTCGGGATAACCAAAACCGGACGTCCACATTCCATAACCACCTGTTCGGCAAAATCAGTTTCCATGCCTGATCCATTATCACTGCGCGACTGCGGAACCACAATCAGATCAGCCATCCGGCCATGCTCAATCACAATTTCAGCAATAACCGTACTGCTTGCCTGAATTTGACGCCATTCGCCCTGCAAACCTTCATCGGAAATCAGTTTGTCAAATTTGGCTTTAACATCCACGGCATGATCGAGATAATACTTCTGGAAACCGTCATAAACTTGAGTTGACAGCTGCATTCCAGCACTTGGATACACTTGAATGGCAGGAACGACATAGAGACCGATAAAATGGGTTTCCATCTTGCCGGCCAATGCTTTAAGAACCGATAGCATCTGATCAGTGCGCTCAATCTCATTCATACATACAACAACAGTTTGTTCCGACATGGCATCATCTCCTAATGAATTGGACATATATAAATCTAGCACCATCAAGTTGGACAAATATTGACGAATGTCAAGTTGTGCTAACTGTTTGGCCCGGTTGGTTGGCGCGCCGACATCAAAGCCGGCAACAGCAAAAGAAATACCAGTGAAACGGCAACAGCATACCCCCCTAGAGTGATCAATACAGTCTCCAAAGCAACACCGGCATCCATCAAATACCCGGTAAGTCCTGGACCAACCGCACTTGCCAGCACCGCACCGGCAGCCGTAAGCGCTTTGATCGACCCGAGATACCGTGTGCCGTAAAGCTCGGCCCACACTGCGCTTGAGATGGTTTGCGCGGCCCCGACGCTGGAGCCAATAACAACCATACCTGCCAACCCGGTCGCCTGACTTTGCCCATAGGCAAATATTATCATCGCAGCGGCCAGAGGCAACAGATAGACCGGCAGCAATTGCCGGGCACTCCAGCGATCAACCGCCCAGCCGACAATCAGCGACGTTACCGTCGCAGCCGCAGCGAAAAATGGATAAAACCCACCCCAGATAGCCATGTTCCAGTCTTTTATTTCCACCAGGTGAGCCTGATGAAAGAACAGCACCGTTACAATAAATGACGCGGCCAGTGTTCCCGGCAACAGGGCGTAAAATAACCGGTCACGCAGCACATCACGCCGGGTCCAGTGAACAACTCCGTCGTGCTGCTCTGTTTCAACAGGTGCCTCACCGAGCCTTCGCTCCTTTATCGTCAGCCAGAAAAAAACCGGTGCAATGACAAAGCACAAAATGCCGGCCGCTAACATCCAGGTCTCGCGCCACCCCACATACACCAAGACAACCACGGCCAGCCCCGGCAGAATGGCCTCGCCAACCGCATGGCCCAGCGATGCCATGCTGAGCGCCCGGCCGCGATGGGCGTTAAACCATCGCGCCATTGCCGTCATCGCCACATGGCTCATCATCCCCTGCCCAAACAACCGCAGCAGATAAATTGTCAGCAACAGCCAAATCCATGAGCTGGCAAACCCCATGGAGAATGTCGCAACAGCCAGTCCGAATATCGTCGTCAGCCCCAGCGTTTTAAGCCGCATCCGGTCGGCCAATTGCCCGGCCCAGACCAGTGTTACGGCGCTGGCCAGAGTCGCCAGCATATAAACAAAGCCGAAATCACCATGGCTGAGCGAAAACGTCTGGCGGATTTGCACCCCGAAAAGCGCAATAAAATAGGTCTGGCCAAAAGTTGAGGCCAGGGTCAGCAAAGCCCCGGCCATCAACCATCGGATATTGTTTTTAAGAAACCTGATGTAGTCCATGCTGCCGCTTATAACGTTCGCAAGGCAAACACCAGCTTTATTGCTAGCGGGTCAAATACTCACTCTGACGGCGGCGCGATGCCCGGTCGTTCAGCGCGATAGCGGCATTAACGGTGAGCGGCAATCTTGATGCCCAGGCAACTTCCCCGCGTGTCACACCGATATCCTCAAGAATGTGATCATCCTGATCGGCCAGCGCCCGCACCCTGCGGCGAACTTTCCAGTTACGTAACAAACGGGAAATCTGCAGGCGTTTTTCATTACGGCTGAAAATCTCATTGCGAGCGACAGCTTGATTTGTGAAAGCAAGATCAGTCATGGCATAGTTCTCCTGTGTGCAGAAAACAGTATTTTCTGCATTGTCCGGCGCTGTAATCTGGGAACCGGTGGGGTTGATATTTCAAACTTCGATGAAACCAATATGACAATTATCTATTGATCATTCAAACGAATAGTTTTAATGTATTTCATCAATTATTGTGATGTATTAGCGCAACCCGCGTTCCGGCGGACGCGGACAAGTTGCCCTAACTCTTTCAGATGGAGTTTGACATGCCTACCAACCTTGATGTCGATTTACTAAAAACCTTCATTGCCATCTCCGAAAGCGGCAGTTTCACCAAAGCAGCTTTACAGGTCCACAAAACCCAGAGCGCCGTCTCCATGCAGATGAAACGGCTTGAGGAAATGTTGGGCCGAGCTGTGTTCCAGAAACAGGGCCGCACCAACACCCTGACTGCCGATGGCGAACGCCTGCTTGATTACGCCCATCGCATCGCCAAGCTTAATGACGAAGCTGTCAGCGCCTTTCAGCAACCAGAACTCACCGGCCTAATCCGCTTTGGCACCCCTGAAGATTACGCTGATAAATTACTGCCCGAAATGCTGGCCCGCTTTGCCCGCTCTCATCCACTGGTACAAGTCGATGTTGAATGTACCGGCAGCACCGTTTTAAGCAACGCAATAAAAGAAAAAAACCTCGATCTTGCCATCGTCACCTCTTGTGATGATGTCAGACCGGAATGCATCATCCGTCGTGAAGAACTGGTTTGGGTTACCTCAAAAAACCACCACGCCCATGAGCAAAGCATCATCCCGCTGGCCCTGAGCCATATCAGTTGCAGCTGGCGCAAGATGTCCCTTGATGCCATGGAAGCCTCCGGCAAAGATCACCGCATCGCCTATGTCAGCGCCAATTCCAATGCCGTAGCTTCAATGGTGTTATCAGGCATGGCCATTGCCGCCATCCCGCGCTTTATCATGCACAAGGACATGCGTGTTCTCACCACGACTGAAGGATTTAAACCCTTGGGCGAATTCGACATCGGCCTGCTGCGCGCCGAGGCCCCCGCCAACAACGCCATAGACGCCCTTGCTTGCCATATAACAGAGTGTTTCAGCAATCTGCAATCGACGATGCTGGCGGCAGAGTGAGATTTTATCTTACCCCAGAAACGGATTATCAAACCTCATAAACCCGCCTCGCGCTTCAATTTCGCCATTCATCTCATCCAGCGTGTCCTGCATCCGCGCCCGCAACGCCTCTAGGTCTACCTCAACCCCGCCATTGCCATGAAGCGCAAAGGGTTCTGGCACCCGGATATGGGCCGTACGTTGCCCGGCGGCCTGGGGAACAAAGGCGTTAAGCGTGTCTTTCAATGTCCCTTTACAATAATCCCGTCTGATCCGTTTGATATGATCAGCCAGCTCTTCCTGGGTCACGGTCTCATTAACAAACGCATATTCATCAAGACTTTCATGGCGGGCAATGGTCTGCACCAGATCACGAACCAATTTACGCCGAGGATCATCCTTGTGTTCACGCATCCAGCGTCGCGCGCCGCGCAGCAACAACTCGTCTTCTTCTGCTACATAACTGTCTTGAATAGTCTGGCATAATTTTTCACGTAGCGTTTCAATCAGGGCCAATTGTCGTTGACGATAAGACGTTGCCTCATCAATCGACATTTCCCATTTGCTTTCATCGCGCTTCAACAAAACCTGATACATATTAAAAACCCGCTGTTGAATAACGCCGCTATCACTGTCGCGATCAATGCGTAGTTTCTTTTCCACATACCCGCATTCTTTATGCAAACGCCCAGTCACATCACCATTAAAAACCATTTTCCAGACCACCGGCGCCACATAGGCCTCACCAGCGGGATATTCTGCCAAAGTCTCACGCGCCATCTGCAACGCACCTGGGAAAAGCGGTGCGACATAATTTGAATGCCAGCCCACCCCGCCTTCAGGGTGCAGCAATACGCCATTGCCCTTACCGGCCCACTCGATCGAATAGGCTCGGCTCGGCCCCGGATTACCCGGAATTTGCGCAATAAGGTTGTTGGCCAGCCAAAATTTTTGCATGCCCTTGCCCAGACCATTGACCACATCATGGGTTGCCCAGTTCGCCGCCATTTGGCAGGTCAGCGATGTAACGTGCTTGTCCAGCATCCAGTCGGTAAAAAACTCGGGATGATTGGGGGTAATAAAAACAATCTTTCCGCCGTTACAAATTTCCGACAACCGGTCCTGATCAGTCTGGGGGAAATCAATATGGCGAATATCACAAATCCCGCGAATGCCGGGAATACGGTTCAGCCCCGGCACATCACGCAGCAGCGGCAATCCTTTCAAAAACAAAATATTGTTCACAGGCGCCAAAACTCTAATCAGCGTTTTATTTGGCTTTGGTCGAACAAATTTATTCAGCATCACCTACCCCCGTCAGTTTTCAAGTCACCCGATACCCTAGCTTTTAGTGGTTAAAGAAACAGATAACATAATAATGCCCATTTAATTGATACAATAATCCGTATATGATGCCCCAACAAGATTCGATGTGCGAAACAACAAAGGAAGAGCGCATGACCGAAGACCTGATGCGATATGACTTGCTGGCTCAGGATGCATTGCGTTCCGTGGTGCGGCTGGCTTTGTTGAGAGTCCGTGAAAGCGGCCTGCCCGGCGACCATCATTTTTTCATCGCCGTATCGATCAATCACCCCGGTGTGACCGTATCTGAGCGGCTGCGCAAAAAGTACGAAGATGAAATGACCATCGTTCTGCAACACCAATACTGGAATCTTGAAGTCTATGAAAAGTTTTTCGAGGTTGAACTGTCCTTTGACAATGTCCCCGAAAAACTGATTATTCCCTACGCAGCGGTAAAAGGCTTTTACGATCCGTCCGTTCAGTTCGGCCTGCAGTTTGAAGTTGCCGGTGAAGAAAGCACCCTTGAGGAAGAAGCTGATTCTGAAAACGATGAGGAAGCGCCCGCATCTGAAAATGATGCAGAAAACGCCGATAGCACCGATAATGCAAAATCAGAAATGTCCGAACCGGCTCCATCACAAGCATCCAACGATGATTCAACTGTTATATCGCTAGACAGCTTTCGCAAGAAAAAATAGTACAACGCTGTGAGCCATTTTATCCGTCTCTCAATTGTCGCCCTGGGTTTTTTATCCTTAACCGGTTTCACACCTTCAACCGGTCAAGTCGCGCCAGCCTCATTCGATACAACGCTCAACACCACCCCGGCTAAAAAACTGTTCGGCGCCAAAAAAATCGGTGCAAACCTGCCAGCCCGGGCCATCGGCTTTTACACCAAAGGTTGTCTAGCCGGTGGTCAGCAATTACCGATAACCGGCTCTGCCTGGCAGGCCATGCGCCTTGGCCGCAACCGCAATTGGGCTCACCCCAAAATGATTGAGCTGGTAAAACGTCTGGCTATCGAAGCCAAAGCCCAGGACGGCTGGAACGGTCTGCTGGTTGGCGACATGTCACAACCGCGCGGCGGCCCGATGCTGACCGGACACGCCAGTCACCAAATGGGGCTGGACGCCGACATCTGGCTAACGCCAATGCCCAACCGCATTCTAACCCGCAAGGAACGCGCAACAATCAGCGCCAAACTGATGGTGCTCGACCGCAAACGCATCAACCCCAAACGCTGGACCAACGCCCACAACCGCCTGATCAGGCGGGCTGCTTCTTACGATGCCGTGCAACGCATCTTCGTCCACCCGCCGATCAAAAAAGCCCTGTGCGACTGGTCACGCGGGCAGTCCAACCGCTCATGGCTGCGAAAAGTGCGGGCCTATTACGGCCATAACTACCATTTCCACATCAGAATGCGCTGCCTGCCCGGCGTATCAGGCTGCCGGGCTCAAGCCGAACCACGTCCCAAAGACGGCACCGGCTGCGGCGTAGAACTGGCCCACTGGTATTCCGACAAACCCTGGCGCCGAGCCAACCCCCCACCCCGCTTCATCGACGGCATCCCCATTCCGCGCAAGAAACCCAAGCGGCGGCGGCAGAAGACGCTAGCCGATTTACCAAGAATGTGCCGCACGGTCTTAACGGCAAACTAGCGCGGTAGTTTGTATCGCTCACGCAAATTTTGCTACGCAAAAATTTGCATGAGCGATATAAAATCTCATGAGAGCAACAAAAACCCTGCCGCCTGCAAAAACCCCCTCCTCATAAACCTCTTGTTAACGCAAATCACCGACCTTACCTCTCATGAGTAATGTGATTTGCCTGAGTAAGGTACGCTTAGAGCGTGATCGCAACCGTCGCCTGCAATCTGAAGGAACCGGCTGCATCGTATTAGTAACAACAAGCGGTAAAATTGCCGCTTTCCTTGGTCACCCCGATACTGAAACCGGCGATGCTGTTTTCGTCGATGAGCATGAAGCCTACTACGGCCCGTTGTCTCGCGCCAAAGATTTGGCCGACAAACTGCGCCAGACACCCTCAGCATTGTTGATGGCCATGGGTGGTTTTCATCTGGAAGCGGTTTCTGCCTAATTCCTGTCGCTTACGTGTTGCACATCTATCATCTCATTCAACTATTATTGTCTCGAGAGACAATTGAAACTCAACCAATCATAGGCGCAAGTTATGACAGACATCGCCCCCTTTTCTTTGCCCGGCCGTTTCTGGCGAGGCAATATACACACCCATTCCACCTTATCGGACGGCGCTCTGCCACCTGAAAAGGTTGTTGAGGCCTATCAGCGAGCCGGATATGATTTTCTGCAATTATCAGAACATTTCGTTTCCCACTTTAACTGGCCGATAGCTGACACCCGCAAATTCCGCTCCAATAATTTTACCACCCTGATCGGCGCAGAATTACACGCACCCAAAACCAGTGCTGGCGAGTTGTGGCATATTGTTGCTGCGGGCTTGCCGCTTGACTTTGAGCCGTGCGGTGATGAAGAGACCGGCGTGGAAATCGCCCGCCGGGCAGCAAACAGCGGTGCCTTTGTTTCTCTCGCCCACCCGGCCTGGTCGCAACTGACTATCCAAGACGGCCGGGCCATCGATGTCGCCCATTCGGTCGAAATCTACAACACCGGCTGTGATCGCGAAAATGATCGCGGTGATGGCACATACTTGCTTGATCAAATGCTCAATGAGGGCAAACGCCTGTCTGCAAACGCCACCGACGATGCCCACTTCACCCATGGTGACCACGATGCATTCGGTGGCTGGGTAAATGTTAAGGCCCAAAGTCTGGACCCCGAAGAAATTTTGACGGCCTTGAAAGCCGGACATTTTTATTCCAGTCAGGGTCCGCAAATACACGAATTATCGATAAGCAACGACCAACTGCACGTCACATGCTCGCCGGTAAATTCCATTGCCCTGAAGGGCGGTACATCACGAGGTCTAACCCGTATCGGTCGTTCCATTACCAGCGCCAGTTTTGATCTGTCCGGTTTGGACAAAAGCTGGATTGAAGTCCCCCGCAGCCCATGGCTGCGGTTGGCCATAATAGATGAAGCGGGAAAACGCGCCTGGACAAATCCGATCTGGATGGATGAGCTATAAAAGGTGCCTTGCCTACACCGCTACTCTACCCTAAGGTAATAAAGGGAGAGCCGCAAAGCGAGGTACGTTCTATGTTACGGATGATTTTTATAGCCTTGGCTGCGATGACAGCATATGCACAATCGGCGCTGGCCGATAATTTTGATGCTGAAATAAAACAGGCCACCGAATTATCCAAAGCAGGCAAACCTGCCGAGGCATTAAAAGCGATGGACCGCGCCACAACAGCACTGTGGCTGCGTTCACCCCTGTCTATATCCAAAGCATTTTTCGTTAGCGAACCAGCGCAAAGCTATGGCGTCTATAAAAAACGTCCCACCAGTATTTATTCCAAAGACAGCAAGTTGCGCATTTACACCGAAGTGATCGGCTATGGCTGGGAAAATATGGCCAACTCGTACAAAATCAATTTGGTAGTTGACGCGAACTTGCTAGACGCCAATGGAAAGTCCCTGTGGAGCAAAAAAGCTTTTGGCCATTTTCGTCACGCTAAATTCGAGCAGTTCAAAAATTTGTATGTCAATCTTTCCCTCAATATTGCTGGCATAAGCGAAGGAAAATATACCATTGAATACACAATAATCGATAGAATCCGCAAACAAATTGCCCTGATATCCCTGCCCTTTACGGTTCAATAGTCCCGCTCATATAGATTTGTCCTTGCTTTTTCATATTCAACAAGCCTAATATAACATCATGATTTTTCAACCAAAGGGATTTAAGTTATGACAGTCGGACGCGCAATTATGATGATGGCCGGGTTTTTTATTATGCTCAGCCTGGCTGGAGCACATTTTACCGGTCAGATAAATTTTATCTCATCTTACTGGCTGTGGTTCACTGCCTTTGTCGGTGCCAATCTGTTTCAATCATCTTTTACCGGCTTCTGCCCCGCAGCAATGATTTTCAAAGCCCTCGGCCTTAAATCAGGCGGTGCATTTTAAGCCAGACCAATAGACTGAAAATTTGGGGCGTATCACTCTGGTGATGCGCCCTTTTGCATGTTATGCCATTAAAAAACAAACTACAGGGACCCCTCACCATGGCAAAAACACGCACCGAAACCGACTCATTTGGCCCTCTGCAAGTCGATGCAAAAAAATACTGGGGTGCCCAGACCCAGCGTTCACTGGGCAATTTCGATATCGGTGGTGAAACAATGCCCATACCGCTGGTCCGCGCCCTCGGCATTGTCAAAAAAGCCGCCGCCATCACCAATATGGGTTTGAAGACTCTCGACCCGAAAATCGGCGATGCCATCGTAGCTGCGGCTGATGAGGTGATTGATGGCCAGCATGATGATAATTTCCCGCTGGTCGTCTGGCAAACCGGTTCCGGCACCCAGTCAAACATGAACGCCAATGAGGTTATTTCCAACCGCGCCATAGAGATGCTCGGCGGCAAGATGGGCTCAAAAGACCCAATCCATCCAAATGATCATGTCAACCGCTCGCAAAGCTCCAACGACACCTTTCCCACCGCCATGCACATTGCAACAGGTGAGCAATTACACCACGCCCTGCTCCCGGCTCTTAAACATCTGCACAAGGCCCTCAACAAAAAAGCCCGCCAGTGGAACAAGATCATCAAGATCGGCCGCACCCACACCCAGGATGCAACTCCGCTGACTTTGGGCCAGGAGTTTTCCGGCTATGCCGCCCAGGTTGAACTGGCCATTGAACGGGTAAAATCCTGCCAGCCGCGCGTTTATCCACTGGCCCAGGGCGGCACCGCAGTCGGCACCGGCCTTAATACCAAAAAGGGTTTTGATAAAAAGTTCGCCGCCAATGTCAAAAAATTCACCCGCCTGCCCTTTGTCACCGCGCCAAACAAATTCGAGGCGTTGGCTGCCCATGATGCCATGGTCGAAGTCTCGGGCGTTCTCAACACTATTGCCGTCAGCCTGTTCAAAATCGCCAACGACATTCGCCTGCTCGGCTCGGGCCCACGCTCGGGTCTGGGTGAACTGTCCCTGCCCGAAAACGAGCCCGGCTCCTCGATCATGCCCGGCA
Organism: Anderseniella sp.; assembly: GCA_030626025.1. GTDB lineage: Bacteria > Pseudomonadota > Alphaproteobacteria > Rhizobiales > Aestuariivirgaceae > JALWJW01. The sequence continues at coordinate 26,030 of DAOUPT010000025.1, read as the reverse complement.
AGATCAACCCAACCCAGTGCGAAGCCCTGACCATGGTCTGTTGTCAGGTGATGGGCAACCACACCACCGTCACCATCGCCGGATCGCAGGGCCATTTCGAACTCAACGTCTACAAGCCGGTGATGATCTACAATGTCCTGCAATCCATCCGCCTGATCGCAGATGCCGCCATCAGCTTTACCGATAATTGCGTCGTCGGCATAAAGCCAAACCGCGAAAACATTGCCGGTCTGATGGAACGCTCGCTAATGCTGGTCACCGCATTAGCGCCCAGCATTGGTTATGACAACGCCACAAAAATTGCCAAAACCGCTCACAAAAACGGCACCACATTGCGCGAGGAAGCTGTCGGCCTTGGCTTTGTCAGCGCCGAAGAATTTGACAAAGTCGTCCGCCCGCAAGACATGATCGGCCCCTCATAACAGGTAATCACATGACCGCAAAAATCATCAATCTAAATCAGGCCAGAAAACAACGGCAACGGACCGAAAAAGAATCCACTGCCGCAGCTAATCGCGAAAAATTCGATCGCGCCAAGGGTGAAAAACAACGCGATAAACAAACCAGCGAAAAGTCTGTTAGCCACCTTGATGCCCATAAACTGGACAACAAAAAAGATGACTGACGGCTCGCCCAAGCGCTCGATAACCATCGCCGGCCACCGCACCAGCCTGTCGCTGGAACCAGAATTCTGGAACGCCCTGAAGGAGCTGGCAAAAAACCAATCCCTGTCCACCGCCCAACTCATCACCCAAATCGACTCAACCCGCAACAAAAGAAACCTCTCCAGCGCCTGCCGGGTTTATGTTTTGCAGGCATTGCAGGCAAGGCAGGTGCCAGTTGCTCATGACGAACAAATCATTTAGATCATTGCAAAATATTTGACACAAAGACGGACGTTTCAGGGGAAGTTGATGATTATCGGTATTGATCTAGGAACCACCAACTCACTGGCGGCCTATTTTGGCAATGACGGTCCCGAACTGATCCCGAACGCAGTGGGCGATTTTCTAACCCCATCGGCGGTGTTTTTCGAAAGCAAAAACCAGGCTGTTGTTGGCATCTCGGCCAAGGACCATCTGGTCACCGACCCTGACAAATCCGCTTCAAAATTCAAACGCCTGATGGGCACCAATCAACCCATCAAAGTTGCTGGCAAAACCCTCGGAGCAGAGTATTTATCAGCGCTGGTTTTAAAGTCATTAAAAGCCGATGCCGAGAACCATTTGGGACAAACGATCACCGAAGCAGTTATATCTGTCCCGGCTTATTTCAACGACTTTCAACGAAAAGCAACGGTTGCGGCGGCTGAAATTGCCGGCTTAAAAGTCCGGCGACTGATCAATGAACCAACCGCCGCTGCACTGGCCTATGGTCTGCAGGATAAAGACGGTGAGAATTCTTTTCTGGTCGTTGATCTGGGCGGTGGGACATTTGATGTTTCAATTCTTGAAATGTTTTCCGGCATCATGGAGGTACGCGCCTCTGCCGGTGATGCATTTCTCGGTGGCGAAGATTTCACCGACCGGGTCGTTGATCATTTTGCCGCTAGTTTGAAACTCAAAAGAAGCGACCTTGCCCCGACTGATCTCGCCCGGTTGTATTCTCTGGCCGACAAGGCAAAGCATATGCTGGCCGACAATGAGGTGGCGCAGGTTTCATACCGACATAAAGATAGCGAAGTCTCCCTGCCGATTTCACGATCGCAGCTCGAAGAAATTTCCAAAGATATTATCAGCCGGATGAAACATCCCATTCAGCGGGCCATATCCGATGCCAACCTCAAAGCCAACGAAATTGACAGGATTATTCTGGTTGGCGGTGCAACCCGCATGGGGCTGGTGCGTTCACTCATCACCCGCCTGTTCAAACGATTTCCCGAGCACGACCTTGACCCTGATACGGTAGTTGCTTTGGGTGCAGCAGTTCAAGCCGGATTGGTAGAACGCAATCAGGCGCTCGAAGATGTGGTAATGACTGATGTCTGTCCGTTCACCCTTGGCTATGAAACCAGCCGGCAGCTAGACGGAGCCAACAATTTCGAAACCGGTGTTTTCAACCCCCTGATCGACCGCAACACAACGGTTCCTGTCAGCCGTTCCCATACGGTTCAACCGCTTGAAAAGGGCCAACGCCAACTCGAGATCAACGTCTATCAAGGCGAGTCCCCTTACGTACGTGATAATATCAAAATCGGCTCTTACATCACTAAAATCCCCTACAACAAAAAGGAATTCGAAGAAGTTGATATTCGTTTCACCTACGATAATTCCGGCGTTCTAGAGGTCATTGCGAAAGTTGTTTCAAGCGGAATAGAGAGTACAGTCATCATTGAGAACAACCCCGGCGTGTTAACGCGCAAGGAAATTGAAAAGCGCTTTAAAGAGTTGGAAAAAATAAAAATCCACCCGCGTGAAGAAGCTGAAAACGAAGCCCTGATTGCCAAATTATCTGCCGCGTATGAAAATGCTCTTGGGGACAGACGTGACCAGATATCGCAACTGCTTGGCCACTTTGAATCAGCGCTAACAACCTATGACAAGCGGATAATAGCCAATGCAAAAACTGAAATACTGGAAAGCCTGAAATACCTTGAGGCCCCTGATGTCTTTTGATGATCCGTTAAAATATTTCGGATTGAAACGGGGCGAGGCATCTCGAACTGATGTGCGCAAAGCCTATGCAAAAAAGCTCAAACAGATCAGGCCCGATGATGACCCGGAAGGGTTCATGGTCCTGCGCGAAAACTACGAACAGGCTTTAAACATTGTAGAATGGAACCTGTCCGCCCCTGATGATGAGGACGAGGGCGATGATGAAACGCCGGAGAATGACCCAAAGGAAATCCGGTACTGGTATGATGAAAAACTGGATTTCCATTTCAATTCTTCACCATCGGGGAAATTAATCGAAAAGTCTACCCGCTGGATTTTGGAAAAAGGTGCAAAAAACCCGCAAGCATTTTTCAAGGAATTGGCCAGTCTGCCGGAATATGCCGAAAAATCGGACATCGAGACTTTATCCAATTCCCTGCTCGTCAGAGTCGTCTACGATTGTGGTTGCGATGTGGACGAGTATACAGGTTATGAAACCCTACCTGACTGCGCACGCCCCCACTGGTTGAGCGATGACGTTATAGTGGAATTAAGCCAGCAATTCGACTGGCTCAATAGGAGTCCCGAATATGAATGGGATGCAGTGCAGCTAAACTGCATCAAGGATATCTTTAAACCGGTGCTGGTTGACCACAGCCTTTTGACCAATCGCAGCCGCCGATACAATGTGGAAGCGCACCACATCAAAGATATTGAGACATTCAACAAGGACGACCACGGGTCCTACTATGACAAGAAACAAAAACAGTGGATCAACATGTCCCCGGTCGGGGTCGCCATGCGCGATATCAAAAGCCTGACGGTTTCCCTCCCGGGTGACGATACCACAGCCCCATGGCGCGAAATTCTCGACCGCGAGGAATTGCAGCCGATAGATGAGTTTCAGGAGTTGGACGAATATTTGCGGCAATATATTTGCTCTGTAAGCGGATATGGCGAGCGCGAAAAGCCGAAAAAACCGGCATGGATGGGAGCAGATCTGCTTATCCTGCTCGATGACACCTTCGGCTGGAACAGTCACGCTGGTAACAATCACTGGGATTACGAAGAATATCGCTGGTTGCAAAAACTCATTATGTCGGTCAGGGGAAAAGCCCCCCGCCACCAGCCGTTTCCCAACCGGCATTCCAGTCGGCAAACTTATATGGGTTCTGAAAAGATGCCATGGTTTCTGCACTTTGGCTTTATTCTGGGCAGTTATACATTGTTCCGAATTGTTCAAACTTATTTGTGGCTATAGGCAGATTAATGGGTGGTTTTGTATTTAGCTTGGTCGTTTTTTTCGGTGTAGGATATGCCATCTGGCAACTGATAAAGTATCTGCTGTCCCGTCTCCGTCGAACCATCACCCGCACCCACTGGACCAACATAGATCGCAAAGAAATTGTATTTTCCTTAATCGCTGTCTGTGTTGTCGTCAGTATCGAGTTCACCTTTCCCTCATTTGGCAAAACCAGCAAAAACCCTCATGATGATAAACTTCTCAGTTTAATAATTGCCGCCATCCCATGGCCTGATCGTCAAATCACCGCCAAGGAATTCAGCAACCTCGCCCCCTGGCTGAAAACAACCGGTGAAAAACTGCTCAAAAACCAGAATGTGCTTGCTTACAAGGAGCTCCTTGCGTCTCAATTGGAGCTGTCAATCGCCAAGGAAAAGTTTGAACTTGCCAAAGTTGAAAATAGAATCAAAACCTTTGGCAAGCATTCTGAGTTTGTCTATTCTCAGACGACCCCCGATCAGACCTTACCAGAGAGAAAAATCGCCCTTGGCCGTTCGATTACATATCGCAATCAAAAACTGACAGAGAAACAAAACGAAATCCAAACTATAAAAGCAGATGATAAACACCACCTTGGAACACTAGAGCTTCCCGAATTCCCGGCGCAGATAGAAGTGTTTTCCACCGTAAAAAAGATATCGAATATAGACATAGCAGCTGTTCAATCCCGGCGCGGGATTGATCCGTTTTTCAAACAGCTTTCATCCTATTTAACAAAGGATGTGCGATTAAAACAAACCGCCTGGAAAAACCTGTCCTGCCGAATTGTGATTTCAGAAACAAACACAAAGACCATTAAAGCACAGAGACTGTGCGAACTGATCGTTCCCCTTGGTCTGAATTATGATATCGTCAATCCAAACTGCGGCCCACCCTCAAAGATCAGCAAGAAGTTTCGGTTTACGTCAAACCTTTCAAAAAAAGTCCCCAGCGCCTGTATAGAGAAATGGGTTTATCCTCACTTGCGTATCATTGCCAGCCAAACCGGCATAAGAGTTTTCCCTCCTCGCAGGATCGATTTTTATGGGCCGGTAACAAGACAAGAGGATTTGCCAATATCCACCTGGCAAATAAAATTGCCAACCGGCACCCGGCAACTGGACAAACCGCAAAACTTTTCCTGGGATGAGGTTGCCAAATATAAACTCAAAGAAATCACCCTCATTCATCTGCCCGCTCACAACAAACCCGGCACACGGATTTGGCAAAATTTCGACATTGATGCAGGTTTTTTCGAGTCACAATTAAAGATGTTATCGGGTCCTGAATATGGTGGCTCGCGGTCCACGCTGATTAAAGAAGACCACACATTTTCAACCGTACAGATCACGGCCAAAATCACCTCCGACCTCGAACTGATTAGCAGTTTTACCAACACGCAAAAGACTGACCGCTCAACAACGACGAAAAGTTTTGCAACAGCCCTGTCATCCTATCATCACGCTTTACGGGTTTTTATAAACTCAAGACCACTAAATTTTTGCTCATTTAAACGCAAATTCTCACCCGGCGCGGTAGAAAAGGCGATCGCACAAGCAGATTATCCGCAGTTGAAATCAACTTTCCTGAAAGATGGCGTAATACGACGTAGCACCGTACTACACTGCGAACGCGCCGTTACTGCGCTGGCCACCATCGAAAGCATAAATGACTATTTCGGCTTCCCAAAATTACAGTAAATGACGCCCCTTAGCGCCCACCTTCAATCTCCTCACCTGATCGCCAATTGCCTCTACGTTGAGTTGGATTTTTCGGCACTTGCTGGAGTGGGATGAACAGGGGCGGTTGGGTGTCAGTTGTTAACGGGGGAATTTCTTTTATCGGGGTATTGGGTGTTACGGTCAGGCGAGTTGTTGGCGCTGCCGGGATTTTCGCAGGGGCAGGAACCGCCGGTTTGGGGAGCGGGGTTATGATGACTTGTGGTTCCTTTGGCGGCTGAAATGGTGGTGGCACTGATGGCGATACCACAGGTGGCACGACTGGCGGTTTTTTGGCCTGCTCTTTCTTTTTGGTCGCTTCCTCCAGCAAGCGCCGCTGCTTTTCCCGCATCAAACGTTGCTTTTCCTGTTGGGCTTTGCGTTTGGCTTGCGCTTCGTCACGGGCCTTTTTTTCTTCCTCAACCAAACGGCGCTGTTCTTCTTCCAGAGCTTCCAGCTTGTCCAGCGTCCGGTTTAGAGCAGCAACTGTCAGGTGAGATTTCAGGGCAGTGAAATTGCTACTCGGGGCAAGCGCGTCCGGTGGCCCGGCATAGGCAATTTCAAAGCCTGGCACATCGGCCGGTTGATCCAGTTTCAACCGAATGGACACATCGGCAAGACCGTTGGCGATTTCATAAATTGCCCGCAATGAGCCGTGCGCGCCCGGCCCGGCAATGGTCAGCGACACAAATCTTGCCACGCCGTTTTCAAGCTCAATCGCGCCTTTGCCACCGCCAAATTTCATATCGCCGGTACGCAGCAACGAGACAATCATCGCCTCCACATCCTTGGCCGTTTCAGCCTGCGGCAGCTTTTCGGCAAAGCGGGTTGGTGAGATATTTTTGATGACCCCATTAGAGATTTCATAAACCCCCTTGCCACTCAGCGCCGCCAGCAAGCCACCAGGTGTTCGTCCGCTACCGCCAAACTCGCTCTCAATTGCAATACTGCCAGCAATCACCCCGGTGCCACTTCCCGTATCAGCATTGGTCTGCAACAGGTCCACCGCCAGCACAGTACCGCTGATTTTACCCGACATTCTGGTGATCTGCGTTCCGACACTGGCATCAAGTTCGAGACTCACCAGCTTACCTCCAAGCCGCTCGCCACCAGTTGTAAGTTTTACCACACCATTCTCGGCCAGCAACAAAAGCTTCCCTTTTTGCACCTCGAACCCCGGCCACAAACCCAGCTTGCCGACCTTGATTTTGATATCCACCTTAGCCCCGGCCAATGCCTCGGGTGAAAAGCGTGTTGCAGCGCTGTGCCGGTTGCCATTCCGACCGAGCAGCGCCGTCCCCAGAACAAAGGGAAGCGACAACCGCCCCGCTTTGATATTCATTTTTACCACCGGCTGGTCATCGCCAAACCCAAGATTGAACCAGCCGGAAAAACTGGTACCCGCTGCCGTGCCGCGAACCTCTTTCAGATCAAAACCCAGCCCCGTGACATCCAACAATCCTTCGCCGGAAAACACTTTTCCGATCGGTGAGGCATCGCCCGGATGCACCCCCAAAATGCCAAACAGCTGATCAGTGTTTTCAATCAGCACTGCCAATCGGCCGACAGCCTTTGGGCCGGCATCAGTGCTGGTAATCCGGCCGGAAAATTGCGAATGAACCCCAAACCCTTCAATGTCGGCACTGGTAGCCAAACCATCATCAAGCTTGCCCGTGGCGGTCAGCGCCACCTTGCCGGCCCCGTCCTTGCCCAACTCGGTTTTGACACCAAATATTGCCAGCAGACTTTTGGCACTCTCGCCTGACAATTGCCCGGAAAGATGCAATTGCGCCTTGCGCCATTCTGAAAGCGTGCCGGTAAAACGGCCATTTCCCGATATGGCCGATTTCCCGGCAGTACCCGACACGCGAACCTTGCCGACAGTTTCTTTATCTCTGGCCTCCGCCTGCCCGTTAATTTTCAACCTCAACGGCGATACCGCCGTGATCCAGTCTTTTGACGGCTCTATCACGCCGATCAGTTTAACAAGTTTTGTCGGGTCAGAGGCTTTGATGGTGCCATCAACTGAACCGGTAACAATATCATCGGAAAACTTCACCAGCCCCGACAGATCAACAAAAGCATCCCCGACTCTGCCCAGTTTAAACTGCCGGAACTCTACGGTATTTTCATTGGCATTAAAGTTCAGCGCCACATCGCGGGCCTCAACCCCATTCATGTTGAGTTTTCCGGTTTTAAGTACCAGACTGAGATCGCGCACGCCCACCAGTTTTGTCAGGCTTTCAATAAAAAATCCGGGAATATCAGCCTTGCTCTTTTCCTCCAGCAAACCTTCAGAGGCATAACGGTCAACATTAAGTTGATCGCTTTCAATCTGCATGGCAATTGCAGGTTGTTCGCCAGTCGTCACACTTAAGCCCAGCATCCCCTTGGCATCATCCAGCGAAAACCTGCCATCATTCAGGCGGAAATGGCGTCGCGATAAATCCACCTTGGCGGCCAGTTTAAAGCGCCCCCGCGAACCCGACCATTTTTGCTCAATCTCGCGTTTGTAACTGTCGGCCAACCATTTGGAAAACTCTTTCAGGCTGATCATATCCAGTTTCAAATCACCAATCAACTGGGGCTGCGTCAGACCGGCCAATAAACTGCCCTTGAACATCGCTTTGGTTTGACCGGGCAACGTCACCGACAACCGATTTATTTTCAATGTAGTCTCAACCACATCAAGATCAATGTTGACGCCATCAAGGGACTCTCCGGCGATAATCAGCGTGGTCAGGGCAACAGTCGTATGCAAGTGAATGTTTTTAGGCAACCTTTCAACAAATCCCGCCATGGCATCAAGCGATCCCATGGAACGCAGGGTTTTTCGCCCCCGATTGCCCAGCACCGAATCCATATCAAAACGCGCCGCTTTCAAGTCAGCATCAACACGAAGGATAGAGCCAAACTTGATTTCTGCCTCGCCGGTAACAAATGTAGTCACATCGACCGCGTCTTTGGGAGCAACTTCGATCTTGGAAAACTTTACCTGATCAAAATCAGCTTTAACATCAGCCCGAAAAACCACCGGCCTGAAATCAGCCTGCGCATCAGCTTTGCCTTTTTTGCTGGCCGTTGGAACAATTTTCAACTTACCTGTGATTTCGTGTTTGTCACCAACGCTGCTTTGCCCGTCAAATGAATAGGTCAACCCGGCCCCTTCAACCGGTGCCAGTCGCAAGCCAAACTTCAACGGCCCGTCAACCCGCCATTTGCCGGTATTAAGGGCAATCGAAATCCCCTGACCATTCACCACCGCCTCACCGCGCAGCTTCCATGGTCCGTTCAGCGCCCGCGCCGTTATAAAGGCATTAAAGCCGTCAAGCTGCGCCTCACCGCCACGCTGTCCATCCGCCAGCACGATGGTGCCATTGGTAATCGAAATCCCCGACACTGCCACATCTTCTGCCCCAAACACTACGCTCAAACCGGTTTGCGGTTGTAAAACCCACGACCCCTGCCCGTTGGCCAGACGCTCCAGACCAATAACCGGCCGGTTAATTTCAATGGCCTCGACTTCAAGCTTGCCAGCTAGCAAGGGAGCCAGTCTCAGGCGGATATCAATCTCGTCAGCCCGGAAAAACTCATCCAGCATCGCACCGGGCAAATTCGCCACCCGGACATCCTTGATCTTCATTCGCGGCCACGGAAACAGGCGAACGCTGATATCCCCGGCAACTGTTGTTTCCCGTCCGGTCAGTTGCCGCCCATATTTCTCAAACTCAACCCGGTAATTGCCCCAATCGATATAATACGGCGCAATCAAAGCCCCTCCTGTGATCAGGATAACCAGGATACCAAGCAGCAAAAGCGGTGATTTAAAGACGCTCATAATGGTTACAAAGAAACAATCTTCCCAGGATTCATAATATTGAGCGGATCAATGGCTTTTTTCAGTGTTCGCATGACATTAAGCCCTTCCCCGTGTTCGGCTTCCAAAAACTTCATTTTACCGGTCCCCACCCCGTGCTCACCGGTACAGGTGCCATCCATGGCGATCGCCCGCAACACCAGACGTTCATAAACGCCCATCACCCGCTTGTATTCTTCCTGATCACTGCGGTCACAGAACAAAATGACATGAAAGTTCCCGTCGCCCACATGACCGATGATCGGCCCGAAGACATTATTTTGTTCAAGATCGGCCCGGGTTTCAGCCACACACTCGGCCAGCCGTGAAATCGGCACACAGACATCGGTCGAAAAACGCTCCTTTTCTGGGAACATCGCTTTGGTTGCCCAAAACGCATCATGGCGGGCCTTCCATAATCTGTTACGGTCTTCCTCCAGGGTTGCCCATTCAAACGGACCACCGTTCAGGTCAGCTGCAATTTCACTGAACGTTTCAGCCTGCTCCTTAGTGCTCAATGGCGTACCGTGAAACTCCAGAAACAGGGTTGGTTTTTCAGCCAAATTCATTTTGGAGTAAACATTGATCGCTTTGATGTTTTCCTCATCGATCAACTCAATCCGCGCAATCGGCAAACCAATCTGAATGGCCATAATCGTTGCCTGACAACACTGGTCCACGGTCTCAAACGGACACACCGCCGCGGTGATCGATTCAGGAATGCCAAAGAGCCGCAAGCCCACTTCAGTGATCACGCCCAGAGTGCCCTCAGAACCAACCAGCAGGCGGGTCAGATCATAGCCGGCTGAAGATTTCTTGGCCCGCGATGCGGTTTTCACAATCGCTCCATTGGGCATCACCGCTGTCAACGACATAACGTTTTCACGCATAGTGCCATAGCGCACCGCATTGGTACCCGAGGCCCGCGTTGCCGCCATGCCACCAATACTGGCATCAGCGCCCGGATCAATCGGGAAAAACAACCCGGTATCGCGCAAATGAGTATTGAGCATCTTGCGGGTTACACCAGCCTCAACCCGGCAATCAAGGTCTTCTGCATTAACTTCGATGATGTTGTTCATCTGCGAAACATCAATACAAATGCCACCTTGTAACGCCGCAATATGCCCTTCAAGCGAAGTCCCGGTGCCAAAAGGAATCAAAGGTGATTCATATTTTGAGCAAATCTGCACAACCTTTTGAACTTCCTCGGTATTATTCACAAACGCCACCGCATCAGGTGCCGCCCCCGGGTTCCATGTCAGATCATTGCCATGTTGTTCGCGCACCGCATCAGAGGTGCTTAACCGGTCACCAAGAAGTGCTGAAACTTCGGCCACAGCCTGGACAACGCTATTTCTTCTGTTTGCGTGGGCTTTTGCAACGCCGCTCATTTACAATCCCTTTTTTATTTTTGATTTGCTGCTAATAATGCAATCTAGCGCGCAAGATAACAAGGGGTTTTCCATGACTGCAACGGCTATAAGTTTTGACGCACCATTCAAAGGCGCGCGACAGCATGTCAAAGACGAATGGATTGACTACAACGGCCACTTCAACATGGCCTACTACAGTGTTCTTTTTGACCAATGTTGCGATGAGGCTCTGCTCCTGACAGGACTTGGCGCCGACTATGTCAAAACCCACAATTGTTCGTATTTCACCCTAGAGGCACATGTAAATTATATACGGGAACTCACCGCCGGTGATGAGGTGGACATTACCCTGCAATTGCATGATTTCGATGCCAAACGTATCCACTTTTTTCTTCACATGTATCATGCCAAAGAGGGCTGGTTATCAGCCACGATGGAAGCCCTTTGTATGCACGTTGACATGACCAAAAAGAAATCCGCCCCATGGCCAGATGACATCCGCAAAAAAATCTCAACCATGTATGAGGCCCATAAATATCTGCCCACACCGGTGCAACTTGGCCGCTCTATGGGCATTGTCCGCAAAATGGCTTAGGTTAACCCTATGTGGGAGGCATTCAAAAACACTGGTAAGGTTTTTTACGAGACGCACACCGCGCCATCACTGCATCACATGTGGGAAACCCGCCAACCGATTGTCTGGGGCCTGGCGTTACTCATCGGCCTGCTGGGCGCTTATGCCATCATGGCATTCCTTTACGTCATTGCCCAGGTGCAATGGTTGTGGATCGGCTATGAAGCAGAAAATATCGCCATTACAATTGCCAGTTCCAAACCAGCCTGGCAAATTATCGCTGGCCCGACTATTGGCGGCATCATCGTTGGTCTCATTCTGGCTTTTGTATCGCGCGAACGCCGGGCGCAAGGCATGTCTGACGTTATCGCCGCCCGCGCCGTCAAAGGCGCTCACATGCCATGGCGAACCGGCCTGACCAGCGCAATTATCTCAGCCATCTCTCTGGGGGCCGGTGCCAGTGCCGGACGTGAAGGCCCGGCTGTCCATCTCGGTGCCACCATCGCCTCGGTCCTTGGCAGCAAGTTCAACCTGCCGTTCCCGGCCCGACGCATTCTGCTTGGTTGCGGGGCGGCCGCTGCCGTCTCAGCCTCTTTTAACGCCCCGATTGCCGGAGTGATTTTCGCTCACGAAGTTATTCTGGGGCATTACGCTGTTTCAGCTCTAGCCCCGATCATTATGTCGAGCGTTATCGCCACCACCGTCACCCGGTTTTATCATGGCGACTTCCCGACTTTCGCAATTCCCGTATATCATATCAACTCAAACTGGGAATTTCCGGCCTTCCTGCTGCTTGGCCTGATTTGCGGTCTGGTAGCCGTCGGCTTGCAAACCACCATCTCACGCGCTGATCAAACCGCCAGAGCCATCCCCATGCCGATTTGGCTGCGCCCGGTTATCGGCGGCTTGGCCATTGGTATTCTGGCCGTTTTTATCCCTGAAATTATCGGCGTTGGCTATGAAGCAACCAATCTGGCCTTGCGCGAAAAATACACCCTTGGCTTCCTGTTTGTCTTGCTGTTTGCCAAAACCCTGGCCATCGCCATTACCCTGGCCAGCCGGTTTGGCGGCGGCATTTTTTCACCATCGCTCTATCTGGGGGCCGTTGCAGGTGGCGCTTTCGGATTGATAGCAGCATCGGTTTATCCTGACCTGTCCTCAACCAGTGGGGTTTACTCACTTGTCGGTATGGGGGCTGTTGCAGGCGCTGTGCTTGGTGCCCCGCTGTCAACCGTTCTCATTGTATTTGAGCTCACCGGCGAATATGAAATAACCATCGCCCTGTTGCTGGCCGTTTCAGTCGCCACCATCACGCTGAAAGCCATTTTCGGCCAGAGCTTCTTTTCATGGCAACTATCAATGCGCGGCCTGTTCCTCGACCACGGGCCTCACACGCGTATTATTAAAACCTGGACCGTCAGAGAGTTTCTCACCCCGTTGGAGAAAGATGAAAAACCAGATCTCAGCGAGTTTGCCGACCGTCCGAAACTTACACCTGACGATACACTTGAAAAGACTTTTCAGGTTTTCGGCCAAGGCAACTACACCCGAATTCCGGTTTTCAACGACATCACCGACGATAACACCTTAATCGGCTGGGCCGACTACACCGCAGCCCTTGCCGAATACAACAAGGCATTGGTAGAGGCAAATGAAGAAGAACATCGCTGACCACATCAAACCATCCGGCCACCACTCCACCAGCAACCTTGCAAACACATTCGCTATTGAATATGATTTCAACAATTGACCTCCCAATCAGGAAAGTTTCAAATGAACCGCCTTGCATTATTCTTTACACTCATTTTCCTCCTCACTCCTTTTTCACTTGCCAGCGCTGAAACCGGAAAAATCGTCGGCGGACAGTCGCATCGATCCCCAGACTGGTTCAAGGAAAGCTTTCTTGATTTAAAAGAAGACGCCAGCGAAGCTGCAGCTGAAGGCAAACATGCAATGGTATTTTTCGATCTGGCTGGTTGCCCCTATTGCGCCCGCATGATGGCCGAAAGCGTGGAACCGCAACGAGCCTTGATCGAACCGTTTTTCGATTCCATTCAACTCGATGTGAAAGGCTCCCGCGAAGTTTCTATTGATGGCGAAAATCAGATGGAAGAACGCGCTTTGGCTAAAAAATTCCGTGTCCGTTTCACCCCAACCGTCATATTTCTAGACGAAAATGCAAAACCGATATTCCGCATCAATGGTTTCTGGAACCCCGATCAGTTCCGCACCGCCCTCAGTTATGTCAAAACCAAATCTTACAAAAAAATGAAAATCGCCGCTTTTGCAAAACTGCAAAAAGCAAAACCGGTCTATTCCCTGCGCCAGCACAAGCAACTGACAACGGTCACCGATTTCTCAAAAGTCAAAACACCATTGCTGGTCCTTTTCGAAGATGAGACCTGTTCGGCCTGCCCCGAATTGCACGACACGGTTCTCAACCGCCCGGTTATTGTCAACGAGCTAAAAGCCTTTACCTTCGTGCGTCTCAACCCCAACAGCAAGGATGTGATCACCGACACCGACGGCAATAAAACCACCCCGGGCGAATGGGCCGAAAAACTGGCCATCACCACCAGCCCAACCTTTATTGCTTTCGATGAAGGCAAAGAAATCCAGCGCGTTGGTGCCGCCCTTTATTCGCACCACTTTTCACACCTGTTGTCTTATGTTTCTGGCAAACATTACAAAACCATCGACAACTGGATCAAATATTCAGGTCAACGATCCAAAGAAATGATGGACGCCGGTAAAAACGTCGACCTCAGCCGCGATGGTGTTAAGGTCAAGAACAGTCCAGACTCCTGAAAACACACCGATTGGTGATCTAAATTGGCCAGACGAACCAAACCTTATAAAATGCCGGGTTTTGTCAGAACTGCTATTGAAGCTGGCACTCACGGATATGACGAAACCGACCGGCAGCGTCTTGTCATTGTAAACATTGTTGGCTATCTGGCAGCTCTTTCGTCCCTCAATTATGCCGCCACCTACGCCGCCTATGATTTCACCAATCTGGCCCCGCTGGTTTATGGCAATATGTTATCTGCCGCTCTGACCGCTGCATGCCCGCTACTCCATCGCTTTGGGCGTTTGGCGGCGATGTTCTTTCTCATAATGGTCATATACCTCAGTATTTTCTATTTCGCCTCATATCTCGGCCGTGAATCTGGCATCCAGCTCAATTATATCGGTGCCGCCGCCGTCGTGCTGGTGGTCTGTGGCCAGCGTTATCTCCATTTTGCGGGAATAACAGTCCTCATGGCTGTTGCATTCCATCTTGCGGCCTGGTTCAAATACCCCGCCCCGCGCTCCGACATCGTTGTCGATGAATACTTTCTGGCCAACCTCTACACCTTCTCAGCTATTTCCATCATGCTGATTATTTTCGTGGTGGTGTTTTACGCCTTCCACCTTGTCCGCAAGGCGCAGGCCCAAACCGACGCCCTGCTCCACAACATCATGCCCGGTGAAATCGCCGACCGTTTAAAAGCCGCCCCCGATCAAACCATCGCCGACAGTTACGAAAATGCCAGCGTAATTTTCGCCGACCTGACCGGCTTTACCCCCATCACCACAAGTATTGGCCCGGCCAAAACCGTCGCCCTGCTCGATGATTTATTCAGCAAATTTGATGCCCTGGCAAACCAGTACAATGTCGAGAAAATCAAAACCATCGGTGACGCCTATATGGCCGTTGCCGGTGTCCCAACCACCGACCCCGACCATGCAAAAAACATCACCCAAATGGCCAAAGGCTTCCTGCAAGCCGCTAAAACTGTCAGTTCTGCTCACAATGTGAGTTTCAACCTGCGCATCGGCATTGCCTCGGGCCCGGTCATGGCCGGTATCATCGGCAAGTCCAAATTCTCTTATGACGTTTGGGGCGAAACCGTAAACCTCGCCGCCCGCCTTGAGCCACAAGGCAAACCGGGCAGCATACTGGTCGATGACACCTTGCACGAAAGCCTGAAAAATACCTTTGCCTTCAAACCGTCGGTGACGCTGGATTTAAAGGGTTTGGGAAAAATGACCGCATGGGAACTTGAAACCGGCCAATAGATCAGGCCTCTTTCACCTGGCTTTCGCGCCAGATGACATAAAGCCCCGAGCCGATAATAATCGCGATACCCAACCATTTAAGGGCATCGGGGAAATCATCAAAAATCACATAGCCCAACACTGTCGCAACAACAATTTCGAGATAATGGAAAGGCGCCAACAAAGAAGCTGGAGCCCACTTAAAGGCAAACACAATCATCAAATGCGAGTTGACACCAATCAGACCAATGCCAACAAGAATCCACCATTGCATCGCATCAGGACTGTTGTAGGTCAGCACGTCAAATCCCGCCCTTGTACCAGCTATCAGCACCAGCGCCATAAAAACAAATGCCGACACCCCGGCACTGAATTGCAAGGTCAGCGGGTGGTGGTCTTTGGTCATCTTGCTGGTCAGCGTCAGATAGATTGCAAACAGCACCGCCGTTGCCAGAGGCAGCAAGCTTGCCGCCCCGAATATTTCAAAACTCGGGCGAATGACAATCAACGCCCCGACCAGCCCGACCGCCACCGCCACCAGACGCCGGCAACCGACAGTCTCGTTCAAAAACACCGCTGATAAAACCGTCAGGATCAACGGTTCAACAAAAAAGATCGCCATTGCGTCTGCCACCGGCAACCATTTCAACGACGTGAAAAAACTTGCCACTGCCGCAGCAACCAAAACCCCGCGCAACGCTGCAAGAACAACACGTTTTGGTACAAGGCCTGACGGACCAATGGTCGCCAATATCACTGCGAAAAGGATCACCGCCTGAAACCCAAACCGCACCATGACCACCTGCGCCCCGGTAATGTCCACCGACAGCACTTTGGCCATAACATCCATAACCGGCGCCACAATCATCGCCACCAGCATTAGCGACAGGCCACGATTGCGATAATTGACGTCTTTAGCACGCGGTCCAGCGCGTCTCGTCCAGAAAACAGGCATCTTTCGCTGGTAAGGAAAAAACCACATAAGGTCAATCGCAAGTTTGTGCTATAGACAAAAAGAACGAAACAAGAATCACCTGAACTTGAGCATGACAGCACCAGACCCGAAAGATTTCAAACCAGCCCCGCCTGCCCCACAACCGGGCGGTTTGGCCGCTCGCGCCATGGTCCGCCCGGCAACACCGCCTTATCTTGAGCAGTTGAATCCCGAGCAACGTGCCGCTGTCGAAGCTCTCGACGGACCGGTGCTGGTATTGGCCGGGGCCGGAACCGGCAAAACCCGGGTTCTGACCACCCGTCTTGCCCATCTGCTCAACACCCAAAAAGCCTGGCCCGGACAGATATTGTCGGTCACCTTCACCAATAAAGCCGCCCGCGAGATGAAAGAACGCATTGGCGCCCTGATTGGCAATATGGTTGAGGGCATGACCTGGCTCGGCACTTTCCACTCCATCGGGGTAAAAATCCTCCGTCGCCATGCTGAATTGGTCGGCCTGCGCTCGGACTTTTCCATTCTTGACACCGATGATCAAATCCGCCTGCTCAAGCAACTCATCTCGACCGAGGGCATTGATGAAAAACGCTGGCCCGCCCGTCAGCTCGCCGCCCATATTGACGGCTGGAAAAACAGAGGATTAACTCCCGACAAAGTTTCACAGGGCGAAGGTGCCGCCTATGCCAATGGCAAGGGTAAAAAGCTCTATGCCGAGTATCAGGCCCGGATGAAAATTCTCAATGCGGTGGACTTTGGTGATCTATTGCTCGAAACCCTGCGCCTGTTTATGGAAAACGAGGACGTCCTCAAAGAATACCGCATCAAATTCAAATATATGCTGGTCGATGAGTATCAGGATACCAATGTCGTGCAATATCTCTGGCTGCGCTTGCTGGCGCAAGGCACGCAAAATATCTGTTGTGTCGGTGACGACGACCAGTCGATTTATGGCTGGCGTGGCGCTGAAATCGACAACATTCTGCGTTTTGAAAAAGACTTCCCCGGTGCCAAAGTCATTCGCCTCGAACAAAATTACCGCTCCACCCCGCACATTCTTGCTGCTGCTTCCGGCCTGATCAGTCACAATGAAGACCGCCTTGGCAAAACCCTTAAGACTGACTTGAAAGACGGCGATAAAGTCATCCTGCGCGGTCATTGGGATGGTGATGAAGAAGCCCGCACCATCGGTGAAGAAATCGAAGCCCTGCAAATCAAGAAAACCAATCTCGATGAAATCGCCATTCTGGTCCGCGCCGCCTTTCTCATGCGCTCCTTTGAAGACCGATTCATCACCCTTGGCTTGCCATACCGTGTCATCGGCGGCCCGCGGTTTTATGAACGGGCCGAAATTCGCGATGCCATGGCCTACATAAAAATCACCCAGTCACCCGATCACGATCTGGCCTTTGAACGCATCATCAATGTCCCAAAACGCGGTATCGGCAGCACATCGGTTAAAAAGATGCACCAATTTGCCCGCGATAACCGTGTTTCGCTCTATCGCGCTGCTCAGGCTATGTGCCAGAACGGTGGATTGACCAAACGCACCGCCAGCAGTCTGGCCGGATTGCTGGAAGATTTTGCCCGCTGGCGGTCAAAGCTCGACACGCTTGATCACACTGAACTGGCCGAAATTATTCTTGATGAGAGCGGCTACACCCAAATGCATCAGGTCTCCAAAGATCCCAAATCTGACGGCCGCCTCGACAACCTCAAAGAACTCATCCGCTCCATGGCTGATTTTGAAAACATGACCGGTTTTCTCGAACACGTTGCTCTGGTCATGGACACCACCAGCGAGGATGCCGAGCAAAAAGTCAATCTGATGACCCTGCACGCCGCCAAAGGGCTAGAATTCGACCACGTCTATCTCCCCGCCTGGGAAGAAGGCCTGTTTCCGCACCAGCGCTCCCTCGATGAAAGCGGCCATGCCGGGCTGGAAGAAGAACGCCGCCTGGCCTATGTCGGCATCACCCGCGCCAAAAAACGCGCCACAATATCCTTTGCCCAAAATCGCCGCGTCCACAACCTCTGGCAAACCTCCCTGCCCTCACGCTTCATCGATGAATTGCCACAAGAAAACATTGCCACTGATGATATGGATTCCGGTTATGGCGGCTACGACAAATCCGTATTCGGCGGCAGCCGCTTTGATGACATCACCCCGTTCTCAAACACCTACCAGACACCGGGCTGGCAACGAGCCCAACAACGCCAGAAATCCGGCGACAATCTGCACACCGCCCCCAAAATAATCGAAGGCCAAATGGCCGCCACCGACTCAACCCCGTCAGCTTTCGAACCCGGCACAAGAATATTCCACCAAAAATTCGGCTACGGCGAAATAACAGACATTTCGGGCAACAAACTAACCATCGAATTTGAAAAAGCCGGTGAGAAACGGGTGATAGACAGTTTTGTCGAGGTGGCGTAAGTAACTGTCATGATAACCCACCAACAATTCTACTATGTCCGCCACGGTCAGACCGACTGGAACCTGACCAAGAAGCTGCAGGGCAATACCGATGTACCGCTTAATGATACCGGCATTGCTCAAGCTCATGAGGCAAAGGACAAGCTGGCTGGCGAGCCGGTAAGCGCTATTTATTCCAGCCCATTACAACGAGCCCGCAAGACTGCTGATATTATCAATGAAACGCTAAACTGCCCGATTTTCGAAATTGCCGGCCTAAAGGAATGCAACTTTGGCCCGCACGAAGGAACTGAAAGTTACGGCTGGCTGGCCGATTGGCTAACCGGTGATTCCAGTTCTACCCCGGCAGAAGTCGAACCTTACCATGACTTTCTCGACCGGGCCCGCGACGCCATCAATCAAGCCCTGACCAATCCCGGTCCGATATTGATTGTTGCCCATGGCGGTATATATATGCCGGTTAGAGACATTTTGCCCCCCACAAAAATGCGGGTTTTACCGAATGGCCAACCGGTTCGCCATGATCCACCCCAAAACCCGGACGAAAGCTGGCAAGCAGTTCATTTGTAAACCAAACCAACCCGCCCAACCGATTCAAAAGATTCAGTTTTCCGATGCAACAATACATCCTCACAACACCGGGCCTGCCCAAAGATGCCGCGCTGTTTCTGTCCAGTATGCTCGATGAGGCCTACTTTCCAGACGCCCATGCAGTTTCGTGCAATTGTGTTGACGAAGCAAAGGATTTGTGGGCAATCGAAGCTTATTATGATGAAAAACCCGACGCAGATAGTTTCGCCCCCCTGTTAATCGACAGCCCTCTCACCACAAACCAATTGTCGATCAGCCCAGTGCAAGACCGCAACTGGGTCGAAGAATCCCTCAAAGGCCTGTCGCCGGTCCGCGCCGGACGTTTTTATGTTCATGGTAGTCATGACCGCCATATCAGACCAACCACCACCATCAACCTTGAAATCGATGCTGGCACCGCCTTTGGCACCGGTCATCACGGCACCACAACCGGCTGCCTGCTGGCGCTAGATGGGCTGGCCAAATCAAGCACTATTAATAATATTCTCGATGTCGGCTGCGGCACCGGCGTTCTGGCCATCGCAGCAGCTCGTTTGTTGAAGAAGCCGGTGATTGCCAGCGACATTGATCCTGAAGCGGTGCGCGTTGCAAAACTGAACGCCCGCGCCAATCTGGTTGCACCTTTCACCAAAACCGCAACCGCCATCGGCATAGATCATCAAACCATCCGCCACCGCGCCCCCTATGATCTGATTTTCGCCAACATTCTGGCCGGACCACTGGTTAACCTTGCCCCTAAAATTGCCCCGCTGATATCAGCCAAAGGCCACGTCATCCTTTCCGGCCTGATGGTCGACCAGGAACGCTGGGTGCTGGCCGCATGGCGCGCGCAGGGGCTGGTGGTGAAAAAACGCTACCGGCTGAACAACTGGAGTACGCTGGTCATGGGCTATCCCCAACAAGCGGCCAAAAAAAATGCCCGGCACGATGCTCCCCAAAGGGATCGTACCGGACAAATTCTGATTGCAAAATGGCTAGGTCGCCGCTTTGCCGCGGTTTAAAGAATAAGCTTCTTAGTAGCCCCAAACTTTGGCGTGGATTTCAGTGCGGTTAACACCAATATCGGCTAGCATATGATCATCCATTGCAGCAAGCTCTGCTGCAGCCTGTGAGCGGACATAAAATTTATGAGCGGCTTTTACGGCATTAAAAGGGGTTTTTACAACCAGACGAAACAGATTGCTAAATACGTCGGTGTTATAGTCAAAAGTGATTGCAGTCATAACCTGAACTCCTCTAGGCTGGTTTTATTGTGCGATGCAATATGTTTGCGTGCGCCGCACAACGTTTGATGTCCCCTTATATGGGAAACCTATATATATTCACCAGCGCTAATGCATAGACGCAGCCATGCGAACAACGCATAGCTACATTCATAATCCGTTAATATCTGCCGTTTTTTCGCCTCATTTCAGCACTGATTTTCAGTGACTTTCGCTCCCATTTCGGAAAAAAGTTCCCACTTCACACAAACTGCTCTATGTAGAAAACATGTACCAATCATTCAAAGACGTCAGCCAACGCGACCAAAGCACCAGCCGGATTACAGCCCTGCGCGATGAACTCAAAAACCAAAACCTCGATGGCTTTATCATTCCCCATGCCGATGAATTCCAGGGCGAATACCTGCCCGCCTACGCCGAACGCCTCGCCTGGTTGACCGGTTTCACAGGGTCCGCTGGCAGTGCCATTGTCCTGCAAGACAAGGCGGCGATTTTCGTTGATGGCCGCTACACCATTCAAGGGGCCGAACAAACTGACGAAACCGTCATCACGACTCTGGGCCTTGCCGACATCACCCCAACCAAATGGCTCAAGGAAAATCTCAAATCCGGTCAGCGTCTCGGATTCGACCCGTGGTTGCTCACCGCCAGCCAGACTGACAAATTCGAAAAAACCGCTCATTCTGCCGATGCCGAGCTGATCGGCGTCAAAATCAACCCTGTCGATACCATTTGGTCCGATCAACCGGAAAAACCATCAAAACCGGTTTTTGCCCAGCCAATGCAGTATGCCGGTCAATCAACCGCCGACAAGATTACCGAGATACAAAAAACCCTGAAGGATAAAGGCGCCGATGCCGCTGTCATCACCCGCTCAGACAGCGTCTCTTGGCTGTTTAACATTCGCGGTGCCGAAATCACCCACAACCCCGTGGTGCTCTCTTACGCCATCATAAATGCCAACGCCAAGGCACAATTGTTTATAGACCCGGCCAAAGTGCCTGAAGATGTCGCTGCAACGCTCAACCAGACCACTAACATCCAGTCTCCCGACCAGTTCCAGTCGGCGCTAGACACCCTTGGTAAAGCCAGCGCCCATGTGTTGCTTGACAAGGCCACAACGCCAGAACAAATCCGCCTTCTGTTGCTCAACAACAACGCCTCGATTATTTCCGGTGATGACCCATGTGTGCTGCCCAAAGCCACTAAAAACCGGGCCGAATTGCAAGGTGCCCGCGCCGCCCATCTTCGTGATGGCGCCGTCATGGCCCGTTTTCTGTGCTGGCTCGACCACGAAGCCCCAAAAGGCGATCTGGATGAAATATCGGTGGCGCAAAAGCTTGAAGCCCTGCGCATTAAAACAGATGTATTGCTGGAAATCTCCTTCGATACCATTTCAGCAGCCGGACCACACGCCGCCCTGCCCCATTATCGCGTTACCACCCAATCCAATCGGCCATTGAAACAGAACCAGATATTTTTATGCGATTCCGGCGCTCAATATCGCGATGGCACCACTGACATTACCCGTACCATAATTGTCGGAACCCCAACCAATGAGATGCGCGATTGCAATACCCGGGTTCTTAAAGGCATGATCGGCCTGTCAATGGCCCGTTTTCCGGTCGGCACCAATGGTGCCCAGCTTGATACACTGGCCCGTCAGCATTTGTGGAATGCCGGTCTGGATTTTGATCATGGCACTGGTCATGGCGTCGGCAGCTATTTATGTGTTCACGAAGGCCCGGCCAGTATCTCAAAAGCCGGTCGCGTTGCCTTAAAACCCGGCATGATCCTGTCAAATGAACCCGGCTATTATCAGGAGGGCGACTTTGGCATTCGCATCGAAAACCTTGTTGCGGTGACAGATGCGCAGGATATTGAGGGCGGAAACCGCAAAATGCTCGCCTTTGAAACCCTGACCTTGGCCCCCATCGACCAACGCCTGATCAATGCTGATTTATTGAGTGACACAGAAAAACAATGGCTTAATGCCTATCATCAGCGCGTATTTGATCAGGTTTCTCCGCTGCTTGATGATCAAACTTCCAGCTGGTTAAAAAGCGCCACAAAAGAAATTTAGACGGAATTTTGCCACAGCTGCGTTGTAAGGGCATACTCTCAGACGATACCCAAACAATGGAGACTCCAAAATGACCCGCAAAAAAACAATCGTTCTCACTGTTCTGGCTACTTTAGCTATGAGCACCACCGCAGCATATGCCTTTGGCCAACAAGGCGGTCACCACAGAATGGGCGGCATGGGTGTGCATCAGGGTGGCATGGGAATGCATCAGGGTGGCATGGGAATGCACCGGGGCGGCATGGGCATGCACCGGGGCGGCATGGGCATGCGTATGGGAATGCGCGGTGGTATGGCCAAAGGCAGGATGATGTTCAAAAAGCTCGATGCCGACAAAGATGGCGTAATTACCCGCGCCGAAGCACAAGCGGCCCGTGCCGAACGCTTTACTAAAATGGACGCTGATGGTGACGGCACGGTAACAGTAGCTGAAATCGACAAGGTAATCGAAAAGCGCCTGCGCCGTAAACAAATCAAGATGCGTTATAAAATGCTGTCCAAACTGGACACCAATGGCGATGGCCAAATCAGCAAAGAAGAATTTGAAAAAAGGCCAATGCGCCATTTCGACCGTGCCGATGCCAATGGAGATGGTAAAGTCACCAAACAGGAAGCCCGGCGATTGCACAAGCGCGGTCGTGGCGGCATGGGTCGCATGAGAAAAGGAAAAGGTATGGGCATGCAAGGCATGCGCCGCGGCTACGGCATGGGTCAAGGCTACGGCCAGGGCATGCATCGTGGTTACGGCATGCATCAGGGCTACGGCCAGGGTATGCACCGTGGTTACGGCATGGGTCAAGGTTACGGCCAGGGTATGCACCGCGGCTACGGCATGGGTCAAGGCCGAGGCATGGGCCAAGGTATGGGCCAAGGCCAGGGTATGGACCAAGGTCAGGGCCAAGGTATGGGCATAAAAAAAGAGCCTAAAACCTCGAACTAAAATGTTGGCAAAACCGGACCTTCAAATGGACGTGAATGCCTCAATCCCCCTCGATCAGGACCTGCTGGCCAAAATCGCCAGCAGGGACGAGGCGGCATTTGCCCAATTGCTTGACCGGCACCTCGAAAATGTTCGATCGCTGGCGTGGCGGGTTCTGGCATCACACGCTGATGTGGACGACATTGCTCAAGAAGTGTTTTTGAAATTGTGGAAAAATCCGCAAAGCTTCACACCGGGAAAAGCCAAATTCTCAACATGGCTGTACCGCGTGACCATGAACGCCTGCATCGACCGTCAGCGCAAAGTCAAAACCGTACCACTTGAGACCATTGAAGCGACAATGGCTGATAATCGCCCGACACCGGAACGCGCTGCCATTAACACCAGCCGGGCCCAGCGGGTTGCAGACGCCATTGCCCGCCTGCCCGAACGCCAGCGCCACGCCATTGCCCTGTCACATTTTCAGGAACTCAACAATATCGAGGCGGCAGAGATTATGAATACCAGCGTTGAAGCGATTGAATCATTGTTAGGACGTGCCCGGCGGGCGCTGAAAGCATCACTACAGACTGACTTAGCCGAACTACTCGATGGAACAAACCCATGACACAGGATAATGACCACATCACCAGATTGCTGAACGAGGCCCCTAAAGTCCCGCTTTCACCAAACCTGCGCCAGGATATTATCGCATCGGTCCTGCTCGACATGGCCCCTGACGTTCCTGCTTCACCAGCTTTACATGGAAATATTCTGGCCACCGCAACCACCAACAATCCGGCAACCAACATCATTGCCTTCCCCGGCAATTCTTCCCGCCAACCCCCGCACAGATGGCTAAGCGATAACGCATTGGCAGGCGGTCTGATGGCAGCCTCACTGATTTTAGGCATCTGGGCCGGCACCAGCGGCATTGCCGATAATCTGATTGCCGCGCCGCTTGAACTGGCCGGACTCCACTCGTCGCCAAACGATGATATTTTTAATTTCTACAGCGTAATCGACGGCATAACCCCGTCAGAGAATTTATTATGACCGAACAAACAAACCCGACTAAAACCAAAGCACCACGCTGGATGAAAATCCTGCTGACAGTTTCCCTTGCCTTTAATCTGCTGATCATTGGCGCCGTTTCAACACGGGTTTTTATGTCCGGCCATTATATGACCGGTAAAGGCCCCTATGCAGCCCTCGCCAGACCCGGTGCCATGCATCACGCCGGTCGCCATATGATGTGGAAACTACCCCGCCAGCGCCGCCACGAAATGCGCCAACTGGTGCGCATGCACCGCTCCAATATGCAGGCTGAACTGAAAAATCTGGCCAATACCCGCCTTGATTTTGCCCGCCAGATCACCAGTCAACCCGACAGTCAGGCCGGTTTCGACAAAACCTACGCCGCTGTCAAACAGGCTGAAACGGCGCTGCATGAAAAAGCCAGCGCCCTGACCAAAGATTTCATCACCAGCCTGACACCATCAGAGCGCAAAACCTATGCCCAAACCCTCGAACATCCACCACGACGCCGATGGTTCAGGAAGTCTTCAAGGTTTTAATTTGATATCGGCCTCATCCCCCTTGGCTAATTCAAAATTCTGGTGCAAAGCTGTGGAATGAATGCTCCCTCCCCGAACGCGTCTTCCAGCAAGTTACTCGGCTATCTCTGCGGCTTTGGTTTTATTGCCATCTGGTCGGGCTTTATTGTCTTTGCCCGGCTCGGTGTTACCGGCAATCTGACCCCTTTTGACATCACCGCCCTGCGCTTCATGGTCGGCGGTATCGTCACCCTGCCTTTTGTTTATATATACTGGCCCCGGCATTTATCACTCGCCAAGATCCTCACTCTGGCCGCCTGCGGTCCCGGTGCGATCTATTCGGGACTTATGTACAGCGGCCTTGACTATTCACCAGCCGCCTTTGCCGGTGTTTTCGCCAATGGCACCATGCCGATCTTCACCGCCCTGTTTGCCTGGCTATGGCTCGGTGACCGGCTCAGCAAAAACGCCTATATTGCCGTCGCTATCATTGTGACCGGCAGCATCGCGGTTGGTTATGAAAACATGCAAACTGCTGGCAGCACCAATCTGCTCGGCCTGCCATTTTTCATTGTCGCTTCATTTGTTCTGGCCGCCTATGCCGTACTCGTGCGGCTGTGGAAACTGACCGCCAAACAAACCCTGGCCATTATAAACCTGCCCAACGCCCTGCTGTTCCTACCAATCTGGTATTTCCTGCTACCCTCGGGTCTCGCCAGCGCCGCCACCTCAGAAATCCTGCTCCAGGCGGTATTTCAGGGCCTTGGCCCCAGTTTCCTTGCCCTGATTTTCTTCACCTACGCCATTCAGGCATTAGGCGCCACGCCAGTT
>DAOUPT010000030.1 GCA_030626025.1 Anderseniella sp. | reverse complement strand
CAACGGATCGAATGCAGACATTCGATCATTTTTGGCGAATGTCTCCTTGCCCCCATCTACGCCATTCACTGCGGTGCGGCGAAGGACGGAGTTGGATCATGGACTGACTTTTTCGGCCCTGCTATTTTATGTCTGGAAGTTGGTCGAATGCGGAAGTGGTTTCACGATCATCGCCAATCCAAAATTAGTAGGGGATTAGTAGGGCAGATGCAGCAAAGTTGATACAACGCTGTCCAACTGCGTAAAAGAGAAGGTTGTTATCAATCAAGGGTTTATCTGACTATGTCCCACTCAGTCCAAACCCATACAAACCACCAGACGCTAATTACGAATGTACCGCTCTACCACCTGAGCTAATGCGGCTTGATTTGGTGAATTGTCTGGCTTTTATCAATATTGTCAGTCTCTTGCAAGGTTCATTGCCAGCCCCCACAACATCAAACAGGCTTACTGAATAAAATCACCATTTGCCATAATCATTCACATTTTCACTTCTGCTGCCGCCGAAGGTTCCCTGACCCGGCAATCTTTGTCCAATCAAGTCACCAGATAGATTCGTGAATAGCTTTCCTTGACCGCTGCTGTGATCTGGTCCAGACGCTTGGCGATGTGGGCATTCATGCGCTGGGCTGCCAAATCGGCGTCTCTTGCCATGAGTGCTTCAACAATTGCCCGGTGTTCTTTTTGAGTTGTCTTGCGCTTGGAATCCATGTCGACCCAGCGAAAGTATTTTATCCGGGCGTTAACATTTTCCAGCGTTTTTGACATTTCCATATTACGGCTAAGCGCCATGATTTTTTCATGAAAATATTCATCAAGTGTGACCAGTTCCTCACTGGTCTGCCCGTCTTCGTCAGGTCCTGTTTCATCCAGAAATTGCATCAGCTCGGCAACCTCTTGCTCGGTTGCCTGCTCACAGGCAAGACGAACAGCGGCAACTTCCAAAACTGCGCGGAATTGGTAGAGCTCGAACATTTCGCGCGGCTTCAGGTCACGACAGAAAAATCCGCGACCCTGTTTCAGAACCAAAAACCCCTCCGCCACCAACCGGTTGAGAGCTTCACGCAAAGGTGTTCTGCTGGCACCCATTCGGCGTGCGAGATCAACCTCATTGATTCTCTCGCCCGGTTTGAATTTGAATGAGATTGCCATGTCTTTAACGGCGATATAAAGGCTTTCTGCCCTGCTTTGGGTTTTCTTTTCCGAATGGTCCATACGGTAGGCCCCGCTATCAAGTATTGTATACAGATTTAACTCTAGATCATGGATTGAACTTCGCCAACCCTCAGAATAACGGGAAATTAGCTAATTGTCATTGACGGCAGCAATTTGAAATGATTAGTATTGTATACAGTTATGTGTTCAGTTGCAAAAATCGCAGGCAGTATATCTTGACAACAAAATCTCGAAGTAATGAAATGAATGGCGCCGAAGCTTTGGTGCGTATGCTTGAAGCCCATGGTGTACGACACATCTTTGGCTTATGCGGCGATACAACTTTGCCATTTTACGATGCCCTATATCGGCTCGATCATAAAATCGAGCATATTCTCACCCGCGACGAGCGTTCTGCTTCTTATATGGCTGATGCATATGCCCGGGTTACTAACAAGGTTGGTGTCTGTGAGGGGCCTTCGGGTGGTGGCGCCACATACATTCTTCCCGGGCTGATTGAGGCCAGCGAATCTTCAGTGCCGATTCTTGCCATCACTTCAGACGTCAACGTCTCTTCACGTGGCCATTATCCGTTGACAGAACTGGACCAGGAAGGGCTGATGCGGCCTTTGACCAAATGGAACGCGGTGATCCCAAAGTCCGACATGTTGCCCGATATGGTGCGAACAGCATTTCGCAAAATGACCACCGGCCGACCTGGTTCTGCACATCTGGGCCTGCCTATTGATGTACAGCGCGGTCCGGTCGATCCAGATCAAATTTGGGCCGATCCGCACCACAGCACTTATCCCGCGTATCCTGCCGGGCCGGACCTCGGTGGTATCGAAGCGGCACTGGAAGCCATTTTATCGGCCAAATTCCCGATCATTGTTTGCGGTGGCGGTATTATCATTGCTGGCGGTGAAGCGGAATTCAAGAAACTGGTGGAACGTCTCGATATTACTGTGGCAACCACTGTTTCCGGTCAGGGTAGTCTGGCCGAAACACATCCTAATTGCCTTGGCGTTGTCGGCTCCAATGGCGGCGTACCAGCAACACGCGATTTCATGGCGCAAGCTGACCTGGTTGTATTTATCGGCTGTCGGGCCGGTTCTGTAACCACTGAACGCTGGCGGGTACCAAACAAACAAACCCGCATTGTGCATATTGATTCAGATGCAGAAGTCATCTCGGCCTCCTACCAGACCGAGGTTGGCGTTGTTTCGGATGCACGCCTGGCGCTGGCTGCAATGAACAAGCTGCTGGACGGCAATGCTGAAAAATCGCCCGGGTTTGGCGGTGCAGCTGCTGTTGCCGTTGCCGTAGAGAAAAAATGGGCCGCCTTTCGACCACTTGCGGCAAGTGGTGACAGGCCCATCAAACCAGAGCGCACCATCGCCGCGCTAAGGGCCGTACTTGATGACGACGCGATTATTGTTGCTGATCCGGGTACTCCCTGCCCATATGTCTCAGCATTCTATGAGTTGCGTACATCCGGCCGGACGTTGTTTTCCAACCGCGCACATGGCGCGCTGGGTTATTCGATGTCAGCGGCGATGGGCGCCTGGGTGGGGCGCCCGGACAAAAAAGTCGTTGCCATGATGGGTGACGGAAGTTTTGGCTTTACCTGCGGCGAGCTGGAAACAGCTGTTCGCATGAAAATGCCGATCACCTTCATCGTTTTCTCCAATGCGGTTTATGGCTGGATTAAAGCCGGGCAGCGGGCCGGGTTTGGAGAACGCTATTTCTCGGTTGATTTTAACCGTTCTGATCACGCCGCCATTGCCACTGCCTTTGGTGTAAAATCCTGGAAGGTGGAAGACCCGGAAAAACTGCAACAGGTCTTGAAAGAGGCAGTGGCACACGATGGTCCGACCCTTGTTGATATCATCAGCCAGCCTTTGAACGAGGCGGCGGCACCCGTTAGTGAGTGGATCGCCTGACCCGCGCGGTGCCGGTATCGGCACGCCAGAGGCGATCACGATCACCTGGAGCGGACACCGGGAAATCATCATGGATCAGGGACCGTTGCCAGACGACTGGACCACGCCCGCGTCCGTCTAGAATATTTCTGGTTTAGCTTGAAACGCAAACTCAATCAGAAACGCAACAATGTTAATTACTTAGACTGGCATTTCGATTCATTGTGAACCGAAAGTGCTTCAACAGGTGACAACTCTGATGCAGAGCAATTTTCGGGTATCTGATTGTCAGTGACGGGGACGCGTCGATATTTGTAACCCAGCCTATCAGTCTGTCACTTCTCGTTCTGACTGGAATTTTGTTTATTTCCTGCAAATTCAAAAGCCGCCGACTGAGAAATGATATTCGCGGTCTTTGCTCACTCTTTGGCTTCGGCGACAATCCAGTCTCTGAATGCGGCGAGCGCTGGAAAATTTGTGCGATGTTCGGGCCACACAAGGTAGTAGGCTTCTTCGCTTTGTATACGGATATTTGAAGCAGGGACCAACTCGCCATCCTTCAGTTCACGTTCAATCAGGAACTCTGGCAAAAGAGCTATGCCGAGACCATGTTTGGCTGCCTGGGCTGCTGTAGCAAATTGGTCAAACACAATTCCCCCCCGATTTTGAAACTCGATGTTTTGACAACGAAACCAGTGTGCCCAGGCGTCTGGACGACTTGAAAGATGAATGAGAAGCGCAAGGCTTAGTTGTGATGGTCCGGCCAAACAGTTTTTTTCCAGAAATCCCGGAGAACAAACCGGCAGGACAGTCTCATTCATCAAAAAGCTGGCTTCTGTTTTTGGCCAATCAGGCTGTCCAAAGTGGATCGCAGCATCAAATTGTTCAGCATCAAAATCAAATGGTTTCAGCTGGGTGTTAAAGTTAACCGTTACACCGGGGTTCTCGTTGAGAAAACCTGACAATCTTGGCGCAAGCCAACTGGTGCCAAAGGTGGGTAGAATTGCCAGATTAAGTGTCCCGCCTTCAGGATTAACCTGCAGAGCCATTGAGGCGCTTGCGATAGCGCTGAGAGCCTGGCGTATATCTCGTGCGTAATTTTCTCCCGCCGGTGTCAGACTCACATTCTGGCGATTGCGGATAAAAAGCAACACGCCGATTTGTTCTTCAAGCGCCTTGATATGCCTGCTGACAGCACTCTGGGTCAGGTTTAATTCTCGTGCAGCCAGCGTAAAACTTTGCAACCGGGCGGCCGATTCAAACGATGCCAGCAAGCTGATCGAGGGAAGATAGCGCCTTGATGTCAGCATATCCAGTCCATTTCCAAATGACCTAATAGTGTAAGCATCAAGTCAGATCCCGCCAGTTTTCCGCTTTGTAGTTTATTATTGTGTATAAATCCAGCGCTTATCATTCTAAAACGGAATGACTGAATGAGTAAACTTTGTTTGAATTAATTGCGTAAATGCTGTTTTGCTTAAAACAAGGATTGTTTCATCTCATGCCTGCTGAAAAACAACGTCATCATTTTCATGACAAGCAGGCAGGGCAATATATGTAAGGACAGAACGATGTTAGACAGACCATCAACTCAGCCAATTGATGTGGTTAAAGTTCTTGATGCGGGAGATTACCCTCCTGAAGCCCGCGAAATTATCAAGCAGGAAGGCCTGTTACCGGCCGGTGTGGTTAATCGCCTGCATCGTCAGTTTCCCCAATACTCCACTCTGGCCCGCACAACGGCGCCGATTTTTACCGGCCGTGAAAATTTTACCGGATTGCCTGGGTTTCGTGCGGTAATCGAAAAGCTTGCCGAAAATGGCATCAACATTGGAGACATTGATGAACGTGAGTTGTTCGTCGAGGTTTACCGCTTCCTTGCCACACGCCACACGTTGAACAGTGTCGACTGGGACCATTACCAAACCGATGCGGTTTTTCAGCTGGTTTTCCCGCAGCCGGGAATGATCAACAAGGAAACTGTTGGCAAGTATCTGGCGGCGGAAAAAGGTGCGGCGCGAACCGATGTTGCCGTTGATTATATGCAAGCAACCAATCCGCATGACGGTAACCAGCAGCTTAACAAGCCATGGTTCAAAAATGATGATGGGGTATTGGAAGTTCTGGCTGGAAGTCAGCACAAATACCCGCAAGTCCAGTTGATTTTCGACAAATCCACCCAGCATTGCTTCTCGTTCTGCACATATTGCTTCCGCCACGCACAGGTGCGCGGGGATGAGGATATGTTCCTGCAGCACGATATCGAACAGATCCACGAGTATCTGCGCAAGCACAAGGAAGTAACCGATCTGTTGATCACCGGCGGTGACGGTGGCTTTATGCCCGCCGAGCGGCTCGAGCAATATGTGGCGCCGTTGTTTGATGACCCCGAATTGCTTCATGTCCGAACGGTACGTCTGGCCACACGGTCGCTGACCTTCCAGCCCGAGATGATCCTGTCGGGAAAATACGACAAAATGCTGGCGCTGTTTGACAGGCTGAACGACAACGGCATCCAATTGGCCTGGATGGCACATTTCTCGACTCCAAAAGAGCTGCTGCATCCGATCACCATTGCCGCAATCCGGCGTCTGCAAAAGCATAATGTGGTTATTCGTAGTCAAAGCCCGATGATGAAGCATATCAGCCTTTTCCCGAATGAGGATGGCAGCATTGATATCGAAAAATCGGCACAGAACTGGATTGATCTGGCCAGCATCTTCAGCACCCTGCTGATCGGCTTCCATTCGATGTACTGCGCCCGCCCGACTGGCGAGCACCATTATTACACCGCGCCTCTGGCCGATGTATTAAAAATTTTCGACAAGGTATATCGCTCTCTGCCCTCTATAGCGCGCCCGTCACGGCATATTTCCATGACCACTTCAGCCGGTAAGATGTCGCTCATGGGGGTTTCGGAAATCAACGGTGAATCCGTGTTTGCTCTCAAATTTAACGAGGCCCGGAACATGGAATGGATCGACAAGGTTTTCCACGCAAAATACGATACCGAAACCAACAATGTGTCCTTGTTAACGCCAATCGAAGGTAACTCCTTCTTCTTTGAGAACGAGTTGGCCGAGATTGAGAAAGAACTGGAGGATTCGCTGACCGAAGCCATGCGGACCGCCAAAAGTGTCCACATGGACAGGACACTTCAGGAAGACCAGTCGGCCGAAACTGATTTCCCTCAGGCCCATTAAAGAAGCAGGACCATGGTTGAAAAGAATATGAAGTCTGTCGTCAACGCGATCGAGGATATTCCTGATGGCGCGACAGTCATGATCGGTGGCTTTGGCGAGGCAGGCAGCCCTACCGAACTCATCCACGCCCTGATAGATCACGGCGCCAAAGACCTGACAATTATCAACAACAACACCGGAAATGGCGAAGTCGGGCTGGCAGCCCTGATCGGCACCGGGCAAGTCAGAAAGATGATCTGTTCCTATCCGCGTTCGAGTCATTCCAAGGTGTTTCCGGAGCTTTACAGGGCCGGAAAGATTGAGCTGGAAATTGTGCCACAAGGCACACTGGCTGAACGTATTCGTGCAGGCGGGGCCGGGATTCCGGCCTTCTATACCGCCACAACTGTCGGCACACCGCTGGCCGAGGGCAAGGAAATACGCCAAATCAACGGGCGCGATTACGTGCTGGAATATGGATTGAGCGCTGATTACGCCCTTATCAAATGCGAAACGTCAGACCAGATGGGCAACCTGATCTATAACAAGACTGCCCGCAATTTTAACCCGATCATGTGCATGGCTGCCGATGTTACAATCGTCCAGGCACGCAAGATTGTTCAAACCGGTATGATCGACCCCGAACATGTGATTACACCGGGTATCTTTGTCAACCGGATCGTTGAGGTCTGCGAACCCGTAACCGAATCCCGTCTCATTGCCGAAGGGGTAAGTTACCCATGAGTACCACAGATACAAAAGGCTGGAGCCGCGAACAGATGGCAGAACTGGTCGCAGCTGATATTCCCGATGGCTCCTATGTCAATCTGGGTATCGGCATCCCCGAACTGGTTGCAAAATTTGTTCCCGAAGGCCGCGAATTTATTTATCACACCGAAAATGGATTGCTTGGCATGGGGCCGGCGCCAACGCCTGGACAGGAAGATCCCGAACTGATCAATGCCGGCAAAAAGGCGGTTACGGCTAATCCGGGTGCAAGCTACTTCCATCATGCCGACAGCTTTGCGATGATTCGCGGCGGACATATTGATGTCTGTGTGCTTGGAGCCATGCAGGTTTCCAGTGATGGCGATCTTGCCAATTGGTCGACAGGTGCGCCAGATGCAATTCCGGCAGTTGGCGGTGCCATGGATCTGATTGCCGGTGTAAAAACCATATTTGTCACGACTCAACACACCACAAAAACCGGTCTGGCAAAACTCGTTAGAAAATGCAGTTACCCGCTGACCGGTCAGAAAGTTGTCAGCCGGGTTTATTCCGATCTGGCGATTATCGACATTACGCCTGAAGGCTTTCGCCTGCTCAAACTTGCGCCGGGCGTGACCTTTCAAGAGGTTTGTGAAAAAACCGATGCACCGTTGCTGCCGGCAAACGAGAGTTGAGGTATGGCAACGACCACATGTTCAAAAAGCGCTGCATTGTTTGAGCGTGCCAAACACGTTTTGCCTGGAGGTGTGAGCCGCAATACGCTATTGCATGGCGATCACCCGCTCTATGCTGATCATGGCAAGGGCTGCAAGGTTGTAGACATTGACGGAGTAGAGCGCATTGATTTTGCCAATAACATGGCCGCTCATATTCATGGCCATGCTTATGGACCAATTGTCGATGCTGTCACTGAACAACTCCAACGTGGCAGTGCCTTTACCATGGCAACAGAAGTTGAAGTCCGGTTTGCTGAACATCTTTGCAGCCGGTCTGTCCATTTTGATAAACTTCGTTTTGTAAATTCCGGTACTGAAGCGGTGATGGCCGGGATGAAGGCAGCTCGTGCTTTTACCGGTCGCCCAAAAATTGCAAAAGTCGAAGGGTCTTATCACGGTGCTTACGATTATGCAGAAGTCAGTCAGGCGCCAAAACCAGATAACTGGGGCGACCCCGGTCATCCCAATGCTATTGCATTGGCTCAGGGAACACCATCGGCTGTTCTTGACGACATGGTGATTATTCCCTTCAATGATCCGGAAAACGCTATTGCTGTACTGGATCAACATAAAGATCAGATTGCCTGCATCATCATTGATCCAATTCCCCATCGCATCGGAATGGTTCCGGTTAATGCCGATTTTGTCAGTGCATTACACCAATGGACCCGCAGCAACGATTCTTTGTTGATGTTTGACGAAGTCATTACCTTGCGCAGCGAATACGGTGGCATGCAGAGCCGTTTTGGTGTCAGCCCTGATCTGACTTCTATGGGCAAAATGATCGGCGGCGGATTTCTGGTTGGCGCATTGGCAGGGCGCGGTGATGTCATGGATGTATTTACTTACGGCGAGAAAGGACTGCGTTTGCCTCATTCGGGCACTTTTTCGGCCAATCTCATAACCATGACGGCGGGCCTTGTTGCCATGGAGCATTTCGATGAGGAGGCCGTTATCAGGCTGAACAAGCTGGGAGACTATGCCCGGGCCAGCATAGCTGACGCTATAGGGACTGCCGATGTTCCAGCAAGCGTCACCGGAACCGGGTCACTGTTGCGCATCCATCTCAAAGCCAGTGCGCCACGAAACTACCGGGAAGCTCATATGTCGGCTACTGGGCAGAAAGCTCTCAGTGCCTTGATTACTGCCCTTTATGACCAAGGGATAATGATGATACATACCGGAGCAGCCGCTTTGTCGACAGCGATGGAAAAAGATCAGATTGATCAGCTTGCTGAAGCGGTATTCAAATCTCTTGTTTCTGTAAGACCGATGCTTGCCGATTGAACATCCGAAGCTCTAAGCTCGGTTTATCGATCAATTTTTGTCGATAAAATTATCGAAGACATGGTGTCGTTGACGCCATCCAGCCTGCCGATTGCATCAATCGTTTCATCCAGTTCTTGCACGGATCTGGCTGAAATAACGGCTGACAAATCAAATGCTCCGCTGATTGAATAAAGGGAAGTCAGTTGTTGAAATTGTGACAGCGCCTGTTCAATCTCATGCCGTGTACCCGGCGGTGATTTTATCATCACCAGTGCGCGCACCTGGCCTTTCAGGAATTTATCTGACAGCTTGACCGAATACCCGTCAATGACGCCGTTGCGTTCCAACTTCTCTAACCGCATTTGAGCCGCTGTTCTGGACACCGACAGCCGCCGCGCGATCTCTGATACAGGCAGGCGTGCATTCTCTCGCAAGAGGGCAATCATTTTGTCGTCTTTGTCAGCAATCTCCATGGGCGGTTGTATATAGGCATTTTGACATATTATATAGTGAAAATTCCGTTTTGTACCTGTATTTTAACTAAAATAGCTAGTTGTTTTGACATCTAAACTCCGGATAATGTGCGTTTTTAAACACGTCAAGGAGCGTTAGGCCGATGGCAAGCAAGCAAATTCTTCAAGCAGCGGGATTTACCGCATCCGAGATTTCCGCCGAGATTTCCAAAGGGACACTTGCGGTTCACACACCCGTCGATGGCAGCGAACTTGCTCGCTTGAAAAGCCATACCCCGGACGATGTCCTCGGCATGATCAAAGACAGTACACAAGCTTTCAAGGCTTGGCGCAACGTGCCAGCACCCCGACGCGGAGAGCTGGTGCGTTTGATCGGCGAAGAATTGCGAGCTGAAAAAGACAGCCTTGGCCAACTTGTTTCGCTTGAATGCGGCAAAATTTTGCAAGAGGGGCTGGGTGAAGTACAGGAAATGATCGATATTTGTGACTTTGCCGTCGGGCTTTCACGGCAGCTTTACGGCCTGACGATTGCTTCGGAGCGACCAGGTCATGCAATGCGCGAAACATGGCACCCGATGGGTGTTTGCGGCATTGTTACCGCTTTCAATTTCCCTGTTGCCCCTTGGTGCTGGAACGCGGCGCTGGCGCTTGTTTGTGGTGATCCGGTAATCTGGAAACCATCGGAAAAAACACCACTAACAGCCCTTGCAACACAGAAAATTTGCCAGCGTGCACTGGAAAAATTTGGCGATGCGCCCGAAGGTTTGATTCAAACAGTCATTGGCGAACGTGATGCTGGTGAAGTTCTGACAGCCAGCAGGGATGTTGCCATAGTCTCGGCCACCGGCTCCACCCGAATGGGCCATGCGGTTGGCTCAAAAATGGCTGAACGCTTTGGCCGTTGCATTCTCGAACTTGGTGGCAACAATGCGATGATTGTTGCGCCATCTGCTGATCTGAAGATGGCACTAACGGCAATCGTATTTTCAGCCGTAGGGACTGCCGGTCAGCGATGTACATCGCTTCGCCGTCTTATTGTCCATGAAACTATTTATGATCAACTCATCCCCGGTTTGAAAAAAGCTTATGATGGTCTTGCGATTGGTGACCCGCTGGAAGATGGCATTCTGGTTGGTCCCCTGATCGACAGTCAGGCTTTTGAGGGTATGGAGCGAGCAATCGCGGAAGCAAAATCAGACGGTGGTCTGGTTCATGGCGGCGGGCGCGTGCTTGAAGACAAGTTTCCCAATGCTCATTATGTTCATCCCGCCATTGTTGAGATGCCACACCAAAGCTCCATTGTTAAGCATGAGACATTTGCACCGATCCTTTATGTGATGAAGTACAACGACCTTGATGAAGCCATTGCTATCCAGAATGATGTGCCTCAGGGACTTTCATCATGTATTTTTTCAACCGACGTGCGCGAAACAGAATATTTCCTGTCTGCGGCAGGTTCTGACTGTGGCATTGCCAATGTCAACATCGGACCTTCAGGGGCCGAAATCGGCGGGGCTTTCGGTGGTGAAAAAGATACCGGCGGTGGACGGGAGTCCGGTTCAGATGCCTGGAAAGCTTATATGCGCCGCCAGACCAATACCATCAACTATTCACGTGAACTGCCATTGGCGCAGGGCATAAAATTTGAGATTTAAGAAAGAGTATTTTTGATGTCATTTACAAATATCGCTGTGTTGGGACTTGGTAAGGTTGGAAATCTTGCCGCCAGACTGCTGCATGATTCCGGCTTTAATGTAACCGGCTATGACCTTCATCCCCCGCGCCAGGAGCCACCCTATGCAGTAAAGCATACTGACCTGTCTTCACCCGAAGCTCTTGCAACCGAGTTTGCTCAGGTTGATGCTGTTTTGTCCTGCCTTCCCTATCATTTAAATATCGCTGTAGCCGAAGCAGCCCACAGCGCAGGCATTCATTATTTTGATCTCACTGAAGATGTGCCAACCACCAAGACCATCATTGAACTGAGCAAGACATCCAAAGGATTGATGGCGCCACAATGTGGTCTTGCTCCCGGTTTTGTCGGAATTGTTGGTGCGTCCCATATCGCTGAATTTGATAAATGCAGGACACTGCGACTACGTGTGGGCGCTCTGCCGCAAAACCCGACCGGTTTATTGGGCTATGCCTTTAACTGGTCACCAGAGGGTGTCGTCAATGAATATCTTAACGATTGCGAAGTAATCGAAGAAGGTGAAATCAAGTGGGTATCACCGATGGAATGGCACGAGATGCTCTATATTGACGGTGTGAAACTGGAAGCCTTTACCACATCTGGCGGACTTGGCACCATGTGCGAAACCTACCACGGCAAGGTCGCAAATATCGATTACAAAACGATGCGCTATCCTGGCCATATGAAGATGATGAACTTCTTCTTTCATGAACTGTTGATGCGCGAGCGCCGTGATATTGCCGGTGAAATCCTCACCCATGCCAAGCCACCGGTTAAGGATGACGTCGTCTATGTTCATGTTTCATCAGAAGGTGAGATTGACGGGCATTTGGAACGCAGGGAGTTCGTGCACGGTTATCGTCCAATCGAAATTGCCGGTGGACAACAAACAGCAATCGCATGGACAACCGCAGGCTCGGTTGTGGCCGTTATTGAAATGGTACGCGATGGCATCCTGCCCAATAGTGGTTTTCTGAAACAGGAAGAGATACCGTTGGAAGCATTTATGTCAACTAAGACCGGTAGTCTTTACGCGCGATAACTCCAATAGCGCTTAACCGTTTACAAAATGGTCAAATCAAAACAAAACTGAGACGCCGAAACACCATCAAATCCACTATCAATGGATTTGTGGTTTCGGTGTATGACGCCATGAAAGATCTCCCGGCCCTTTGGATAGTTTTCCCCTGTCAGCCGAACCAGCTTTCGTCTGATTTGTTGGTGCCGGGCTTTTTGGGTCCCGGATCATCTGGCACGCGATGGATTGTTTCAGCCGTTTCTTTTGATTGCTCTTGCTGTTTGATGGAAATCCCCGGAGCTTTATCCGGTTTTTCTGATTCCGGCACGTTCTCCGCCCGCTCCACAACCTTTTCCGCAGCTTTCTCCGCATTTGTCTCGACCGTGTCTTCTGCAGCCGATTCAACACGATCAGGCTCACTGTTGATGATTTCGGCAACCTCTACTTCTTCCGGTTCATCGGCAATAAGAAATGGCGCCGCTGCCTGTTCTCGCTGGCTTTCAGTAAACGCCAGTCCCTGCACCGGAACCTTCCATTCAAAAGCACCCAGCTCACCATTAATCGGCGATACCGGCAACCATTGCGGGGCAATCAAACCTTGTGTTGTCCAGGCTGGATCACGCGGCGCATGAACAGCCCGGGCCAACCACTCACGAGACCGGCCTTTATCGCCAAATTCCGCCGTTTCTATCTCGGCCATCAAGGTGCAGATACGGGCGCTTGGCTGATCATGTACATAGGCATTGAGCGCTTCACGAGCCGCTGGCCAGTCCTGTGCCTCAATCGATGTCACGGCACTGGCCATTGCCCCTTCCTTGCCGCCGTGATGGCTACGCAGCAGCGCTTTAATACGGGCTTGCCGGTCCCTGACAGAATCACCGGGACGGGCATGAGCATAGACCTCGGCAATATCAGGGTGAGGGATCAAACTCCATGTTTTCTCAAGAATTCGGGATGCTTTGCGCAATGAACCATCCGTTAAATTGGTCCGTCCGGCAACAATCGCGGCCGGCACCAGCGAGGGGTCAAGCTTGTGCGCCCGAGTGGCAAGTTCAAGGGCAGTTTCGGGCTCGGCATCTTCAGCTTCCTGGGCCTGCGCAGTAAGCACAACAGCTTTCTTGCGTTGAGCAGTTTCCTTGTCAATAACCTTTGCTTTCAACTGGTTATCCAGCAATTGCAGAACTGCCGGCCAGTCCTTGTCAGCCGCATAAGACACCAGCATGGCATTTGAAGCCCATGATACGCCGGGGTTTTCGGCCAGTGCTTCCTTGGCAATTTCGCGAGCCGCTTCAATATTTTTTTCCCGCCGCGCTTCGGTAAACAAGCCACGCAAACCAAGCAATTTTGTATCAGTCCCTTTGGTCATTTCACGATAAACCTGCTTGACCCGCGCGCCATCACCTTGTTGTTGTGCCGATTGGGCCGACAATAGCTGCGCCAAAGGGTCATCGGGCAATAATCGCGATGCCATGACCGCCGCCTTGCGCGCTGCATCTTCATCACCGGCACCAATGGCAACCAGTCCGGTTGAAAGCGCCTGACGACCTTTTTTCTCACGACGGCGCGAAAAGAACCCGCCAAAGGCTGACGGACGGCCGATGATCCATTTGAATAACCCCCAAATGACCCAGACTGCCACAAACAAAAGTCCTAGAGCCAGTGCGGCGATTCCAAGGGAAACCGCATACTGGTTCCCCTGAAACGTCACGGCAACCCCGCCAGGGCTGTCGGCAAGCCAGGTAACACCAAAGGTGACAGCAACTAAAACCGCGAACCAGAAAACCAAACGTACCATAATTCTAACCCCGTAACCTATTCACTACCGGCAGTGAGCCGGGCAACGATTGTTGCAGACAAACCCTTAACCGATTGATCTACCTGTATTTTACCATT
Source organism: Anderseniella sp. (assembly GCA_030626025.1). Lineage (GTDB taxonomy): Bacteria > Pseudomonadota > Alphaproteobacteria > Rhizobiales > Aestuariivirgaceae > JALWJW01. The sequence continues at coordinate 24,938 of DAOUPT010000030.1, read as the reverse complement.
GGCTAGAGACAGCCATTTTTTAATGCCCTCAGGCGCATCGCCACCATCTTTCAGTGCCTCAATGGCAGTGCCAACCTGACCGGCCTCAAGCGCCTGCAAAGCATTTTTCTTGCGCGTAGGCCAGCCCACTTCACCAGCTTTGGTAACTTTGACGAGACCTGAAAGTTTATCTGTAATGGCACCGAGCACGCCACCATCACTGTTTTCTGTTTTTTCTGCAGTTTTCCCCGGACCGCTCAGCTCAACATCCATAAGGGCATTTTTCAAGCTCGCCAGGGTGGGCGCACCGGTTTTGGCAAACGGCCGTAACACATCCAGTAAAGTTTCCTGTGGAAGCTGGCCGGCAACATTATCCAGCGCCGTTTCAAACGGGACTCCTTGAAAAATCGTTGCCCGCAAAATCGTAAACGCTTTGGCCAGTTCGCTGGCCGGATTACTGCCCGGCGCACTGGTCAATTTATCCTGTGCCTCTTTTACAATACTGATTGATTTGGATGTCGCTGTGGTTTGTTTTTCAGCCGCACCCAAACGAATAAGAAACGCATCCAAACGGGTTTTCAACTCGGCAACATCGGCTGAACTGTCTTTGACCGGCGTTTCTTTCAACCCGGTCAGACCTTCTTCCAATCCAGCGATTTTTTGCGTAATCGCCTGAAATTGCAGCTCATTGGCAGCTGCAACTGGACCGTTACCGTCTTCTACCGCCTTGGCCAAAGCGACCCGAATTTCGGTTGCAGTTTTTTCAAGTTTGGCCAGTTTTTCACTGTTGGCGCTCAAAACATCCTTGTTTGCTGCCAGAGCAGCATTGTTTTGACTGAATTGCTTTTCAAGGCCTTCTATCAACGCTGTTGTTTGACTGTTCTCACCAGCACCGGCTTCCAGTTTTTCGATACGTTTGATTGCACCGGCAAGCTGTTCGGACGTTACTGCATCGGGATTGGCAAAATACTGTGCACCATAGGTTTTAAAGGCCCAGGCACCACCAAGACCGGCCGCAACCAATGCCGCCAGACTGACCAACGCAAGAGCAGTTTTACCGCTCTTTTTCTTCTTTTGTTTGCCTTGTTCTGTTTTACTTGGTGCCACTTTGTCTTGTTCGGGGTTCTTACCAGCTCCAGCATCACCTGCAACCTTCTTCACTACTGGTTTTGTTGGACGGGCCGGTTTTGCTGCACTTGCTGGCGCGGTTTTGCCAGCCGGTTTGGCTCCCTCATCCGGCTTGCTGTTACCGGACTTCACCTCAGTTGCCTTGAGATTAAGCACAGGCGGTTTGGCTGCTTTGCGTGGTGGGTTCGATTTTCTTTTTCTCGGTGCCATAAGACTGAATCAGTTCCTTTTCGATCCCTGGTTAAGGGGTGCTTTTTGGCGCATGGAAGCCCCAACAGCTTGCAACATACTTGGCGTGTCTGGTTCTTTACATATAATGATGTCGCAAAACTTGCCAAGCCCCCGGTCTCTGGAGTTATCGATAATTTTGGCGACATTGTCTGACAGGCAATAATGTTTTATTTTTGCCAGTTCATCAGCACAAACACAACCCCCAGATTTGGCCCCAGATTTGGCCCCAGATGGGAGCTTGACTAGTGAAAGCCAGATTTTTGCAGTCCGGGGTGAGAATAACAACACCCCATCCGGCAAAGACTGGCATATCTTTTCTGGCAGCTTTTCGGCAGCTATTGCTTGATAAAGAACAACACGATCAACCTCAAAACCACTGCTTTGCAACTCACCAACCAGATCGCCGGAGGTTTTACTGCCCGATGCATAGAGCAAAGGCCCGTCTTGTGGTGTCAAATGCTGTTGTGCGTACTCAATCACTCCGATCACGTCGCCACGCCCGGTTTTCCTGATATTTTTAAACCCCGCTTCCATTGCCGCCTTTGCAGAAGCTGGACCAACGGTGATAGCCATCGTATCAGCAAATTGTGGCATTTGAGCATGTCGGCCAAGTGCCCGAGCCCCGTTAGCACTGGTAATAAGGACTGCTTGCGGTTTTGCAGTCGGAAGACTGACATCAGCCAGAAACTTGATTTCAAGTAGCGGAAAATGGCTGACCTCATGACCAGCCTGCTCAAGCCAGGCAATCAGTTCACCGGCATCAGGCTCAGGTCTGGTCACTAATAAATGCATCACGCAAACAGCTTATCTCCGGCAAGCGCGGCAATTTCCCGCCCCGCATCAAGGCCTAATTCTTCAGCATCTGCGGCGAGGCCGGTACGCGTGGTTTCAAACCGTTCGCTGCCATCGCGGGTAAGTGCCATTGTCACCAGATGTAGTGTATCACCCTCAAGCGTTGCATGAGCTGCCAGCGGGGTCCGGCAGGAACCATCCAGCTCAATCAAAAAGCCACGCTCAGCAGCTATAACAATCTCTGTTTCCCGGTGTCGCAACGGTTCCAGCAATTTAGCCGTCACCTCATCACCCTCACGGATTTCAATGCCAATTGCCCCTTGCGCCACGGCCGGAAGCATTTCTTCAATGGCCATGGCCTTGGTGATCAGATTGCTTTGCCCCAAACGGTTTAATCCGGCACAAGCCAGAAATGTTGCATCGGCAACACCGTCACCAAGCTTTTTCATCCGCGTTTGGACATTACCGCGAAATTCCACCACTTCCAGATCAGGCCGCAAAGTCCGCACCTGAGCTGACCGGCGCACCGATGACGTACCAAGCCTGGAGCCAGCCGGCAGATCCTCTATCGAATTGGCAATGCTTGAAATAAACGCATCACGCGGGTCTTCACGCTCCAGCAAACCAGCCATCACAAGCCCCGGCGGCAAGGCAGCTGGCATGTCTTTCATCGAATGAACCGCCAGATCGATTGAATTGTCATAAAGCGCTTCTTCAATCTCTTTGGTAAACAGCCCTTTGCCACCGATTTCAGACAAGGCACGGTCCTGAACACGGTCACCAGTGGTTGAAATAACCACGATCTCGATGTCGTCTTTATCCATACCATGGGCGGTTAACAGCTTGTCGCGGGTCTCATAAGCTTGTGCCAGCGCTAGTTTTGAACCACGGGTTCCTATTTTCAATTTGCGTACAGCCAATTTTTGTGTCCTAAAGCGGTTGTAATTTGACCGCACTATAATAGTTTAAGTCCTAGTGTGTCATCCGTTAAGGTTAGTATTGCCATGGCAAAATGCCTCACAGTATTGGGAATTGAATCATCATGCGATGAAACAGCCGCTGCCGTGGTGCGACTTAGCGCTGATGGCACCCCCAAAACACTATCCAACATCGTTTTGTCACAAACTGCCGACCATGCCATTTTCGGCGGCGTTGTTCCTGAATTGGCCGCCCGTGCTCATATCACCCACATGGATGCCCTGATCAAACAGGCAATGCAGGACGCCGGTCTGACTTTTGATCAACTTGATGGTGTTGCAGCAACAGCAGGCCCCGGACTGGTTGGTGGTTTACTGGTCGGCATGATGACCGCCAAATCCATCGCCATGGCCCACGACTTGAGCTTTTTAGGCATAAATCACCTTGAAGGTCATGCCCTGACACCGGGACTAACTGAAGGTCTTGCCCCGCCCTATCTGTTGTTGCTGGTATCGGGTGGTCATACCCAGATTGTTAGCGTTGAGGCTGTTGGAGAGTATATCCGCTATGGCACCACCATTGATGATGCCTTGGGAGAAGCCTTTGATAAAACTGCAAAATTACTGAATTTAGGATATCCCGGCGGCCCGGCGGTTGAGCGTGCAGCCCAATCAGGAGATGCGACACGGTTCAAATTCCCAAAGCCGCTCAAGGGTAAACCAAATTGCAATTTTTCCTTTTCAGGATTGAAAACCGCCGTTCGCCAGAAAGCCCAGGGCTTGGAAAAAGTCAACGATAAGGATGTTGCTGATATCTGCGCCGGGTTTCAGGCCGCAGTTGTTGGCAGCGTTACCGACCGACTGAATAACGCCATGATACAGTTTTCTCAGCAGCACAGTAACTTATCGGAACCTGTTTTGGTCGTTGCCGGTGGTGTTGCCGCAAACCAGCACTTGAGAGCGGGATTGCAGGATATCTGCCAGCAACACAGGTTTCGCCTCATCGTTCCACCGGTCAATTTATGCACCGACAATGCTGCAATGATCGCTTATGTTGGTGCTTTGAGGTTGCAGCGTGGTGATGTCGACGAGCTGGATATGTCCGTACGGGCTCGTTGGCCACTAGATCCACAGGGAACACCGGTTCCATTTGCCGGAGTTAAGGCATGAGTGAAAGCATGAGCAAGGAAATAAAGCTTGTTGGCGTTATCGGCGCCGGTTCATGGGGAACAGCCCTTGCCTCAACCATTGCCAGCGGTGGACGCGATGTTGTTTTATGGGCCCGGTCGCCTGAGCACGCCGCCGAAATTGCCAGATTGCGGGAAAACAAAAGATATCTGCCTGGTGTCAAATTGCCTGAGAACATCAATGTGGTAAGCGATATCGAGGCTTTCGCACCGTGCGATGCGGTGCTGATGGTCTCACCGGCACAAGCCCAGCGGACCGTGATGGAGCAATTTGCAAAAGTTCTGCGCAAAGGCATTCCCGCTCTCATCTGCTCCAAAGGCATTGAACAATCCAGCAATCTTTTTATGAGTGATGTCCTGGCGCAAGTTGCCCCTGACCTTGAAGCATTTGTCTTGTCAGGACCTTCCTTTGCCGCCGATGTGGTGCGTGGCCTGCCAACCGCTGTAACACTGGCCGGCCCGACTATTGATGAAGCAAAAAGGGTGGCGGAAGCCATTGGCCATGCAAATTTCCGTATCTATGCCTCGGACGATATTCTGGGCGTTCAAATCGGTGGCGCGGTCAAAAACGTGCTGGCTATCGCCTGCGGCATTTCCGATGGTAAAAACCTTGGCGAATCCTGCCGGGCAGCATTGATCACCAGAGCCTTTTCAGAACTGACCCGGCTCGGGCGGGTGCTGGGCGCACGACCAGAAACCCTCGTTGGCCTTTCCGGTTTTGGCGATCTGAGTTTAACTTGTAGCTCACCAAAATCACGCAATTACTCACTGGGCTTCAGGCTGGGACAAGGCGAAACCTTGCAGGACATACTCGGCTCCCGTAACGCTGTATCAGAAGGCGTTTTTACCGCTGGTGTGGTGGTCGAAATTGCTCGCAAAAATAATATCGAGATGCCGATCTGTGAAGCGGTGCATGCCATCGTTGACGGGAAATCAGACCCCGATACCGAGCTGGCGCGATTGCTGGCACGACCGATGCGGGCTGAAATTGAATAGGGGTTAAGTGTTTAGTCCCGAAACAAAAAGGATAAATGAAATGCTGTTTGCTGTAATTTGTAAAGACAAGGACGGGGCACTCGATGTGCGTATGGCCAGCCGTCCTGACCATTTGGCTTTTCTGGAGGGCTTGGGAAACCAGCTAAAAGCTGCCGGTCCGCTAACCGACGATAACGGGTCACCTATCGGATCTTTGGTCATTATTGATGCTGAAAATCGCCGCGAAGTTGAGGCCATTGCAGAAAAAGACCCATATGCTGAAGCAGGTCTTTTTGACTCTGTCGAAATCACCGCGTGGAAGTGGCTGATTAACAACCCGGAAGAAACATAATGGCATACTGGCTGTTTAAATCTGAACCCAATGCATGGTCATGGGATCAGCAAAAGGCCAAGGGTGATGCCGGTGAAGAATGGGATGGTATCCGCAATTACCAAGCCCGCAATTTCATGCGCCAAATGGCAATTGGCGATCGGGCATTTTTTTACCATTCCAACAAGGGGCTTGAGATTGTTGGCATTGCTGAAGTTTGTGCACTGTCTCATCCAGACTCAACCACTGATGATGAGCGCTGGGATTGCGTCAACATTAAAGCGGTTAAAGACATGCCGGTACCCGTCACCCTCAAGCAGATAAAAGCCACGCCAGAACTTGCTGAAATGTCACTGGTCAAATCCATGCGCCTGTCAGTTCAACCCGTTACAGCACAAGAATGGGCACTGGTCTGCAAAATGGGCGGTCTTTAGGGCCGTTGTAGACAGAAGGCGCATTGCAAAACCAGATCTGCCCAAGCATAATGGTCTTTAAGGGAAACTATTAAATTTCTGAGGGAGTTCTCAAAATCATGTCCGCTGCAAAAATCCATAAAGTCTCTGCCGCCTGGAAGAAAAAAGCTCATATTGATCAAGCCACTTATGAAAAAATGTATAAGCAATCGATCAAAAACCCGGATAAATTTTGGGGCAAGGAAGGCAAGCGGATTGACTGGTTCAAGCCTTATACCAAGGTCAGCAATGTCAGTTATGACTATCCCAAGATTTCAATCAAGTGGTATGAGGATGGCATCACCAACGTTTCCTATAATTGCATTGACCGGCACCTGAAAAAGCGCGGCAATCAAACCGCGATTATCTGGGAAGGCGATGATCCTTACTATGACAAAAAAATCACCTACAATGAATTATACGAACATGTCTGCCGCCTTTCCAATGTTCTTAAAAAGAACGGCGTTAAAAAGGGTGACCGCGTAACAATTTATATGCCGATGATCCCCGAAGCAGCCTACGCGATGCTGGCTTGCGCCCGTATCGGTGCAGTTCACTCTATCGTCTTTGGCGGTTTCTCACCCGATGCGCTGGCCGGACGGATTGATGATTGCGATTCAACCTTTATCATCACTGCCGATGAAGGCCTTCGTGGTGGTCGGCCAATACCATTGAAAGCCAACGCCGATGCAGCGATCAAAATTGCTGCCAAAAAAGGCACCAAGGTTGAAACAGTGCTGGTGATCCGGCGCACCGGCGGTGCCATCGCTTGGGATGATAGTCGCGACATCTGGTATCATGACGCCATGGCGAACGCAAAACCGGAATGCAAACCGGCTCGCATGAAAGCCGAAGACCCGCTATTTATTCTTTATACATCAGGTTCAACCGGCACACCCAAAGGTGTTTTACACACCACCGGTGGTTACCTGGTTTATGCCGCCATGACTCACCAATATGTTTTTGATTATCACGATGGCGATGTCTACTGGTGTACAGCCGATGTTGGCTGGGTAACCGGACACTCTTATATCGTTTATGGCCCACTGGCCAATGGCGCCCAAACCCTGATGTTTGAAGGCATCCCGACTTTCCCCGATGCTTCTCGCTTCTGGCAGGTTTGCGACAAGCACAATGTCAATATTTTCTACACCGCCCCCACCGCTCTTCGCGCTCTGATGGGTGCTGGTGATGACTTTGTAAACCGTTGTTCACTCAAAAGCCTGCGCCTGCTCGGCTCGGTTGGCGAACCGATCAACCCCGAAGCCTGGGAATGGTATTATAACGTTATCGGCAAAAAGAAATGTCCGATTGTCGATACCTGGTGGCAAACTGAAACCGGCGGTATCATGATCACACCGCTGCCTGGTGCTATCGATCAAAAACCCGGTTCGGCAACCAAACCCTTCTTTGGTGTTAATCCGGCACTGGTTGACAGTGAAGGGGTTGAGCTTGAAGGTGTAGCCGAGGGCAATTTGATCCTCAAGGATTCCTGGCCGGGGCAAATGCGTTCGCTCTATGGCAACCATGACCGCTTTGTCGAAACTTACTTTTCAACTTACAAAGGCTCTTACTTTACCGGCGATGGCTGTCGTCGTGACAAGGACGGTTATTACTGGATTACTGGTCGGGTTGATGACGTTATCAATGTCTCAGGCCACCGGATGGGAACCGCCGAAGTTGAATCATCATTGGTCGCGCATCCCAAAGTATCCGAAGCAGCCGTGGTTGGCTACCCCCATGACATCAAGGGTCAGGGCATTTATTGTTATGTTACCCTGATGGCCGGTGAAGAGCCCTCTGATGACCTCAGAAAAGAGCTGCGCACCTGGGTCCGAACGGAAATCGGTCCGATTGCCTCACCCGATATGCTGCAATTTGCCCCCGGCCTGCCAAAAACCCGTTCCGGCAAAATCATGCGCCGTATCCTGCGAAAAATTGCCGAGAATGACTATTCCAACCTCGGTGATACTTCCACACTGGCAGATCCTGCCGTGGTTGATGATCTGATCAAAAACCGGCAGAATAAGTAATTTTGCTCACGCTCTCGTGATCAAAACTGTATTTTGAATTAAACCCGATCATGGCATAATGCCGAAAATTTTTATGATCGGGTTTTTCATGCGCTTTGCGGCTCAAATTCTGGCAATGCTTCTGGCAATCACATCGATTGCCGTACCATGCCTTGCCAAAACGCAGATTGAACGTACGGCTACAACAAGCATTGTCGTTGTTGATGATGACGCCGATGTCTGCAAGGGAGCATGTATAAAAGCAATTGTTTCCCGCCAAAACGATGTTGACCGCGCTGCAATTGTACAGGATCTTAATACCGTCCTCATTTTAGAGTCAGGCCAGCCGTTTCATTACACAGCTGGAAAATTTGCCGCAACATTCAAAACTTCAAAGCCAGCATGCTCCTACCCGGTTGATCTCCATGTGTTGTGCCGCCAGTTAAAATGATACCAGCGACGGCCTCATTGAGAAATAAAAACCAGAAATTAACCATAAGCTTGTAGGACATCTGCCAAGCTTAAATGTAAATCATGGAGATACATGATGAAAAACTCTAAACTAAACCGCCGCCGCTTCCTTTTGGCTGGCACTGCCGGGTTGGCAATGACCCAACCAGCTTTGGCAAAAACAAAGTTCAACTTTACCAGTGGACTTACCAGTTCTTCGCGAGCCTCTAATTATCGTGGCAAAAAAATTGTCCGTTATAAGACCCGTGAAAAAGTTGGTACAATCATTATCAACACATCAGAACGCCGCCTTTATCGGGTGCTGCCCGATGGCAAGGCAATGAAATATGGCGTTGGTGTTGGCCGTGCCGGTTTTGAGTGGTCAGGCGTCGCCAAAATCCGCCGCAAGGCCGAATGGCCGGCATGGCGTCCACCGGCAGAAATGATTGCCCGCGAGTTGGCCAAATACGGTCGCCAACTTCCCGCAGTCATGGAAGGTGGCCCGAATAATCCACTTGGGGCACGCGCGCTTTATCTTTTTCAGGGTAAACGCGACACACTGTATCGCATCCACGGTACCAATAACCCGTCTTCAATCGGCAAAGCCCAATCCAGCGGTTGCATCCGTATGTTAAACGAGGAGGTCATCGACCTGTTCAACAAAACCCGTATGGGAACAAAGGTTATTGTGCTGTAACAATCAGCAAAAATTCCAAAAAATAAGACGGCGCTGAAATTATTCAGCGCCGTTTTCTATTAAATTTTCTCGAACTGGTCGCTTAATAGCCACCCTTGCGTCTGCTTTCAGCAGCACCGGCATATTTACCAGCAATTTTCGATGGATCACCGTTAAACAGCGCATAAACATCTTTCTGAGAAAGCTTTTCGCCCCAGGCCTTACTCATCGCCTTAACGATGTTACGGGTGTTGGGCTGGGTACCATCACCGACAAAGGCTTCCCGCAGAAAATCAATCAGATCCCAATGACGATCGCTCAGCTCAATACCGTCAGCCGTTGCCATATGCTGGGCCAACTCTTTTGACCAATCCTGCGTATTAACAAGAAACCCATTTGCCGTGGTTTCAATTTCAGTCCCATTAAAATCGTATGCCATTTGTCCCTCCAGATAGGTAGCAGAACACAATAATTACATTAACACATTCTAATATAACAATCTAATCCTGGCAATCAATAGCCAATTTGTCGCCAGAGACACCCCCTAATGCCGGAAATGCCGCATTCCCGTAAACACCATTGCCAGTCCCGCTTCATCAGCCGCTTTGATAACTTCGTCATCACGCATTGACCCACCCGGCTGGATGACCGCTGTGGCGCCAGCTTCTGCAGCTTGCAGCAAACCGTCAGGAAACGGGAAGAAAGCGTCTGAGGCAACTACCGAGCCTTTGGCCAGAGGCGTTTCCAGACCCAGTTCTTTTGCAGCGTCTTCAGATTTTCTGGCGGCGATTCTGGCTGAATCAACACGCGACATTTGACCAGCACCAACGCCAACCGTTGCACCATTTTTTACATAAAGAATAGTATTTGATTTGACATGCTTGGCAATCTTGAAAGCAAATTTCAAATCGGCCAGCTCAGCTTCGCTCGGTGCCTTTTGGGTCACAACTTTCAATTCGATATCATCAACATTACCGTTGTCGCGCGATTGAACCAGCATGCCACCGGCGACAGTTTTTGCCGTCACACCCGGTTCGCGCACATCGGGCAAATCATCGGTCAGCAACAGCCGTAAATTCTTTTTCTCGGCAATAACTGCAATAGCTCCTTCATCAGCTCCAGGTGCTATAATCACCTCGGTAAAAATTTTGACCATTTCTTTTGCTGCTGCTTCATCAAGCGGTCTGTTAACTGCAATGATACCGCCAAAGGCGCTCACCGGGTCACAGGCAAGTGCTCGTTGATATGCCTCCCTAAGTGAGTCAGCCATTGCCGCTCCGCAAGGGTTTGCGTGTTTGACAATCACACAGGCAGCGGTTTCTGCCGGATTGAACTCAGCCACGCATTCATAAGCTGCATCGGTGTCATTGATGTTGTTGTAAGACAGCTCTTTGCCCTGCAATTGACGGGCGCTGGCCACACCGGGGCGTGGTTTGCCAGCCCGGTAAAACGCTGCCCATTGATGCGGGTTTTCGCCATAACGCAGGGACTGGATCAAGGTGCCGCCAAAAGCACGATAGCCGCTGGCTGTCTCACCTGCCTCGCTCAGCAACCAATTGCCGACCGCTGCATCATAAGCTGCAGTTCGGGCGTAGGCTTTGGCCGCAAGTTTACGCCGAAAAGGCTCACTGGTCGCGCCGTCATTGGCTTTCATTTCGGCAATAACATCATCATAATCAGCCGCATCTACTACGACCGTAACAAACCGATGATTTTTCGCAGCAGCTCGGGTCATTGCCGGGCCACCAATATCAATATTCTCGACACAGTCATTGTACGACCCGCCACCAGATAATGTCGCCTCAAACGGATATAAGTTACACACCAGCAGATCAATTGCTCCGATGCCATGTTCTGTCATGGCCGCTTCATGCTCATCATTACCGCGCACCGCCAATAGTCCGCCATGAACATTGGGGTGCAGTGTTTTAACGCGGCCATCCATAATTTCCGGAAATCCGGTAACTTGTGAAACATCGGTAACATCAAGACCCGCATCGCGCAGCGTTTTAGCCGACCCACCAGTCGACAGTAGTTCGACACCGGAACCGGCAAGCTCTTTGGCAAATTCAATCAAACCTTGTTTGTCTGAAACAGATAACAATGCGCGGCGAATAGGGGAGCTCATGGAAATGCCTTTCAATTTTGCATATAAATCAGGATGCCAAAGCCAGTAACATGGTCAAGGTCGCAATGAAACGGACAAGTTGTCTTGTTTGTTGAAAAGACAATGTTTAGTGTGATTCTCAATAAAACCGGTGGAGAAGGCGCCTAGCATGTCCCTTGATGATGATTTTGATGAAGGTAACGTTTTAGACCAGCCGCGAGTATATCTGGTCAAAATGGTAGTTTTCACCTTGCTGATTGGTATTCTGGCAACAGTTCTGTTTCCCCAGTTTAAAAAGGCATTTATGTCAAACCCTGGGTTGAACGGTATGATCGTGATTGTCTTGTTGCTCGGTCTTGGTTACGCCTTTCGCATGGTCTGGCGATTGATTAGAGAGGTCAACTGGGTCAATCATTTTCGGGTTACTGATCCCGGCCTAGAAATTCCCTACTCGCCAAACCTGCTGGCACCAATGGAAGCATTACTGGCCAATCGCCAGGGTGCCACAGTTTTATCACCAACCACCCTTCGCTCATTACTGGATTCTCTTGCATCGCGGCTGGATGAAGCCCGCGATATCTCGCGCTATATGATCGGCCTTCTGGTTTTTCTGGGTTTGCTCGGAACCTTTTGGGGTCTGCTCCAAACCGTTGCATCGGTTGGCGATGTGATCAAATCGCTCGATGTGGGAAGCGCTGATTCCTCAACGATCTTTGATGATTTGAAAAGCGGGCTTGAAGCACCGCTGGCTGGCATGGGCACCTCTTTTTCATCCTCATTGTTTGGTCTTTCGGGCTCCCTCATTTTAGGATTTTTGGATTTACAGGCCAGTCAAGCTCAGAACCGGTTTTACAATTCGCTGGAAGACTGGCTGGCATCGCTTACCGACATTGAAATGGGTGAAGCAGGACAAGCCACCATGCCGCAATATTTGCATATGGACATGTCAGGAATACAAGACGGCATCGAGAGAATGAACGCCACGCTGGAGTTGGCGCTATCAGAACCAGCTGGCACCACCAATGGCGGTGCTCCGGCCGACACTGGTTCAATCGACAAATTAGCCGATGCTGTGCATGGGCTGGTACAACAAATGCGCGAAGAACAAAAAATTGTCCGGCAATGGGCTCAATCGCAAACAGAACAGCAGAATGAAATTAAAAACCTGCTGACCGCCAATATTCAAAAACCGACCACCGGGAACCGTTTGAGGGCAGCCATTCGAGGGTCAAAGAAACCCGAACAAGGGAGTTAGGGCTTAATGTCACGAGCACTTTCCCGCCGGTCCCGAAGCGTTGACAACGCCTATTATTGGCCGGGATTTGTCGATGCCATGGCCCAGCTGTTGCTGGTTATTGTTTTTCTACTTTCAGTATTTATGGTTGCGCAGTTTTTGCTAGCACGTGAAATCACTGGACAGGATACAGTACTGGTCAAATTACGCTCACAAATTGCCGAATTATCCAGTTTACTAGCCTTGGAAAAATCTGCCAAAACAGAGCTTGAAACATCGCTTGGTTCATTAAGCGACAACCTCAAATCGGCTAGAGACAAAACCAGCGAACTTCAATTATTGTTGGAAGGCCTCACCAATGATGAAAAGTCCAGCAATGAAGCGACTATTCAGCTAGAAACAAAACTAAAATCCGAGAAAGACTTGTCATCGCAAGCCTTGGCCCGGGTTGAATTACTCAATCAGCAAATTGCAGCCCTACGGCGGCAAATTGGTATTTTGAACGACGCACTTGAAGCTGCTGAGAGCAGGGATCAGAATTCCAAAACTCAAATAGCCGATCTCGGAAAACGCTTGAACTCGGCTCTGGCGCAACGGGTTCGCGAGCTGGCGCGTTTCCGCTCTGAATTTTTCGGCCGCTTGCGGCGCATTCTGTCCAACCGCTCAGATGTATCTATTGTAGGTGACCGTTTTGTATTTCAGTCAGAGGTTTTATTTCCCAAAGGGGCAACAGAAATAAACCCGCTGGGAGCTAAAGAATTGGATAAGTTGGCTGATGCGATAAGACAACTGGAAAAAGAAATACCCGGCGATATTGCCTGGGTACTGCGCGTTGACGGCCACACCGATACCGACCCGATCAACACCGCGTTAATGAAATCGAACTGGGAATTGTCATCAGCCCGTGCCATAGCCGTTGTTAAACAACTGATCTCAAAAGGCGTACCACCAAATCGGCTGGTTGCAGCAGGGTTCGGTGAGTTTCAACCCATCGACCCGGCCGACACCGATGAAGCAAAAGCCCGCAACCGGCGGATTGAACTCAAATTAACCGAACGATAAAATCAGCGTCTTACGTATTTGACTCATTAAGCCCGGATGGAACCATTCCAAGAGCATTCATGTAGAGGTCAAGCATGGCTTCTTCTTCCTCGCGCTCGGTGCGGTCTTTTTTGCGTAAGACCACTACTTTTCGCAGCGTTTTGGTGTCAAAACCATTTGCTTTAGCCTCAGCATACACTTCCTTAATATCGTCAGCGATGGTTTTCTTTTCTTCTTCCAGTCGCTCGACACGCTCAACGATACTTTTAAGTTGGCCCTGGGCAACTGCGGTAGATGATTCCATTGAGGAGTCTCCAGTCTTAAATTCAGTTAACAAAAATCAGTCTTGGATTTTAATTTGCGACAGTATTTGTGCAAGTCGTTCTGACCATTCATCCACACCTGATTTGTCACATATCAGATCCTGGCGCACTTCGATCAGAGCTGTGGCCAGTCCGCGTTGTCGGGCATGTTTGTCAACACTCTCGCCTTTCACACCACCTGAATAGGGTTCATTCTCCCCAACCACCAGTGCCTTGTCTCTGGCAAGTCCATTTAACAAAGGCCGGGCAAATCTGTCATTTTCCACCCAAAGAACCCCCACATGCCAAGGCCGGGCAACCCCTTTCCAAAAAGGGGTAAAACTGTGAATTGAAAAGACCATCGGTGGATTACCACTGGCAATTGCTGCCTCTATCATCTGATCGACTGCATTATGATATGGTTGGTAATAGGTTTCAATTCTGTGCTGTTTTTCATGAGCGGTGATATCAATGTTGCCGGGAATAAGTGCCCCGTCCGATATTTTCATGATTAGGGTCGGGTCATCAATCCCCCGGTTGGGGTCAATAAGTAGCCGGGAAAACTTCGAATACACCGCAGGTACGTTCAGCTGTTGTGCTAATTGACGGGTCAATGCCTCCGCGCCAATATCATATGCAATATGGCGTTCAAACTCACCATCAGGCAGGCCCAAATGATGGTATTCATCAGGCACTGTATTACGGGCATGATCAGAAATAATCACAAGACCATTGGCAAAACAGCCTTTAATTACACCATAAGAAGGATTACTATCGGGCACAGAATGATTACCTGATGTGACAATTTCATTGTTTTTTATTATTGCCATTTAACCAGTGTTTACAGTTCAAAATTATTAACTTCATGATGTTGTTCTGCCAACTGCCATCTTATCGCCCGAAAGGCAATACAATTTAATCAATTGGCGGTGCTTGTTATTTGCAAGGATGGACAATTCGCGCTATTCCAGTGACGGGGCAATTAAGTTTACAGTGCACGGGTAATTGATTCGCGTGTTAGTTTTGTGAATCGGGAGACTAAGTTGAAAGCACCTAAGATTTTGTCAGGACTGGCTGTCTATGCAGCTATTGCATTTTCAAGCTCATTGTTCTTGGCACCAACAGCTCATGCCGACCTGAAACTTTGCAACAAAACAACCAATCTGGTTGGCGTTGCTTTGGGATATAAGGACCAAAAAGGCTGGGCCAGTGAAGGTTGGTGGAATGTTGACCCAAATGTCTGTCAGACATTGCTCGAAGGTCCCCTGATTGCCCGCTACTACTACATTTTTGCGATCGATTACAAAGAAGGTGGTTCATGGGGCGGCACAGCAAAGCTGTGTACCCGCGAAAAACTTTTTACAATTCGCGGCATAAAGGACTGCGAGAAACGTAACGCAAAGCGCACCGGCTTTTATGAGGTTGATACAGGCGAAGAGCTAGATTGGTCAATTTCAATAACCAGTGCCCAGAAATCGGAGAAACAAGCCCAGTGAGGCGTAAACGCAAAGCAAAGATCATAGCAACTTTGGGACCAGCGTCCAATAGCGAAGAAATGATCGAAAAACTCTTTTTATCCGGCGTTGATGTGTTCCGGATCAATATGAGCCATTCAAGCCATGATGAAATGAGAAAACGTCATGCGCTTATCCGTAAAGTCGAAAAACGGCACAACCGGCCAATTGGTGTGCTGGCAGATTTGCAAGGCCCCAAACTCAGGGTCGATGCCTTTGCAGAATCAGAAGTATTGCTTGTACCGGAACAGGAGTTCGTCTTTGACCAAGACCCGACACCTGGCGATAGCACGCGGGTTTATTTACCTCATCCTGAGATTTTCGGTGCAATTGAGATTGGACATAACCTGTTAATCAATGATGGCCGAATCCGGGTTAAGGTGACAGAAGTAGCGCCTGGAAAAATTACCACCAAGGTTATTTATGGTGGCGCACTTTCAGCCCGTAAAGGGGTCAACCTTCCCGACACTGTTGTTCCACTACCAGCGCTGACAACAAAAGACCGGGCCGATTTGAAAGCTGCCTGCGAAGACGGTGTTGACTGGATTGCGCTGTCATTTGTGCAGCGGGCAGAAGACGTGGCTGAAACCAGAAAACTGGTTCGTGGTCGAGCTGGCGTTCTGGCAAAAATTGAAAAGCCATCAGCTCTTACAGATCTTGACGAAATCATTCCCCTGTGTGATGCCATTATGATCGCACGTGGTGATTTGGGGGTAGAGTTACCGGTAGAAACGGTGCCCGGTTGGCAAAAGCGAATTACCCGGGCAGCTCGGGAAGCTGGTAAGCCGGTCGTTGTTGCGACACAAATGCTCGAATCGATGATTGAAGAACCGGTACCAACAAGGGCTGAAGTTTCTGACGTCGCCACCGCCATTTTTGAAGGTGCTGATGCGGTTATGCTTTCTGCTGAATCGGCAATGGGCGCATGGCCGATAAAAGCGGTGGAGACAATGGATGCCATTGCTATTTCGGTAGAAGGTGATCCACTTTTTAAAGGCATTATTTCAGCTCAGCGAAAAGCGCCGGAGGCGACCAGTGCTGACGCAATTTCAAGCGCTGCCCGTTCAGTTGCCGAAACGCTAAATGCTGCAGCAATCATCTGTTATACCGGTTCAGGTTCCACCGGCCTCAGGGCCTCACGCGAACGCCCTGAAGTACCCATTATTGCACTCACACCGTCGGTTAAGACCGGTCGTCGATTGGCTCTTGGTTGGGGATTGCATTGCGTTTTGACGCAAGATGCAAAAGATCAGGATGATATGGTTTCACGTGCCTGCCGTATTGCTGTTCAGGAAAAGTTTGCCAAACATGGTGACCGGATTGTCATTACGGCCGGTTTTCCACTCGGAACACCCGGAAAGACCAACATGTTACGGATTGCTGCCATTAAGGAGTAGAACTGGACAATTCCAATGGGTAATAAATCAGTTCATACAGCATCGTGCCATTGCGGCGCGGTGCGACTTGAACTGATATTGCCCAATGGAATTGAGAACCCACGCCGGTGCAATTGCTCGATTTGCAGCAAGCGTGGTGCAATTGCGGCATCAGTCAAACTGGATGGGCTAAAAGTCGTTCAAGGCGAGGAATATTTGCGCCTTTACCAATTCAACACAATGACGGCGAAGCATTACTTTTGCTCGATTTGCGGAATTTACACCCACCACCAACGCCGATCAAACCCGGAAGAATTCGGATTTAACGTGGCTTGTCTTGATGGCGTAAATGTCTTTGATTTAAAAGACGTACCGGTATCTGACGGCATAAATCATATCTCGGATCGAAAGGTCTGAAACAGCTTAAAGCGAAGTTTGCAGTTGTTTCAGATGATCCAGAGTTTCCTGGGCCTTTTGGCGCTTGTCATCTGACTTAGCATCAGCGACATCTTCCTCAGCATTGGCTACTTCTTGAGCTAGTGCCGCCGCATCAAGATCATCCATATTGATGGCTTGCTCGGCCAGAACCGTCAACCCTTGCGGGTTGACTTCGGCAAAACCGCCACGCACAAAGATGCGCTGTTTTTTGCCGTCAGCTTCAGTGATGTCAATGATGCCGGGGCGCATGGTGGAAAGAACCGGGGCGTGATTGACGAATACGCCGAAATCACCCTCAGAGCCTGGTACAACAACTTGTTCAACCTCTGCTGACATCAGCAGTTTTTCGGGTGATACCAGTTCAAATTTCAATAGCTCTGCCATAATATCGCGTCCTTAGCCTTACTGTAACAAAAGCTGAAATTAAGCAGCTTCTGCAGCCATTTTTTCAGCTTTTGCCACTGCTTCATCCATATTGCCAACCATATAAAAGGCAGCTTCTGGCAGGTGATCATATTCACCGGCAATCAAGGCTTTAAAGCCAGTGATTGTATCTTCAAGAGACACAAGTTTGCCAGGAGAACCGGTAAAGACTTCAGCCACAAAGAATGGTTGTGACAGGAAGCGCTCAACCTTACGCGCCCGGGTAACAACCAGCTTGTCTTCTTCTGAAAGCTCATCCATGCCCAAAATAGCAATAATATCTTGCAGCGCTTTGTAGCGTTGCAGTGTTTCTTGCACTTGACGGGCAACTGCGTAATGCTCTTCACCAATAACCCGTGGATCAAGGATACGCGAAGTTGAGTCAAGCGGGTCAACCGCTGGGTAAATACCTTTTTCCGCAATCGAGCGCGATAGCACTGATGTTGCATCAAGGTGAGCAAATGAAGTAGCAGGTGCAGGGTCAGTCAAATCATCAGCAGGCACGTAAATCGCTTGCACAGAGGTAATAGAACCTTTGTGTGTTGAAGTAATACGTTCCTGCATGGTGCCCATGTCTGTTGCCAGTGTTGGCTGATAGCCCACAGCAGACGGGATACGACCAAGCAAAGCGGAAATTTCAGAACCAGCTTGTGTAAAGCGGAAAATGTTATCAACAAAGAACAAAACGTCCTGACCGGCATCGCGGAAATCTTCAGCAATTGTCAGACCTGACAAGGCAACACGGGCACGCGCTCCGGGAGGCTCATTCATTTGGCCGTAAACCAGTGCACATTTTGAACCGTCGCCGCCACCTTCTTTGTTCACACCGGATTCAATCATTTCCCAGTAAAGGTCATTACCTTCACGGGTGCGTTCACCAACACCGGCAAACACCGAATAACCACCGTGCGCTTTGGCGATGTTGTTGATCAATTCCATGATCAAAACTGTTTTGCCCACACCGGCACCACCGAACAGGCCAATTTTACCACCCTTCACATAGGGGGCCAGAAGGTCAACGACCTTAATGCCGGTTATGAGAATTTCAGCTTCCGTTGACTGATCAATGAAAGCCGGGGCATCCTGGTGAATACCGCGTCTGCTTTTGGTTTTAATCGGTCCAGCTTCATCAACAGGTTCACCAATCACATTCATAATGCGTCCGAGAGTTTCTTCTCCAACAGGCACAGATATTGCCGTGCCATTATCAGTAACTGCTTGTCCGCGAACAAGTCCCTCGGTGGAATCCATCGCGATGGTGCGAACTGTATTTTCGCCAAGGTGCTGGGCAACTTCAAGAACAAGGCGGTTGCCGTTGTTATCGGTTTCAAGCGCATTCAAAATCGCTGGCAGTTCGCCGGTAAATTGAACGTCAACAACCGCGCCCATAACCTGCGCAACAGTCCCGGTAGCGCTTGATGCTGCCTTTTTCGCTGCAGGTTTCTTTGCAGCAGGTTTTTTAGCTGCCTTTTTGGCGGGTTTTTTAGCAGGTGCTTTAGCCATTTGATTAAATCCTTGTCTATTAACCGTTCAGCGCTTCGGCGCCTGAGATAATTTCAATAAGTTCGCTGGTAATTTGGGCCTGACGCTGACGGTTGTAGCTCAACGTCAGTTTGTCAATCATTTCACCAGCATTACGGGTGGCGTTGTCCATTGCAGACATCCGCGCACCTTGTTCAGATGCGCCGTTTTCAAGCAAGGCACGTAAAATTTGAATTGCAATATTGCGTGGCAACAAATCAGCCAGAATTTCGTCTTCTTCAGGCTCATACTCATATATGGCCCCATTGAGATCGAGTGGTTCAGTATCATCAGATTTTTCAACAGTTGCAGGAATAAGCTGCTGAGCTGTTGGGATCTGAGTAATGACGTTCTTGAACTCAGAGTAGAACAACGTACAAACGTCAAAGCCACCGTCTTCAAAAAGGTCCAGAACCGTTGAAGCAATGCCGTTAGCATCTGCAAAGCCAACTTTTTTAACCGCCTTCAAATCTACCACATCAATGATCTTGCTGCCAAATTCACGTTTGAGGGCATCAAACCCTTTTTTGCCGACACAGAGCATTTTGACATCTTTGCCTTGCCCGGCAAGTTCGATGGCTTTTAGACGGGCCAGCTTTGCTATTGATGAATTAAAACCACCGCAAAGGCCGCGCTCAGCCGTACAAACAATCAAAAGGTGTGTTTGATCTTTACCGGTACCGGCCATTAATGGTGAAGCACCCTCACGGCCTTCCATTGCAGCAGACAGATTTGCCAAAACAATGGCCATACGTTCAGAAAACGGACGGGCAGCTTCGGCAGATTCTTGTGCCTTTCGCAATTTGGCTGCGGCCACCATTTGCATCGCACGGGTAATCTTCTGCGTGCTGGTCACACTGGTGATGCGATTTTTCAGGTCCTTAAGGTTTGGCATATCGTAACCTTTGTATTCCCTTTAAAATGGTTGCCGTTGCTTAGGCTGCAAAAGATTTAGTGTAAGATTCAACAGAAGCTTTTAGCTTATCGCCTGTTTCATCACTTATTTCTTTTTCAACCCGGATGGCTTCGAGAATTTCAGGCTCATTCTCACGCAATGTGCGCAATAAACCCTCTTCATAGGCGCCGATATTACCAACTTCAATACCATCAAGATAGCCGTTTACACCGGCATAAATCACCACAACCTGCTCTTCCACTTTGAGAGGTGCAAACTGACCCTGTTTTAGAAGTTCGGTCAGACGCGCCCCACGATTAAGCAATTGCTGCGTAGCGGCATCAAGGTCTGAACCAAACTGGGCAAAGGCTGCCATTTCACGATACTGTGCAAGCTCACCCTTAATTTTACCGGCAACCTGCTTCATCGCTTTGATTTGCGCTGCCGATCCCACGCGGGACACTGACAGACCAACGTTCACAGCAGGGCGAATACCCTGGAAGAACAAATCAGTTTCAAGGAAAATCTGGCCATCGGTGATCGAAATCACATTGGTTGGAATAAACGCTGACACGTCATTGCCCTGGGTTTCAACAACTGGCAGAGCCGTTAGTGAACCACCGCCCATATCATCGTTCAACTTGGCTGAACGCTCAAGCAAACGTGAGTGAAGATAGAAAACGTCACCAGGATAGGCTTCACGTCCAGGTGGGCGACGAAGCAGGAGAGACATTTGACGATAAGCCACAGCTTGTTTGGATAGGTCATCATAACCAATCAGCGCGTGCATGCCATTGTCACGGAAATATTCCCCCATTGTACAACCGGCAAATGGCGCCAAAAATTGCATGGGTGCCGGATCAGAGGCCGTTGCTGCAATGATGATCGAATATTCCAGCGCACCATTTTCTTCCAGTGTTTTAACAAACTGGGCAACGGTTGAACGCTTTTGTCCGCAAGCAACATAGATACAGTAAAGCTTGTCTTCTTCAGGGCCTTTTTCATGAATAGGCTTCTGATTGAGAATTGTATCAAGGATAATCGCTGTTTTACCAGTTTGACGGTCACCAATGATCAACTCACGCTGGCCACGACCAACCGGGATCAAGGCATCAACAGCTTTAAGACCTGTAGACATTGGCTCATGCACAGATTTGCGCGGAATAATGCCAGGCGCTTTAATATCAACCTGTTTCATTATTTTGGACTTGATCGGGCCTTTGCCGTCAAGCGGATTGCCAAGCGGGTCAACAACCCGGCCAAGCAATTCCTTGCCAACAGGCACTTCCACAATGTTGCCGGTTCGCTTGACTGTGTCGCCTTCTTTAATGTCACGGTCAGACCCAAAGATCACGATACCGACATTGTCGACTTCTAGGTTAAGCGCCATGCCGGTAATACCGCCGGGAAATTCAACCAGCTCACCAGCCTGCACATTATCAAGGCCGTAAACGCGGGCAATACCGTCACCAACGGACAGCACTTGACCAATTTCAGAAACTTCGGCTTCTTTACCAAAGCCCTTGATCTGTTTTTTCAGAATTGAGGAAATCTCAGCTGCGCGGATGTCCATGGCATCAAGCCCCTTTCATGGCAATCTTCATCGATTGCAATTTGGTACGTAGTGAATTGTCAACCATTCTGGAACCAACCTTAACGATCAGTCCGCCCAGAATGCCGGAATCTATAGTGGTCACCAATTGCACATCCTGGCCAACGGCGGCTTTCAGGGATGATTTGATCTTGGTGATTTGTGCGGTGCTCAGCTTTTCAGCCGATGTGACTTCCGCGGTAATTTCGCCTCTGGCCTGAGCAACCAGTGCGCGGTAAGCTTTTACCATGTCCAAAACAGCGAAAAGCCGACGGTTTTGAGCCGTCAGCTTGATAAAATTGGCTGCAACTCCGGAAATTTTTGCTTTTGCCAAAATGGCTTTGATTGCTCTTAATTGCTCATCAGCACCAAAAACCGGGCTTTTCACCATTCGGGTCAGATCTTCTGAGCTATTAACAAGAGCGGCAAATTGATCAAGGTCCTTGCCGACGCGAGCAACACTTTTATTCTCTTGAGCAAGCTCAAAAAGAGCCAGCGCATAACGCCCGGGCATACCTGAAACTGTGTCTTGTGTGGCGGTCATTAACTACCGGTCCCTCAAGTCTGTCAGATCAGCACATCAAACCGTATTCAGTTCAAATGCTAACTCTTTGATTAAAATATAAAATACCAATTTTGGTGCTGAACGGGACAATTACCCTCTCAACCGGGAAGACGTCTAACACAAGCAAAAGGGCCTTGCAACACTGATTCAGACAATAGATTGTCGCAATATGTACAACTTCGGTCTTACTCCCGCGAGGAGCTAAATTCCCTCGACAATGATGAATTGACCATCAGCCGCACCTTCTCTTTCACGCCGGGCGGCAGTGTATTGTTCAGAGTGATAAAAAGCGCGGGCTTTATCCAGCGATTCGAACTCGACAATAACCATGCGGTTGGTTTCTTCCTGTCCTTCCAGCGTTTCAGTTTCACCACCGCGAACAAGAAATTTACCACCAAATGCGGCAATCGCTGCCGGTGAGAGCGTTGTGTAATTTTTATATTTTTCAGGGTTTGTCACGTTCACGCGAGCAACAAGGTAAGCAGACATCGGCAGTTCCTTTTTGTTTCAGTGTTTAATAACGGTGACTTCACGAATTTATCAACGTTGGTTATTTGCTTCGACCAATCGTTTTCGTGCAAACATAAGATCGGGAAATCGAACTTGAGGCGACATTACCCCGTTTAGTTAAAGCGTGTCGCGTTTTATTTGCCTTGTAAATGAAGCGCGAGACGCAACAATAATAAATGCTTTGACAGGGCATGTCGCACCAAATCTGAGATCAGATTGAGTGCGATACTTTAGCAATTGGCTAGTCAGCATCTGGAGGATGAAATGAAAAAACTTTTCAAACTTTTTGCCATAATGGGCCTGACCGCAACGGTCATGTCCACACCATCACAGGCAGTTACCCCGAAACGGGTACAAATATCCGGCGAAATCATTGACACTTGGTGTTATGTAACCGAGATCATGTTTGCCGAAGGCACCGCCCACCACCAATGTGCCATCTGGTGCGCTGTTGGCGGCATCCCGGTCAGCATTAAGGCAAAAGACGGCACCGTATATATGGTTCTGCGGGTTGATGGTGATGACACCAGCGTCGCAAATCCGAAAATTGTAAAAATCCAAAGCCACAATGTCACCGTTGATGGTGATCATTATGTCCGCGACGGGGTTAATTATCTGATCGTCAACAAAGTGGCAACTGACAAGGGTATCATAAATATGACCCATGATGAGTACGGCGTAGTGCCGTTTGGCGAGTAAGAAAGGGGTTAAAGAAAATGATCAAAAAACTATTCATGACAGCTTCAATCCTTACCGCCAGCGCTGTTGTTGCAAATGCTGCCAGCGAATGGGGCATAGACCACGAGAAAAAAACCCGCGTCGAAGTCAAGGTCGTTGACCTGTTATGCGAGATCACCGGCAATTGTGCGGCTGAATGCGGTAAGGGCAAACGCCAGCTCGGATTTTTGTTTGATGATGGCAAACTGGTGCCGGCGGTCAAGAATCAGGAACCCTTTGCCGGTGCCACCAATGACCTGATAAAATTCTGCAACAAACGTATTGTTGCCGATGGCCTGATGATCTCAAATCCGAAAATGCCTTTGTTCGCCGTACAATTCACCCGCCTTGCCCCTGATGGCAAATGGAGCCGGGCCAACCAGTTTGGCAAAGACTGGTCCAAAGCCAATGGCGGAAAAAAATCAGGTCAGTGGTTTCGCCAGGATCCACGAATCAAAAAAACAATCAAAGAGCAGGGCGTCTTCGGCATCCCCGGCCTCAAACCGGAAAGCTGATTGGAAACTGTCGACAATGAAAACACCCATCACTATTGGCAGGCGGGCATTTATGATTGGAGCGAGCATTTTTGCACTTGCATCTAATCGCTCCGCCCTTGCCGCTCAAAACACCGTACCACCAGCGTTAGCAAGCTTGTTCGGTGGTCCTTTCTCGCTGATTGACCACAATGGTAACCCGCGCACTGATCGTGATTTTCGCGGTAAGTTCATGTTGCTCTATTTCGGCTATACTTATTGTCCCGACATTTGTCCGACTAATCTTCAGCATGGCGCAGATGCCATAGAGGCATTG
Organism: Anderseniella sp.; assembly: GCA_030626025.1. Lineage (GTDB taxonomy): Bacteria > Pseudomonadota > Alphaproteobacteria > Rhizobiales > Aestuariivirgaceae > JALWJW01. Next base: position 764 of record DAOUPT010000030.1, on the reverse strand, counting down.
GGCGACACTGGCAATCAAGTAGTTCCAGTTTTTGTCAGCATTGACCCTGACCGTGACACCCCAATGGTTCTCAAAGACTATGTGGCAAATTTTAGCAACAAATTTATTGGGCTGACCGGCAGCGAACAGCAAATCAGGTCTATCTCAAAAGCCTACCGTATTCATCGCCGCAAAGTATTACCGGCAGGCGAAACAGACAAACAAAATTATCTGGTCGATCATTCAAGCATTATGTACTTCATGGGCCCGGATGGAAAATTTATCACATTGTTCCCCCACAACACCTCAGGCAAGGTAATAGCAAGCCGAATTAAGCCTCATCTAAAGGCCTGATACAAATTTGTTGCAATTCTTTGATAAAAAGACTTGCAACTTTACCCGGCACTGATAAAACACCCGCAGACGCACCACAGTGCAACAAGTTTGCAACTGTCACACAGCCAAATATATAACCGTCAACTATCAGGTTTCACAAGCTGACAAGATTCGGAACAATTTTGGCAAATGTATTTTGACGCGGGGTGGAGCAGTCTGGTAGCTCGTCAGGCTCATAACCTGAAGGTCGTAGGTTCAAATCCTACCCCCGCAACCAAAAATACCAGCAAAATCAATATGTTATGGGTTGATTTGATTTTCAAGGTCACCTGATTTACACTTGCACATTACTTACACAAAATACACACGGTGGTAGTGAGGTGCGAGATGACAGAAAAACACACGATCCTTGGTGGAAAGGTTCACGTTTATCAACGCGAAAACAGCCC
>DAOUPT010000081.1 GCA_030626025.1 Anderseniella sp. | reverse complement strand
TTTTCCTTAAAGCCTATAGCCAATGGTGAATTTGTTGCCCTGCTGGCGATGATGATTTCTATTGTGGCGTTGTCGACCGATGTGATGTTGCCGGGACTTGATGTTATCGGGCGCGATTTGGCGGTTGCAAATCCCAATGACACCCAACTGGTTATATCTTCGTTGTTTGCCGGTTATGCGGTGGGGCAGATGCTGGCCGGGCCGGTGTCGGACAGCTTTGGTCGCAAGCGGGTTATTTATGTGGGCTATGCGGTGTTCATTGGCGGCTGCCTGTTATCGGCTTATGCCTCCAACTTTTCTGTAATGCTGATTGGCCGGGTTTTGCAGGGGTTGGGGGCGGCGGCACCGCGGATTGTATCTATTGCACTGGTGCGGGATGAATATGAAGGGCGAGCCATGGCCCGGATCATGTCCTTTGTCATGGCGGTGTTTGTTATCGTTCCGGCCATCGCGCCAGCCATCGGGCAGGGGGTTCTGGTTGTGTCGGGATGGCGTTTTATGTTTGGATTGCTGGTCGCTATGGCGGTGATTTCTCTTGTCTGGTTTGCATGGCGGCAGCCTGAAACACTGTCTGAAAGTGCCCGGCGGGATTTTTCGTTTGGCAGCATCATGTCCGGTATTGTCGAGGCCTGTCGATATCGTGCGGCGGTTGGTTATACCATAGCGGCCGGGCTGATCTTTGGGGCCTTTCTGGGTTATCTCAGTTCAGCCCGGCAAATCTTTCAGGTCAGCTTTAATACCGGCCAGTTTTTTCCGTTGTATTTTGGTGTAGCGGCATTGGCGATCGGTGCAGCGTCGGTTCTCAATGGAACGCTGGTAATGCGGTTGGGGATGCGGCTTTTAACTCAGCGGGCGCTGGTCTCCACAACGGTGATTTCAGCGGTGATGCTGTTGCCCTTGTGGATGATGAATGGCGTTCCACCCTTGTGGTTGTTCATGGTCTGGCTATTGGCAAATTTCTTCTGTATGGGGATTTTGTTTGGCAATCTCAATTCGCTGGCTATGGAACCGTTGGGACATATGGCTGGTCTCGGCGCGGCGTTGATCGGCTCACTTTCGACCTTCATTGCCTTACCACTTGGCTGGGGAATTGGTAATAGTTTCAGTGGCGGGGTGATGCCTCTTGTTGGCGGATTTGCCCTGGCTGGCGGATTGTCGTTACTGGTGATGATGTGGACAGAAGCGGGGATTGTGGATGGTTGAAATTTAGTTAGGCTTTTGTATCAGCATGTTGAAAATGATTTCAAACTGGCGAGAAGGTTTGAAGGGGTCAATTGCGGGCACATCCATGGTAAACTGACCAATGAGGGCGTGGTAGACCAGCCGGGCGCGGGCGGTGGCTTGGATGGCGGTAAAGCCCAGTTCTTTAAACAGGTCTTCAAGATAGGTCACCCTGCGTTGGTCGATTTGCCGGAGCGCGGTTTGGACGTTATTGTCACTGTCGGCCCAAATGCGAATTTCCTTATCCAGCCGGTTGTCGCCTTCAAGAACTGTGGTGAACAGACAGCGTATGCGCTGGGTAGCGTCGCCGCCCTGTTCCTCGACGTTGGTGATGATGTCGTTTGTGGCATAGCCTTTCCAGGCGCTCAGGATTTCCTCAAGCAGGGCGTTGCGGTTTTTGAAATGCCAGTAAAAACTGCCTTTTGTGACCTGAAGTTCTGCTGCCATCGGTTCGACCCGAACGGCGTTAATGCCCTGTGTGGCCAGGGTTTTCAAGCCGAAATCAATCCATTGTTTTTTTCCAAGACGTTTGTTCATGAGGACTACCATACGGTAGCGTATTGACTTGCGCAATGTCTTTTGCTATTCAACCATACGGATGCGTATGGAAATGGAGAAAAAGATGACAAGTCTTGTGTTAATTTGTGCAGCAATTCTTACGGTTTTTATTGGTGTGGTACATTCATGGTTGGGGGAGCGCCGTTTGATCGGACCTTTACTGTCGCTCGAGCATCGGAGCGGCATGTTGGCGAGTAGCATATTTGCCCGAAATATTCTGCGGTTTGCCTGGCATCTGACCACGCTGACATGGTGGGGGATTGCAGCAATACTTGTGGCGCTGTCCCTGTCGCCGCTGGATGAGACGGGCAGAGCAATATTGGTGATTGTTGCTGTGACATTCGGATTGCTTGGTACGGTCACGTTTGTTGCCGGTAGCGGTCGCCATCTAGCCTGGATTGTTTTCTTAATGATTGCGGGGCTTTCACTGGTACCGTTGTTTTAATCACATTCTCTATTGCGAATGTAACTGGCATCGCTATCATGTAACCTCTATATTTTTTGAGGGAAGTGTTATGGGCATACGGTTTTTTATTGTGGTTTTATCGTTTTTGTTTTCCGGTGCGGTACTGGCTGCCCCGGATATTGAAAAAGTTCGCGCCTCTATCCCCAATATTGATACGGCGACGTTGAAAGCTGAACTTGCCAAGAATGAAAATCTGGTTTTGATTGATGTTCGGACCGTTCGTGAGACCAATATTGTTGGTGGCTTTATCAAAGGCAAGCGGTCGATGATTATTCCGCGCGGTTGGCTGGAATTTCGGATTGAGGATGCGGTTAAGGACAAGGATGCACCGATTGTGGTTTATTGCGGTACCAACCAGCGTTCGCCGCTGGCGGTGCAGACGCTGGTTAAAATGGGTTATACCAATGTGCGCAATTATGCCGATGGCTATCCGGGCTGGCTAAAGGCCGGGTTGCCGATTACGACGCGTGATGCGGCACCGAACAGTTTTTTGTATTCAAAGCCGGTTAAGGTTGCAGAGCGGGTGTGGTCGGCGATTGGTGAGACCTCGCCCTCGACCTATCAAAACAGCGGGCATAACAACAATCTGTCCTTTGTTATTGGTGACGATGCGGTGATGGTTTTTAATGGCGGCGGCAGTTTTTTGCTGGCCCATGCGTTGCATGATGAGATCAAGAAAATTACCGACAAACCGGTCAAGTATCTGGTCTATGAGAACGGGCAGGGGCATGCCTCACTGGGCGGTAGTTACTGGAAGCAATTGGGGGTTGAGATTATTGCCCATGAGGATGCGGCCCATGAAATCAGGGAACGCAAGAATGGCATTTTAGCCAGTGCGCAGAACCGCTTGAAAGACAAGTTTTTCGGCACCGACATGATCGAGCCTGATGTGACGTTCAGCGATAAAAAGGTGCTTGATCTTGGCGGTATTAAAGTTGTTTTACAGACCTTGGGGGCGGCGCATTCGCCCGGTGATATCATGGCCTGGCTGCCATCTTTAAAGCTGGTTATTTCGGGCGACCTGGCCTTTCATCAGCGGCTGCTGCCGGTATTTGAAGACACGCAAACCGGTGAGTGGATCAAGACCTGGGGCAAGTTTGAGGCGCTGGGTGCACAAATTATTATTCCCGGTCACGGAACGCCAACCAATATGGCGGAGGTAACCAAGTACACCAAAGACTATCTGGTGTTTATGCGCGGAAAAATCGGCAAGATTATTGAAGATGGCGGTGAGTTGGGTGATGCTTACAAGATTGACCAGTCGGCCTATGAGCATCTTGATACTTATGAGTTCCTGGCCCTGCGCAATGCGGCACGGATTTTTCAGGCAATGGAATTTGAATAGGGGTCATTTGAATGACGTTTTTACTTGATGAGAGACTGGCGGCAGACACTGTTGAAGTTTGTCAATTGGAACTGTCCTATCTGGGTGTTTTGAAAGACGCGCGTTATCCGTGGCTGGTTCTGGTGCCGAGACAGACCGGACTGGTGGAAGTGACTGACCTTGATGAAGCGGGCAGGGCGTTGCTATGGCGTGAGGTGGAGCAATGTTGTGAGGTATTGCAGGGGCCGTATCCCGATGCGAAAATAAATATCGGTGCGTTGGGGAACATCGTGCGCCAGCTACATGTCCATGTCATTGCCCGCCATGAAGGTGATGCAGCGTGGCCGGGGCCGGTTTGGGGTGTGGGCGAGGCGGTGGCTTATGAGGATGCGGCGCTGGCCGATTTATTGGGTCAGTTACGTGGGAATTTTTAACCGCGACCACGATAGGGTGCGACGCCCTGATCGGGTAACCAGACACCTTCCAATGGGGTGCTGGTTTGCCAAAAGACGTCGATCGGGATGCCACCACGCGGGTACCAATAACCACCGATACGCAGCCAGCGCGGCGACAGCAAGTCTTGCAGGCGTTTGCCAATGGCGACAGTACAATCTTCGTGGAATGCGCCGTGATTGCGAAATGAAGTCAGGTAGAGTTTGAGGGATTTTGACTCCACCAGCCATTCATCAGGGACATAGTCGATAACCAGATGAGCAAAATCGGGCTGGCCGGTGACCGGGCAGATTGAGGTAAATTCCGGGCAGACAAAGCGGACCAGATAATTGGTGTCAGGATGCGGGTTTGGCACCTGATCAAGTACGGCTTCATTAGGTGATGTGGGTATGTCAGACGGGTTGCCGAGGGCTGTTGTGTCGTGAGTCATTTAATGGGTATCTCATAGCCGCCCTGTGGAAGCAATGTGGAAAACTAATTTTGTGCGTGACAGGTGCGGCATTTTGGGCTTGAATGTAATTGCACAGACCGGAACAAGAGCTTTGGAACTGGCTTTCGGGCCAATAAAAAGCAAACAGGGAAGGTGGCAAAAAGAGTGAAGTGAGAGATAGGTTTCGTATTGGTATTTGAGTGTTGCTTGCAATGCTTTAAGACCGTGAATGCAAAACTGACGGCTCGTGGAAACGAATTTTGACGAGTGAAAGTGTGGTGCGTGAAACCGTTAGTTGAAGGAAATACTTCGGTATTGAATTTGATGGAAATTGAAACGAACTGGATTTGAAATTGATGTGTTAGCTGTAACGAATTGCACACAGCGTATACACTGCCGCAAGGCTGGTGTGCTGTTGGACCTGAGTTATAGCGAGAAAAGCGCGGGATTGTCGCAAGACGGTTCCGCGTTTTCTTGTTTGGTTGCTTGACCTAATGTTCAGGGAGGCTTAGAGCAGGCCCTAATTATTATGTTTAGTTTTCACGGGTTTGCCCATTTTGAATAAACAACAAGAAAAGTCCGTACGCGCCATTGAACAGAAGTTGTGTATCATCGGTGACAGTACCGTTCAATTGTGGGGAATGACTCCAGCCCAGCGTCTGAAAAAGCAGTTTTCCAGGATTGGTATTTCAAATACGGTTTCTGTAGAAGAAGCAGCCTCTTATGGCGGATCGGTTATATTTGCCCGAGCAGATATTGTGGTCGATACACCGTTGATTGATGTGCTGACGACTGGCAACGAGTTGGCTTTGACGCTGGAACAAAGTGATGGAGGGCGTGCGGTTGTTATTTGTACGCACGGTAGCGCGGTCGAGAACGTGGCGGCAGTGTTTGCCGGTGATCTCGATTTGACAGAGTTGGCAATTCCTGCCTCGGCTCCTTCACAATTGGGAGCAGCATTCTGGGGGGAGTTGCGCAAGAAAGAAACGCCTTATGTGGCTGAGGTGTCGGCAAATGGCAATCAGGCGCTTGAATGGCGGATGTTCATGGGCACCTATAAGGGGGCGACGGATTTTGTAACCAAATTTGCCTGGCCGCGGCCGGCATTTTATGTTGTCCGGGCGATTGCCCCGACCGCGATTACGCCCAATATGGTGACATTGTTGTCGGGCCTGGTGGTGGTGGCGGCTTATTTTTTGTTCGCTGACGGGCAGTATGGCTGGGGTGTTGCAGCGGCGTGGTTTATGACCTTTCTGGACACGATCGATGGCAAGCTGGCCCGCACCACACTGACTTCGAGCTATTGGGGCGGGCACTTTGATCATGGTATCGATTTGATTCATCCGCCGTTTTGGTATTATGCTTGGGCGGTGGGACTGGCGTCTGCCGGGTTTGACTGGTCAACCGGGTTTTTGTGGACGATTATGGCGATTATTATGGCCGGGTATGTTTTGCAGCGGCTTATAGAACTGGTCGGAAAGCTGGTGCTTGGTTATCATATTCATGTGTGGCGCAAAATTGATACGGTGTTTCGGCAATACACCGCCCGGCGTAATCCCAATTTGTTTCTGTTAATGATTTTTGCAATGATCGGCCGACCTGACTGGGGGCTTTATGCGGTGGTGGTGTGGATATTGATTTGTCTGGTGATCCATATGGTGCAGATCGTTCAGGTGTTGATGGCCAAACGGGCGGGTAGATCGCTCAAATCTTGGATGGATTAGCTATTGTGAATATCATCTGGGGATTGCTTGGTAAAAACAAGGGGGACAATAGCCAGATTGAGGTTTTGTGCCGGGCGCTTGGGCAATCTTTGGAAGTTGAACCGATTTTCAAAACACTGACCTGTCAGAAACGATTTGTTGCGCCCAATATTATGCGCGGCGCAAATCTGAGTATTTTGTCCAAGGACGACAAGGCCAAGCTTAAACCTGAATGGCCCGATGTTTTGATCGGGTCGGGGCGCAAATCTGTTGGAGTTGCCAGGTGGGTACAAAAGCAATCCAGAGGCCGAACCCGGCTGGTGTGGATTGGTCGCCCGAAAGCACCGTTACGGTGGTTTGATCTGGTCATTACCACCCCGCAATACGGGTTACCCAAGGCAGAAAATGTGTTTCAATTACCATTGCCCATGGTGCCCAACCTTCCGGCGGTTTGCGAGCCAGCGGATTGGGCCGGGTTGCCGCAGCCATGGATTGGTGTGTTGGTGGGTGGGGCTAATTTTCCGTTGATCATGGATGATGTGGCTATTGAGCAACTTGCTGATTACGTTAGCGCAGCGCAGAAAAAATATGGTGGTACCTGTCTGATTTCAACTTCGCCACGGACCGGTGTGCAGGCTGCGGGAAAGTTGCAGAGCGGTGTTCCTGACAACAGAGTTTTTTATCACTGGAGCAAAGACGCGAGTGGGCAGGGCGAAAACCCGCATCAGGCTATTTTGTCGTGTGCAGACCGGTTTATTGTCACCGGCGATAGCGTCACGATGATGGCCGAAGCGTGCAATAAGGGCAAGCCGGTTGGGATATTTGCCCTGCAAAGGTCTGTTCTGTGGCCGAGATGGGGGGCAAAATCCGGCCCGCTGGCCTGGCTGGTAAAGCAAGGTGTTTTGGCCCCGCCGCGAGATGTTTCAGCGATACATGAAGCGCTGTCAAAGAGTGGTGTTGCCGAAGTGTTGAGCAAGCACAAGGCCGGCGATATGGCGAGGGAAACCCGATACGAGGGTGAGCATTTGTTATCTGAAATTATTGATAGAATACAAGTTAATCTGAAGTAGATCAATCGCGCTTAGTGTCAGTTTTTGAAACCCGGCCATCCACTACTGTGTATTGACGGTCAGCAATTTTTGACCAGGCCGGGCGGTGGGTGATCGATACAATTGTGTATTGAGCAGCCAGTCGGGCGATGTTGGCACAGATTTCTGCTTCGGTTTCGGGGTCAAGGGCGCTGGTGACTTCGTCAAGAATGAGCAATCTTGGATTTCTGACCAAGGCTCGGGCAAGCGAGATTCTCTGGCGCTGACCACCGGAAAGTTTTGATCCCATCGTGCCGACATCTGTATCCAGTCCGTTGGGCAATTGTGTTATCAAATTCTGGCTACCGGCAAGCTTTAACGCTGCCAGAATTTGATCGTCGCTGATGTCTGAATCACCAAAAGTAACGTTGTCGCGTATGGTGCCGTGGAGCAGTGACAGTTCTTGCGGGACATAGCCGATCAGATCTCTCCAGGATGTCGTCCGTATTTCTTCCAACGGTATACCATCGATTAAAATCTCACCGCTGGAAGGTTTGTGAAAGCCTAGTAGCAGATCAATAAGTGTGGATTTTCCCGCTCCGGAAGCCCCTTGTAGAACGGTGATTTTCCCCACCGGTATCTGAAAACTTGCAGATTGAATAACTGGCCTGTCGTCATAGGAAAAACTGACGTTTTTAAATACGCAGTCATTTTCCAGAGTCGCTTGTTTAGAACCATTGGCGTGATGCTCTTGCGCGATGAATTCTTCGATCAGTTCTTGCGAGCGCCAATAGGCGCTTTCGACTATTCCAGCCCGTTGTAACAGCTTTTGAACCTTGGTGAGGGCAGAGACCATCTGAAAAAATACCACGCCAATGACCAGCAGTTCTGACAGGGGGATTTTTAAGCTGACCACAGCAAAATAAAAACTGATGGCAACGGCGGTGATCTTGAGTGCCTCCTGGCCATATTGGAGGCCTGCTTTTGCAATGACTGACTTAATCAGTGATTTGCGCAAGCGATTTATTTGACGGTTAAAAAGCCCTTGAAAATGACCTGACCGGTTCATGGCCCTGATGGGTTTTATGTTGCTGAGAGCATCGGCAATATAGGTTACAAGGGTAGAGGTGCGGTCAGTTTGCTGCAAACCGGCTTTACTGCCCATTTTCACCAGCCGGGAAAGCAAGAAGGTTAAAATGAAACCGGCGACAAGTCCGGCCAGGGCAAGGCGCGGTGAAATTGCAATTGATACCAAAGCATAAACCAGAGTTTGCAGAGAGACTGCTACAAACTGGGCAGAAATCATGTATGCCTGACTTGCCCGGGTGGCGTCATTTGAAAATGTGTTGGCGATCCGGCCATGTTTGTAGGACAGGAAATACTTCCAGCGAACCCTGAAAATTGCTCGTAACAGTTTAGAGCGGATTTGGGTTGCCACATTGGTGGCCGAATAACCAGCGTAGCTGATGGCAAAAAATGTGAATATGGATTTGATTACCAGACCAACGGTAACGAGGACGATCAGAAGGCCAAATGTTGGTTGAATACCAGTATAGGAAAACAGCTTGGTGATCGTCTCGTTGGCAACGGATCCATTGTCAGCTGTTTGGCTGGTAATAGTACCGATAACGGGCACTAGCGCTGATAAGCCGATTGCTTCGCTTATGCCGGCTAACAACAGACAAAACAAGACAAACAATGGTCTTGTTCCTTCTGCGGTCCAGAAAATTTTGAATACGCTTGCCAATGTTGTCCCTGACGGTTGATTTGCCTAAAGCGTCCTTGCTCTTAAACGATTTCTCTGTGATGTCAAATGTGGCCGGTCAGGCAATTTTTGCGGTGCCGCGGTAGTGGAAGGAAACGGTTTTCATGACTTTGTCCGAGTAAAAATTCTCCAGCTCCTGAATGTCAAACCCGGCACCGCGGATAAGGCTGGCGATGTCGCGATTGACATTGCAACCACCGGCAAAGTACGGCCAGACCTTATTGAGCCAGTCCTGGCGGCGGGCGATGTGGGGTTCGCTGGAGCGGCCGTGTTCGCAAAAGACCAGTTGGCCATTTGGTTTGAGGACGCGGCGCATTTCGCTCAGGGCGGTCTGGATATCGGGGATTGAGCAGCCAGCCCAAGTTAGCAAAACGGTGTCGACACTTTTATTTTCCAGCGGAATTTTTTCGGCCGATTCGACCAGCACTTCCAGGGGAATATCCATATTGGCAAAACGCTCTTCGCCGAGTTTCAGAACGCCTTCACCGGGATCGATGCCGATGATGTTTTTAACCTTTGAGCGGTCGTAAAAGGGCAGGTTGAGGCCGGAACCGATTCCGACCTCGAGTACTGTGCCAGAAGCCTTGGGAACAACGAGTTGCCGCTGTTCACCAATGCTGTCGTGTGAGCAGGCCCATTCGATCAATCGTGGTAAAACGATTCTGTCATATGCACCGGCCATAAGGTTTTAGCTGGCTTTCTTGGCTGAGCAGGTGTTGATGCCCAGCAATGCATAGGGAGGGCACCAGCCGATAACTGCGGTCAAAAGCGGTACAACGCCGATCCAGGCATACATAGTATAGGCACCGGTTCCCCAGATGGCATAGGCAATCAGAGCAAGGCCGACGATCGCGCGCAGGGCTCTTTCGATATTTCCGATATTCTTGTTCATTTGTTTTCTCCTTTGTAAAAATGTGCGCGGTTGAGCGCTTGTTTAAAGGTGTAACAGCGTGGTTTTCAAATGTTTAGCGACGAGGTCACACAAGTTGTTATTTCTTGCTGTAATTCAGCGATTCGCTGTGCGCGCTGACAATTATACGCCCATGATCGAGTTCAACAAAGCCTTTTCGTTCAAACTCCTTGAGCAGACGCGAAACCGCCTCGCGAGCCGAGCCGAGATTTTTGACAATGGTTTGATGGGTGGCGATGATTTCGTTGTTGGCGGTACTGGTATTGTCGGCTTTGGTGATCAGGTAATTGGCCAGACGGGTATCGAGGTGGCCGAAGGAGATTTCGTTGATCAGGACAATCAGATCATGCAGGCGGTCAGAAAAACATTGAAAGCCAACTGTCGGAATTTTTCTGAAGTGCCGAGCAATTCAAGGAACATCGCCCGTGGAATGGCCAGTGCGGTTACATTGGTTTCGGCAATGCCCTCGGTGTCATATTTACTGCTGGAGAGCAGGCAAGATGTGGTCAGGACACAGGTTTCACCGGCATCGACCCGGTAAAGAACAATCTCACGACCGCCCTCGCTGGTGATCGAGGTGCGAACGGTACCGTTGAGGACAATCAGATAGTTTTCACAAACCACTGCCGGGCTGAAAGATGACGTCGCCAGCTTTTGCCTCGACCAGTTGGGCGTTTTGGCCGAGTTTTTTCAGGGCGGCGGATTCCAGTTCGGCCAAAGAGGGCAGGACCTCAATAGTTCTGGTAATAGCGGCGGGAAGGTTTGTGGTCATGACGGGGATGGTTGCGGCAAGGCATTATCCTGTTTACTGGACAACAATGTCTCATTGCCCTCGCGTGGGTCGTGCGGAATGAGCAGCGACAGGCACAGGGATATGAAAGCCATACCGGCACCGATCAGAAATACTGCGCTGTGATTTTGCAGCCAGATCATGCCGAAAATAACCGGAATGAAAACCGCTGCGATGTGGTTGATCGAAAAGGCAACTCCGGCGGTGGGGGCCATGTCTTCCGGTGTGGCGATTTTTTGAAAATAGGTTTTCATGGCAATGGCCATGGCAAAAAAGGCGTGGTCGATAATGTATAAACTACCGGCAATCCACGGATTTTCGACAAAGGCGTAGGTGACGAAAACCCCGATCAAGCCGATATACTCCAGCGTAAGCGCCCGGCGCTCGCCCCAACGGGCAATCAAACCGCCGATTTTGGGGGCAAAATAGATGTTGAACAGGGCGTTGGCCAGAAACATCGCAGTGATTTGCGGAACGGTAAAACCGAACTTTTCAACCATCAGGAAGCCGGCGAAAACGATGAAAATCTGGCGGCGGGCACCGGCCATGAAGGTCAGGGCGTAATAGAGCCAATAGCGTGATTTCAGGACGATGGTTTTCTTTTGCGCTACCTTTTCTTCAAAGTGTGGAAAGGTGAACCACAAAACGGTGGCGATCAGGATGGTAACACCGCCGCTGATTAAATATATGGTTTTGAACTCAAGCTTTAACACCCACCAGGTGACGAAAATCATCGCAAAAGCGGTTATGGTTGCCACCGAGCCAGCGGCCAGAATTTTGCCCATTGTTGCCGGGGCGGTTTTTTTAGGCAGCCATTGCAGGGCCAGCGACTGGTTCATGGTCTCGTAATAATGAAAACCGACCGACATCAAAATGGTGGTGGCATAAAAGCCGTATTCAGTTGGGAAAAAGCCGGTGAGGGCGGTGCCAAGGCCGAGCAACAGCAGAGAAACAATGGCAAAGGTCTGCTCACGAAAAATATACAAAAAACCGATGGCGGTAAAGGCCAGCAATCCCGGTACTTCGCGCAAGGACTGCAAGATGCCGATTTCGCGACCGGTGAATTTAACCTGCTCAATAGCAAAGTTATTGAGCAGCGCGCCCCAGGTGGCAAAGGTAAAGCCGTTGGCGGCAACCATGATCATCAAAAACATCACCGGCGTGCGCCAGCCGGAAGCATTTTCGATTTGGATAGATGTACGTTTTATCATTTTTGCTGTGTAGCATGGATTTGGAGGAGGAGGAGGAAATGTTCCGCCGCAACCTTTCCCATACGTTATTTTTCTGTTGCGGGTGCAGGTTAATGAAGTATGTTTGTCAACAAATCAGGAAACAGAGAAACTGTTTGGGTCGATTGGGGAGGGTGTTTGAAGATGTTTACTGAAAGATCAAGCAAATCGTGGTTCGGGCGGATGAAGTCGGCGCTGAGCAGCATTGTTGGTGGTGTTTTGTTGTTTCTGGTAGCTGGGGTGTTGTTGTTCTGGAATGAGGGCAGGGCGGTTAAGAGATTTCAAACCTTGCAAGAGGGCTCGGGACTGGTTGTTTCGGCCCCGTCAACGGCGGTTGAGGCGGCAAATGAAGGAAAACTTGTTCATATTTCGGGCAAAGCCGTTACCAAAGATGTGCTGCGCGATGAGCTTTTGAACGTTGCTGTAAATGCCCTCGGTCTGACGCGAAAAGTTGAGATGCTGCAATGGTCCGAGAACCAAAAGTCCGAAACAAAAAAGAAACTTGGCGGCGGCACTGAAACTGTTACGACCTATAGCTATGCGTTGAAGTGGTCCGACAAACAGATTGATTCTGCCCGGTTTCGTCACCCTCAGGGCCACGAAAACACCTTGAGTTTTCCAATTTCTTCGAGTATCCGTTTTGGTCAAGTTCCATTTTGAACCCATTCGCGATCTGCTTTGACCAATGCGTTGGCGAGTTCAATGAGCTTTCGCATTATTGCTGTTAGGGCGACCATTTGCGGTTTGCCCTGTTTGATCATGGCCTTGTATTTGTTGCACATGTCGGGGTTGTGTCGGGCTGCAACGAGAGCAGGCATGTAGAGCGCGTCGCGCAGCTGTTTTCGACCACCCTGAATTGTGGCTTTGCCGCGCCATT
>DAOUPT010000098.1 GCA_030626025.1 Anderseniella sp. | reverse complement strand
TATAAAAACCGTGCCCAAAACAATGTCTGGGGGTCGTGGGTTTGGCCCTACCCACCAACCGGTCAAACCGTCGATATGCGATTGAAGAATAATGGCACCGGGCGCAAGAATGTCAAAATTCGGGCCGAGATCAAAGCTGGACAGGCAACCACCCCGCCCGGTCCTTATCTTTCTTCTTTTGCGGGTAATCATACGTTGATCAGTTTTGCTTACCGCTCGGTTGGCAATTGCAATGTTATTTCCGGTCTCGGCGGTGTTCGGGTTCCTTTTGTCGTAACGGCAAATGTTGTCGGAGCGTGTACGGTAAATTCAACCGATCTCAATTTTGGCACTACTGGCCTGCTGAATTCAAATGTTGATACGACAAATATAATTTCTGTACAGTGCTCTCCGGGTATTCCCTATACAATTGGTCTCAGCAACGGTTCATCCGGCGGCTCAGGCCCAACGAATCGGATAATGGCAGCGGGTGCCAACAGCACGACTTATGGTATTTACAGTGATCCCGCACGCACGAGCGCATGGGGAGACTCTATTGGCGTTAATACGGTTGCTGGCGTTGGCTCGGGTTTTAATCAGAACTTTACCGGTTATGGCCGCGTTCCACCGCAGACTACACCCCCGCCCGGCATATATTCTGACACAGTCACCATTACCCTGACTTATTAGGCCGCATCACTCCAGCTCGGCACGAAAAATGCAATCCCCCTTATCAGCTGTACGGTTCTGATACACCGTACTCCACTGATCAGGGAGTTCAAAATGGATGTTTTTACTAGGGTTTTAGCCATTTTGGGCTTTTTTCTTCTGACTGTAGCTCCAGCAAACGCTGGCCAGCAATCCTCATCATTTGGTGCCACCCTTCGAATTGTAAAGTATGGCGAAGCTCCCCGTAGTCAAACCAGCCAACTCAGGTACACCTGCCAGGCTGCTTCATATGTTTTGTTGAATGCAGGATACCGCGACCCGGTAGCAATTTCCTGTTCGGGCGATACGTATTCCTTTAATGCGCGTCGTCTTGGCACAGAAGTTCAACTGGATGTTAAGGCTGCTTCAGGAAAAATCATTAAAAGGTAGAATTGACGGAAATCCGGGCAGTTAGACCGGTCTCCTTTATGAAATATTGATACATTTCAGGCACCTTGACACATTCTGAAGCCATTCAGTCTATTTGTGTACAGGGAAAAAATTGAATAGAAAATTCAGCATATTAACTGCGGTGCCCGTGATTGGCATTCTTTTTTCCGCTCATGGAAATGTGGTCAATGCAGCCAGTTTCACATCAACTATTTCACCCAAAGTCACAATTCAAGCTGAGTGCGAAATAGTATTTGTCAGGAACATGAGGTTTGGTGTCCATGGCCTCTTAAATGCCAACATTAACAAAAGGCGGAGATTGCGGGTCAAATGTACCACCGGTACAAGTTTTAATATTGGAATGGATGGTGGAACAACTCCCGGCGGTACAGTTGCAAACCGCAAAATGGTTAAAGGCACTGAAACAGTTGACTACAACTTATACCAAAATGCGGCACGTACAGTCATTTGGGGTGACACGATTGGCGTAAATACAAAGTCCTCAACCGGAACCGGTGCCAATCAGACATTCAGATTTTACGGACGTGTGCCGGTACAAACGACACCGTCACCGGGCACCTACAAAGACGTCATCACAGTCATTCTTACTTTCTGAGATCGTATATTCTCTGACGGTTTTCCAGAATCCCCTATCAAAAATTACTACCAAAACCGGCGAATCTTTGCCATGTTATACATCCTTTGACTTACGTCGGGCTTTCAGTGACCGAATGTTGGAAAAAGTGCGCTAATCCGCCTCTTGTTTGTATATGCGAAAACACTGATATACAGTGCTAAAATACGGACAAGTTAATTTTGGAGATATGGTATGAAACCGGTGAGACATATTTTTGCGGCAATGATAGCTGCGATTATTCTACCCCTTGGCAGTCATGCCCTCAAAGCAGCACCACTCGAAACAGCGGTTGCCAGAGAACAGGTCATGCAGAATCTGCGACGCTTTGAAGGCAGTGTTGAAGCGGTGAATAAATCTACTGTTTCTGCCCAAACCTCCGGCCGGATCGCACAGATCAATTTTGATGTGGATGATTATGTCAAGGCCGGGGCAGTCATTGTGCGGTTTTACGATACCGAGCATAAAGCCCGCCTCAAGCAGGCCGAAAGCGCCTTAATGGCTGCCAGCGCCCGCCGGTTGGCGGCTGAACAAACTTTTAAGCGGACGCAAACCCTTTTTAAAAAAGGTACTGTGGCCAAAGCACGGCTTGATACGGCAACTTCAAATTTCAATTCGGCAAAAGCAAGTGAAGAAAGTTCCGAAGCGGCTTTACAACAAGCCCGCGAGCAGTTGACCTACACAATCGTCAAAGCCCCTTACAGTGGTTTTGTTGTCCAGCGCCATGTGCAAATCGGCGAAATTGCCAATCCGGGACAGCCTTTGATGACCGGTTTTTCATTGGATAAACTGCGGGTAAAAGCTGATGTACCGCAACAGTTTGCCGATGCCATACGGGCCGGAAATGAGGCCGTTGTTTATGGGCCCGACAATAAGGCAATCAGTGCAACGGGACTGACAGTGTTTCCGTTTGCCGACCCTAAATCCAATACAGTTACAATTCGAATTGCCTTGCCGGAAGGTACAAAAAAAGTGTTCCCGGGCATGCTGGTTAAAACCGCATTCAAGATTGGTGAGAAAACTGTCCTGTCAATTCCACAAAATTCTGTGGTTAGGCGCGGTGAAGTCATCGGTGCTTATGTCATGGACAGCAACGGTAAGTTGCACCTGCAACAAATCCGAACAGGCCGGGTGTTAAGTGATAAATCAATCGAGGTGCTATCGGGATTAAAGGCTGGCGACAAGGTTGCCATTGATACCCTTAAAGCCAGTATTCAACTTAAATCCAGCAAGGCGGCAAACTGATGGAACCGGAAAAACTTGGCCTTTCGGGTGCCATTGCCAAAGCCTTTGTACGCTCTGAAATCACTGCTCTTTTGCTGATCGCGGCCCTGATGTCCGGGGTGTTTGCCGTTTTGGTCACCCCGCGCGAGGAAGAGCCGCAAATCAATGTGACCTTTGCCAATGTTTTTATCCCGTTTCCCGGGGCCAGCGCCAAGGAAGTTGAAAGCCTGATCAGCACCCCGGCCGAACAGGTATTGTCTGAAATTTCCGGCATCAAGCATGTATATTCTGTATCCAGCCCCGGATTGTCGACCATTACGGTGCAGTTTAAAGTTGGTCTTGATCGCACCGATGTAATCGTGCGTCTGTATGACAAGATTTTTTCCAATATTGACTGGTTGCCGCAAAATCTGGGTGTCGGGCAACCGATTGTAAAACCACGCAGTATTGACGATATTCCAATTGTCACCGCCACTTTGTGGAGTGAGAATGAAGACCAGAGTTCGGGCGAATTACTGAAAGTTGCCCACACGGTTGAAGCTGAACTCAAACGGATTGCTGGCACCCGTCAGGTGCGTACCATTGGCGGTTCGAACCAGATTGTTAATGTACAGATTGACCCGCAAAAACTGGCCGGACACGGTTTGGTACTAGGCGATTTACGCGCGGCGTTACAGGCTGCAAATGCTTCTAATGACAACACCAGCGTTGTTGCAAATGATGCGCTTATATCGGTACGGGCCGGAACTTTTCTGGTTAACCCTGATGAAGTCGGGGCGCTGGTGGTTGGCCTTTATAACGGCAAACCGGTTTATTTGTCTGATGTGGCAAGCGTTTCCTATGGACCTGCAACACCAGATAATTATGTCACCTTTGTACCGGGCAAGGCGGCAGCAACCAAAGACATTAAAGACGGTTTTGCCGGACGCCGTTTTCCGGCCGTCACCCTTGAAATTGCCAAGCAACCGGGCACCAATGCGGTTGATATTGCCAACAAGCTGATCAGCCGGATTGATGATCTCAAAGGGGTTTATATCCCTGATAGCGTCAAAGTCACAACAACCCGAAACTATGGTGCAACGGCTGATTCAAAAGCCAAAAAGCTGATTACCAAGCTTTTGTTTGCCACCGGTTCTGTAGTTATTCTGGTGATCTTGACGATGGGCTGGCGACCGGCGATTGTGGTTGGTATTGCAGTGGTTGCAACCCTTGCTGCAACGCTGCTGGCTTCGCTTGCTTACGGTTTCACCATCAACAGAGTGTCGCTGTTTGCACTGATTTTTTCGATCGGCATATTGGTCGATGATGCCATTGTGGTGGTTGAAAACATCCACCGGCATATGGAACTTGATAACAAAAAACCATTGTGGCAACTCATTCCCAAAGCGGTGGACGAGGTCGGCGGGCCAACCATTCTGGCGACCTTTACGGTTATTGCCGCGTTGCTGCCAATGGCTTTTGTCACCGGTTTGATGGGGCCTTACATGAGCCCGATCCCGATCAACGCTTCAATGGGTATGCTGATCTCACTGGCCATTGCCTTTATCATTACCCCGTGGCTGGCGCTAAAACTTATTCGCCCAACGGGACATGGCGCAGAAGATGAAACAACCAACACTAAAAGCTATCGGTTTTTTGACAAGATCGTTGGACCGTTCCTTTCCGGTTCCAAAGGCCGCGTATCACGATACTCGCTGGTCATTGGTCTGGTGGTGCTGGTCGGTGCTTCTGTTTCGCTGGCGGCAGTACAGGCGGTGGTATTGAAAATGCTGCCCTTTGATAACAAATCTGAATTTCAGGTGGTTGTTGATATGCCCGAAGGCACCAGCGTTGAACGCACGGCGCGGGTTTTGAACGCGGTTGGTAATGTGCTCGATAAAGTGCCGGAAATTTCCGATTATCAGATGTATGCCGGTACCGCCTCGCCGGTCGGGTTTAATGGTCTGGTGCGCCAGTATTATCTGCGCCAGGCGCCTTATTATGGCGACATACAAGTCAATTTGATTGATCACCATGACCGTGACCGCAAGAGCCACGAAATTGCTCTGGCGGTTCGCGAAGCCATCGGCAAGACAGTCAAGGATGCTGATGCCAATATCAAGGTGGTGGAAGTGCCGCCCGGACCGCCGGTTTTCTCACCGCTGGTGGCTGAGATTTATGGGCTTGATTATCAGGGTCAAATCGCCAATGCCAAAATTATCCGCAAGGTGTTTGAAGGTACAAAAGACATTATCGATGTTGATGATACGGTTGATGCCAGCACGCCACGACTGGTGGTATCGGTTGATCGCCAGCGGGCTTCTTCTCTCGGCATAGCGCAAAGTGCTGTGGCCCAGGCCATTGCGACGGGGCTCGGAGGTGAAAATGTAAATTATCTGCATCGGGCCGGAGCGAAATATCCGATACCAATCCGCCTCCAGCTGCCAACTGCTGAAAAAGGTGATATCGACCGGGTTCTGGCCTTGAAACTTAGGGCTCGTGATGGAACATTAGTGGCCTTGTCACAATTAGTTAAAGTCAGCCGTGGCACACGCGAAACCTCGATTTACCATAAAGATATGCTGCCGGTCGTTTATGTGCTTGGAGACATGGCTGGCAAACTCGACAGCCCGCTTTACGGCATGGCTGATATCTATGCCAAGCTGAACGAGACCAAAGACACGACCGGTAATTTGTTTACCCAGTATTTCATTTCGCAACCGGAAAATCCGATTGGCTTTTCGGTTAAGTGGGATGGCGAGTGGACCATTACCTATGAAACCTTCCGTGACATGGGCATTGCTTATGGCGTGGGTATCATCATGATCTACTTTCTGGTGGTGGCCCAGTTCCGTTCTTATTACATTCCGCTGATTATTATGGCACCGATCCCGCTGACAGTAATCGGTGTGATGCCGGGTCATGCCATTCTTGGTGCCAAGTTCACCGCAACTTCAATGATCGGCATGATCGCGCTGGCCGGGATTATCGTTCGAAACTCGATATTGCTGGTGGATTTTATCAATCAGCAAATTCGTGAGGGGACGCCCATTCATCAAGCGGTGGTCAATTCTTCGGCGGTACGGGCCAAGCCAATCATTTTGACCGCGCTGGCAGCGATGATGGGGGCATTCTTTATTGTCGATGACCCGATCTTTAACGGTCTGGCGGTTTCCCTGATCTTTGGCATTCTGGTCTCAACGGTGCTGACGCTGGTGGTTATTCCGGTACTGTATTATTCTTATCTGAAACGGCAGGATGCCAAAAAGGAACTTGCATGATCAGGGCCGGTTGACGACTAAAAGAGCGATGCGTGTCGCAGATTAGCGCAAAAGGAATCCAATTAACAAAACGCCAAGGACACTTTTACCAATCGTAAGCGTTTCTGAAATTTTCAGGTATAATCAAGCAGCCATCGATGATAAACAAACAATAACCCCTTACCCAGATACTAAATTGAGACCGGTTGAAATGGTGGATGCCCTAATAGCAGTAATCGGTATTTTTTTGGGGGCCGTTCTGGCATGGGCTAGTACGTTTTATTTTCAACACCGGAAAGAGCGTGCTGTTCAGAAGCGACTTTTGACTGTTCTATTTGGCGAACTTTTAAACATTAGACAGCATTATTTATTTGCTTTTGGCGAAATTCCGATAAGTGTATCATCCCGCAAAGATATACTTGCTTTGAAGATGTCCTTATATGGAAATCTTGCCTTTTCTAAAAACGATATTTCCAACCTTGGCTTCTTAAACGATCAAGACATCACTGATTTAATGCAGTTAAATTTAAAGATCCGGAATACGGATAACTCGATTGAATTTGCGCTGGATGGTTTCCCTAATATTGAAACGACAGAAATGCATATTGAATCCGAGATGACAAACATCAAATACCGTATCAAATATGTGCAGGTCGTTTCTGAGCGGGTTACACAGGCCATAGTCAAACGCCACCCAGAACTTCTAAAATTACTTCCTGAGGAAGCTTGTTCCTGAGCAGCTTAAATTCGATTACTAGACTGTTTCATTCTTTGGCTGAATCAGTCTAAAGCATGGCTCCTTTTTTGAGATTCATGTGACATGCTTTAAATCTTTGTTTTTACGCATGTCTTTATCCCAAAACCGGTGCCCACTTTTGGGAGACATGCTTTAGATTTCCTCCGTTCACGCAAGATGCGCCGAGCCGCAGTCGCGGCCTTGAGCTGTTCCATGTAAACATGAAACTCTCTAGGCTCGGTGTGAATAGAAAGCAGTTTTCGGCGTTAGCCAGAAGATTCTTGTTTGTTTTCCAACTGAGTGCGAGCGATACGGCGGGCGACTTTGAAGACGCTGTCAAGAATTTCAATGACCTCCATCTCGCGGGCATAGGTGGCGACCCGGTTCGGCGCTTTGGCTGTCAGGCGTTCAACACCATGACGGGCGATATTTTCGACCATGGAGACCAAACTACCCTTCATGGCCCGCACCTCTTTTGCCAAAACAGCGTCTTCATCGGCTACGGCTTTGAGGCTACCCTCGAGTGCCTTGACCACTTCGGCATGATACTTGTTAAGAATTTTGGCCGTCTGCTTGCTGACCTTGACGTTTTCATCAAGGCGTTTGCGGGCTGAGGTAACCAATTCATTGGCCATCCTGTCTCCAACACGTTCAAGATCGTTGGCAATCTGGATCAAGTTCATTAACTGATGCGATTGCGCTGTCGACAAATTGGTCGCACTGATTTTGCCCAGATAATCGATGATGCACCGGTGCAGTGCATCAACCGGTTTGTCTCTGGTCTCAAACTCGGTAAGTTGATCGCGGGTGCCGGTGATTGCCAAGGGCATGATGTCATCCACCATCTCCTTGACTCGTGCCCCCAACCGCCCGATTTCACGGCGGG
>DAOUPT010000102.1 GCA_030626025.1 Anderseniella sp. | reverse complement strand
TGGGATATCTCATCGGCTGTTTTGTTTTTTTAAGTTCAACCGAGATGTAGAGCAAAATACCAACACCCAACCGATTTGGCAGTTTTGGTCATTCATCCGAAAGCGCGTAAGATGGTAAACGTAATTCGCCAATGCTGCAGTTGACAGACTCACACGGCATCACTTCTGTTTTTGTAGTGAAGTGGGGTGCGGAGATTCCCGTTTGGCCGCTCTATGAGTCTCTGAGTCGCAGCAATCGGCAAAATAGGTGACATGCTGCAGTCGGATAACTCAATACCCCTTTGTCAGAATAACCTTTGCTGCTCAAAATATGCTTGCTACACAGCGCTTTTTGGCAGGAGCGCGCCTTGTCCGGTACTGGGACACCCAGATATACGTTTTGTTTGAAAAACAACTATCCTGACGCCTGCTTTTAAACCCAATGGTAGCCCACCGCCCGGTTGTTATTGAATTGTTTGCACCAGTGTTCTCATTTGGGGGTTTTCGCCCGCTATAAACCTTATTACAGACGTTCATGAAAGGCGTTAAAAAAGGGGATTGATGACCCAAATCGGACGAAGTTGCTTGGAGTCGGGAGGCTGTAAGGCTGGTGCTTCATCCGGTCCTACGATTAGACATTCCACCCTTGAAAGGTCAATCGAATGGCAATCCCGATCAATAGCACAAGTATCATCTTGTCAAATACGTCCTTACCCAAAGCGCCGCCGCCAGCGAACATCAGCATAAAACTCTGCGGCAGCTGTTCCCTGCGGTAAATCCAAGACTACCAGACATTGGCAAGGAGATTGGTCACGGCAAATACGGTTACTGCCATTGGCACATCGAAATACATCGCCATCACCGGTACGGCGATGAGTGGTGCTCCTGCGCCCGTTGCACCCTTGAGCATACCGCCGAGAGCAAGCCCAACAATAGCAAGAATTACCCCCATCATTTAATGCATATCCGGCGCGGCAATTGCAGTCGCGAGAACTGCCTGCTGACGTTTTTTTGTTTTCACCTCCACTATTGCTTTCCAAACAGCAATTCGTCCAGGCCGCGCACGAGACCTTTGAAGGTGACTGCTTTCCTGGCCGCCAACAAGGTACCAGATACATATGGTTCTGCACTTTGGCCGGCCTCATGGCTTATGACGAGACGTTCTCCCTTCATACCAAAAATTGCCTCGCAACGTAATGTGAAACCGGGTATTCGGACGCAATGGACCTGCACGCCATTAATATCTGCACCACGTGCTTCGTGCGGCCCGTGAAGGCTATTAATGGGCCTTACCTGATTCGGTTTTTGTACATCGCCCAGTTTCTCTGCCAACTCGCGAGCCGTGCCACTCGGCACGTCCTCCTTCTCGGCCCAGGCGCATTCTAGTACCTCAAATTGTGGAATGTGTTCAGCGGCAATCAATGCAAGATGCTGCATCATGGTCGCTGTCAGGCTGAAATTACCGCCACCAACAACACCAACGCCTCTTTCTTGAGCTCGTTCAGCAATCTCATCATAATCGTCGGCTGTCAGTCCCGAAGTGCCAATAACCACCGCAATTCCTTGTTCAATGGCATATAGGACATGGTCCTTGACTACTTCAGTCTTTGTGTAGTCAATGAAAACGTCTGTATCAGCATTCAAGGCATCACGGATGTTGTCATTAATTTCAATGCCAATTGCCTGATCAAACCCCAAAACATTGCCGACATCACGACCTCTGGTGGTTCGTGCCATAGCGCTGGATAGCACCATATCCTTGCTGGCAATGACGCCGCGAGCAACTTCTGATCCCGTCCATCCACTGACACCGGCAACACATACCTTTATGACCATCCGTTAAAACTCCCTCATAATCGCTGGTAAATAGCATTGGATTTATTCGTATCTTAGGAGAAGAACCACGGGGTGTGAAGGTCAGCTGTTGGCACAAAATACCCGTAAACGACGGTCTGGCGGCGCGTCTGTTACCATACCTAATCTCACCGTATCATTTGTCACGCCGTTTAGGGGATAATTGACCCATAACGGAATTAAGAATTTTTGTGAGAAATGGGCTTTTCCGTGAAAAGATAATCCTTAAGCTCCTTGTCAAAGGTTGGATCTTTCCGGCGAATCCATTCCATCAGCATAGCGGCATGTTCTTTTTCCTCATCTCGGTTATGGGCAAGAATTGCCCTAAGATCGTCATCGCTACATGCGTCAACCCTTTGGTTATACCAGTCAACAGCTTCCAACTCTTCCATTAAAGATGTTATCGCCCTGTGCATGTCCTTTGTCTCATTGGTCAATACTTCGATTGGCTCATGATATCCTTCGTTTGCCATAGCTTCATCTCCTTTTTTAAGCGGCTTTTCTAAACACATCTGCTAACTGCATTGAATGCTATTGAAGTTACAAAAAGTCTTTTGTTGGCATAGATTAACTGTCAAATATTTACCTAATTAGGGTCAGATTTTTCTGTTGCTCCTACGCATTCAAAAAAAGCAAAGAATGATGGGACAAGAAGCAGAGAAGCAATTGTTGCAGTCAATAGTCCAAAAGCCAAACTGGCAACGAGCGGGATCAGAAGTTGCGCCTGAGTGCTTGTCTCGGTGAGAAGCGGCAACAGACCGGCAAGTGTTGTCAGCGACGTTAACATGATCGCACGAAAGCGCTCGCGTGCGGCCTGGCGTCCTGCATCTACGGCGCTCATCCCCTGTTTCAATCGCTCTTTTATGAACGTCACAAGCAGGATGTTGTCGTTTACAACGATACCGGCCAGTGTGGCAAAACCAACCAGACTGGGCATGGTTAAATCCAGCCCCATCAAAACATGACCCCATACAACACCTATAAGCCCCATGGGAATTGCCAGCATCACAGAAAAGGGCTGCAGATAATTGCGGAACTGAAAGACCAAAATGAGGTAAATTCCGACAACGCCTATAAGCAGGTTGGTTTGCAGTGAATTACCTGTTTTTGCACTTTCCTTGTCCTGACCCTGGGAAGAGAACCGGACCCCGTGATACTTGGCCTTTAACTTTGGCAAAACCTTCTTCTTGAGCAGGCCCATGATTTCGCGCGCGTTTGCTATTTGGGTGTCAAGCGAGGCCTGAACGGTCACTGTTCGCTGTCCGTTTATCCTTTGTATGCGGGCAAAGCTGCGTCCCTGTTCAATGCGGGCAACAGCGCTCAATGGTATCAGGCTGCCATCAGGACCGCGGATTTTGAGGTAACGAACATCTTCAATGCTGTTGCGATCCTTAGGCGCCAGACGGATGATGACGTCATATGATTCTTTGTTGGCCAACACCTCCAGATTGCTGTTACCTCGAAGGGCCGCCCGCAGCTCGCCAGCCACGCTTTGTGCTGTAATGCCAAACACTCCGGCTGACTCTTTAAGATGCACACGAAGTTCCGGTTTTCCAGGACGCAGATCATCTGAAATGTCTGTCACACCGTTAAGGGTTCTCAAAAAAGCTTGCAGCTCCAAAGAAACTTTTTTCAACACGTCCAGGTTTTGTCCCTGAATTCTCAGATCAACGGCTTTTCCTGCAACACCGCGCTCTTTGTCTGTAAATTTCAATGTAACAACATCGGCAAGATCGCCGGTTAGTTCGCGCCAGCGCGCCAGCAATTCGTTGACAGTGCCATTTCGCTGCTCAGCCCGCAATAAATCAGCACTTATTGTTGCAATATGGGGCCCACTTTCATGGGCATCTATGTTGGTATTGAATAATATTGAGATGTTCTTGATCATTCTCTGCCCGTTCTTTTGCCGAGCAGAAAACTCCTCATCAAGTTGCTTAAGTTTTGCATTGAGGATTGTGACAACCTCTTGGGTTCGCGATAGTTTTGTTCCTTGTGGCAAAAGAACTCGGGCCTGTATCACATCGCTTTCAAGGGTTGGGAAAGCTTGATATTTCAATATGCCTGCTGGAAAGGCAGCAATTGAAACCAATACCAGAAACATCATGGTGCCAATAGATAACCCCGGCACTTTTGTAACCTGTATTACCACGGGCATGAACACATTTTCACGCACCTGTTCGAATCGCTTTTCAAAACCCAGTTGAAAGCGTGAACGCTTTTTTACATCCATCTTGCCCATGGAATGGCTGAGGTGTGAAGGTAAAATTAAAAATGCTTCAATGAGACTTACGAGCAGTGTAATCAACAAAACTGCCGGCAGGAACTTTAAAACGGCGCCCATTTTCCCTGACAGAAATGCTATGGGACCAACGATCATTGCCGTTGTGAGAAATGATGACAAAACACCTGGCATAACTTGACGGGTGCCATCTATGGCTGCCTCAACCGCTTTTTTTCCTTTAGCCAGTTGTGACGCAACATTTTCCGAGATGACAATTGCATCATCCATCAATAACCCAACAGCAACGAGCAACCCGACCAGGGTCATCATATTTAGGGTGTACCCAAGAGCGTTCATGACAAACACCGCTCCAAGAAAAGACACCGGCAAGCCCATCGTGACCCAAAAACTGAATCTGAACGAGAAAAACAGCCACATTGTCAGGAAGATCAGCACTAACCCTTGCGCGCCATTATTGATGAGAATTCGTAGCCGGTCGCGAATATTCCCCGTTACATCAGAGCTGATTTCCAGACGAACGCCGCGCGGTGCCATAGCCTTCTCACGATCAAGGTTTTCCATGATCGCATCCATGACGCGAAGACTGTCTTGTTCATACGTCTTGGAAATTTCCAGCAGTCCGGCTCGTTTTCCATTAAACAGCACCATGTCTTCAGGTTTGTCAAAGTTGATCGTGATGTTAGCCAGATCACCCAAACGAACCCGCCCGCCTGTTTTACCAGACACCACGATCAGACTGGCAAGTTGGGCTGGAGTGCGGCGCTGGCCTTTAAACCGGACAATCAGTTCACCACTTTGTGTTTCCATCGTGCCTGCCGGAACATCCAGGCTTTGTCGCTCTATTGCGGTTTTGATATCAGAGATGCTCAGGCCATAACGTTGCAGCACATCGCCAGGCAATTCGATCATCAGGTTTTGTTCAGAGAAGCCCTTGATTGCTACCTGGGCAATTCTTCGGTCGCGCTTCAACCTTTCTTTGACGGCTTCTGCATAGGCCTTTAGCCCGCGCGCGGTCATGTTGCCTGTAATAGCAATACTTGCCACCGATGCGGTTCGCTCCAACTTAACAATGGAAGGGCTTTCTGCTCTGTCAGGAAAACCTGTGATGGCCTCTATCTGCGATTTAACGTCATTTAAAAATTCATCGATGTCACCGCCTTCGCGCATTTGGGCAGTCGATATGGCAATATTCTCGCGGGCATCGCAGCGAACCTCCACCAGTCCGCTTACACTGTCCAGGCTGTCTTCTATGCGTTGGCAAATCGCATCTTCAACATCATCTGGCGTGGCGCCGGGATAAGCGATGCGGATTTCTATTTCGGTTGGCGGGATTACCGGGAATGTATCACGTTGCAGTTTGGGTAGTGCGGCAAGACCCAAAACAACGATGACGGCCATCAACACGTTGGCTGCTGTTGCATGCTTGCCGAAATAACGGATCACTTGGCAGGCTCCTTGCCAGGTTCTTTTCCAGTGGCATTGATGATCATTGCACGTTTGGTTTTTTTATCTTGTTGTGGCGCAAGTAACATACCCTCAATTGCCGTGACTAGATCAGATACTACAATATCCTCACCTGGCTTAAGACCCTTTGCCAGCACAGCATAACCCTTCTGAGAAAAACGGACTTTAACATTGCGTTTCTCAAGTCGGCTGTCTGAGTCAACCACGTAGACTTTTCCCTGATGGATAGCATTCAGCGGAACTGTGATCTGGCTTTTGATAGGTGTGGAAACAAGTTCGACTTCTACAAATGTGTTGCGGAACAAAGGTGGTCGTTTCCCGGGTCTTGCCAGTTCAGTGGGCTTGTCCACCGCAATAACAACACCTAGGCTCTGGGTTTGCGGATCGATAGAACCACTAACGCGGGCAACCTTTGCCTGCCATTCCACTGTGTGAGTTGGCGTGCGCAATCGTACTATTGCCCCAAGTGTAAGTGCGCCGCGCTGAATATTAGCTAGCCCTGACGCATTTGATGCCATTATCAACGGGCGAAGAATACCGACAGGAAATTGAGCCGCAATCTCGGCAACGTCAATTCCATCAGCCGAAAACAAAAGTTGCCCCCTGTTGGCATACTGCGCAACGCCAATTTTTACCGTCGTGATGCGTGCATCAAAGGGCGCTTTAATGCGGGTACGCTTGAGGTCCAGTTTTGCTACGCCCTGCTGAGCAATAAGAACCTGATGTTCTGCGCTAATCAAATTGATGGTATTTTGTAAGTTGGCCACTTTGGAACGGCCTGCCAGCATCGGGCGCTTGGCTGCCTGCAGCGTGGCATTGGAAACTGTACCTTTTTGCGCCAATTGTTTTTTGCGGTCATATTCTGCCTGCAATAACACCAGTTCCTGATTGGCAATCACCAAAGCGTCTGTGGCTGCTTTGCTTTTGACGTTCGAGGCCTTCAATCTTGCGTCCATCTGGGCCAGCACCAACAGATAATCTGAATTTTCTATGACCAGCAGTTCGTTGCCAGATTTTACGATCAAACCATCGCTTAGTTCTGCAGCGATCCAGTTAACCTGACCGGCGACTTCAGCAACCGCATTCCAGGTTCGCGCCGGTGCCACCCTGCCATATCCGACAATGCGTGCAACAACGTCGATTTTTGAAACCTTGATCGTACGTACCTTGACGGGTCGTTCCTTGATCTGGACTTTTTGCGGACCTTTTTTTAATAGTGGCGCTGCAAAAACAATTCCAATACCGGCTAAAACAGGAAGTACCAGCCAGAGGACATTCTTCCATTTGGTCGAGAAAAATTTCTTTGTAGCCATGAGGTTGTTTCGCTTGTTTTCATAGTGCTCTCAAAATGCTAAAAAGCATTCCCGACTTATCCAATGCATCAACACTAATCCATAGCCCAGAACAACGCTAAAGAAATCGTATCGATAAACAAACCGATGTCGATTGGTAACCTTCAAATTATATGGAAACGAAACAATATGCCAACCATGGTTCCGATCAAAAAATCCCTGAGGCCGGTTACGGTGCTTGCTGGGAGTATCTTGGGCATTGGCGTCATCGTGTCGCCAGTACCAGAAGGGGTGTCACCTGGTGCCTGGATGGTCCTTGGTGTGACTTTGTGGATGGCCTTTTGGTGGCTAACTGAGGCTTTGCCGGTTTCAGTTACCGCACTTTTGCCGCTCGTCATTCTTCCGGTTCTGGGGGTTTTTGACTTTAAAACAGCGTTGTCACGGTAACCGGGTGACCGTTCGATCCTGAGACAGCAAACTGGTCTGATGCATAAAGTTTCCTACGCTCGTCATCGATTTCCTCCGTTGATCATCCAACATGCAATCTGGTTGTATTTTAAATTCTCTCTCAGCTACCGGGATGTCGAGGATTTGCTG
>DAOUPT010000067.1 GCA_030626025.1 Anderseniella sp. | reverse complement strand
TCATCGCGTGACAGCCACGCTCAGCGGCGAGGCGGGGACACACGCAACCCCTGGCTATACTGGCTTCTCGTATCAAACCAGCACTTTCAGGCGCCACCCAAACCCACCACCACAAAGGCGACCCGATGCAGTGTTTCAGTGCAGGCTGGTGAGAAGAAATGTAGCATACAAACAAGAACAAGTCAAGAACATTTTAAGTTCCGACGCGCTGTGAGAACGCCTTGCCAAGTGTGATAAATGTCACAGAAGTTATCAGATACAAGTGGGCCAATGTTGAAACATGCTTTATTTTTACGCCTATCTTGACGAGTTGAAACGTCAACTGGCTTTCCGCGAAAATTCATGAGTGAGAATGCTGTTGAGTTTTTGGGCTTGAGAAAAGGGAAAACCCGTGATCGACTTGAGACTTTTTACCGGACCTACAAGGTTAAGGCGTTCTAGACTAAGCGCCTGAACGCGTTCTGACCGCTGCGGCTGTCGTTGTTTTGAAAAAGGAAAGTAGAACCCAAAAAAGCCCGGCGAAAATTACCGGGTTATTGGGGACTGTTCACAGACCCTAACGCTTTTTGTATTTAATCTGCCCCAAGAGCTTCTATCCCTCATTACCGGGATAAGCCCGGCAGTGAGGGGGTAATGAATACAACTAAGCGCATCACGCTTTAGATGAAGTTTTTCTGGGATAATTTCTAAATACGGATGCCGATGCCGGGGATTACCGGGTTTGGCTCGGGGGCGGATTTGATCTGGGTGCCGCTTTTTTGCATGAGCAATTCGATTTTGCGCAATTCGGCTTCTTCTTCCTGAAGGCCGTCTTTGGCAACGTTTAACTGGTTGACCAGATCAGCAACTGATTGTTCGATATTGTCAGCTCTTACCCGAATTGATTTTGCCGTCATGGAATAATTGAAGTGATTGATGTCGGTGACACCGTTTCGCTTTTCTTCCATTTCAATTTGCAGGCTAAAGTCTGTCACCTTGGCTTCCATGTCTGAAATCATATACTTGATTTCGGAAACCTGGCGACGTTTGTCTTCGACCTTGAATCGGTGAAGACGTAACATGGATTCTTTAGAGCGCATTACTTGCCTCTTTCTCTACTTACTTACGCAACAAACTACTTAGTACAACCTGCACGCCGGGGCGTGCAGATAAGTTGCACTAAAACTTTCAAAACGATCAACTTGTCTGCAATCAAGTGGTACACTTGATGGCAGGTTGATCTAGGGTCTTAAGGAAAACCAAAAACCCCTTTCTCAAATCAAACGAATCAACTACTCTCAAGATTCTCGGTCTGGATTCCACTTGATCTGGATTCATCATGAATGATTAGGCTTAAGGTCTGGTAAACCGAAATGGGAAAATTTGAGAAAACTGAAATAATATTTCCTACAGTAACGAGCAACGCAACGAGCAACGTATCGGGCAGCATTTACAGGCGTTGTTTGAGTTAGTTAATAAAATAAGTCGCAAAAACGATATGTGTATCAAAACAAATGCAAAAACTTAGGTTTTATTAACCTTTAGCGGCTTATCTTAATAAACACAGTTAATAGTTGGTTTCCCCAAAAAAGGGAATATCGGCTCAATCCATAACGGCAACACACGCGACCCAATGCGGCGACACTATTAAGGGGAAAGACATGAGAGTACTTCTCATTGAGGATGATCCAGCAACAGCCCAAAGCATCGAGCTTATGCTGAAATCTGATGGTTTTAACGTTTACACCACCGATCTTGGTGAAGAAGGGGTCGATCTGGGTAAGCTTTACGATTACGATATCATTCTGCTTGATATCAATCTTCCTGACATGAGTGGCTATGAAGTGCTGAAATCACTGCGGGTTGCAAAAATTGAAACACCGGTGCTTATTCTTTCCGGGCTTGCCGGCATTGAAGACAAAGTCAAAGGTCTCGGCTTTGGGGCCGATGATTATATGACCAAGCCTTTCCACAAGGATGAACTGGTGGCACGCATTCAGGCGATTGTCCGGCGCTCCAAAGGTCACGCACAATCAATTATCACCACAGGTGAGCTTGATGTTAATCTTGATACCAAGACAGTTGAAGTTGATGGCCAGCGGGTTCATTTGACCGGCAAGGAATACCAGATGCTTGAACTGCTTTCCTTGCGCAAGGGCACAACACTGACCAAGGAAATGTTCCTTAATCATCTTTATGGCGGAATGGATGAGCCGGAACTTAAAATTATTGACGTGTTTATTTGCAAGTTGCGCAAAAAACTGGCCTCGGCTGCCGGTGGTAAAAATTTCATCGAAACCGTCTGGGGTCGTGGCTATGTGTTGCGCGAAATGGAAGGTGACAACGATACAGGGCTTGATGTTGAGGCTATTCTCGAATCTGCCTGACAAGTCTGCCTGTTATACAAATTTCAGGAACCCGGTGCTGATGTGCCGGGTTTTTTTGTGCCGAATGCTCTGAATTCGTCAACGTTGCTAAAATTTTAACTGATATTGCAACAATATTTACTACTTAGGCTGGTACACAAGATGGAATTCTTGGGATTGTAGAGGAAAACAGGCACATGCCCAGTCTAATTAAAAGATTTATGAAATCCACATCGGCTGCAATAGCACCGATGTTTGCACTATCTGCCAGTGTCCTTGTGGTTGTTGGTGGTATTGCCCTTGACTATGTTCATGCATCACAAATCAAGAGCAGGCTACAGGCTGCATCTGATGCGGCTGTTCTTGCCGCGGCGCGGGCTAAATCGCTTGATGGTTCGATGAATCAGGCCAAGCTAAACAAGATTGCACGTGATTTCTTTGATTCCAATGGCGGTGTTCAAGCTGATAATACAATCACTCAGTTCAAGTTGTCCGAGAAAAATGACGTATTTTCTCTTGAAATAAATACCAAACAAAAAACGTCGCTGATGCAGGTTGCCGGGTATTCGGAAATGGATGTAGGGGTTACCTCTTTTGCCGAGATTGGTCCGGGGATGCCCCTGGAAATAGTATTGGTACTGGACAATACCGGTTCTATGTCCGGTGCGAAATTAACCGCCTTGAAAGATGCATCCAAAAAGCTGGTCGGAAAAGTACTCGATGACCCGAAAGCCAGAGTTAAAGTGGCATTGGTGCCGTTTTCAAATTATGTCAATGTCGGGCTCGGCAAGCGTAACAATTCATGGATTGATGTGCCGGCTGATTACAGCACAAGCAGCAACAGTTGCTGGAATACTTATCCTGATAAGAAAGTAATTGAATGTCATAAAGAAACCCGAACGCGAACTAATGATGGTGTGTCATACTCCTATGAGAAAAATGTCTGCACATATGACTATGGTGACCCGGTTCAAAAATGTAGTAGCTATACCCGCAATTATACGTGGAGGGGCTGTGTAGGATCTCGTGATTACCCTGGCAATGTGAATGATGATATTTATAATTTTTCCAAAATTCCGGGCTTGCTGAACATTAATTGCTCGAAACCGGTTACGGCGCTGACTAAAACACAGTCCGATATTATCGCGGGTATTGATGCGATGAACGCATCGGGTAGTACCTACATCCCGGCTGGTCTTGCCTGGGGTTGGCGGGTATTGTCACATGAAAAACCTTTTTCCGAAGGTAAAAGGTATAAGCAGATGAAGGACGAGGGTGGAATTAAAGCTGTTGTCCTGATGACAGATGGTGCCAACACCAAATCGTCTACATACCCGTATCACACGGGTTCGGATGTGGCTTTGGCCAATCAGTTGACAGCTGAGCTGTGTACCAACATCAAGGCGCAAAAAATTTCCATCTATACTATTGCCTTTGAAGTGACTGATTCAACAATCAAGAACCTGCTTCAACAATGCGCGACAAACACAGGTATGTATTTTGACGCTGGTAGCAGTTCAGCGCTTACCAAAGCCTTTGATTCAATTGCCGGTCAATTAACGCAATTGCGCCTGACAAAATAAATTCACCTATGTTTACAAGGTAAGGGTCTGCTCATTAAGGGCGGGTCCTGATTTGGTATGAATTCAAATCAAGTTTTAACGATTGGTTAAAGTGGGTCTTAACAGCTAAGTGGTAAACAGACGGTGAAACTATTCTGTTAAGGAGAGAACGGATGTTTAACCTGGCTTCAAACATTACCAAACTACGCAAGTTTTCGAAAAATTCTGCTGGTCGGTTCAAGCGCAGTAAAAAGGGCAGTGTCACTGTGAGTTTTGCCATCATGGCAATTCCCTTTCTGATGGCCGGGACAATGGTGGTTGATTATAGTAATGCGATCCGGACCAAGGCGGTGTTACAGGCAGCTGCTGACGCGGCGGTTTTGGCAGCTGCTACGGCAATTGCCAGTGGCCAGGATGACCAAAACAAAACAAAAATTGCGCTTGAACAGTTTGCTGCAAATTTGCCTGACCGAATTAAAAGAAACTTTATTGGCGAACCCAAAACTGTGATTAATCTTCCCAGCAAGGAAGTCACCTTGACCGCAACGATTGACACCAAAGCTTATTTCGGCAGTTTGTTGAGAGACGTCATTTCTCTAAAAGTCGTATCGACTGCTATTGTAAATAACGGAACGCCGATTTGTATGCTGGCTCTTAATCCAAGTGTAGAAAAAGCCATTTATCTGAACGGAACAGCAGATGTTGTTGCTTCAGGTTGTGCGGTTCATGTGAATTCCGATCATAGTCAGGCATTGGTGGAAGATGGCACCGGCCTGGCCACGTCGGAACAGTTTTGTGTGCGTGGCGGCTATGAAGGAACCGGCTTTTCACCGTTGCCAGCCAAAGGTTGCTTTAAAGAAGAAGACCCCCTTGCAACCAAGATGGCTACAGCATGGGCCACAGTTGATACGACATGTACGGTCAATCACAAAACCATCATTAAAAGCGATACAACACTCGATCCGGGGGTTTATTGCGGTGGTGTTGATATCAAAAGTGGTACTTTGACGCTCAAAGAAGGCGGCATATATGTTTTTCGTGATGGTCCATTGGCAATTTCTGCTCACGGCACATTGCGGGGTGTAAAGACCACCATATTGTTCACTGGTGACAGTTCAACAAGGCTGACCACTCAAGGTGGTGCCAATATAGATATTTCAGCGCAAACTGATGGACCGTTTTCCGGTGTCGCCATTGCAATGCATGAGTCAGTAACGCCTGATAAGGTAAACCTTGTGACTGGTGGCGGATATATGAGCATTGATGGTATTGTTTACTTTCCCAAGCAACATTTGAGCATCAGGGGGAATGGGGTTATCGGTGAAGATACAGACCAGTTCGCGATTATCGCCGATACGATTACCGTCAAGGGAACCGGTTTGCTGACCATCAAAATCACAGCGGAAAACGAAAGTTTTAGCCATTTGCCTGAGCTGCCTAAATCACTCGAACATGTTGCTCTGGTTAAATAACGGCTTTCCAAAGCCTTAATTAACACCTCTGTTCCATATGGATCGGAGGTGTTTTGGTTGCTGCAGGCGAGGAAATTTTCCATGCTGGGCGCTATTGCACTTGGGGCCCTCTTTGACAGGACTTGATTAAAAACAAGGTAGGTGACTTTTGATGGTGCCATGCTAGGATTGAAGTGCCTTCAGTACGGATGGAGGTGTTATGGTGGAGAAAGGACAATACACATGTACAATACGATTTTGGTTCCTGTTGACTTGGCTCACTGCGAAAAAGCAGCAAAAATGTTTACTGTGGTTCGAAAACTGGCAAATGAGAACGCAAAAGTCGTTTTAACGAGCGTTATTGAAGATTTTCCTGCTTATATTGCAGCTGAATTGCCCAGCGAGGTTCTGGTCAAATCCCGGCAATTTGCCGAACAAACCCTGCAAGACCTGGCAAAAGACAGTGGTTTGGATATGCGGGTGGAAATTCGCAAAGGTCACCCATCGACTGCGATCCTGGAACTGGCGGATAACGTAGAAGCTGATTGTATCATCGTTGCCTCACACCGTCCCGGTTTTCAGGACTATTTACTTGGCTCTACAGCGGCAAGAATTGTACGGCACGCCGAGTGCGCCGTGCATGTCATGCGCTGACCTGTAAAAGCTGTTATGAGCAGTGCGCCGACGTTGAGTTCGACATGGCCGGGTTTTGCCAGGACAGCCTTTGCTGG
Organism: Anderseniella sp.; assembly: GCA_030626025.1. Taxonomy (GTDB): domain Bacteria; phylum Pseudomonadota; class Alphaproteobacteria; order Rhizobiales; family Aestuariivirgaceae; genus JALWJW01. The sequence goes on along the minus strand of DAOUPT010000067.1, from coordinate 11,720 downwards.
CTGGGCATTTCGGGGGCCGATGAAGGTAAGGGTGGCGTGGTATTTGTGAGGAGTAGGTGGGTTTTGCCATTGGCGGGCATTCAGTCTTTTTTCAAAAGCATTGCCACTATAGTATCGAGGATGGAATCCGCTGGCAGTGGCTTTTGAGTTTTTATCACCAAGTTTCGTGGCAAATGTACTTTTTCGTCAAATACAGCAACGAGTTCTCCGTTCTCAATTTGCGATCTGACAAGGTCCTGGTGACCCATCAAAATTCCTGCGCCATTCTTACACTCCTCTACCGCAAGCGAATATAACGTAAACTCAGGCCCGCTCTTGTTGAAGTTTTTATTTGGCAGAACTTTCGAAAGCCAAACCTTCCAGTCGTCTTTCCAGGTCATATCATGCAGAAAGACTTCACTTGCCAGGTCAGATGGTGAGTTCAATGTCTTTACGACTGCTGGCGATGATACTGGAAATATCGCATCCTGACCGACAATTATTGAGTTGTCTGAAACTTCATGGTTCTGATAAAAAATTGCCAGATCAAAAGAGTCGCGAATCAGATTTGGGCATTGTTCCAATGCGCTAACAGAAATTGCCACTTCAGGCATAGTTGCGCGAATTTCGGGCAAACGAGGCGAGAGCCAAAGTTGCGCGATACTTGGCAAAGCTGCAATTCGAACTTCAAAAGGAGCTGCATTGGTTCGCAATTTTTGAACCGCTACACCAAGTTGATCGAATGCAATTTTGAAATCTGTGAGAACACTTGCCCCGAGCGGGGTTAACTCCACGCCTTGCGGATTGCGCTTCAAGAGTTTCTCACCTGCCCAGGCCTCCAGTAATTTAACATGCTGGGCCACAGCAGCTGATGTCACGCATAGCTCATCTGCAGCGGCTGAAATGCTTGTCATTCTTGCAACCGCTTCAAACGCTCGCAAGGTATTTAATGATGGCATCTTTGGTCGTGGTGGAGAGACAGACATAGTTACCCATAGAAAAATTAGGCCTAATTTATAGCAAATCTAGTTTGCCATATCTATCATCATTTGTTCTTCTGCAAACAAGTGCAAAAGGAGATTGATATGACAGCTTTGGAAAAACGTTACTGGGTTCCAGAACAATGCGAAACATATATTCAGGAACTGGCGGCTACGACGTCCAGATCAGAAGCAAGCGAAATAGCTGATCGAATCGACACGCTCATCAAGCGCAATCGTGAAATCCACGAGGTAGAGTGCTTCAATTTGAATCCCGCCACAAATGTCATGAATCCCAGGGCGGAAGCCGCGTTGGCTTCCGGGTTGGGTTCACGACCGTCACTTGGTTACCCGGGTGATAAATATGAAATGGGCCTTGAGGCGATTGAAGAGATTGAAGTTATATGCGCAGAACTTTGTGCTGAGGTTTTTCAGGCAAAATATGCCGAAATACGCGTGGCATCGGGCGCTTTGTCAAATCTGTACGCGTTCATGGCAACTTGTCAGCCGGGTGACACAATAATTGCCCCTCCCGCTTCCATTGGCGGGCACGTAACCCACCATTATGCCGGGTGTGCGGGTCTGTATGGCTTGCAAATTCACCATGCTCCAGTCAATGCAGACGGATTCACGGTTGATGTTGACGGGTTACGCGAACTGGCGAACAAAGTAACGCCAAAACTCATCACAATAGGCGGAAGTTTGAACCTGTTTCCGCATCCGGTTGCAGAAATTCGGGCGATTGCTGATGAGGTTGGAGCCAAGGTACTTTTTGATGCGGCCCATCAATGCGGTATTATTGCAGGTCAAGCATGGCCCAACCCGTTAAAGGAAGGTGCTCATCTCATGACAATGAGTACCTATAAAAGTTTGGCGGGGCCGGCAGGTGGTCTCATTGTTACAAATGATGCTGGTATTGCCAAGCGCCTGGATGCGATTGCATTTCCGGGGATGACAGCCAATTTCGATGCGGCAAAGTCAGCGGCCCTAGCAATTACAATGCTGGATTGGAAAATCCATGGTGCAGCTTATGCCAAAGCAATGGTTGATGTCTCCAAAAGCCTTGCATCTGAACTTGATGCACTTGGCATTGCGGTTTTTGGCAAGGATGAAGGCTTCACATTATCGCATCAGTTCGCGGTGGAGGCGGCAGCATTTGGAGGGGGGCAGGCAGCATCCAAAACGCTTAGAAAAGTTGGCTTTTTAGCTTGCGGTATCGGGCTTCCTATAGCTGGTGTGGATGGAGATATGAACGGATTGCGAATTGGCACCCCGGAACTTGTACGTTGGGGGCTAACTGAAGCACATACAGGGAAATTGGCGGAACTGATCGCTCGTGGGCTGACTACAAATGATCAACAACGCCTGGCAGGTGAAGTCGCTGAAATGAGGGCGCAATTTAATGAGATGCGGTTTATTGATTAATCAACTGCATAACGCAGACTGATCGGGTTGACCAGCATACTCATGGCTGTGGCGATTTTACGCAATTATGTCCTGATTTTCTCGATGCGATAGGCACAGAGTGTTTCTGATTGAGTTATAGATTCAAACTAAACCAGAAACCCTCGAAGGGATAATTCAAACAGTGTTTGCTGATACCGGTCCAGCACCTTTCCTTCCCTGACTGATTAACTTACAAGCACTTCAAATAGAAACAGGGATAAAATGATGAGTGGATTTTTGGATGAGATGTTTTGGTGGCGACCGTTTGGGGTTGTGCCCGAGATTGCAGCGAGCGAGTTGGAGCGGCTGATTTCGACTGGCAGTGAACAGCCGCAATTGCTGGATGTTCGCAGCGGGCCGGAATGGCAGGGCGGGGTTATTGGCGGTAGCGTGCTTTTGTCGGTGCAACATCTCAAGAGTCAGATTGACAATCTGGGTTTTGACAAGTCAAAACCAGTTGTCGCCATCTGCCGCTCGGCGCATCGCTCAATCGGCGCGGTTCGTCTTTTGCGAGCAGCGGGATATGATGACGCCAGTCAGTTACAAGGCGGTATGCTGGCCTGGGAAGGCCAGGGGTTTCGGGTTGTCAAACCGGGGGCTGAATAGAATTTCAGGCGAGTCTTCCGGCTGAGAATTAATTATCCAAGAAACTCCGCAACTTGCGTGAACGACTCGGGTGTTTCAGCTTGCGTAGCGCCTTGGCTTCGATTTGTCTGATCCGTTCGCGTGTAACCGAGAATTGCTGGCCGACTTCTTCCAGCGTGTGGTCGGTGTTCATGCCGATGCCAAAGCGCATGCGCAGGACGCGTTCTTCGCGCGGGGTCAGCGAGGCCAGGACGCGGGTTGTGGTTTCGCGGAGGTTGGCCTGGATAGCGGAATCAATCGGCAGGATGGCGTTTTTGTCTTCGATGAAATCACCCAGGTGTGAGTCTTCCTCATCACCGACAGGGGTTTCAAGGCTGACCGGCTCTTTGGCAATCTTCATGACCTTGCGGACTTTTTCCAGCGGCATGGACAGCTTGATGGAAATTTCTTCCGGGGTCGGTTCGCGACCGATTTCGTGCATGATCTGGCGTGTAGTGCGAACGATCTTGTTGATGGTTTCGATCATGTGGACCGGAATACGGATGGTGCGGGCCTGATCGGCAATCGAACGGGTGATGGCCTGACGAATCCACCATGTGGCGTAGGTCGAGAACTTGTAACCACGGCGGTATTCAAATTTATCCACAGCCTTCATCAGGCCGATGTTGCCTTCCTGAATGAGATCGAGGAATTGCAGGCCGCGATTGGTGTATTTCTTGGCAATCGAGATCACCAGACGCAGATTGGCTTCGACCATTTCCTTTTTGGCAATGGCAGCTTCGCGCTCGCCTTTTTGCACGGTGTGGACGATGCGACGGAATTCGGGGATTTGCAGGCCGGTATCAGAGGCCAGCGCGTGAATTTCAATGCGAATTTCCTTGATGGTGTCTTTTTCCTTGGAAACAAAACCTTTCCAGCCGTGTTTAGACAGGCGCGAAACGCGGCGCAGCCAGTTGCTGTCAAGTTCCTCGCCCTGATATTCCTTGAGAAATTCAACCCGGGGCACTTTGTAGGTTTCAGCCAGACGCATCATCCGGCCTTCCAGAGAAATAAGCTTGCGGTTGATGCCGTAAAGCTGGTCAACCAGAGCTTCAATCCGGGCATTGTTAAGAGCCAGTGAGGTTACCAGTTCGATGATGTCTTTACTGAGTTTCTTATAGCGGCGGGCCTGGGAAGTGGTCAGTTTGGTTTTTTCGGTAATTTCCTGATCTTGGAGTTTGCGCAAGGATTTGTAGGTCTTGGCAATCTTGTCGAAAATTTCAACCACTTGCGGTTTCAGTTCAGCTTCCATGGCAGCAAGAGACAGGTTGACTTCATCATCCTCTTCTTCTTCTTCCTCTGGTTGCTCAGGCTTAATGCCAGCGGCCAGGTCAGCGCGTTCTTTGGCTGCTTTTTCTTTTGCTAAACGATCTTCTTCTGCTTTTTGGGCATCGGTTTTGGAATTATCGATTTTTTTGGCGTCGGGACCGGCATAGGTTGCATCAAGATCGATAATATCGCGCAGCAGAATGCGGCCTTCTTCGAGTTCATCACGCCAGATGATAATCGCCTGGAAAGTCAGCGGGCTTTCACACAGGCCCTGAATCATCGCATCGCGACCCGCTTCAATGCGTTTGGCGATGGCAATTTCGCCTTCACGGGACAGCAGCTCAACGGTGCCCATTTCACGCAGATACATGCGGACCGGATCGTCGGTGCGGTCAACCGGTTCGGTTTTTTTCTTGACCTGTACAGGCAGACCCTGATTGGTGCGTGCTACAGTGTTGGCGGTGTCTTCAACCTCTTCTTCGTTTTCCACCACGTTGATGCCGATGTCAGACAGCATGGCCATAATATCTTCGATTTTTTCAGAAGAGACCTTGTCAGAGGGGAGAGCCTCATTTAATTCATCATAGGTGATCCAGCCACGTTTTTTCGCCGCCCGGATCATCTTTTTCACCGCAGCATTCGACATATCAAGCAACGGGCGGTCTTCTTCCTCGGTTGAGTTATCGGATTTGGCGGTGGATTTTTTCACAGCGGTTTTCTTGGCCGCTGCTTTTTTAGCTGCAGGCTTTTTTGCCGCTGCTTTTGTGGTCTTGGGTGATTTTTTTTGCGCTGTTGCCATTGCTTATAAGAGCCTTGCTCGAAAAAGTGATTCTAACCGATGTTTGTAACTGGTTTTACAGATGGTGATTTAACCAGTCGTTAAGCATAGTGAAATGTGTGACACATTGAGTGGAATTGTGGCTGAAATTGCGGGAGTTTCCCCTATAACCTGAAATTACTGCGATATCACAAGCTATGTAACGAGCTATGATAACGCATCCGCGGGACGACCCGAAGCTTCTCCGAATCCTTCAATAATAGCTTCTTCGCCGTGTGAAGAGCGCAGAGCTTCGCGGATTTCATTCAGGTGTATCAGGTTCTCCTCTGTTGGGCTTTCTGCAAGCGCCCGTTCAGCTTCCTTCAATTCGCGTTCCAGTGTCACGGTCTTCCTGTGTAGTGCAATCATATGCTTAAAGCCCGTCATCGCGTCATGTGACGCTGCATCGGCTTCTGAAAACCAGGAATTTAACCGTTGGGCCTGTTGATCGTTCCTGTTTAAAAGATCAGCCAAGCCTCTCTTCGTCAGATGGTCTTTCAGGGCGCTTTTGTCAAGCCCTTCATTTAGCGCCGCGATATCTATAATTTCTCTACGCAGTCTGTCAAGGTCTGAAGAGAAGAAATCAAGCTCGGCAAAGGCTTCGTCAACCTCGTCAAGCAGCACCGGATGATTTAGGATCAGGCGGATAATCAATTGCTCGCGGCGCTCATGGTGGTGGCTTTGGCGGGTAGAGCGGGTCAGGGCCAAAAGTTCGCGTGAAGGCGGGGTTTGCTGTTGCCACTGTGGTTTGCGCGGGCTGAAGCGGTTTTGCCGGAAACCGAAGTTTTTACTGCTCTTTTTAAAAGGCGGACGGCTTTGACCGCTCTTTTGCCACAGGTCGCGCATGCGCTGGCGCAAAGAATCCCGGTAATGCTCGCGGACTTTGGGATCCTGTATCTGGTTGATGGCGTTTTCGAGGTCGGTATCAAACTGGGCCCGGCGTTCAGGTGTGGCGCGGTCGTTGCGCTCAAGAGCCCGTTGCCAGAGAACCTGCGACAGGGGCAGGGCGGCATCGATTACTTCTTTGAGGGCTTCAGCGCCTTCGGCATTGAGCAAATCATCAGGGTCCTGACCATCGGGTAACAGGGCAAAACGCAGCGAATGGCCAGGTTTGAGCAGCGCCAGGGCGGTATCAAGGGCGCGATAAGCAGCATTTATACCGGCCTGATCGCCATCAAAACACAGCGTGGGTTCAGGAGCGATGCGCCACATCATGTGCATTTGCTGTTCAGTCAGGGCGGTGCCAAGCGGGGCAACGGTGTTGGCCATGCCAGCCCTGCTCATGGCGATGACATCCATATAGCCTTCAACGGCAATGATAGCGCTGTTGTCATAGGCGGACTGGCGGGCTTTATCGAGATTATAAAGGACAGCGGATTTGTGAAACAGTTCGGTTTCGGGTGAATTGAGATATTTGGCCGGAACGTCGGCATTCATTGCCCGGCCGCCAAAGGCAATCACCCGGCCGCGCGGGTCGCAAATCGGGAACATGATGCGGTCGCGAAAGCGGTCATAGGGAACCGCAATATCTTCACCGGCTACAACAAGCCCGGCAGCAGCCATTTGTTCGGTGGAGATGTTATTGGCGGCCAGAAAGGTTTTCAGGGCATAGCGGTCTGCGGGGGCATAACCGATCTGGAATTGTTGCTGGACAACGGTGGTCAGCTTTCGGTCCATCAAATAGCCGCGGGCGGCAGCGCCTTCCGGGCTTTGCAGTTTGTCTTGGAAAAAATCCTGGGCCAGTTGCATAATGTCATAGAGCGAGGCGCGTTGTTCCTGACGCTCTACGTCTTGCGGTGTCTGTTTGGGCATCTCCAGACCGGCTTCGCTGGCCAGTTGTTCAACCGCTTCGGGGAAAGAGTTGCCGTGTTTTTCAGTTAGAAAGCGGAAAATGTCGCCTGATGCCTTGCAACCAAAGCAATAATAACGGCCTTTGCGGTCGTCAGCATGGAAGGATGGGGACTTTTCATGATGAAAAGGACAGCAGGCCCAATAATCACCGCGCCCGGCGTTGGTTTTCTTGCGATCCCACTGCACAGCGCGGCCCACCACGTTTGAGATGGGGATACGGGCACGGATTTCATCCATGAACTGGTCAGTAAAGCGGATCACGTTTTTGACTTTTTAGAATTGTCAGACTGGGACTATCATAAACCAAAGACGGGTCGGCAAGCGAATCGTATTTGTGGGATTTTGCAGATGTCAGTTCAACGTTGCGAGTTTTGCCAGTCAGGATGAACAAAGGGTTGTTGCATTGTGGCTGGCAGGGGTTGTTTGCCGAGAATGATATCGGCGGCTTTTTCAGCGACCATTAGTGAGGGGGCATTGAGGTTGCCATTGGTGATTTGCGGGAAGATCGATGAGTCGACAACGCGCAGGTTTTCAAACCCGACAACTTTGCAGTCGCTATCGATTACCGTCATCGGGTTTGATTTTTCGCCCATGGTGCAGGTGCCGCAGGGGTGAAAGGCGCTGCCGACGTTTTGGCGAATGAACTCATCGAGTTGGTCATCGCTTTGGGTGTTGGTTCCCGGTTTTAACTCATGCAGGGCGAACTCTTGCAGGGAGGATTGGGCGAATATTTCGCGGGTCAGTTTGATGGTGCGGCGATAATCGCGCCAGTCATCGGGGTGGGACATGTAGTTAAAGTGAATTTGTGGGGCGGCATTGGCCTCGGTTGAGGTGATTTTTACACTGCCACGTGATTTTGACCGGTTCGGTCCGGCATGAACCTGCATACCATGGCCTTTTGATGCGGCGCGACCGTCATAACTGATGGCGCCGGGCAGGAAGTGAAACTGGATATCGGGATATTCGACACCTTTGGCCGAGCGGATGAAGCCGCAGGATTCAAAATGATTGGTGGCACCGAGACCGGTTTTGGAGAGCAGCCATTGCAGGCCGATTTTGCCTTTGGAAAATAACCCCAATTGTGAGTTTAGCGATACCGGTTGTGACACGGCGTATTGCACATAGAGCTCGAGATGGTCCTGAAGGTTTTGTCCGACGCCGGGCAAGTTGCCGAGCGGTTCAATGCCAAGGGATTTGAGGTGTTCGGCATCGCCGATGCCCGAGCGTTGCAGGATAGCTGGAGAGTTAAAGGCACTGGCGCTGAGAATAATCTCGCGGCGGGCTTTGGCCCGTCTGGTCTTTTTGCCGATTTTATATTCAACGGCAATGGCGCGTTTGTCTTCAAACAATATTTTGTCGACCAGTGCCCCGGTACGCAAATGGAGGTTTTTGCGTTTGAGTGCTGGCTTGAGAAAGGCGTTAGCAGCGGACCAGCGCTGGCCTTTCCAGATGGTCATTTCCATCTGGCCAAAGCCCTCCTGACGATAGCCGTTGTAGTCGAGCGTATGGGCGTACCCGGCTTCAACTCCGGCTTTGATAAAGGCGTTATAAAGAGGGTTTTTCATGGTGCCGCGGGTGACGTGCATGTTGCCATCGGTTCCGCGCCACTCAGCTTCACCACCGTGGGCGTTTTCGAGCCGTTTGAAATAGGGCAGGCAATCACGAAAGGCCCAGTTTTTGGCTCCCAATTGTTCCCAGGCATCGAAGTCTTTGGCATGGCCGCGGACATAAACCATGCCGTTGATCGATGATGAACCGCCGACCACCTTGCCGCGCGGTGCTGCCAGAATCCGGCCCCCGAGATGTTTTTCCGGTATTGTTTCATAACCCCAATTATAGGTCGACATGCTCATGGGATAAGACAGGGCAGAGGGCATCTGGATAAATGGGCCGATGTCGGTGCCGCCATATTCGAGCACCAGCACGGTGTTTTTACCATCAGCGCTCAAACGATCAGCAAGAACACAACCGGCCGACCCGGCCCCAACGATAACGAAGTCAAATATATCAGCCATTTTTTTGCTCAAGCATTTGGGAAACAAACCTGGTGGCGAGCTGGCGCGGGCTGTCCATGTCGTGCAGGTCAGGATTGAGGGCGGCGCGCAAATATAGTCCGTCAATCAGGGCGGCGATGGCTTCGGCCTGAAAATGATGGTTTTCATCGGGGTCGATCTGCTTTAGCGCCGATACAAGATTCGAGCACAGGCGGCGATGGTACAGCGACAGGATGCGGGCAAGCCGGGGCGAATTGCGCGAACTGGCATAAAGCGCCAGCCAGGCGGTGACCACTTCGGGCGAAAATTGCTGACGGGAAAAGGACGCATCGATGATGGCGAACAGGCGCTGGTTCGGGGTTTTTGCACGCTTAAAGCGGTCGACAGCTTCACGCCGCAGATTTTCCAGCATGTCGCGCATGGTTTCAAACAACAACTCGTCTTTATCGGCGAAATAATGATGGACAATACCGGGGGATACACCGGCTTTTTTGGCGATGCGGGTGACAGTAGTGTCAGCCAGACCGTACTCATGAATCGATATGATAGTGGCGTCAATTAACTGGCGGCGGCGCACCGGTCCCATTCCCAGTTTTGGCATTTTTCCAACTCCCGGATATCCAAACTCAAAGTGTTCTAGTTTATTTTTAATTGGTTGACCAACCAAAAATAATAAATGGCGGATGTTTTGAGTATTTTTCTTGACGATGGCGACCGGATCAGGTTTTAGGTAAGGTAGTGATTTTTCTGTTACAAGCCGTCAATACTCTGAAAAGAAAGTTTCCATTATGCCGTCAGATGCAAATTTTGGGTTCCCTACCGCAATCAAATTCGGTGCCGGTCGGATTAAAGAGCTGGGTGATCTCTGCAAAGAGGCCGGTATAAAGCGGCCGCTTCTGGTGACTGATCCAGGCCTTGCGGCGATGCAGATGGTGACCGATGTGGTGAGTAATCTTGAACAGGATGGTCTGGGCGTTGCGGTGTTTTCTGATATCAAGCCCAATCCGGTGGAAGAAAATATTACCGACGGGGTTAAAGCGTTCAAGGCTGGTGGCCATGACGGGGTTATTGCCTTTGGCGGTGGTTCGGGGCTTGATGCGGGCAAAGTTATTGCCTTTATGCAGGGCCAGACCCGGCCATTGTTTGATTATGAAGATGTCGGGGACTGGTGGACACGGGCTGATCCGGCTGGCATTGCGCCCAATATCGCGGTGCCGACCACAGCGGGTACCGGTTCAGAAGTTGGCCGGGCCGGGCTGGTGACTGATAGCGTTTCCCATGCCAAGAAGATTATTTTTCATCCCCTGATGTTGCCGACTTTTGCCATTCTTGATCCCGAACTGACCGTAGGTCTGCCAGCGGGATTAACCGCAGCAACCGGCATTGATGCGCTTTCGCATAATCTGGAAGCCTATAGTGCGCCGGGGTATCACCCGTTTGCTGCCGGGATTGCCCTTGAGGGGATGCGGCTGGTTAAAGACTTTTTGCCCGATGCGGTCGCCAAGCCCGGCGATCTTGAAGCGCGTGGCCAGATGCTGGTAGCTTCGGCCATGGGGGCGACAGCCTTTCAAAGGGGCCTTGGTGCCATGCATGCACTGGCCCACCCGCTTGGCGGGGTTTATGATGCTCACCATGGCATGCTCAACGCCATTTTGATGCCTTATGTTCTCAAAGCCAATCGTGAGGCTATTGAAAAACGTATCGATCGGGCGTCGCGATATATGTATATCTCAAATGGTTTTGATGGTTTTATGCAATGGGTTCTGGATTTGCGCGAAAAGCTGAACATTCCGCACAAGCTTGAAGATATCGGCATTCCTTCTGACCAACTGCAGATGATTGCCGAAATGGCGGTAAAAGACCCCTCTGCCGGTGGTAATCCTATTCAATTCACCGTTGAGCAGTACCATGAAATTGTTGCCAAAGCACAGCGCGGCGATTTGTAATCGTATCGACTTGATCTGATGCATTGTGTGGCTGGCCGCAAGGCTTTAGTGTGCCGATGATGAACACGTTTTATAAAATTATTGTCGCCGTCGTTTGTATGCTGTCGGCGCAGCCGGTATTTGCCGGTCAGAGGGTGCAGATTGCCAGTTCTGTTGGCTGCATTAAGACCATCGTTTCCGGTGATCCGATTTTATCGGGTATATCGACCGGGCACTTGTCGAGCCATGTTGTTGTACGGCGATGCGGCGGTCTGGCGATGAGCATCCGCTTTCGCGATGGATTGTTACGATCGGTACCGTTGCAGGACCGGTTTATTGCTAAATTTACGCTGCGCGGAAAAGGCTTGGCCATTCCTGATGGCCGTCTGACGATCAGCGCCAAAAATATCCGGGAAGCATGGCTGACACGGCCCAACCTGCGTTATGACCATGCTATTCTCGGAGATGGTTTTGAAGGTGGTGGGTTGGCGGTTATTATGGCTGATAAGCGCCGACTGGAGATTTTGGTTGATAAAAATTCGGTTTTTGAAGACCGGATGGCGCGGTTGGTTGATCTTGATGGTGATGGTGAGAACGAGATTGTTGTGGTCCGCACCTATCTTGAACGTGGTGGTGCTATAGCGATCTATGGTGTTGAGGGGGACAAAATCGTTGAGCTTGCTCAAAGCCAGCCGATAGGCATGTCACACCGCTGGCTCAATCCGGCGGCTGCGGCTGACTTTGATGGCGACGGAAACGTTGAACTGGCCTGGGTTGAAACCCCGCACATCGGCGGCACCTTGAAAGTGGCGCGGTTGACCGGCAGCGGAAGCAA